>NZ_CP016761.1:2027730-2703640 GCF_001642935.1 Fictibacillus arsenicus
GTTGAAGCATACTGCAAAGAAAACGGATTATTCTACACTGCAGGCGATGCTGATCCTGAATTTACAGATATTGTTGAAATCGACCTTTCAGAGATCGAACCAAACCTTTCTGGACCAAAACGTCCTCAAGATCTAATTCCTTTATCTCAAATGAAAGACAGCTTTAATAAAGCTCTAGTAGCTCCGCAAGGAAATGCTGGCTTCGGTTTAACTGCTGATGAGATCAATAGGGAAGTTACAGTTAAGCATCCAGGAAATGAAACTTCTACAATGAAAACTGGTGCTGTAGCTATTGCTGCTATTACAAGCTGTACAAACACATCTAACCCGTATGTAATGCTTGGAGCAGGTCTAGTTGCTAAAAAAGCAGTTGAAAAAGGGTTGAAAGTACCTGGCTATGTAAAAACATCTTTAGCTCCAGGTTCTAAAGTTGTAACGCGGTATCTTGAAGAAGCTGGCTTGATGAACTACATGAATCAATTAGGTTTTAACCTTGTAGGCTACGGCTGTACGACATGTATCGGTAACTCCGGTCCATTAGCACTTGAAGTCGAAAATGCGATTTCTAAAAATGACTTAACAGTTGCATCAGTTCTTTCAGGAAACAGAAACTTTGAAGGACGTATCCACCCGCTTGTAAAAGCTAACTATTTGGCTTCACCACCATTAGTTGTTGCTTATGCACTTGCAGGTACAGTGAACTTCAACCTGCAATCTGATTCTTTCGGAACAGATAAGGACGGCAACGAAGTTTACTTCAAAGATATCTGGCCAACTTCTGAAGAAATTAATGAAGCAATGAAAATGGCTGTTACACCCGAATTGTTTAAGAAAGAATATGAGCGTGTATTTGACGAGAACGAACGCTGGAATGAGTTGAAAACTTCAGCAGATCAGTTATACGCATTTGATACTTCTTCAACATATATTCAAAACCCGCCGTTCTTTGAAGAACTTTCAGCAGAGTTAAAAGAGATTCAGCCTCTTAAAGATCTAAAACTGATTGCTAAGTTTGGTGATTCAGTAACAACTGATCACATTTCTCCAGCAGGGGCAATTGGTAAAGATACACCAGCAGGAAGATATTTAATTAAAAATGGGGTAGAGCCTCGCGACTTTAACTCATATGGTTCTCGACGCGGAAACCATGAAGTAATGATGCGCGGAACGTTTGCAAACATTCGTATCCGCAATGCTGTTGCTCCTGGAACTGAAGGAGGCTGGACAACTTACTGGCCTACAAATGAAGTTATGAGCATTTATGATGCAGCAATGAAATATAAAGAAAACGGTACTGGCCTTATGGTTATCGCAGGTAAAGATTATGGTATGGGATCATCCCGTGACTGGGCTGCAAAAGGTACAACGCTTCTAGGTATTCAAACTGTTCTGGCTGAAAGCTTTGAACGTATTCACCGCAGTAACTTAGTGCTTATGGGTGTTCTTCCTCTTCAATTTAAAGATGGAGAAAGCGCTGAAACATTCGGCTTAACAGGCAAAGAGACATTTACTGTACAAGTTGATGAGACAGTTAAGCCTCGTGACCTTGTAAAAGTTACAGCTGTTTTTGAAGACGGAACTGAAAAATCGTTTGAAGTTGTTGCACGTTTCGATAGTGAAGTTGAGATCGAATACTACCGTCATGGCGGTATCCTTCCGATGGTACTTCGTAATAAGCTTGCACATTCTTCACAAAAACAAAATTAATCATAAAAAAATCCTTTGCCATGATTGGCAAGGGATTTTTTTTCAGCCATTTCTTGTATGCTTTTCATCCAGCTTTTTTTCAAGCTGTTCAAGATAAGATTCATCTTTTAACAGCTGGCGTTTATTTTCATTAACAAGTTCACGAAAACTCATCTTTCTGTTCTTTCTCATAATGACACCTCTAAATATTCAGATATTACCAATATTGCCTAATTAATTTCAAAATAATCAAATTGTACAAAAATAATACTTATGATTTTTGTGATTTTTCTTTTAAAAATTAAGAAATGTGATAAATAAGAGAAAACTGTTTTTTACATATGTACAAATTCTTGTTTTGTCCATTTGAAATAACAGAGAGGTGACAGAAAAAATTAATCTCTCGGCTAAACGAAATAATCCCACGTTTATTCAATTAATCCCACCATATAGCTTACTAATCCCACGTTAATTTGAAATTAACCACGAGTCGACACCTGGCGACAAAATCTCAATCACTTTTTATCATCATCCACAAATTATGAATTGTTCCACCATGCATAGAGCCATTTGTTTAAAGGAAAAGTAATAAGAAGGCGAAAGGGGGTAAGACCTTTGAGTAATCCAAAACGCTTTCCAGAAGATTTTGTTCCAAACCATATTGGCACACAGCCAAGAGAAAGCAATAGTAACAATGGAAAAAAGATGGCGAATAAGTCACATGATCATGCTGACTATGTTCCTCCAAAAGGCAAATAAAATAAAAATGTAAATATTCCCTCCTCCTAATTTTCACATGGACTCCCATATATTAAAGATTTTGTCGAAAAAATGTATGTAGTGAAAGAATTAGGAGGGGTACGTTTGATTACGGCATCTGTCAAACCATTACCTGTATCACATAATAAAGATGATCAGGATTATTTATACCGTCAGCTTGAAATTGAAATGCAAAGGTTAGGACATCTTGTTCCATTTCGTGAAGAATTGAACTGGGATAAAGAAGTTACTACGATGGAACTTGGAAATGTTGAAACGTTAGAGAAGCTAAAAAAAGCTGCTGCGAAAAATGATGGGGTATTTTTATTTTACGCAAAGCTTACAAAAGGAACGGTCTATCAGCACATCATCCTACATCCAAATACGGAAGGATTTTATTTGCCTTTCCGATTTGAAGAACCTTTTCAAATTACTGTAAAAAACAAAAAATATTGGATTGGTTCTTCTATAAGACTTGCCGAAGAGCTTGCCTGGCTTGAAATTACGATGAAAAATTCCGAAGATGAAAGCGTTGTTGAGTATTGGAAGTATCTTACGGATCTTTGTAAAAGCAGTATTGAGAACATGAGTCCAATATTGCTGCAAAAAAATTAGAGAATAAGTTATTTGGTTTATTGCAAACACTATGGTGAATTCACTTCAAATACAAAGGAGAATACATCATGCAAAAACCAAACAAAGATGACCGCAGCAATAACGTTGAGCGCTTAGAGCAAATGGTCGAAAATACACAGCAAAACATTCAAGAAGCTAATGAAACAGCTGATAACACGAATTTAACTGCTAGCCAAAAAGAGCAGATTAAAGAAAAGAATCAGCATAGACAAGAGTCGATCGAACAGTTTCAGATTGAAATCCAGGAAGAAAAAGCCTACAGAGAAGGCAATGATCTTCAATAAATGGAAGACCGGCATAATGCTGGTCTTTTTTTGCTTTTTCTACTAAAGTGGAAAGAAAAAGAGCAAAAAGGGTGGATATAATACAAATGAAGTTTATTGAAACAATTGTTGATGTAAGATATGCAGAAACAGATCAGATGGGTGTCGTATACCATGCAAATTATTTAGTATGGTTTGAAATCGGAAGAACAAAACTCATCGAGTCTCTCGGATTTAAATATGCTGATATGGAAGCACAAGGTATCCTTTCTCCTGTAACTGACATTCAAGCATCATATAAAAAACCGTTAACGTATGGTCAGCAGGCGATTATCAAAACTGCGATAAAAGAATATTCAGGTATTAAAGTAGTATATGCTTATGAGATTTATAACGAAAATCATGAGTTGTGTGTAACGGGAATTTCTACGCATGTTTGTGTAAAAAAGGAAAACTTCCGTCCGATCTCTATAAAGAAATACTTTCCTGAATGGCATAACGCATATGTAAATGCGAGCAGTGGATCATAATGGCATTTGGAATAAACAGATCTCAGCTTAAGAAATGGAAATCGGAAGTGGAAGCAGGTCAAATTGCTTTTATTACACACTTTTGGCTTGATCCGCGTTTTCCGCATGAAAAGAGTGTAACAAAGGTTGGCTGCAAGGATTTGCAGAAATTAATAAAGTGGGGAAGTAAATATGGATTAGAAACAGAGTGGATTCATGAAAGAGATGCTTATCCCCATTTTGATCTGATCGGGGATAAGCAAAGAACTATAATGGAACAGGAAGGCCGTATGAATGAGCTTCAAAAGTTTTTATAACTGCCTATTTATTTTCGTTATGAAAATCAAATTTAATTTCATCGTTTTTAACTGAAACAGTTAAATCCTTTTGGTCAAAGAACCATTCATCTTCTTCTTCAATAAAAAATTCATGATTTTGTATGTCTAATACAGCTGCTGGATGCTTTGGTGTATCTTTATTAATTCCAAGAGAAAATCCATCTTGAACCGTGCTGCAGCCTCCCAAGCGGACAAAAAAACGAATTTTTTTACCTTCTACTGCTTGAAAGTCTTTAATGATATATCCTGCTGTTTCTTCGCTCATGTGAATTTTCAAATGAGAACACTCCTTATGTCTGCGCAAAATTTAATTGGTGCTATTGTGACATATGCACATTTAATAAACAATAAAAATGCCTTTTCATCTATGTTAAAATGGTTATAATAAGTTATAGCTTTTAATTGACAGGATCTAACATATAAAGGGGAAATTAAATGAAACAACGAGTTGCAAGGTTAGTTTTAACCTTATTGCCGCAAAATAAAATTTCATCAATCGTCGGTAAAGCCGGACGTTCGAAACTTAGCAAACGATATGTGAAACGTTATGCTAAACATTATAAAATTAACCTATCTGAAATAGAGAAGCCAATTCATGAATATGCCCATCTTACTGAGTTCTTCTCAAGAAAACTTAAACAGGACGCACGGCCGATTTGTGGTGAAGAATCAGAGGCGATTTCACCTGTAGATGGACTTATCACACAAATGGGACGTATTGAAAAGGGGACGATTATCCAAGCCAAAGGAATATCATACCCTGTACAAAAACTCCTTGCGGATGAAGACAATGCAGACTTCGAAAGCGGTCACTTTATAACCATATATTTAAGTCCGAAAGATTATCATCGAATCCACATGCCAGTTAAAGGAGAAGTTTATAGTTCTACGTACATTCCGGGACGTCTTTTCCCAGTTAATGATATTGGTGTTAATCATGTTAAGGGACTATTTACTAAAAATGAACGTGTCGTAACATTTGCTGATACAGACTATGGCAAGCTCGCAATCGTAAAAGTGGGAGCATTTATTGTTGGAAGTGTAAAGGTTAAATATGATGAAAAAGTTCGTAAATGGAAGAAAATCATGAAAACGAACGTTGCTCCTGTAACGTATGAAAAAGGAGATGAAGTAGGTCACTTTGAGTTTGGGTCTACAGTCATCTTATTGTTTGAAGATAAGGATTTTTCATTTGATAAATCCCTTGCAGTCGGAAAGTCTGTGCGCATGGGAGAAATTATTGGAAAGCATCCAGCATCATCAAAACAGAAAGAGTATACGGCATCTAATTGACGAGAAGCAATTGATTGCTGGTACAGTATGGTCATTTTATGTGAGACGTGCGAACTCTCGCATCCACCGCTCTAATCAACTAGCCAAAAATATATCCGGCAGACATTTGTTTGCCGGATTTTTACTTTGAGTAAGAAAGGAGTATTCCATGCTCAGAATAAAAGAATTTTTTGAAAAAGCAAAAGCCAGTTACAGTGTGCCTGATATTGCACGTGATTCCAAAATGATCTTTATCTTGGAATCTCCTCATAAAGAAGAACTTAAGGCAGGAGTACCTCTTGCCGGGCTTTCGGGAAGATCAATGGCAAGGGAACTTTTTTTGCAAGAAGATATACTTCCTATGGGAAAATACTTAAAACAGATTACTGAAAATAATAAACAGACTTTTTACGGAATTGTCAACGTTTGTCCTTTTCCTCTGCAGCAATCGGCTTATCCTGAAAAACAATTTATTCAAAAATTCAAAGGCGAATTGGAAATTGCAGAAGCTATCCGTAAAAGCACAGCAAATCAATTTAAAGATGAAAATAAGGCACTGTTCAATAAACTGCTAATACATGATTTTCAAGATCGATTGAAAAGAACAATGGAAGATGATTCGATTATCGTGCCATGCGGAAAATTCGCGGAAAAGTATGTAAATCAATTAGCAATGAGGGACAAGCTGAATATAATAAAAGGAGTGCCGCATCCTTCTTATAATTCATGGTCAAGAGAACGGTATAGAGATGTTATCCAAATTGTCAGAGATCAAGATAAAAAACGAACCTCCTAAATCAGGAGGTTCAAAAGAAAAAGACCGTAACTCCATATAGTACTGCTGTAATACCAGCAGCAATAAGTGCGGGTTTCAGTTTGTAACGTGCATATTTAATTACTGATAAATTTAAAATCCGCGCGATCGTGTTCGTATCGTCGCTTAGCGGGGAAGCAAAAGCTCCAAAAGTACCACTCGCAAAAACAGCTCCAATCACTAGTGGCAGTGATACGCCCGCAACTCCTGCCATTGAAACCCCAAGAGGCATTAAAATCCCCCAAGTACCCCAAGCAGAACCGATAAAATAGGATACTGCACAGCCGAATAAGAACAATAAAGGTACAATTACTGAAGCTGGTATCCATCCTGCGTATTTTGAAACGAAAGCAGAAAAACCGAGCTCTTCAGTTACAGAGGAAAGTCCCCAGACTACAGCCAGCAAAACAATGACGCTCATAAGCTCATTGCCTCCGAATATAAAACCATTCAATAGATCGCCTGTCTTCATGCGCTGGATTCTTAAAAAGAGGAACGTAAAGATCGAGGTGAACAGAAGAGCAATCAGCATAGCATCCATAACATCTGCTGAAATGAATGCTTTTAAGAATCCTCCAGATTTTTTATAGCCATCCCACCATGTCAGGAGAAGAGTGAGAGAAACGACTAAGATCAAAGGGATTATTAAATTCCAAGGTTTGTTAGGCAGCTCTTTTCCTACGGCAGGATCACAATTATGCCAATCATCATCTTCTTTTTCTCCTACATTATCCGGATCGCTTTCTTCCGTTGATTTTGAATGGTGAAAGAAACTTAAATAAACACCAACGATGATCATTACGAAAGAAAAGAAGTTATATGGAATGCTTTGGAGAAATAACGAATATGGATCTCCGCTTAGATTCTCATTTTTAAGTGAGATATCTACGATAGATGTCATATAGCCTACGAAAGCTGTAGCGATGGGTATTAAAACGATGATCGGCGTGGCTGTTGTTTCAATAACAAAGCCGAGTTCTTGAGTTGACATTTTCACCTTCTTTAACAACGCTCTCATTATCGGAGCGATCGTTACAAAACGGAAACTAGGTGCAGCAAAAGTCCCTATTGTTGAAGCATAAGTTAAAAAAAGAGCACCTTTTTTAGTTTGAATTCTGCTGGATGCTTCTTCAACAAAACCCCTGATGCCGCCGGAAAGCTTTATCATCGAGATCAATCCTGAAAAAGCATACAAAAAAACTAAAATTTTAATATTCTTAGGGTCAATCAGTCCTTTTACAAGAAACTGCACCATTTTCTCAAGTCCTCCTACAAAGGTAGGTTTAAGGAGATAAGAACCTGTTAAAAGTCCCGCAATTAAACCTGGCAGCACTTGTTTTGTTTTTATTGCGATCGGTATTACAACTAAAAACGGTATGACTGAAACCCAGCTACTGCTCATAAAAACCCTTCTTTCACACGAAGTCATAAGATTAGCGTGTGATGGTTTCAAAAAATTATTCTGCTTATACAATAAACAATTATTTTGAGGGGCTTTTTTCATGTTTCAACAAGTGCGTCATTGGTTAAAATAGTATCGTTATTACTTAAACACAAGCAATTTAAATACTTTTCACTAAAATAATTAAATGCTTCTTATGATGGAAAGAGTTGCATTTATTATAGTTACGTGATAAGTTTAACAACGGAATATATATGGACGGAACAAGTTTGAATTACGGATAGCCTTGTAACTATTAACTTTTAATTTCTACGCATATTCACATGGCTAAGCATTTCCAGTCAATTAAACCAGCGGAAATGCTATTTTATGTGCAAATCATGATGTATTTTGAAAACAATTTGGCTGACACCTTAAAAAGATTAATCACATGTCAGGTCCACGAGGTTATCGTATAAACCTTTTTCGTCAAGAAAAGGAGATAGAACATTGACAACATTTCAAGAACTGGGATTAAGTCCCGAGTTGCTTCAATCAATCAACAATATGGGGTTTGAGGAAGCAACACCAATTCAGCGTGATACTATTCCTACAGCATTTAAAGGTACTGACTTAATTGGTCAGGCTCAAACAGGTACTGGGAAAACAGCTGCCTTTGGAATTCCGCTAATTGAAAAAATGGATACAAAATCACGACTCGTGCAAGGTATCGTTTTAGCACCGACGAGAGAATTAGCTGTTCAAGTTGCTGAAGAACTTAATAAAATCGGACAATTTAAAGGTATTAAAACTCTTCCGATCTATGGTGGACAATCGATTGTTCGACAAATAAAAGCATTGAAAAACGGACCGCATATTATTGTAGGAACACCAGGTCGAGTTCAGGATCATATCAACAGAAAGACATTAAAGCTTGATAGAGTTCATACAGTGGTATTGGACGAAGCTGATGAAATGCTAAACATGGGGTTTGTTGAAGATATCGAAAAGATCTTGGAAAACGTTCCAACAGAACGCCACACGATGCTTTTCTCTGCAACAATGCCAAAACAAATACAAAACCTTGCAGCAAAATTCATGAAAGATGTCTTACTTATTAAAGTAAAAGCTTCTGAAATGACAGTTAAGAACATTGAACAAGAATATGTTGAAGTGAAAGAACGTCAAAAATTTGATGCGCTTTGCCGCTTCATGGACATTCACTCTCCAGAGCTTGCCATCGTTTTCGGACGTACGAAGCGCCGTGTAGATGAATTATCTGAAGCGTTGAGTAAACGTGGATATTCAGCTGAAGGTATACATGGTGATCTTCCGCAAGCAAAACGTGATAAAGTATTGCGTGCATTTAAAAACAATACAATCGAAGTGCTTGTTGCTACTGACGTAGCAGCACGCGGTCTTGATATCTCTGGTGTATCTCATGTATATAATTTTGATATCCCTCAAGATCCTGAAAGCTACGTTCACCGTATTGGACGTACTGGACGTGCAGGGAAAACAGGTTATGCATTAACGTTTATTACTCCACGTGAGATCGATCACTTATATACGATTGAAAAAATCACTAAGCGTAAAATGGTTAAACGAGTGATTCCTTCAGTTTCTGAAGCAATGGAAGGACAACAGCAGATCACGCTTGAAAAGTTGATGGAAGTTGTTGAAGAAGATAACTTTAGCGGTTATAAGCAAACAGCAGTTGAATTATTGGAAGAGAATGATTCTGTTACGCTTTTAGCAGCTGCTTTAAAACTTCTTACAAAAGAGCCTGATACAACTCCGATCAGCTTAACAGACGAGCCGCCTTTATCAGTTAAAAAGCGCCGTCCAAACAATCGTTTCTCTGACCGCAGACGTTCTGGTTCTGGAGGCAAAAGAGAAGGTGGAGGCGGAAGAGACCGTCGTTCTGGCTTCTCAAAAGGTGAAAGAAGCGGATCTCGTGAAGGCGGAAGCCGAAGCGGAGGACGTGACCAGTCATACCGTTCACAAAAACGCGTGCGTGAAGATTTTAAAAACAGAGGATAAATGAATCCACAAAAGCAAGGGGAGCTCTCAAGAGTCCCTTTGCTTTTTTTATATTTAGGAGGATATCTGCAATGAAAAAAATATTGATTTTAGCTGATACTCATATGCCTAAGAAAGGTAAAGAACTTCCTGAGCATTTCCTTAGTGTGCTTAAAGAAGGTGTTGATTTTATCATTCATGCAGGAGACTGGTCGGAAAAATCTGTGTATGAGGAGTTAAGTCTCTATGCACCCGTTTATGGTGTAAGAGGGAACGTAGAAAAAGATGAATGGGCTAAACAGCTTCCTGAGAAAAAGGTGCTACAGGCAGAACATATGAAGATTGCAATCGTGCATGGCCATCTGGGCAAAGGAAGAACTACACCAGATAGAGCTTTTCAATCATGTATTGATGATAAAACAGACCTAATCGTTTTTGGTCATTCACATATCCCTTTTATGGAGAAACGGGATAAGATCATCTTATTTAATCCGGGTTCACCCACCGATAAACGAAGGCAGAAAAAGTTCTCCTATGGCTTATTAACGATAAATTCTAATGATTATGAATTACAGCACCACTATTTCACATGATGAATGACAAGATATGAAAAAGACATAATAAGAAAATATTGACAAGGGAGGATATGGTGTATGAAGAGCGGGGAAACTTTTTCCTTTGAAGCTAAAAACGGAGAAACGATTATATTGCGCCCTGTTGATGAAAAGGATGCCCAAGATATCATTAAGCATGTTGAGACGATTGTTAAAGCAGGAAGATACCTTCATAAAGAAGAACCGCGCTCTTTAGAAGAAGAAATTAAATTTATACTTGAAACAAGGTTAAAAGGTAACATGTACACAGCAGTTGAACGCAAGGGAAAAGTCGTGGGGATAGCTAGAGTTTTAAAAGGCGAACTCGAGATGAAAAAACATACCGGTATATTCAGGACGTGGATTCACCAAGAATCCCAAGGCCTCGGGATTGGCAAACAAGTCATGAACTATACTTTAAGATGGGCACGTACAAACAACTTACATAAGTTATGGCTTACTGTTTTTTCAGGAAATGAGAAAGCAGTAATGGTATATGAAAAAGCTGAATTTATTATAGAAGGCAGACAAAAGAATCAGGCGATCATTGATGGTAAATTTGAAGATGAGATTTTTATGGCCTATTTTTTTGAATCGAAGAAAGAGAATTAATGGAAGAAATCTGTTTTCGCGTTTTGATAATGATAAACAATGGTGAAATCGTTATCATATATATGGTAAAGTGAATAGTGATACATGACCCGAAGACAGGTGGATACGATGAAATCAACTGAAAAAGAATTATTATATACAGAAAAACAGCGTTTGATTGCCTTATTTGAAAAGTTTGATGAAATAAAGGAATTTGAAAAAGCAGGACAGATTAGTGAACTGTTTCTTAAAGTGGCGGAAGAAGAGTATGCTATCGCATTCTGCGGTCACTTCTCGGCAGGAAAATCCAGTTTGATCAATGCTTTATCTAATACTGGAATTTTACCGGCAAGTCCTATTCCAACAAGCGCGAATATCGTAAAAATGAAACAAGGTGAACCTAAGGCTGTGGTTCATCTAAAAAATAAAGAAGTGGTAACGTTCAAACATCCTTATAACGTAGAAGAAATCAAGACTTTATGTAAAGACGCAGAACTTGTAGATGCTATCGAACTTTTTTACGAGACAAAAGAAAGTACTGGGGCAAACATTGCATTTTATGATACCCCTGGGATTGATTCTACAGATCCAGCTCATAAGAAAGCGACTGAGAACGTCATACATTTAGCGGATGTTATCTTTTATGTCATGGATTATAACCACATCCTTTCAGAAACAAATATTGAATTTATCAATTCGTTGAATAAAAAGGGCAAATCAATTCGATTAATCATAAATCAAATTGACAAACATCAGGAAAAAGAGCTTTCTTTTAATTCCTTTAAAGAAAACGTGTTTGAGGCGTTCAAAACTTTTGGAATCAGTAAGGAGCAAATCTTTTTTACAAGTGTAAGGTCCCCGGAAATTCCTTTTAACGATCTCTCGGCTTTAGTAGCTTATATTAAAAAAATCGAATTAAATAAAGACCAATTGCTTCTTCAGGAAACAAACCGCCAGCTTCGTTATTTTGTGACAGAGTTCGTTGAGCAAAATGAAAAAAACAAACTTAACTTACAGGCTATAGAAGAAAAATTGTCACTATTGAATAACGAAAAGAAAAACCAGCAATCTTTAATAAGCGATATTGAACAATATAATAAGGAAAAAGAAGAAACCATTCGTGATCAGTTCGTGAAAATAATTGAGTCTGCTCAATTAATGCCATATGAAACCAGAGAAAAAGCAGGGCTGTTCATTGAAGCTGCAAAAAAAGACTTTAAGGTAGGTTTGTTCTTCTCAAAACAAAAAACAGAACAAGAACGAACCCATAGAAAAAATGAATTTCAAGAAAAACTACAAGAATCTGTTGACGCTCATATAAACTGGCATGCACAAAATTATATAAACAGTTTGCAGAAAGAGTTTCAGATTGAATTTCCTCAATGGGAAACGATAAGCCTAAAGGATGAGACGTTATTTTCCTATGTCCAATCAGGTTTATCTTCACAGGGACAAGGTCTGATAAATTATTGTGATAGCATAGCTGGGGAAGTAAAAAAGAAAGCAAGGCAGCAGATGAGTGATTGTATCTCTTTTGCTATTTCACTAGTAAAAGGTGAGAATGATAAAGTTTCTGCGACGCATCAAGATAAAGAAGAAAAGATCAATAAAGAAATAGCAGCTCTTAAAAAGGAAAAAGAAGAAGCTGTTATTTGGGCTGAAAAAAAGAAGGAATTGTTAAGCGCTGCAACAGCTGAAGAACCCCTGTTTTTTGCTGTGAAAGAGTATGAACAAAAATTCAAATCACAATACAATGAGATATCTGTTGAAGAGTTTAAAAGCAAATTTGGTGGGATAACAGAAAATAAAACGTTATATGCTGAACAGATTGTTTCTGATGTGCAAAAGAAAGAATCTAAAAGGTATGGTACTCTGCAAGATGAGACTGAAAAGCTGTACAAAACAGCAGCCCTTTTAAAGCCATTATCCGGATTTTCAAATATAGCATATGAGATGAATCAGCTTGCTGACAGGCTAAAGAAGCGCTCTTTTTCAACTGTATTATTTGGAGCATTTTCGGCTGGGAAATCTTCCTTTGCCAATGCCTTGTTCGGAGAAGCGATCCTTCCTTCATCACCAAATCCGACAACAGCTGCCATTAATGAAATCCGAAAACCAGATGAAGAACATGAGCATGGTACTGTAATGATTGAAATGAAATCGGAGCAGGAAGTTCTTAATGAACTCAATATGATTCTTCAATCTAATCACAATGATTTAAGTATTTTACAAGATATTTCAAAAGAAGAATATGAGGGTAATAAGCATATAGGAGCATTTATCGAAGGGTATCAAGGTTCTAAGGGACAGCTGGGCACACACATTAAAGCTGATATGTCCGAAATCAGAAACTTTGCGGCTGTTGAATCTAAAGCTTGTTTTGTTAAAAAAATAACGATATATTACAGCTGTCCATTAACTGAAAAAGGTCTTGTTCTCGTTGATACACCTGGAGCGAACTCCATTCATTCACGTCATACAGAAGTTGCATTTGAATATATGAAACAAGCAGATATTATTATCTATCTGACTTACTTTAATCATGCCTTCTCTTATGCAGACAGGGAATTCTTAATACAGTTAGGAAGGATTAAAGACACATTTGCTTCCGATAAAATGTTCTTTGCCATAAATGCCTCTGATCTTGCTAACAGCGAAGAAGATAAATTGGATGTCGTAAACCATGTTAAAGGTAACCTCCAGACGTTTGGGATACGAAATCCAAGATTATTTTCGGTTTCCAGTAAAAATGAACTATCCCAACCAAGGCATCCTGAGAGCGGTTTTGAATTATTTACTAAAAGCTTGTTTCATTATGTAGAGAATGATCTTGAACAGGCGATGATTAAAAGTGCAGAAGCTTCTCAGAATCATGCCAAAAATGTCGTACACAATATGGTCTCTGAGACAGAGCAAAGACTGCAACAAGAAGATGAATATTTAAATACTGTTCAACAAAGAGAAAATTCGTTGCTGGAATATTGCACGAAGAATATTTTCTTAGCAAAGAAGCAATTTGAACAGGAGCAGAAAGAACTTTTATTCTACGTTAAACAAAGGGTTCTAATTCGCTATCATGATTTCTATAAAGAGACCATTCATCCTGCTGCTGTCAAATCTTCTAAAGCCGAGCTTAATGCATGTATCTCAGAATTATATGCTAAGTTAGCACATGATCTTCACCAGGAATTCAGAGCCTGTTCACTGCGCTTAGATAAATGGATACAAAGGAATCTCAATGATAAAGAAAAGAATACGATAGAAAAAGGCGAGGAATTCCAGGTTAGCTTAAAGCTTCCTGCAGAAGATTCGAGTTTGTATTATACACCTTCACTTTCTTCTAAATTCAATGATAGCGCGGGAAGAAATAATAAAGAATGGATATCTTATTTCAAAAATGCAAAACAATTCTTCGAACAAGGCGGTTCTAACGACCTTAAGAATGATTTGGCAAAACGTGTAGAGACAGAAGTGGAACAATGGATTGCATCAGCAGAGAAAGCACTTGAACAACATTACATGTCTGTTATCGCGAAAGCAGAATTTCATTCAAGAGAAGATTTCATTAATCAGATCACCGGTTATTTTAACGAATTAAAAAAACCTGGAGATCTAGAAGCTCGGATAAATGAGCTGAAAAATTGTCTAAATAAAATTCAACTTTAATAAAAAGGCTCAATGTTGTTGCTTTTGAACATTTTTATAGAGTACGCTTCTTTGACTAGTTGATTGGAGCGCAAGGTGCGAGACTCCTGCAGGATCAGCGTGCCAACCACCTGAGTATACTTCTCGCAAGGCATGCGACGAGGAAGCACGCTTCGACAGATTTAGCTTGCAGACGCAGGAGCACAGATACTTCTTTATGAGCCCCGCGGAAAGCGAGCATCCTGGAGCGGAAACAACATCTTCTAATCAACAAACAGCCATAAAAAACAGCACTGCTGCTTAAGCATGTGCTGTTTTTTTGTGTTATAAAGCTGCTTTATTCAAAGATTGAAAAAGTTTAACTGTAGATAAATCGGAATCCGAAGGGTATTGATACTTTTCTTTGTAGTTCTCAGGTCCTTTTCCAGTTATAATGACGACACTTTTTGGAGGGGCTTTCCTGAGAGCATAAAAGATTGCTTCTGTTCTATCAGAAATAACTGTGGGGGAGTGCGTGCCAACTGGTATCGCTTCTGTTGTTTCTTGAATAAGCTGCTCTGTTGTCACTCCATCTAAATCATCTACCGTTAACACGGTTTCATCGCTATATTCTAAAGAAATGCTGATCATTTCCGATCTTTTCGTCACGTCCCGATTTCCTCTAAATCCAAAAACATGATAGAACGGACGGCTGCCCGCTTTATTTCTGGCTGCTTCTAATACTTGTGATACCCCGTCAGGAGTATGTGCGTAATCAATGATAACTTCAGTCCCATTATAAAGAGTAAGTTCCTCGAACCTACCAGGTATGCCCTGGAAGGTATTAAGGTAGTTGATGGAATCCTTAATGGGAACTCCGTAATCAAGTGCAGCAGCAATAGCAGCAGTGGTATTTAAGGCATTATAATCACCAGGCAAAGGGAGGGGGACTGTTACATGCATTGTTTCATGAACAAGATTAAAATAATTTTTCCCTACATCTTCAATATAAAAATGATCAGTTTTTCTTTTCCCATAAGTCCAAACCTGCAATGTATTCTTTGAAGACAATTCCTGAATTAATCGTTTTCCATAGCTTCCTTCACTGCAAATAATAGCTGTACCTTTTGGTTTTATATATGAAAAAAGTTTTGCCTTGCACTGATAGTAGGACTCCATCGTACCGTGATAGTCCAGATGATCATGAGTTAAATTTAAGAAGATGGCCTGATTATATGTTATCCCTTCAATCCTATTTTGTTCAAGGCCATGGGAACTTACTTCCATCACAACTGCTTCATCATTACTTTCCCTCAACATTTTTTGTAATGTAACAGGGTCTGGAGTTGTATGCGAGCTTTTTACAACTTTAGTATTAATAAAGTGATGAACTGTGCCGAACAATGCAGTTGAAATTCCATGAGATACTAGGATGTGCTGCAATAGAAATGAAGTCGTGGTTTTTCCATTAGTACCAGTAATACCTGTCATCTTATGCTTTTTGTAAGGTTCATCATAAAAGTAAGAAGCAGCAAGACTTAATAGTCGCTTCGTATCTTTTGCATAAAAGTAAAGACCAGAGGCTGATGTTTCACGATATTCACCAACTACAGCTGCAGCACCATTCTCAAATGCTTCTTGTATGTATTGATGTCCGTCCGCCTGCACACCTGAAATAGCAAAGAACAAATAACCCGGCTCTACTTTTTTTGAATGAGAAGTAATACCGGTGATTATAGGATCTTTATCTGTATTGGCCGCAATGTGCAAGTGGCTTAATAATGCTTTTAAATTCACGGAAACGTCATCCTTTTAATAAAGTATTTGTAGTGTTTTTCTAATTTGAGTTCTTATACACAAACCTAAATTTAACCGTAATCTGGTTATGTAAACTATTCGAAAAAACTGCCCGATTTAGGGCAGTTTATGAAATAGTTTTTATAAAATTTTCTAGACCGTCCATACCTTTTTCCAGCTGCTCTATAGATGCAGCGTAAGATATCCTTATATAACCTTCTCCAAGGGAAGAAAAGGCATCACCCGGTACGACTGCTATACGTTCCTTTTGAAGGAGATTTAAAGCAAATTGATAAGAGCTTAAACCAAATTGCTTAATAGGAATGAAAAGGTAAAAGGCGCCATTAGGTTTTTCAAATGCTAATCCTATCTGCTCCAAACGGCTAGAACAGTAATCCAATCTTTTTTTATATTCATTCCTCATAGGAGCAGCGTCATCTTTGCCCTTAGTCAGCGCTTCTATAGCAGCAGCCTGTGAAATCGTTGATGCACAAGTAACATTGTACTGATGGACTTTTAAAACATGCTGAAGGATCTCAGCAGGTGCAAATAAAAGGCCGATTCTCCAGCCAGTCATGCTATGTGATTTTGAAAGACCATTAATAACCAAGGTCTTATCGCGCATCCCGTTATAAGATGCTATAGACCGGTGTTTTCCGTTATATCTAAGTTCACTGTAGATCTCATCTGAAATGACAAAGATATTTTGCTTACATAAGTAATCAGCCAGTTCTTCAAGTTCGTTATCTTCAAGAGTTACCCCAGTAGGATTGGATGGAAACGGAAGAATGATGGCTTTGGTTTTAGGTGTAATAACTTCCTTAATAAGATCTGGTGTTACTTTAAATCCTGTTCGTGTGGTATTGATATATATAGCTTTCGCTCCGCATAGTGTAATTACGGGTTCATATCCTGGATAAACTGGTGCAGGCAATAAAACTTCATCACCTTCAGACAAAATGGCTCTCAAAGAGATATCAATTGCTTCACTTGCTCCCGTTGTAACAATAACTTCATTTTGATGGTTATAGTTAAGATCATACTTTTCATAAAGAAATGAAGCAGCAGCTTTCCTTAATTCTTCGTATCCAGCGTTATGTGAATATACGGTTTGGTTATTATGTATAGCTTTTATAGCTGCTTCCTTTACATGCAGTGGAGTAGGAAAATCAGGCTGGCCAAGAGTGAGGGATATCGCGTCTGGATATTTCGCTACCTCATTAAAGAACTTGCGTATACCTGATATTTGAATGGATCTAGCGCGGCTGTTTAACAAATGTTCCATTGATAATAACTTCCTTTCGTCTTCCACTTGCGGTTTTGAGTATTTTGTTTAAAATTCATTTTGCAATAAGTGTAGCTTTAATTCGTTTCTGTAGTCAATGGGTGGATTTTCTTGTATGGTTTCAGCACTTTTTACAATACTAAAGAGGTAATAGTACGGTTGTGGAGGATATTATGGAAGCAAAGAAAAAATGGGATCTGCTTGCACTCGCATCAATTCCTCTAGTAATGACGCTGGGAAATTCGATGCTTATACCTGTTTTGCCTGAGATCGAAAAGGAATTAAAGATTTCATCATTTCAGGTCTCAATGATCATCACAGTTTATTCAATTGTTGCCATTCTTTTAATACCTATCGCGGGTTACCTTTCAGATCGATATGGACGTAAAAAAGTAATTATCCCGAGTCTTTTTATCGCAGGGATTGGGGGACTAATCTCAGGGTGGGCGGCCTGGCAAGCGGATAATGCATTCATGCTTATTCTTGTAGGAAGGTTACTGCAGGGAGTGGGTTCTTCCGGTGCTGCACCTGTTGTAATGCCTCTTGTTGGAGATATGTTCAAAGAGGAGGAAGAAGTAAGCTCAGGTTTAGGGCTGATTGAAACATCTAATACGATTGGGAAAGTTTTAAGCCCGATCCTTGGTGCTTTTTTAGCTACTATTATTTGGTTTTTGCCTTTCTGGCTCATACCCGTATTCTGTGTTCTTTCTATTTTATTGGTGCTGTTTTTAGTTAAAGTTCCAAAGAAAGACCAAGAAAAGCAGCCGTTTAAAGAATTTTTAAAGAATGTTAAAGAAATTTTTCATAATGAAGGTAAATGGCTTATGGCTATTTTTTTTATCGGCGGAGTTATTATGTTTGTCCTTTTTGGAATTTTATTTTACCTATCGACCATCTTAGAGGAAAAATACGGAATTAAAGGTGTTATGAAAGGTTTAGTACTGGCGGTTCCTTTATTGGCTTTATCAATTTGCTCATATATAGCAGGGAAAAAAATTAAACAAAATAAAATAGTTATGAAATGGTGCACATTTATATCCATGGTTCTTCTCGGAGGATCTGCCTTCCTGATTACATTTTTTGAGAATGTTTATTTTTTATTAGGGGCATTATTCATTGCCGGAATTGGTATTGGGGCAGCATTGCCTTGTTTGGACGCATTAATTACAGAGGGAATAGATAAGGAAGCAAGAGGAACGATAACCTCTATTTATAGTTCAATGCGATTCGTGGGAGTAGCTTTAGGTCCGCCAATCTATGCAGTACTGATGCAATCCTCACACGAAATGGTTTTCTATACATCTGCAGGTGTAAGTATTCTTGCTGCAATAGCCGCCTTCTTTGCAATAAAACCTGAAAAGGAAAAGGGCGGGGGAGATGAAGGCAGCAAAGAAGCAAAGCCTGCAAAGAATTTGGAGCCGGCATAGAGTAAGAAAGGAATAAAAGGCTTTTGTCCATTGTCTTTTCAAAAATTGTTGCTTTGTGATTCTTTTTTGTTTGGCTCTTTTCTAAAAGATTGTTGCTATTGGCTCTTTTCTTCATCTGCAAGTTGATTGACTCCTAATGGCGCAAAGCGGCAGGAGGCTCACCGCACGCCCCGTGAAAAGAGAGCAACCTGGAGCGGAAATCAATTACATTCAAGAGCAACAATGTATGCGAAAACAGCCTTTTGCTTCTTTCATAAGTTGTTTGGAGCAGCTACATGAGTATTCTTCTCGTAAGGCTTGCGACGAGGAAGCTAGCCTCGGCAGGATTTTCATTAAACGCAGAAAGCAGAAATCAACCATGTCCAATACGCGAAAAAGGCAAATAAAAAAACAGCGGACTCAACCGCTGTTTTTCTTATTTATTCTTCAATTAATACAATACGTGCCGGAGAGGCATCCAGACCCCTGATTTTTAACGGAGCAGCTACCATCAAGTATTCGCCTTCGGGCACATCCTTTAACTGCAGACCTTCTATAATTATTACATCATTTTGAAATAATTGTTTGTGGGTAGGATGATTTTCTTGAGCACGCTCGACTCCGAGAGCGTCGATGCCTACACCTGATACTCCGATTTCAGCGAGTGTTTTGGCAGCTTCATGATTTACATAAATGAACTCAAAGTTAAATTCCTTATCCCACGAGTTTTTCGTTTTGAAAAGTACAAAATCACCTTTTTGAATATCTTTGCCGGCAAGGTCATCCGCTTTAATTGAATCTTCAGCATTTGTAAGATCGATTACTTTTGCTTTCCGTACTAATTTTTCTAACGGCAGAGTTTCAATCGTATCACCGCCAGGGACCATGTGAAGAGGAGCATCAACATGTGTTCCTGTATGAACATCCATTGCGATTCTAGTTTCGGTAACATGGCCGTTTTGTGAAGTGTCAAAAGAAGGCTGTTTTTCAGGCTTGTTTTTATATACAGGCATACCTTCATAAATTGGTAATGAAACGTCGTAAATTTTCATTTGATTAACATTCCTCTCTTACTTTAGTCGGTTCCCACCAGGAATGGCCATCTGCGTACAATAATTGTTCTGCTTCCTGAGGACCCATGCTTCCTGAGTTGTAATACGTAATTGGAGCACCGGTGCCATTCCAAGTTTTAGTTATACGGTCAATAAACTCCCAGCTTAATGCAACTTCATCCCAGCGTGTAAAGTATGTGGAATTACCCAATAAACAATCATGCAAAAGTTTTTCATATGCCTCAGGAGAGTTCATGTCAGTTGCTGACTTATTGTTATATGTCATATCGATCGGCAATAGATCTGATGTGTCTCCTTTTGGTTTAGCATTTAATGTGAGACTGACACCTTCATCAGGCTGAATATGAATCCTTAACAGGTTTGGCTGATATTTTTCTGTATTAGCGTGATAGAGAGCCATTGGACCTTGTTTAAACTGAATAACAATCTCGGTTGATTTAACAGCCATGCGTTTTCCTGTACGGATATAAAATGGAACGCCTGTCCATCTGAAATTATCAATGAACAGTTTAGCAGCAACAAAAGTTTCAGTTTTTGATTCCGGATCTACATTTTCTTCTTTTAAGTAGGCGGGAACTGATTCACCTTTAATTTTCCCATCTGTATATTGGCCGCGGATAACGTTCTTTCTTACTTCTTCTTCGTTAAAGAAACGCAATGAACGTAGAACTTTTACTTTTTCATCACGGATATGTTCAGGTTTTAGTTCACCAGGCGGTTCCATAGCTACCATCATGACCATCTGAAGCATATGGTTCTGGACCATATCTAATAGAGCTCCTGATTTTTCATAATAGGCAGCTCTGTCCTCAACGCCCAAAGTCTCACTTGATGTAATCTGTACAGAATCAATATATTTATTGTTCCAAATCGATTCAAAAATCGCATTTCCAAATCGTATAACTTGTATGTTTTGTACCATTTCTTTTCCGAGGTAGTGGTCAATACGATAGATATCATCTTCATTAAAACTTTGCTGAATTTCTTCATTTAGTTTAGTAGCAGAAGGAAGATCGTGACCGAACGGTTTTTCAATTACGATTCTCTGCCAGCCCTCAGTGTTTGTGATGCCTTCTGACTTTAAGAATGTAGGTATGGTTCCAAAGAAACGAGGTGCCATCGCTAAATAATATAAACGGTTGCCATTTGTCTGATAATCTCTGTCCAGAACATTCAGCAGTTCTTCAAGCTCATGATAGCTAGGTTCACTCGTAACATCCATCTTTAAGTAATAAAAATGAGAAGCGAATTTCTTCACTTTATCACTTTCGGTGCCTGGTGTGTGTTCGTTAACTGCTTCATACACTTCTTGCTGGAATTGTTCATGTGAATATTCTTTTCTGGATACACCAACTACAGAAAAGTTCTCTTTCATATGTCCCTTTTGATACAATTGATAAAGAGCAGGAAAGAGTTTTCGGTGAGCGAGGTCACCTGTTGCTCCAAAGATTACAATAGAAGCATTTGGTATACTATGTATCATTTTGCAAGTCACTTCTTTCTATCTGTTCTAATAGTTACAGGTTTCCCTAGATGAAGATAAATTAACGTATTACTTCACAAAAAGGAGGTCGTCTTATGTCCAATTTAGTAAGTCCCGAATGGGTGGACAGTAAAATAAGGGATAAAAACACTGTTATTTTTGATTGCCGTTTTTCTTTGGCTGACCCGGAAATGGGTTTTGAGGTGTACAAAAAAGATCATATTGAAGGAGCTTTTTTTGCTGACTTAGATCAACATTTATCTGGGACTATTACAACTCATGGCGGACGTCATCCGTTACCTTCCGTAAACATACTATCACAATTTTTAAGCAGTTGTGGAGTAGACTCGGAAAAAATTGTGATAGCATATGATGACCAATCCGGTATAATGGCAGCCAGATTCTGGTGGCTGATGAAATATGCCGGTTTGAATCAAGTTTATGTTATGCAAGGCGGTTACAAACACTATAAAGAAAAAGGGTACGCTGTCTCAAGTAAACTGCCTACTCAAAAGACATCAGAAATTAAACTTGATTTTAATAAGAATATGATAATTACACGTGATGAACTGGTTAAAGCTGTTCAGCAAAAAGATAAGCTGCTCATAGATGCAAGAGAACCTAACCGCTTTAAAGGGATTGCCGAACCGATTGATCCTGTCGCAGGACATATACCAACAGCGATTAATGTGCCATGGGAGAGCCATTTTAATAAACCAGGATGGTGGAAAGATAAGGAGGATCTAACGAACTTATACAAAGATCAATTAGTGGATAACAAGACGCGGGTTGTTTATTGCGGATCTGGTGTAACTGCTTGTGTAAATGCATTTGCAATGAGTGAAGCAGGATTAGAACTACCCATTTTATATGCTGGAAGCTGGAGTGACTGGATCAGTTACAATGATCATGAAATAGAAACAGACTGAAAATAAAATTTCACGTACCGTAATTAAAATAGAAATGGAAGTGAAACTCATGAGACAAGGTGATTTGCATACCCATACAACTGCTTCTGATGGAACATTTTCTCCATCTCAGAACATCCAGCGGGCAGTTGAAAAAGGATTAAAAGCAATCGCTATCACTGATCACGATACAATAAACGGTGTCGAAGCTGCATTAGAGGAGGCAAGCAAACACAATGATTTTGAATGTATCCCTGGCATTGAGATCAGCACACTGTATAAAGGACAAGATATTCATGTTTTAGGCTATTACATTGATTATAAAGACAAAAATTTTCTGCTGACACTAGAAAAGCTGACCTCAGTAAGAGACCAGCGGAACAAGATGATTTTGCAAAAACTAAATGAGCTGGGTATACAAATAGACGAATCAGAATTAGAAGCAAAAAGGTGCGGCGAAGGGAACGTTGGCAGAGGACATATAGCTGAGATTTTAATGGAAAAGGGTATCGTTAACTCACTTCCTGAAGCATTTGAAAAATACCTAGGCAAAGGTAAAGCAGCATACGCTATACCGGATCGTATTTCACCAATTGAAGCCGTTAAAATTATTCAGGATGCAAATGGCGTCCCTGTGTTAGCTCATCCTGGAATCTATGATGCTGATGAACTGATTGCATTATTAATAGAAAATGGTCTGGCAGGTATCGAATGCTGTCATCCTGACCATACGATAGAACAGGTTCATCATTATGAGAAACTAGCAGAAAAATATTCCTTGATTAAGACTGCGGGCAGTGATTTTCATGGCTTTAGGAACGGTGAAGTTTTTCACGGAGATATTGGAAGCTGTACGGTTCCTTTAAGTACCCTGCGATCACTAAAGAATTTTTGTAAATAATCCTTGCCAGCAGGCTCGTAACCTTATAAGATTCAATACGGAGAGTTATTGAATACAGAGAGGAAGTACGAGTGTGACTTGGGATTTATTAAATATCATTGGAACGATCGCATTTGCAATTTCGGGTGCGCTCGTTGCAATGGAAGAAGATTATGACATACTGGGCGTATTTATTTTAGGATTGGTTACTGCGTTCGGTGGAGGAATCATACGTAATGTGTTAATAGGACTCCCTGTGGATACGATTTGGGAACAGGGTCTTTTACTTAAATCAGCCCTAGTTGCTATGGGTATTGTCTTTTTCATGCCGGAAAGTTTAATTCAGTTCTCAAAAAGGAGTTTACATTTCTTTGATGCAATCGGCCTTTCAGCTTTCGCTATTCAAGGAGCAATCGCTGCTTCAAGCATGGGGCATCCTATGAGCGCGATTATTGTTGCCGCGATTTTAACAGGAATAGGCGGGGGGATCATTCGTGATATTCTAGGTGGCAGAAAGCCAGTAGTGCTGAGAGAAGAAATTTATGCTGTTTGGGCTCTGCTAGGCGGACTGATTGTAGGTTTAAATATAGTGAACGGTACAATTGAATATATGATTCTATTTATCTGCCTCGTTGTCTTTAGGATGCTGTCCCTTAAATTTAATTGGAAGCTGCCTCATAGAGCATTATGATTGCATTCAGAACATTATCCACCCTATACGGGTGGTTTTTTTGTGCAGGAATTTATTCGATATTTATGGAATTTATGTAAAAGAGACAGGAGGGCTGACAAGTGTATACTACTTTTTATCAAAACGAAAAAATTCAGCAGCCGAATTTCACAGCCGAAGTTTGTTTTGATTATTATAACGAACGGATCCGAATTGATGACTATCGCGGAAGTGTAAGTTTACTATCCAAGTGGCTCGACGAGATGGCAGCTCAAAATAATTTCCATAAAATAATAATCAAATCCCGTCACGATGATCTTTCGAAATGGCTTGAGTCAGGTTTTATATATGAAGGGGAATTTACAGGTTACTTTAACGGTGCGTCTGCAGTTTCTATGTGCAAGTATTTTAGTAATGAAAGAAGAAACAGCAGTTATTGGATAGAGGAAGACAAAATTATAAAAGACGTATTAATGCTGTCCCCAACTTCAATATCAAATCCTATGCCGAAAGAATATACATTGCGGATGGCAGATGAACAAGACGCAAAAGAACTTGCAGATTTATATAGTCAAGTATTTGAGGTATATCCAACTCCAATGGATGACCCGGAATATGTCCTTAAAATAATCAAATCGGGAACTTTGTTCTGTGTGGTAACTTATCAAAAAAGAATTGTAAGTGCTGCGTCAGCTGATGTTAATGCTGTTTATCATAATGCTGAAATCACTGATTGTGCAACTCTCACGGAACATAGAAAATTCGGTCTTATGAAACATTTGATTGATCACTTGGAACAAGAACTTTTTAAAAGAAAAATCTATTGTTCCTATTCAATAGCGAGGGCTCTTTCATTTGGTATGAATGCCGTATTTCATCAAAAAGGGTATGTTTATAAAGGGAGACTGGCTAACAACTGTAAAATATTCGATAAATATGAAGATATGAATATCTGGGTTAAAGATTTATCCGAAAGCATATGAGTGCCTGAAATTCGGCACATGCTGACAAATAATCGGCATCAAAGGGCGGTGTTGTTTCATGATTTCTGGATCAATGGAAACAGCTGAAACATTAAATGCAATTTTAAAGACAATTGATGAAGGTATTCATGTTGTAGATGCAAATGGAATGACTATTTTCTACAATTCGGTAGCTGCCTCTTTGGACGGTTTAACTTTAGAAGAAGTGCATAACTATCATGTTTTGGATGCCTTTCCCTCACTTACAAAAGAAACGAGTACGTTATTAAAAGTTATACAAACAGGTACTCCTATATATAATCAGCATCAAGCTTATACGAATCGAAAAGGAAAACAAATTGATACAGTTAATTCAACTCTGCCGCTTTGGCTGGATGGTGAGTTAATTGGAGCAGTAGAGGTTGCAAAAGATATATCAAAAGTTAAACAGCTTTCAGATCAGTTGCTCGACTTGCAGGCAAAAATGAAAACATCAAAAAATAAAACCGATAAACAAACCTTTTCCACCTATCATTTTCATAATATTTTAAGCTTAGATCCTTTACTTAACGATATTAAAGAACAATGCCGAAAAGCATCTAAAACAAGTTCTCCCATAATGATTTATGGTGAAACTGGGACAGGTAAAGAAATGTTTGTACAAGCTATTCATAATGAGTCACCGAGGGGCAATAAACCATTTGTTGTTCAGAACTGTGCAGCCATTCCTGGACCTTTACTTGAAGGGATATTGTTTGGCACGAAAAAAGGAAGTTTTACAGGTGCAGTTGACAGGCCAGGAGTTTTTGAACTGGCTGACGGAGGCACATTATTTTTAGATGAAATAAACTCAATGCCTATTGAGCTGCAGGCTAAACTTCTTCGTGTTATCCAGGAAGGTGTAGTACAGCGTATTGGAAGTACAGATTTTCGAAAAGTAAATGTAAGAATAATATCAGCCCTTAATGAAGCTCCTGAAATATGTTTATCAAAAGGTGTATTAAGACAGGATTTGTTTTTCAGGTTAAATGTCGTTTATATTGAGCTTCCGCCATTGCGGGAACGGCACAAAGATATTTCCTATTTATCAATTCATTTCTTAAATGAATTAAATACTGCTTTTAAAAAGAATGTATTGGGATTAACACAGGAAGCAGAGCAATTATTTAATGAATATAGCTGGCCGGGGAACATTCGAGAGCTGAAACACGCCATCGAGCATTGTATGAATTTTGCTGATAACAACACATCAATTGGTATAGCTTTACTGCCTAAGCATATAAAAGGAACAAAAAGTTTCAGAACAGAAAATCACATACCTCACCCCTCATCAATACCGCCATTGAGGGAAGCCCTTGGAGAATATGAAAAGCAGATCATCCAAATGGCTTTGAAACAAACCTCTGGCAATATTCAGCAAGCCGCAAAAATATTGCAAGTTCCTAGACAAACACTTCAATATAAAATCAGACAAAAATAAACCGCCGATTTTTCGGCGGTTTTTCTATATCAGTAATTTTGGATTTAGACCCGAAAACAGCCTAACGTGCATAAACTATACCGTGATTTCATTATTTAGAAATTTCAGATTAATTGGCACGAATCTTGCATGATTTATTTGATGTAGAAATAAAGGAGGTCACTTATATGCCGGTAGTTGATGGATTGTTCAAACCTAAGAAACATTGGAAAGAGTATGAGCTTTGGAAGGATGTAACTGAGGATCAATGGAATGATTGGTTATGGCAGCTTACTAATACAATCAGAAATTTAAACGATTTAAGGAAAGTAGTTAACTTGACACCTGAAGAAGAAGAAGGCGTAAAGATTTCTACTATGACAATACCTTTGAACATCACACCTTATTATGCATGGCTGATGGATCAAGATGATGCTAGATGTCCTATTCGAATGCAGTCTGTACCTATTGGAAAAGAAATTTTAAAGACGAAATATGATTTAGAAGATCCGCTGCATGAGGATGAAGATTCTCCTGTACCTGGACTTACTCATCGTTATCCGGACAGAGTTCTTTTCTTGGTAACAAATCAATGTTCTATGTATTGCCGTTATTGTACGAGAAGAAGATTCTCAGGACAGATTGGCATGGGTGTTCCTAAAAAGCAGCTCGATGCGGCCATTAATTATATAAGAAATAATCCACAAGTGAGAGACTGCTTAATCTCCGGCGGTGACGGATTATTAATCAACGACAATATTCTTGAATATATTTTAAAGAACCTTAGAGAAATACCACATCTGGAAATTATCCGTATCGGGACGAGAGCGCCTGTAGTATTTCCGCAAAGAATTACAGAAAACCTGTGTAATATCCTGAAGAAATATCACCCAGTGTGGCTTAACACTCACTTCAATACTTCTTTAGAGATAACAGAGGAATCAAAGAGAGCTTGTGAAATGCTTGCGAATGCAGGTGTTCCTGTTGGGAATCAATCAGTCATTCTAGCTGGAATTAATGACAGTGTACCGATCATGAAGAAATTAATGCATGATCTTGTAAAAATACGAGTTAGACCATATTACATCTATCAGTGTGATCTATCAGAAGGAATCGGTCATTTCAGGGCTCCAGTATCAAAAGGTCTTGAAATTATTGAAGGATTAAGAGGCCATACTTCAGGCTATGCTGTTCCAACATTCGTTGTTGACGCTCCTGGAGGCGGAGGTAAAATCGCTGTTCAGCCAAATTATTTAATCTCGCAATCTCCTGAAAAAGTTGTACTCCGAAACTTTGAAGGTGTGATTACTTCCTATCCTGAACCGCAAAACTATCAAGCTGGGAGAGCGGATGCATATTTTAATGAAATCATGGGGACGAATCACATCAAACCGGCTATCGGTGTATCTGCATTAATGCGTGATGAAGCTTTCAACTTGGTTCCACAAGGCTTAAAACGTTTAGAGCGAAGAGAGGATTATGGCACAAACCCTGAACATAGTTCATTAAAAGATAAACGGGATAAACGTGATGAATTAAAAGAGAAAAAATTTAAATCTGAGCAAGAGAAAAACGCAGGAGTTTCTGGTACGCCTGAAGAACAAAAGAATGCATAAGAATGGAGGATAACATGAAGTGTTTATGGTGTGAAAATGAAAATGCAGAACAGACTGCCCGCACAGGTTATTGGGAACTTCCAGATGGCACAAGAGCAGTCGAAATAACTATAATACCTTCAGTTTCCTGCCCGTCTTGCGGCATGGAGTATCAAGAAGACCATATTGTAGATGAAATTGAAGATCAGCTAATGCTCATTGATACAAAAAAGATAGATTCTTCTATTTCCTTTACTGACCTGATGAGCATTCCAAGGTTTTTAAAGAAAAATTATTTTAAGCTATAACAACACATAGAGGAAGGAAATGTCTTCAATTTGGCATTTCCTTTTCAACCTCACGAGGAAGGAGCCTTTTTTATGAGAAAATCACATCTCATTAAACCGGTTCTAGGAAATGATTATCCTGTAATCAGTCATGGTAAAGGAATCTACCTATATGACAAAGAAGGAAAACAGTACATTGACGGATCATCAGGAGCTATTACTGCCAATATAGGGCATGGTGTACAAGAAATTGCTGAAGCGTTGTGGAATCAGGCTAAACACGTATCCTTTGTATATCGATCACAGTTTACAAGTGATGCTGCTGAAATGCTGGCTGAAAAACTAGCTGAATATGCACCTGATGAATTAAAATCCGTTTTCTTTGTTAATAGTGGTTCTGAGGCAACTGAAACTGCATTAAAGATCGCTATTCAATATTTTCAAGAGCAAGGGGTTTTTACGAAAACAAAAGTTCTATCGAGATGGACCAGCTACCATGGCATTACATTAGGAGCTTTATCTATGTCCGGACATCAGCTAAGAAGACAGCGTTTCAATTCGCTTTTAGAAGATTTCCCGGTAGCTCCAGCACCATATTGCTATCAATGTCCATTAAAGGATTCATATCCAGGATGCGGTGTCAGATGTGCTGATGAACTGGAAAACATCGTTCAAGCGATAGGTGCAGAACAGATAGCTGCTTTTATAGTTGAACCAGTAATCGGCGCTTCAGGTGGAGCTATTGTTCCCCCAGATGAATATTATTCAAAAATTAGAGCGATTTGCGATAAGTATGACATTTTAATGATTGCTGATGAAGTAATGACTGGAATGGGCAGGACTGGAAAAATGTTTGCGATGGAACACTGGGGAGTCATACCTGATATTATTGCACTCGGAAAAGGCATGAGTGCAGGTTATACACCTATGGCGGCAACAATTGTTTCAGACAAAATCATGAATACAATTGAGTCAGGAAGCAAAGTCGTGATGAGCGGCCATACCTTTAGTGCCAATCCTCAGTCAGCAGCAGCTTGTCTTGCCGTACTTCATTATATTGAAAGAAATAATCTCCAAGAAAATGCAGCTTTAATGGGTGATTATCTTCAAAACCATCTACAGCGTTTGCAATGGAAATATTCATTGATTGGTGATGTTCGAGGAAAAGGACTACTATGCGGACTTGAACTAATTAAAGATCCTATGACTAGAGAACCTTTTGAACTATCAAACAAGATTACAGACCGGCTATTATCGATTTGTTTTGAAAAAGGGCTGCTTGTTTATCCGGCTGTTGGCGGTGTAACAGGATTTTCAGGTGATTCTATCCTTATATCTCCGCCACTGACGGTAACAAAAGAACAAATTAATGACATTATAGATATTCTTGACCAATCAATAGGCGAACTTACCAATCAATTAATCTCTGAAGGTTTATATATTACGGAAGCCACGAGTTGAAAGAGGTGTGGGAGATGGCACAAGTAAATAAACAAATATCATTAGAAAGTGCATCTCAATATTTTTTTAACGGAATGTCACTGATGGTAGGTGGATTTGGAGGGGTAGGTGCTCCTCCTTCTTTAGTGAATCTCATTCTGGAAAAGAATATTCAAGATATTTTTCTTATAAGCAATGATACTGGGTTTCCATGGATCGGACCCGGCAAGCTTATTACTGAAAAACGAGTTAAAAAGCTGATCGTATCTCATATCGGTTCAAATCCAGAAGCCGGAAAACAGATGCAGGACGGGTCTTTGGAAGTGGAGTTTGTCCCTCAAGGAACGCTCGCAGAAAAAATCAGAGCAGGGGGTATGGGACTAGGCGGAATTTTAGTAGATGTAGGTTTAGGTACTGTTGTTGAAGCAAATAAACAAAAAGTTCATGTGAACAGCAAAGAGTATATGATAGAGACCGCTTTAACTGCAGACGTATCCATTATCTATGCGAAAAAAGCTGATTTGTATGGAAATCTTGTATATGACAAAAGTGCGCGAAATACAAATCCTCTAGTAGCGACAGCAGGACAAATCACGATCGCTGAGGTTGAAGAAATTGTGCCGACCGGTTCAATAAATCCCGAAGAAATCATTACTCCTGGAGTATTTGTTGATTACATTATTCAAAGTAAAGGGGTGGACTGGAAATGGGTTTGGGAATTGAAACAAGGCACAGGATCGCAAGAAGGGCAGCACTCGAAATAAAAGATGGCATGACAGTTAATCTGGGCATTGGCATTCCAACACTTGTTGCAGATTATATACCAAAAGAATTACATATTATGCTCCACACTGAGAATGGCATTTTAGGGATGGGTGGTTCCCCTGCAGAAGGTAAGGAAGATGGAAATTTATCAAATGCAGGAGGATATCCAGTTACGATTCAGCCAGGTGCTTCTTATTTTGACAGTGCAACTGCTTTCGGAATTATCCGCAAAGGTTTGCTTGATGTAACGATATTAGGTGCACTTGAAGTCAGCGAGAAAGGTGATATCGCAAATTGGATCGTTCCCGGGAAGCGTGTACCGGGCATGGGCGGTGCGATTGATCTTGCTCAAAAAGCGAAAAAAGTAATCATTCTTATGAACCATACAGACAAATTCGGAAATCCTAAAATTGTTAAGAATTGTTCTCTCCCGCTTACCGTAAGGGAAGGAGCGCATATGATTATTACTGAAAAAGCTGTTTTTCATTGTGAATACGGCCAATTATTCCTCAGAGAAGTTATGAATCCATATACCGTTGAAGATGTTATCAATACGACGGGTGCTGCCGTTATCGTTGATGAAAAAGTTTCTGTATTTCAATAAAAGTGCTGAGGGAGGACAGTTATGCTTCTAAAAGATAAACTTTCGAATTGGCTTTTAAAAGAACAAGATAATGCGATACGTTTTTTGCAGGAAACAGTTCAAGAGGCAAGTACAACAGGCAATGAAGCAAGCGTTCAAAATATGATTGCGAAAAAACTGAATGAAATGGGACTCGAGGTAGATATGTGGCACCCTGATGGGGAAGAGCTGGCAAAACATCCATACTTCTGTGCGAGCCGAACTAACTTTAGCAGCAGTCCTAATGTAGTAGGTATTTGGCGAGGAAAAGGAAATGGACACTCGCTTGTACTAAACGGCCATATTGATGTTGTTCCCGAAGGCGATTTGAATCAATGGGATGATCATCCATACAGCGGAAAGATTATAGATGGAAAACTATATGGACGTGGTTCCACTGACATGAAGGGGGGGAACTTGTCACTTCTTCTTGCGATTCAGGCGTTAAAAGAAACAGGAACAACTTTAGATGGAGACTTGTTTTTTCATAGTGTTATAGAAGAAGAGAGCGGCGGTGCAGGTACACTGGCAGCTGTTCTTAGAGGATATACAGCAGACGCTGCTATCATCCCAGAACCAACAAACATGAAAATATTCCCTGCTCAGCAAGGATCCATGTGGTTTAAGCTAACCATTAATGGAAAGGCAGCACACGGAGGAACCCGCTATGAAGGGGTCAGTGCAATTGAAAAAACTGCTGTAGTCTTAGAAGCAGTCAAGGCTCTTGAAACGAAACGCAACCAAAGGATAACGGATCCATTATATAGGGATATACCTATCCCAGTTCCTATCAATATAGGAAAAATCTCAGGAGGAAATTGGCCTTCTTCCGTTCCTGATACAGTTCATTTAGAAGGCAGGATTGGTGTAGCACCTCATGAAACATTAGAAGAAGTAAAACGTGAGTTAGGAGACTATCTTTCTAGCATTCAGGATGAATGGCTATTGGAGCATCCTGTTTCTGTAGAATGGTTTGGAGCACAATGGCTGCCTGGTTCTATTGATACAGATCATCCTCTCATGAATACTCTTATCAAAAACTATGAACATGTTAAAAAAGAAAGACCGATCATTGAAGCTTCTCCATGGGGAACAGACGGCGGTCTGCTTTCACAAGCAGGAAATACACCCTCAATTGTCTTCGGGCCAGGTGTTACTGCCGTTGCTCATTACCCAAATGAATACATTGAAATCTCAAAGATTATTGAAGCAGCAGAAATTATTGCTTTAACGATTTATGACTGGTGCGGGGGGAGTAACTAATGAAGAAATCAGAAGGATTATTAAAGCGAAAAGAGCTGAATGTACCAAGAGGACCCTTTAATACGGTATTGAGCTTTCTGGATCATGCAAAAGGCAGTACGATGACCGATGTCGACGGGAAGGAATACATTGATTTTGCCGGTGCTATCGGCACGCTTAATGTCGGCCATTGTCCGCCAAGAGTCGTTGAAGCATTAAAAAATCAAATTGATAAATACATTCATCCTTGTTTTCATGTCATGATGTATGAACCATATATTCAGCTGGCTGAAAAATTAAATGAGATCACCCCAGGAATTCATCATAAAAAAACATTCTTCCTGAACAGCGGAGCAGAGGCAGTAGAGAACGCAGTTAAAATAGCAAGGAAATATACGGGAAGAAAAGCGATCATTTCCTTTGAGCGCGGTTTTCATGGGAGGACACTTCTTGCCATGTCATTAACTAGCAAAGTAAAACCATATAAGTTTGAATTTGGACCTTTTGCTCCTGAGACTTACAAGATGCCATATCCTTATTATTATAGAGATGATCGCAATACGGAGGAAACGGATGCAGCCATTTTAAGCAAATTTGAGGATTTCTTTTTAGGCGAAGTTCCTCCAGAAGAAATCGCAGCTATCATTTTTGAACCGGTTCAAGGCGAAGGCGGTTTTGTTGTTCCATCCAAAACTTTCGTGAAAGGTCTGCGCCAGATCTGTGACAAGTATAATATTTTGTTAATCGCAGATGAAATACAAACCGGTTTCGGACGTACAGGTAAAATGTTTGCAATGGAGCACTTTGATGTGGTTCCAGACTTGATGACAATGTCTAAATCAATTGCTGCCGGCCTTCCTATCTCTGCAGTAACCGGAAGAGCGGAAATCATGGATGCGCCTGCCCCAGGAGAAATCGGCGGAACATATGGCGGCAGTCCCCTGGGCTGCGTCGCAGCATTAGAAGTAATTGCAATGATTGAAGAAGAACAGCTATTAACTAAAGCCAATAAAATAGGGGAAATCATATTAGATACTTTTAACAAATGGAAAGATCAATACGAGTTTATCGGAGACGTTCGAGGTATCGGAGCGATGTGCGCACTCGAGATCGTCAAAGATAAAAAAACGAAAGCACCTGATCCAGATAAAGCAAAGAAAATCATAGCTTTGTGCAACTTAAACGGTGTTGCGATCATGGGTGCAGGATTATATAGCAATGTGATTCGGATTCTCTCGCCGCTTGTTATTTCAGAAGAACAGCTTCTAAATGGACTTAATATTATTGAAGAGCAATTAAATCATATAAGTGAGACAGTATCTATGTAATTAGTAAAACCTTGCTGAATCATTGAATCAGCAAGGTTTTTTCAATTCCAAAAAATAGGATTATTTCATAAATATTCTAAATGTTGTGTTATTATTTTAAAAAGGGGAGATAGAGATGAGGGATTGCGGTTTTGAATAAATGGAAAAAAGTAATCATCGGAACTTTTCTTTTTGCAGGGTTTGTTATTTTTACGCAGTATGAGAAAAATGCAGAGCCTGCCTGGAAAGTTAATGGAAAAGAGTTTACAGTCGTAAAGACTTTTAATGAAGGGATAGAAAGAGAATACCTTAAGTTTGAAGAATTAGAAGTTGTAAATAAGTATGGATTTCTGCAAGAAGCTAACAAATCCATTCAATTGCGTGATGAGCTACGAACATTGAAATTCGAAAAGATCTGGAATATCGAAGGACGATTATACATGTTGTACAGTGTTGATCTGAAGGAACGCGATAAGGATGAAAGAGATATTCCGCGCCTTACAGTAAAGAAAATAAAGCTTTCTACAAAGGATGGAAAAGATGCCGTATTTTCTGCAAGTGAAAATACAGGTTTTCCTGGAAAAAGAGACGAAGGTTTTGTTTATAAACACAGGCTATACAGATCGATGATGGTGATACCCATGATTGTCAATCATGACCAAATAGATTGGAATTTATTAATTCAGGCTAACAGATTTGAATTACAAGATGTAGAAATTTCTACTTTAAAAGGCTCTAAATCAATAAAAAATATTCCATTTAAAGTTTCTTCAGAAAATTTATATACAAAAGTTCTTGAATCTTCCCCAATAAATAAAACTTTTACATACGGGAATAACAAAATCGCTGAAATTAAATCGTATGACGTTCTGCTTTATGACCGACGCTTATCATTAGATATATCGAATGAAGATGAAGATCTTGTTGCTTTTTCAGGGTATACCAATAATCAAAAAGACCGGTTTACATGGGACATTATTGGGACTGAAGAAAAAGGCTATTACCTTCCTTCCGTAGAAGATTATTTAGAAAATGACGATGGTGAGAAGACGATTACTTTTCATTCCTCCATGCATAAAAATGCTAAATCTTACTCTTGGACAATTCATAAAGAAGATATTAACCGTGTAAACAAAAATATGGAGCAAACGTTTATAAAGAATGAGGAGATCTTAAATCAAAACAAAATGAAAGTCATTTACGAAGGATTTTCAAAATTTAATGGTGAGCCAGCCATTCAGTTTAGTGTTCTTTCTAAAAGTATTAGTAACCGATTAAGATTAAATCCTGAGAGTATTTATGGCAGAAATGAGATTCCTGAAGAATATAAGCGCCTTTTCCACCAAAATCTCTTAACGATAACAAATGAATCGAATGAACAGTTCAGTAACTATGAAATGCACATGGATGAAACTGAAACAAAAACAACATATTATATCAATTTTTTCAAAGAAGATAGAAACGGAAGTACTAGAGATTACGTACCTATTCCAGAAGAGCGTTTAACAATTACTTTGTCAGATTTAGTGTACTCAAAACCTTTGCCCACAGAGGTTACGATAAAGTATAAAGTACCTAAATTGAAGAAATAAGCATATTTCATAACATATAAAGGGGAATCAGCTTTGAACAGCAAATTGGGAAAAATTATTATAGGAGCTGTTTTATTAATCGGCTTTGTGATCTATACACAATATGAAAAAAACGCTGAGCCAGCTTGGAAAGTAAACACGGAAAATTTTACTGTTCTAGATAGCTGGGAAGAGTTAATGAATTTTGAAAAAATGAAATATAATGATTTAAAATTTGTTGATCATTTTAACCTTTTTAAAGACAGTAGGGTTTCAGTTCCGATTACCAGTGAACATCGAACGTTAAGAATCGAGAAAACGTGGAATTATGGCTTTCAGCTATATGTACTTTACAGTGTGGATATTAAAGAAAGAGACAAAGATGAAGGGGACATTCCTAGGCTGAATGTTGAAAGGATAAAGCTAACTTCAGAACAAAATAAAGAATTCATAGGCACTGCAGAATTATATCCAGGAGAAACCTCATCGGAAGGATATGTTTTTAAACATCGCTTATACCGTTCAATGATGATTCATCCCGAATTTAATAATGCCGTAAATTCACAGGAAGATTGGGAAGAAGTGATGAAAAGTAACCGATTCGAGCTATATGACATCACTATGAGTTCGAAGAAAGGAGTAACAAATTTAAAGCCGATTGCTTTCCAGGTTGAACCAGCTCAGATAAGGGGTATTCCAAAAGCTATAGCATCAATCCCTGTTAACCAAACATTGCACGTTAACAATGGAGATGAAATAACATTGAAAAGTATAGAATTTTTTCAGATTGGCTCGAGAATTATGTTAGATAAGAAAGTTGACAAAGATCTAGTTTCCTTAATTGGCGAAATTAATGTTAATGACCGAAAATTACCTATCGAATATGAGATTTCAAGTGTTCATGAAGCAGAGAATTATATTCAGACCTACTCTTTAATGAGTGAATTGTTAAATTCAGCTCCATCTGAAGAAGGATTTTTTTCTATAACACATTCCGTTCATCGTACCAATAAAGAATATTCATTTTCTGTTGTTAAGGCTGATATTGAAAAGTATAACGCCAATCAATCGAATGGTTTAATAAAAAATAAAGTAATTGTAAATGAAAAAGATGTAAATATCGTATATGAAGGCTTAGAATGGGATGCAGCAAACAATCAAGGAGGAATAAAGTTCTCCATCAATTATCCTGACAACTCAGATAATGTAGAAGAAGCATTTATGTTTCCACGTCCCAGCTATCACTTTGGTGATGGAAATGATGAGGATCGTTATGTAAGAAATCTGATTTCGGTCAAAGATTCTTCAGGGAAGCAATTGGAGAATTATGATATAACGCAAATATACCAAGATGATAAACCTTCATTTATCATTTATTTTTATAACGGTTTACCCGTTGAAGATTTGACTATTACGCTTTCACGATTAACACATTATGAACCGCTAATAAATGCAGTTTCAATTCCATTAATACTTCCTGAACCAAATAAGAAATAAAACAAAGGAAGACTGCTCTATTTTAACGCAGTCTCCTTACTTGTATTTATCTTGGATTGCTTTGAGCACGTTTAATGTACATTTCTTCTTCGCCTACAATACCGCAAGCTCCGCATTGAATTAATCTTTCAGAACCCTTGTAAGGCAGGTGAAACATATCGAGCTGACCTTCTTCATACTGCTGCACAACATCACCTGTAGAAGGATCAAGTTTTACAGAAACAGGATTTTGTTCGATAACATTAAAACGTGTTCGATTTGTTTTGCAATTAGGGCACAAATAAGGATTTGCCAAAATAAAGACCTCCTTTTAGTATTAGGCTAATCATTTAAGGAAAAATTATGTAAGTTTTAATTTAATAATATTTAGCCATAGTAAGATTAAGGAGGGATAACTGATGGGCAGACAGAAAAAAGGCAATGCGAATGCGCAAAGAAACAACAATGTAAAAGAAAATGGAGCAGAAAACCAAACTGAATTTGCTTCTTATGCTGAGATGGAAGTTCAAAAGATGCATCACGGTAAGAAAACAAAATAATTTTACTTCTGATCCAAGACAGAGTATAATAAAAATCTGCGATGTTAGTGGCTTTCCAATGTCTTTAACCTATGTGCTAAAGACGGGAATCCAACATGATCTGTCAGACAGTCATGCCTTGCATTCGACTTGGAAGGCTGTAACGGCAGCTGCGGATACCCACCTGAGAGATCAGGTTCCAAAGGCATATAAAGTCACGGCAGAGCGGATTTTACTTAACAATTAACAAGCGTATTTTACTTCACTGTAAAATGCGCTTTTTTCATAACATAACCGGGGGATATTTGAATGGAGAAGAAAGAAGTATTACTATTGATCGATGGATTCAACCTGCTAAGCAGATGTTATTTTGCTACAGCTTATGGCAAAGAGATGCATGACCTTCCTCGAAATTCGAAAGGACAGTTCACGAATGCAATCCGTGTGACCATACAGAAATTACTCATGCTTGTAAGGGAACACGAGCCTACTCATATTGCAGTTGCTTGGGATGTGAAACGGGAAGAAACACTTAGACGAGAGAAATTTGCAGATTATAAAGGAACTAGAAACGAACTGCCAGAGCCACTCATCCAACAATATGAAACTCTTGTTGAATTGTTTGATACAATCGGAATTACACAGCTTACAATTCCTAGATATGAAGCAGACGATATCATAGGAACCATGGTTAACCGCTGGCGCAATGAAAGAGACGGGGAGTGCATCATCTACAGCAATGATCGTGATCTATTACAGCTGCTATGCGATAGAACATCTCAGCTTATTGCAATAAAACGTGAAGAGTTGAAGTATACACTAAACCATTTTCAGGAGGAGTATGGGATCACTCCTGCACAATGGATTGATGTAAAAGCATTATTGGGCGATAAAAGTGATAACATTCCTGGAGTAGCTGGTGTAGGAGATAAAGCTGCATTACCTCTCATTCAGCAATATGGAGCAGTTGAACTCATTTATGAAAATTTTGAAAATCTAGATCCTAAATTCAAGCGTTATCTGAAAAAGCTTGAAGCAGGAAGGGATATGGCTGTTTTAAGTAAAGATTTATGTACCATCTTCACTGATGTTCCAGATATAATTAACAGAGATCTTGAAGAATGCAGATATCTATTAAATAAAGAAGCGGTTCGAGAAGCTTTGCAGGCTTTGGAAATACAAATAAGAGTGGGTTAATATCCCACTCTTTTTGTTTTCTTTTTAAACATTAAATCACTCCATTTCAGCTCTGAAAGAATCATTCCGAACAAAATGAGAATACATCCAATCAATGCTTTTGAACCTAAACGTTCATTAAGTACAATAAAAGCTGTGATAGCTGCAAAAACAGGTTCCATCGCGAATATCAATGCCACTCTTGCAGGAGTAGTAAAGGATTGAAAATACGTTTGGGCTAAAAAGGCGAGAGCAGTCGCAAACAATGAAGTGATTAGAAGAGCGGTAATGACTTCAGATTTAAAAAGCATATTCGCAGCAAATATCTCCTGCCATTGTTCAGTAAATAATGCTGTGATAAAGCTTAATATGGACACAATAAAAAGCTGAACAACAGTCAGGCATAAAGCATCAAAGGATTTGGCAAACTTACCTGTAAAAACAATGTGCAGCGCAAACGATACTGCACATAGAAGAACATAACCATCACCTATGTTTAAGGAAAAACTATTATGGATTGTAAGTAAATACAGTCCAGCTACTGCAAGCAATGAACTAAAGCCAATCTGCCAGTTCAGTTTATGTTTTAGTAACATATAGCTTAAAAGAGGGACAAGTACTACACTTAATCCTGTTATAAATCCAGCTTTTGAGGAAGTCGTATACAGCAGTCCGACAGTTTGAAATCCGTACCCTAAGAAAAGCCAAAAACCCAATAACGTACCACTTTTTAATAGATTTTTATTTTTAAAATCCTTAAATGATGTACGCTTAAAAAAGTATATAATGAATAATAATAGTATGGCAGCTATAAAAAAACGGACCGTATTAAATGAATATGGTTCTAGAAAAGCAATCGCTTTCTGGACAATAACAAACGTCGTTCCCCAGACAAACGCAACTAACAGCAAGTTAAAATCAGCAAACCATGGTTTCTTTATCATTCGGAACTCCTGTTTAACTGGATAGCTTTCCTAGCCAGTTCATCTGCTGCTTTATTTTGTTTTGATGGTATCCATTTGATAAAGAATAAATCGAGCTGGTCCGCTAAAGATAATGCTTTTTCAAGAAGTACAGTGTATCTTTTGTCTTTGGCATATCTCTTATCTATTGCATTTTCTACAGCTTGAGAATCTGTACGGAAGGAAACAATTCGCCACTTGTTTTCAACACATAACTCCAAGCCTCGTATTAGAGCTTGAAACTCTGCTTCATGGTTAGACATATTGCCTAATGGGAAACGATAAGATTGGGTTGTGCCGTCTCCGATTTTCACATAAACTCCTGCACCTGACAATCCAGGATCACCAGCACTTGCACCATCTATATATACTTCGATCAATTGATGACTCTCCTCTATATAAATTTATATACGTATTATAATGCACTTTAAAAAAAACAAAAAGGAGATTGCTATGAACTTCTCCATAGAATATATGTACAAACATCCAAAATCACAATTGAAAATTCGTTTTGTTTCTGATCCAGTTTCTTTGCAAGAAGCAATTTTTACGGCGAATGACCTGGAAAAAACGGGCCGAATTTCTGAAATGTTGTTCATTGACACTAAAGGTGTTACATGGACAAAAAAAGAACTGTTAAAACTTACTGAAGTTAAAAAAGAAGAGCCTAAAGAAATCCATGTATTTTTTGATGGAGGTTTTTTGGCGGAATCCAGGATGAGCGGCCAAGGAATCATAATTTACTTCTCGCAGAACGGGATAAAATACCGACTAAAGAAAAACACCAGTTTTACAAATATTGAATCTAACAACGAAGCTGAATATGCAGCGTTATGGGCTGCTGCCAGGGAACTCGAAGAACTTGGTGTTCAATATGAGCAGGTGTTAATTCAGGGAGACTCCAAGGTTGTAATCGAACAGTTGAAAGGTGAATGGCCATGTTATGAAGTGAACCTCCAAAACTGGGCAGATAAAATCGAAACACTGTTTAAGAAGCTTCAGATTGAACCTGTTTACGAATGGATTCCAAGAAATGAAAATAAAGATGCTGACCAATTAGTAAATCAGGCTTTAAATGGCAAGATAATCAAAGCCAAAAAAGAAGTCATTGATAATTTCTGATTATAACTGGTACAATTTACTAGAGTCTTTTGATTTTGGGGTTGATTAAAACATGGAAGCAAACATTTTAGAAGATTATGTAGCATTGCTAGCTTCAAAAGGATTTCGTCTTTCAGATGGGGATCTTCACTTTATTGACTTTGGCAGGCATTATACAGAAGCAACTGAATCGCAAGTGAAAATAGCTTTAGAAGTTACACTCATCAAACAATTATCTTTTGATGGGAGTTACTTTATTGCACTGCTTGAATCATTTGTTAAAGAAGGTGTCCGTTCTAAGAAACGTGCATATAAATTACTTGACCAATTACAATCGAACAAAGAAATTAACCGTTATTGTACTGTGGGGTAAAGATGAGCCAATTAATGATAGAAAAAACTGAGGTATTTGTTAAAGAAAAATTAAAAGATGAAAGCAGCGGGCATGACTGGTACCATATTTACCGTGTGAAAAAGCTGGCAGAAAACATTGCCGAGCAAGAAGGTGCTGATCATTTTATATGTGTAATGGCAGCATTGCTTCATGATATAGCTGATGAAAAAATAGCAGGCACTGAAGAAAAAGGACTGCAAGAAGTTAGGTTATGGCTAGAGTCTATCGCTGTAGAAAATCAATACTTAGAACAAATCATATCTATTATAAGCACGATGTCGTTTAAAGGCGGAAATCAGTCTGCTATGCAAACTCTTGAAGGACAGGTCGTCCAAGATGCTGACAGGCTGGATGCTATTGGAGCAATAGGTATCGGAAGGACTTTTGCTTATTCTGGAGCAAAAGGACAATTGATGTATGACCCCGAGATTCCAGTCCGGGAAAAGATGACGAAAGATCAATACAGGAATGAAAAGAGTACTGCAGTTAACCACTTTTATGAAAAATTATTAAAATTAAAAAATACAATGAATACAACTTACGCAAAAAAGCTTGCGAATGAACGGCATGCATTCTTGGAGAGCTTTTTAGAGCAGTTTTTTGGAGAATGGGAAGGGAAGAAGTAGGTAAGCGTAAGTTTTGCGCTCCAAAACTTACCTTTTCAGATACGCTATGGGGTATAAAGAGGAAGGATACCTCAAAATAAATGTTTCAATCCACGAAAATTGCATCTGAATCCACGAGAATGACCCCTCAATCCACGAGTTTTAACCCTGAATCCAAAAATTTTCTGTGTTTATCCACGAGTTGTCATATGTTGACAAATTTCGAATGCCTCGAATTACGGAATATCGATTAAATAGAAAAAAAGGGCCCGCATGGCCCTTTTTTTATTCGCATTCTTCAGCTGGACGGGGCCCAGCATCTAAACCTTCAGAACTTACAGTAAGTACTGGTTTGATTGACGCATCTGAACTCACGCAGATTTGACATGAAAGTCTAACGTTGCCTGATAAGCCTTTTGTTTCAATAATGTTCGCTTCTTTTTCTCCAATAGGGCCTAAATCTCCGGATAATACTTCTACACGGCAAGAAGTACATTTTGCTTTTCCTCCACAGCGGTGAAGAATATCAATACCATTGTCTTCTAAAGCCAAAACAAGTTTTTTTCCATCTTCAATGTTATAAATTCCATAGCCTTGCACGTCAATTTTTGCCATTAAGCTGCCTCCTCAAGAATATCTTTCCATTTCTATTATACGATAACCTAGAATCAAGTAAAGTAAACTAAACCAATCAAAGTTATCATATAAAAACTAATCGCATCACATACTTATTTCATATACAATAGAGAGTGGAGACAATTTTTACATATGGAGGGTTAAATCAACATGCTAGAAAAGGTTACGTATAAAAGTGATATCGAGATTGCCCAATCTGCTAAAATGCTGCGCATTGAAGAAATTGTAGGACAACTGGGAATTGATGAGGATGATTGGGAACCTTACGGAAGATACAAAGGAAAACTTTCACTAGATCTATTTCAGAAGCTTCAAAATGTTGAAGATGGAAAAGTAGTCTTAGTTACAGCAATAAGTCCTACACCTGCAGGAGAAGGTAAATCTACTGTCACTGTCGGACTTGGACAAGCACTTAATCGCGTTGGAAAGAAAACGATTATCGCTTTACGCGAACCTTCACTAGGTCCTAGCATGGGTATTAAAGGTGGTGCAGCAGGAGGCGGTTACTCTCAAGTAATGCCTATGGAAGATATCAACCTTCATTTCACTGGAGACCTTCATGCCATAACTACTGCTAATAATGCACTTGCGGCACTTATTGATAATCATATCCATCAAGGTAATGAATTAAATATAGACCCTCGCCGTATTGTATGGAAACGCGCTTTGGATATGAACGATCGCGCTTTAAGAAAGATTGTTATCGGTTTAGGCGGACCTGTTCAAGGTGTTCCCCGTGAAGACGGCTTTGACATTACAGTAGCTTCAGAAATCATGGCCATTTTTTGTTTGGCTAATAACCTTGAAGATTTAAAGCTCAGACTATCAAGAATGGTAGTAGCTTTCGATTATGGAAATGAGCCTGTAACAGCTGGGGACTTGAATGCACATGGTGCGCTTACGCTTCTGTTAAAAGATGCGATCCGTCCTAATATTGTCCAAACACTCGAAAATACACCTGCACTTGTTCATGGCGGTCCTTTTGCAAATATCGCGCATGGATGCAACAGTGTAATTGCAACTAAACTGGCATCCAAACTAGGTGATATGGTTGTTACCGAAGCAGGATTCGGAGCAGATTTAGGTGCTGAAAAGTTTTTAGATATAAAAGCAAGATATGCTGGCATTAATCCTAGTGCTGTAGTTATCGTTGCAACGGTTAGAGCACTAAAGATGCATGGCGGACTAGCAAAGGAATATTTGAAAACTCCAGATGTTGCTGCGCTAGAAAAGGGAATGCCGAATCTTGAAAAACATCTTGAAACATTAAAACAATTTGGGGTTCCGGTTGTTGTAGCCATCAATAAGTTTGTTACAGATACAGAAGAAGAGATTGCTTTTATTAAAGATTGGTGCAGCAAAAAAGGTGTCGCTTCAGAAGAAGCTGATGTATGGGCTAAAGGCGGAGAAGGCGGAGAAGAATTAGCAAAAAGAGTTCTAGAGACAATCGAAAATGAAAAAAATGAATACAGACCATTATATGACCTGGATTTATCTATTTCGGAAAAAATCGAAACGATATGTAAAAATGTTTATGGTGCAGGTGAGGTTCAATTTTCACCTAAGGCTTTTAAACAAATGAAACAATATAGTGATTTCGGCTGGGACAAACTTCCTATCTGCATGGCAAAAACACAATATTCCTTCTCTGATGACCCTAAAAAACTTGGCCGCCCCGAAAACTTTACAATAACGATCAGAGAACTAAAACCATCTATTGGGGCTGGATTCATTGTGGCGTTAACAGGTGATGTAATGACAATGCCTGGACTGCCAAAAGTTCCTGCTGCTAATAATATGGATGTTACAGAAGACGGTAAAGCTGTAGGTCTATTCTAAAAAATATTGTGTATACGGATTATTTTAAACTGCTATACTTTTTGCTGGAGGGAAACATATGAAACCATTACAATTATCTGCTGAAACTGCGGTTAAATTAGCAAAAGAGTTAAATGTACCGTTAGAGCAATTAATGCATATGCCTCAGCACATACTAGTAAAAAAACTTATGGAGCTTGAGGCAGCAAAAGATAATAAAGATGAATAAATAAGATCAAGAAGGCGAAAACCTACTATGTAGGTTTTTCTTTTTTTCTTTAGCGCTCTTTTCTAAAAAATTGTTGCAACTGACAGATTTTCGAAATTCTTCATTGAATAGTTAATTGGAGCGAAAGGACGAGACTCCAGCAGGATGAGTGGGACAGGTGAGACCACTCAATGTCGCTGGGCGACGAGGGACTCACCGCACACCCTGCGGAAAGCGAGTCCTGTAGTGGAAATTAACCTCTTACAAAAGCAACAAAGTTTACGAAAACAGCCTTCTTAATTGATCAACAGAAAAGGAATGAAACGATGGAAACAAAAAAACCTGGATTAGTATATACACTGAAAGTACTCAGAGATTCAGATTTGGGATATGTTTTAGATCTAGAAGACGGAAAAGAAGTGCTTTTACATAAAGCAGAAGCAAAAGGAAAATATGAAGAAGGTGGAAGTGTAGAAGTTTTTCTCTATCAGGACCATGAAGGAAGACTAGCAGCTACTGAAACCATTCCTAAAGTAAGACTTGATTCTTTGGCTTGGCTGGAAGTAGCTGGGGTAAATCATAAGCTTGGTGTATTTTTGCATATTGGCATCAAAAAAGATCTTCTTCTGTCAAAAGATGATCTTCCAGAATCGTGGGATGAGTGGCCGCATATTGGAGATAAAGTGTATTCTGGTATGAAGCTTGATAAAAAGGGACGTTTGTTTGCTGACTTAGCTACAGAAGAAGAGATGGTTGAACAAGCAGAATCAGCAACTGAAGCAGCTTTTAATCAGCAAACATCAGGACATGTTTATAAAATCAACGAATCTGGTGTATTGGTGTTTACTGAAGAACAGCATATTGGTTTTATTCATAATGATGAATTAAAAGTAAAACCGCGTCTAGGGCAAAAATTGGGTGCAAGGGTTGCATTTGTCCGAGAAGATGGAAGAATTAATTTGTCCATGAAAGCTAGAAAAGAAGTAGCTTACAGTGAAGATGCAGAGCGTATTTATCAATACTTGCGGGAGAATAAAGGGCAGATGCCTCTAACTGATAAATCATCACCAGATGAAATAAAAGCAACGTTCCAGATGAGCAAAGCAGCTTTCAAACGTGCACTTGGCAAGCTTATGAAAGAAGAGAAAATCATTCAGGAAAACGGAAAAACATATCTTCAAATTTAGTAATAAAGGAACCTGCTCATAGGTTCCTTTTTTTGTTGCTACTAGACACTTAATGGAAGGGCTATATAAAAGTGTGGATTTGAACACAGGCTCAATGGGTAAAATAAATGATGATTGAAAGGTGGTATATCATTGAAAAGAAATCTAGGTTTTTGGGTATTAACAGCCCTTGTAGTCGGAAATATGGTAGGGTCAGGAATCTTCATGCTGCCAAGATCGCTAGCAGAAGTGGCTAGTCCTGCTGGTGTGATTTCAGCATGGGTAATTACAGGTTTTGGTGTATTAATGACGGCTCTGGTTTTTGGGAATTTATCTCTTAGAAAACCTGAATTAAATGGCGGTCCGCAAAACTATGCAAAGGCATTGTTCGAAGAAAACAAAAGATCTTCCTTATTGAGCGGATACCTTGTCAGTTGGGGTTACTGGGTTGCTAACTGGTCAGGGAACGTTGCTATCATAACAACATTTGCTAGTTATTTATCTACATTCTTTCCTGTAATGACAAGTTCAAATGCCTTATTTAAGATTATGGGAACAACGATAACCACAGGGGGAGTTATAACATTTATCGTATGTACAATTCTTCTGTGGGGCGTGCACTTCTTAATTTTAAATGGGATAGAAGGCGCTGGCAAAGTTAACTTTATAGCTACTGCTGCAAAAGTATTAGGATTCTTATTATTCATTTTTGCTTGTATGTATGCATTTCAGAGCAGTAACATTGTTCCTTTCTACGAACCAGTTGAAGGAGAGGGCGGAGTAGCTAATGGATTTCTAAGCCAGATTAATAATGCAGCAATTGCAACTCTATGGGCTTTTGTTGGTGTAGAATCAGCTGTTGTATTCTCGACACGTGCTAAGAAAAAGAGTGATGTTAAAAAAGCAACTATTTTGGGGCTTTTAATAGCTCTAGCACTTTATTTAAGCATCACTCTCTTAGTTATGGGGACTCTTCCTCAAAATGAGTTGGTCTCTTCCCAAAAGCCGCTAGTCGATGCTCTAATGGTTGCAATTGGTCCATCAGGAAGTATGATTATGGCATTGCTCGGAGTCATTTCATTATTAGGTGCTACGATTGGCTGGGTTCTGCTTTCAGCTGAAGTCCCTTTTCAGGCAGCACAGCAAAGGATGTTTATACCTGTATTTCTAAAGGAAAATAAAAAAGGGGCTCCCGTTTTTTCTTTATGGGTCACTAACTTATGTACACAGCTCTTTTTATTTTCAGTCGTTTCACAATCCATGGCGCAGGCATTTGACTTTATGATATTTATAGCTACACTTGCGTTTTTAGTTCCTTATATAGTCGCATCCCTTTATCAACTAAAACTTGTAATAAAAGGGGAGACTTATGTAGATGCCGGAAATAAAAGAACGACGGATGGTATTATCGCAGCATTAGCAGCGATTTATTCAATTTGGGTTATTTACGCAGGAACAGCAGATATCAAAACATTCCTCTTTGGTATTGCATTGCTTGCATCTGGAATATTATTTTATCCGCTCGTTCCCAAAAATGCGGATACAAGTGAAAAACCGGCTGATTGACAGCCGGTTTTTTCCTTATGCACCTTTACGCAGACCTGAACCTGTGTTTGCTTTTACAAGAATTTCATTAAACTTGTCAGCATCAGATGGCTTAGATAACATTGTTCCTATGAAAGCACCTAAGAAGCCTAGAGGAATAGAAACAATACCAGGGTTAGCAAGAGGGAAAATAGCTTCTCCCGTTAGAATGGCTGCTCCCTCTACTGGAGACCAGACACTTGGTGACAGGGCTACAAGGATAAGAGAACTTAATAATCCCACGAGCATACCAGTAACAGCACCACCTGTGTTAAAGCGTTTCCAAAAAATCGTTAATAAAATAATCGGAAGGTTTGCACTAGCTGCAACTGCAAATGCAAGTGCTACTAAAAATGCTACATTCAATTTTTGTGCGAATAAAGCCAAAATAATGGATAAAATCGCAACACCGACAGATGCCCATTTTGCTGCTTTCATCTGTTCCTTTTCAGTAGCTTTTCCTTTTCGAACAATGTGTGTATAAAAGTCATGAGCAAATGCTGAAGCTGCTGATAAAACTAGACCGGCAACTACAGCTAAAATAGTAGCGAAAGCAACAGCTGAAACAAATGCAAATAAGAATTCTCCGCCTAATACTTGTGCTAAAAGGGGGGCAGCCATGTTTCCTGCCGCATTTGCTGCTACTATGTTGTCCTGACCAACAAATGCTGCAGCACCGAATCCTAAGAAGATCGTCATGATATAAAAAGCACCTATAAGCCAAGTTGCATAAACTACAGATTTTCTTGCAGTCGGTGCATCTTTAACAGTGAAGAACCTAATTAATATGTGCGGAAGTCCAGCTGTTCCTAACACAAGAGCTAAATTCAACGAAATCGTATCAAGCGGGTCTTTAAACTTATTGCCGGGATTTAAGAAAGATTCTCCTAATGGAGTAGATTCCTTAACTTGTGCAAACATTTCTGTAAAACTAAATCCAAACTTCGCAAAAACCATAACTGAAATAATAAATGTCCCAATCATTAAAAGAACTGCTTTTACAATCTGTACCCAAGATGTGGCTGTCATACCTCCAAATACAACATAGACTGTCATCAAGACCCCTACGATCAGTACAGAATATACATAATCAATTCCGAGGAGAAGTTTTATAAGGGCGCCCGCCCCAACAAGCTGAGCGACCATATAGAACGTTGAGATTGCCATAGTATTTAATGCTGCGACACCGCGCACTTTTTTGTCATTGAATCGTGCAGCAATCATATCTGCCATCGTATATTTCCCTAAATTTCGAAGAGGTTCCGCGACTAGATATAAAACAACTAGATAAGCAACTAAAAACCCGATGCTATAGAAGAAACCATCAAATCCTGCTAGGGCGATTGAACCCGCTATTCCTAAAAACGATGCAGCGGACATGTAATCTCCAGCAATGGCAAGTCCATTCTGCATTCCAGTAAGCCCGCCATCAGCTGTATAGAAATCACTCGTTGTTTTCGTCCTTTTGGAAGCAAAATATGTAATGACTAAAGTTAGGGCTACAATCGCTAGGAATAAAGTGAATGCTGTACCATTCATGAAGAGACCTCCTTGTCCATTTCAGATACAACTTTTTCTGCAAGTTCATCAAATCGTTTTGCTTTTTTTGTATAGATCATGCAAAGTGCCCATGTCATAATAAATTGTGCAAAAGCAAATATCCATGCCCAAGAAATATCGCCGATTACCTTGTTATTTAATACATCTGAATAAGCTGTTAAGACCGGAAGACTAAAATAAAACAGTAAAAAAAATAAAGTCATCGGTAAAATAAAACGCTTTTTTTCTTCCATCAGCTGCTTAAAGTAAGTGGAACGAACAATTTCGCTATACCTTGGTTCTTCATAGTTTTTCTGTTTTTTAGGTAACACTGAACTTCCTCCTTTAATTGTGTTGTATAATTCTTTCAGTAAACCTCCTTTACGGAATTATTTTTATTTTCAGATAATAAAGCTTTTCTTATTATAAACGGAAAACCTGTACCAATTCAAATTAATCAGCTTAATGTTTAGAAGGAATATATGCGGTAGTTTGCGTATTATTAAGTAAGGGCAAAAACAGAGAAGAGGTGCAAACATCATGAGTGTTGTCTTAGTTAAACTAGGGATATCCGCTTTTTTTGGATTAATAATTGGTATTGAACGCGAATTAAAAAACAAACCAGTGGGGCTTAAAACAAGTCTTGTCATCTCGATCAGCAGTTGTTTGCTCACAATTGTAAGCATTGAATCAGCTGAACAATACTCTACCGTATCAGGACAAACCGTTATGGACCCCATGCGTCTAGCCGCTCAAATCGTAAGTGGGATAGGTTTTCTTGGAGCAGGAGTAATATTAAGAAGAAGCAATGATGTCATTTCAGGGCTTACAACAGCTGCAATGATTTGGGGAGCTTCTGGTTTAGGAATTGCAGCTGGGGCAGGTTTTTACAAAGAAGCTGCAGCTGGAGCTTTGTTAATTTTAATCAGCGTAGAATTGATACCTTTGATTATGAAATGGATAGGACCAAAGGCATTAAGGCAGATTGATGTAAAGTTAAAATTAATCGTAGAACCCGAAACAAACATGAGTGATGTAATGAAACAAATTAATGAGCTTAACGTTCGTATTGTAAACGTTAGAATTAAAGATCTCGAGAATGATAATCGGAAAATGGAGATGGCTGCTTCCATTTATGAAAAAAGGTATACCACTGATCTGTATGATGATGTAAAAAAAATTAAAGGAATACGAAGCGTTGAAATTGAGACACTTGATTAAATAGGAGGAAAAGATGAAAGCTTTAGTAGTTATTGATTACACAAATGATTTTGTCGCTGATGAAGGGAAGCTGACTTGCGGGAAACCAGGTCAGGCAATAGAAGAGAGAATTGCAGCTATTACTGACGAATTTATTAAAAATGAGGATTATGTTGTTTTTGCTGTGGATGTTCATGACGAAAATGATCCCTATCATCCAGAGAGCAAACTGTTTCCTCCACACAATATCAGGAATACAGAAGGCAGAGAATTGTTCGGGAAACTTAAAGAAGTATACGTTGAGAACATGGCTAGGCCAGAAAAGAATATTTTATGGATCGATAAAACACGTTATAGTGCTTTTGCGGGTACAGACCTGGAGATTAAATTAAAGGAGAGAAATATTCAAGAAGTACATCTGACAGGAGTATGTACTGACATTTGTGTATTACATACTGCTGTAGATGCTTACAATAAAGGCTTTAATATTGTCATACACGAGGATGCTGTGCAAAGTTTTAGCCAGCCAGGTCACGAATGGGCGCTTTCCCATTTTAAAAATACACTTGGTGCAGAAGTTGTCACCAAGAACAGCAGTCTCGTTTAAAAATAGGGGGGATGACTCAAAAAGTATAAAATTTTTTGAGGTCATGCCTCTTTTTATTAGGCTAAATAAAATCCTCTTTCGCAATCATTGTTGCTCTTGGAAGTAGTTGATTTCCGTTCCAGGATGCTCGCTTCCCGCGGGGCGTGCGGTGAGCCACCTTGGCGCTTTGCACCTACAGTGTCTCACCTGTCCCGCTGGTCCCGCAGGACAAGGAAGGCTTCGGCAGAGTTACATCGCACGAAGAAAATGCGATTTTCATTTTCGAGGAGTCTCGCACCTTGCACTCCAATCAACTTGTCAATGAAGAAATGAGTCAAAAGCAACAATCTTTTAGAATCGGGGCTGCCAAAAGTAAGTTTACTTTACTTTTGGGACAGCCCCCTTACTTTTTACTAATAACGCTTTAATGAAGCATCAGCAGCATTTTCTTTGTAATACCGGACAAGTACCGGCACATATTCTTCAAAAGGCGGACATGCTATTCCAGTACCTTCTAGATCCTGGACTAGTTGAGAAGTATCATACTCTGCTTCATGTGAAAAGTAAGAAAGTGTTTCTCGGGGTACACCAAGCCATTTTGAAATAAAAGAAATGGATAACATTCGATCCGCAATTGATCGAGGCAAATGCCAGCTTGGTTTCTTATCAATAAGCTCTCTGCATATTAAAGTATAAGCATCATGGATATTGGGCGATGATGGACTTAATAAATGATAAGTTTTTGATTCACCCCGTTTATCGTGCATCAGGAATATAGAAGCATTAACAATAAAGTCAACCGGTACAAGGTGAATTTTAGAAGTAGTACGGCCGATATAAGGGATTGGCAGAGCAGATAGTCTTCTTAAAAATCGCATCATAAAATAAGGACCATCAAATTTTATTGTTACGCCAGTTTTGGAATCACCTACTATGATTCCAGGTCTTATTATGGTAATTGGCAGTTCATCAATATACATCCTTACCATTCGTTCTGCCTCATATTTGGTTTGTTCATAATAGTTCCGAAAGCCAGCAGGTTCTGACAAACAGGACTCTACAATTTTTCCTTTTTCATTTCCTGATACATATGCAGTGCTGAAATAACAAAAACGTTTAATATTCTTACAGCCTTTTACAAATTTTATTACATGTTCAGTACCAAGGACATTACAAGAATAAGAAGGAGAAAAAGCTGCTGTTAAATCGTAAAGAGCAGCAAGATGTATACAATGTGTTATTTTTTCAGCTATTTCTCTTCTCAAATAATCAGGCAGACCAAGTCCTTCTTTTGTTATATCACCCTCTAAAAGAACGGTGTTTTTATCGCAGTCTTTAAGTTTTTGTTCAGCAATTTTTCTTTCTTGTTTTAAAGTAAGTAAATAAAATTGTGACGAAGGATATTTGTGACGAAGTGCTTCTAATAGTTTTGTAGCTATAAAACCTGGAAATCCAGTGATAAAATAAGTATGTTCCAAAATTAGCACCAGCCTGTCTTAATAGTTTTCGGAAAACTTGTTGAAAAGAGAAAGGATCATTAGTATGAATGGAAAAAAAGTTATAGTAGCAGGATCAAGCGGTCTTGTTGGCAAAGAAGTTGTAAAACAGCTAATCTCTGATCCGTCTTGTAGTGAAATTATCCTGCTTGTTAGAAATAACTCAGAGATTAAACATCCAAAAATTAAAGAGATTTTTTTTGACTTTACAAGTTATGAATATGAGATTGAAAACTTAGAAGCAGATAGTTTGATTATTTGTATTGGTACCACCATGAAAAATGCACAAACAAAAGAAGGATTTAAAGAGGTTGACCTCATCATCCCTGTCAAACTTGCAAAGCTAGCGATTAAGTTAAACGTTCAAAATGTCGCAATCATTTCTGCAATGGGTGCAGATTCCAAATCTTCGTTCTTTTACAATCGAGTAAAAGGGGAGATGGAAACACAATTGATCTCCTTAAATATTAAAAACCTTACTATAGTCCGACCTTCCTTATTAATAGGTGAACGTAACGAATTCCGTTTCGGAGAAAGAATGGCAGAAAAGGTTTATACAGCACTTCCTTTTATTTTTCCGAAAAAATATAAACCAATCGATGCTGGCAGTGTTGCCAGAGCAATGATTAAAGCTAGCTTTGCTTTTTCAGATAAACAAGTGAACATAATAGAAAACTCGGCCATCCATCAGTTAAGCCGAAACAGTTAAAAAAATAGCTTATTTAAGCTATAATAACATTGTATGTAAATGATTCATTTTCAGGAGGAATACTTATGAATGCCTATGAAGAATATATGAAACAAATGGCTCAGCCCATGAGAGATGAATTGACTCGTGCTGGTTTTGAAGAATTAAAGACACCAGAAGAAGTAAATTATTTTATGCAAGAAACTGAAGGTACTGCACTTGTAGTAATAAACTCCGTATGTGGATGCGCAGCTGGCCTTGCTCGTCCAGTAGCAGTAGCATCATTGAACCACTCAGTAAAACCTGAACAGTTTGTTACGGTATTTGCAGGTCAGGATAAAGAAGCAACTGCACAGATCAGAGAATTCTTTGGTGATATCCCGCCTTCTTCTCCTTCTATGGCTCTTTTAAAAGATGGAAAAGTGGTACATTTTATCCACAGACATAACATTGAAAATCATTCACCAGAAGAAATCCTTGAAAATTTACTGGGGGCTTATGACAGTCACTGTTAAACATTGGTAATTTTTATTTTTATAATAACACAGGGCCTTTACAAGATAAATGTAAAAAAGAGAGAAGCGAATTCGCTTCTCTCTTTTCTGTAGTAAAAATAATTACATATTAATGGGATGATGAAGATTCATCACAATGATCGTCTTTACAGTCTTTACCATGGAATGCTGTAGCACCGATAATGATTAATAGAATGAACAGAACAACAATAATTAAGAACCCGCATCCATAACCATGACCATAGCCACCGCCGTATCCACCGTGAATAGGCATGTTAGCTACTGGCTTCATGCCAATATTCATATTGTCACCATAAGGCATATTCATTTTCTTATTTTCCATTTCAGTCCCTCCAAAATTTAAGTCTAGGTCAACGTCACATTACACAATATGACCGGACTACCTAAGCCGACACGGACAAATGCGGAGTTTTTAGTGAAATCGCCTGTACTTTTTTAGGAGAAGAGCCTATTTTTTAAAAAGAATAAGAAAAAACCGTTCTTATTTTTAAGAACGGTCGTTAAATCCATTTTACTTTTGGTTCAGTTTTCTTTACTATCCGTACAATGTTCTGCCTATGTCTGTACAATAAAAAGAGGGTAAACCCGATCAGGATATAAGTAGTAATGTTATCAGCAAGTAAAAGACTTAAGATTACTGAACCCACACCAGCCATGATCGATGAGAGAGATACATATTTACTTATGTATAAAGATAAAAAGAAAGTAAGCAAGACCAATAGAAATAATAATGGCTCTGCAAACAATAGAACTCCGCCAGATGTTGCTACAGCTTTTCCACCCTTGAATTTTGCGAATACTGGATAACAATGTCCAATGACGGCGGGAATTCCTGCAACCAATGGATGAAGGTCTGCATTTAGTATTACGGGCAAGCTGGCAGCGAGTGTTCCTTTTAATACATCTGCTGCAGAAACGATGAATCCTGCTTTTTTGCCTAAAATTCGAAATGTATTAGTACCGCCTAAATTACCGCTCCCATGCTGGCGAATATCAATTCCATAACCAAATTTTCCTACTAAAAGCGCAAAGGGGATAGAGCCTAGCAAATAGGAAAGAAGTATAATAATAACTGTCTCGATCATATAAACACCCCTAATATAAAACTAGCTAATTCTTATTATAGGACATAATGTTTTAATTTCCCACTATTGTTTAATGAAAAAAGCACCCTTATTAAAGAGTGCTTCGCTGTTTATTTCGTTTTGAGAAAGGCATCCACCAGTTCCAGTGTCCAAGAAGTTTCATAAGGGAAGGAACAAAAATCATTCTTACAATGGTTGCATCGATAAAGATAGCTAATGCAATGGCAATTCCTATCTGTTTAACTGGCATTACATCTGTAAATGCGAAGGATCCAGTAATAACGATCATTATCGCTGCTGCAGATGTAATAATCTTTGAAGTTGAAGTTAGACCAAGCAGCGTTGCTTGATCATTGTCACCCGTTTCTTCATACATCTCTTGAATTCTAGAGATCAAGAACACTTCGTAGTCCATACTTAATCCAAAAACGATGCCAAAAGTAAAGACCGGAATCATCAATCCAATTTCCACCGGCTCCATAATTGTTCCGCTTTGAAAAATCCAAACGAGTATACCGAAAGTAGCAGCTAAACTCAGCATGTTCATGAGGATTGCTTTAAGCGGAATAAAGATTGACCTAAAGGCAACCATCAGGATAAAAAGAGTTGCTGCAAGTACAACAGCTAGTCCATATGGTGCTTTTTCAATAATCTCGTCGAAGATTTCTTGATTAAACTTAGTTGCCCCGCCAATCGTTAAGGAAAGACCTTCATGTTTCTTTTCCCATTCTTTCACAAACTGTTTCGCATCGCTTCCATTAACATCTACAGATAGATATGCGCGAATAACCGCTGTATGGTCATTTACGAAAGGTTCCAGAGCAGGGGATTGCTGTTGTTTACCTTGTTCTGTCTGAAGTAATTGGAATAGTTCAGTGCTGCTTAACTGATTTGTATAATCGAAAATTGATTCTGTTTTTGCGATTTCTTTTTCTTCTTGCAGGTCTTTTACTAACTGTTCTAAAGACTGCAAGGCAGTTATATCCTGTAAGTATGATTTTTCTGACTCTGCAACAATGAGAACAGGGTACAACTCATCTTCTCCAAAAGTTTTTTCAAACTTTTCAAATGCGATTCTTGATTCATAATCAGGAGGTAAAGCTTCTGCTTCTGGGATTGAAAGCTTCATATCCTTAACAGGTGTTACTGAGAAGATGAGCAAAACAGCTGCAAACAATGCCATTATTACTGGCCGTTTCATCACAAATGATGCAAATGAATGCCAGATAGATCGTTCTTTTTCTTTTGTTTTGAGTATTTTTAGCGCATTAACTCGTTTACCAAGTACCGCAAGCATCGCTGGCAGGAATGTTATAGCATTCAATACAGATAACACGACAACGACCATTCCGCCAATAGCTACTGTTTTAAAAATATCGATATCAATAAGGAGCATTCCTGATAGTCCTAAAAAGACACATAAACCAGAAAAAGCAATTGATCTCCCCGCAGTTTGCACAGATATGATTGTAGCTTTTTCAATACCTTGATGAAGTTCTTCCCGAAACCGGTTAACGAGAAGAAGCGCAAAATCAATTCCTAATGCCAGTCCGATCATAGGAACAACATTTAATAGAAATATACTTACGTTCGCTTCTAGTCCGTAAAAGTATAATAATCCAAGGGAACTCGCTACACTAATCAATCCAACAATTATAGGCAGACCTGCAGCTACAAGACCTCCAAACGCAAGCAACAGAATAATTAGAGCTGCGGGAATACCAATTGCTTCTGCTCGCGCTAAATCCTGCTGGCTGGCTGTATTCATATCCTCAGCAATAACTGGGCCGCCAGTTAAAGAGACAGAAATATCACCGTCTTTCGGTAATCTGTCTCTAATTTGATCGATAGATTTCTTTAAATCATTAAAGCTTTTATCAAATCGAATAGAGGCAAATGAAACATTTTCTTTTATCATTTTGTCAGGAGCATCATAAGGACTTTGAACACCCACCGCATCTTCAACATCCTTTACTGATGCAAGTGTCTTATTTACAAATTGTTTATAAGCATCATCTTGTGTTTCGTATTTTTTTGAATCAAAGACTAGCATTACAGAAGACTTAGGCTGGTTAAACTTATCTTGGAGAATATTTTCAACCTTTGAAAATGAGCCAACCATCTCAAACCCGCTGCCGCTCAATATGGAAGGCAATTTTATCGCAAAGAAGCCTAATAGAATGGTAGTCAAGATCCAAAATGCTATAATAGCAATACGGAATCGGTATGTAATTCTTCCTAATCTCAGGAAGGGGGAGCTTTTTTTCATTATGGGGCCTCCTTGCATATATCTTCCCATATTTTAGGTTTGTTCCAAGAGATATGCAAATAAATTGAAATATGTTAATACAATTATTTTTTTAGACAGGATGATTTTTATGATTGTAACAACAGCAGGGAAAAATGCAGAAAGAATTTATGAAAAAGCTAAAGAAACTGCACGTTTATTAAATAGCTCTTTTGTAGATAGAGGCCGCCATTCTATTTCTTCAATTATTGAAAAATATAATGATAATGTTCTAATGATCGGAATAGATAAAATTTCTTATCATCCAAAAGATGGAAGCTCTCCTTTCTTCTTTCATCCTAACTCCTCTATGTTTAGAGTAAAGCAATTATTTAGAGGAGATAAAGATCCTTTTATTGCAGCAGCAAAACTAAAAGCTGGTATGTCATTACTGGACTGTACCCTTGGACTCGGTTCTGATTCTATTGTTGCAAGTTTAGTAGCCGGTGAAAATGGAAAAGTGACTGGGATTGAGAGCAGCAAGGCTATTTCATTTGTTGTACAGAGCGGCTTGAAAATATGGGATAGCAGTATAAAAGATATGAATGATGCCATGCGCCGTATTGAAGTCATTCATAGTGATCATTATGAATTCTTAAAAAAAGCAGCAGATAACTGTTTTGATGTAGTATATTTTGATCCCATGTTTGAATCGAGTATCCAATCACCAGGAATTCAAGGTTTAAAAGGAAGTGCTGATTATCGTGTGATCACACCTGAAGTTATAGAAGAAGCTTTACGAGTGGCGTCACAGCGAGTAGTGATGAAAGACAGCAGAAACAGCAGTAAATTTGAAGAGCTTGGATTCAATGTAATTCAGCGCAACGCCAGCTTTTTATATGGAGTAATTGAGAAGAAAAAATAAATCAGAGGTGATAGAATGATTGATTTAAGAAGCGATACACTGACACAGCCAACAAAAAGAATGAGACAAGCTATTTTTGAAGCAACGGTAGGGGATGATGTTTACGGTGAGGACCCTACAATAAACAGGTTAGAAGAACTGGCAGCTGAAATGCTTGGTAAGGAAGACGCACTATTTGTTACAAGCGGAACGCAAGGAAATCAATTAGCTGTTCTTGGCTTTTGTTCACCAGGCGATGAAATTATCGTAGAATCCGAGTCTCATATTTTCTTTTATGAAGGAGGGGCTATTTCAGCTTTAGCTGGAGTGCAACCCCGTGTAATACAGGGGATAAAAGGGGCAATGGATCCAAACGAAGTTAAGAGCGCAATCCGGTCAGAAGATATTCATTTTCCTGATACTTCATTAATCTGTCTTGAAAACACACATAACCGGTCGGGAGGCTCAATTGTTTCTACAGAGAATATGAAAGATATCTTTCAGGTTGCCCAAAAGGCATCTATACCTGTACATATAGATGGTGCAAGGTTATTTAATGCTGCAGTGGCATCTAATAAAAAGGTGACCGACTATACACAATATTGTGATTCAGTTCAGATTTGTTTATCAAAAGGTTTAGGTTCTCCGGTTGGATCCCTCTTGGCAGGAAAAAAAGAGGTGATTCAAAAAGCTAGAAAATGGAGAAAACGATTAGGCGGCGGTTTGAGACAGGCAGGCTTTTTAGCAGCCAGCGGTATAATTTCTTTAACCGAAATGGTAGACCGATTAGCTGAAGATCATGAAAAAGCAATGAGACTAGCTGATGCTATTGAAGATATTAGCGGACTTTCATTAAAAAATAGACCAGACACCAACATCGTTATTGTAAATATTGAAGAGACTCAGAAATCTAATGAAGAATTTTTAGATGATCTAAAAAGAGAAGGCGTTCTTGCTGTATCTTTTGGAGAAGGTCAAATACGATTAACAACTCATTACGATGTGAGTTTAGAAGATATTGACCAAGCAATCTCTGCATTAAAGAAAATCGTTTAAACATAAAGTTTCTTTTCTAAAAGCTCTTCTCTAAAAGATTGTTGCCCATTGGGTCATTTTTCCATTCTCTTCATTGGCAAATTGATTGGAGAGGAAGGTGCGAGACTCCTCGAAAATGAAAATCAACATTTTCTTCGTGCGAAGTAACGCTGTCGAAGCCTTCCTTGTCCTGCGGGAGCAGCGGGACAGGTGAGACTCCTAAGGGCGCAAAGCGCCGAGGAGGCTCACCGCACGCCCCGCGGAAAGCGAGCATTCTGGAGCGTAAATCAACTCCTTTCAAGAGCAATTAAGGTTTGCGAAAACAGTCTTTCTAAAAGGTCGTTTCACTATTTTGTTCGGTTAGCTTTGATTTTTGTACGGTTATCCTGCATATTTGTTTAGTTCCAAATTCATTTGTTCTATTCACGAAGATTTAGCAGCTAAAATCCAACGTGCGAGCTTCAAATAGGAGCATCCAAAATAAAAACCGGGGATTTTCCCCGGGTTTTTTTATTTGAATTCAATTGGTTTACGCTTTTGGGTGACTTTTTCATATGCATATGCAATCTCTATCAGTTTTTTCTCTGAGAATGCTTCGGCAGTCAAAATGATGCTTAGCGGCAATCCATCAACATCGAATCCAGAAGGTACTGAGATCGAAGGGTAGCCAGCTTTTGCAGGAATTCCATACCAAACATCGTTAGGACTGATAAGTGCATCAAGCTGATTTTCACTTATTACTAAATCAATTCCCATATTTTGTGAATTCTCTAAATCATTCAATCTAGATTTTAAGTAATCAGGGCTTGTTAATGTTCCTACTGTCTGGTCACTCTCAATCAATAATTCTTGATTATGTTTCAGACAATCTTCTTTATGTTTTTCGTTATAGGTAATGATATCTGATAACGTCTTTAAGCCAAGGGCAGGAGACACAGTCTTCAAGTAATTATTGATGCCTGATTTAAATTCGTGCAATAAAACATTATAATCAAACCTGCTTTTTTCTAATGGAGAAATTAGATCCAAATAAATAATCTCTGCTCCTTCTTTTTTTAGGTCAAAAAGAGCTTGGTCAAAAGCCGATTTTTGATTTTCATTTAAGTTTTTAATGCAAAAATCATACGTTACACCGAATCGTTTCCCTTTAAGTGATACCTTTGCAAGTCCATCTGTATAGGAGATGGCCGAGGGTGCACAATGTGTGGCAGAATCATCAGAGTCATAACCTGCTAAAATTTCCAGCAAAACAGCAGCATCTTTAACGTTTCTTGCCATTGGACCAGCTGTATCCTGACTAATAGAAATAGGGATAATTCCTGATCTTGAAACTAGACCTACTGTAGGTTTTATCCCAACAATATTGTTATTTCCTGCAGGGCAAAGAATGGAGCCTGAAGTTTCAGTTCCAACTGCAAGCATTGTAAAATTGCAAGCTACTGCTGCTCCTGATCCCGAACTCGAACCACTTACATCAAGGACACCGGGACCATAAGGGTTTAACACTTGTCCGCCTCTTGAACTGAAGCCATTCGGCATATTATAAGCCATGAAGTTTGCCCATTCTGTCATATTTGCTTTACCTAGAATTATTGCACCAGCATTTCTAAGTTTTTGAACAATAAATGCATCCTTCTTTGCGTAGTGATTTTGAAGGGCTAATGACCCAGCACTTGTATGCATTTGATCGGCAGTATCGATATTATCTTTAATAATCACAGGGACACCATGTAAAGGACCGCGAACTTTACCGTTTTTTCGCTCTGCATCCATATTGCGGGCAATGAAAAGAGCCTCTGGATTTACCTCAAGAACAGAATTAATAGAAGGACCAGCTTTGTCGTACATGGCTATTCGTTTCAAATAGTGTTTAATCAGTTCGAATGATGTCAATTCCTCATTTTCATAATAAGTATGTAACTGGTCAAGCGTCATTTCTTCAATTTGCAACAGGTTTATTTGGGACATTTTGCCGCTTCCTCTCTTATTTACTCATTACTTATTATATAAAACTGTCGCAAAAAAAGGAAATTTCATATTATTGCTAGAATACATAAAAGAAGGCCCGCATCATGCAGACCTTTAAGAGAATAAGCCGAATTGGTGTATCAGTCTTCTATTGAGATTTTCATTGGTGTCCATTCCCCAATGATACCTTGTCCATGAAGGGAAGTGCTTCCTTCAGGAGATAAGTCTTTTTCTGTCATTAAACCAAGTGCAACTGTAAATTCATTAAACTTAATCGGAACATTTTTCTCAATTCGCACTTCATCACCATTTACCGAAAAAATAATTTCATCGGCTGCACGGTTATAAGCAATCTCATACTCATTCCATTCTCTTTGTTTAAATGCAGATTCTTCTTTAAAGATACAAAAATATCTTGTTTTATTCGTATCAGGAACTTGTACACCCGGAAAAGGGAGGACAGCATAAACACTGGCATACTGGTCATTGCCAGCAAAGAAATCAAGCGCTGCACCCGTTGTGAAATCTAATAAGTTTACAGAAACAAATCCATCATATAAATCACCAGGATTCGCACCGATAGGGCGAGAACGCATTTTCCACTTAAATGTGATGCTTCCTTCTTCAGGAACTTTCACTGGTTCTTTAGAGTAATACATGTGCTTTGCATTATCTAAAAATTGGACAGAAGGGTGGGTTTTAGTAAATGGATTAACTCTGACATATAGTTCATCATTTCTTACAATTACAACTGCTTCCGGCTCTCTAAACTCATGGAAAGATCCATCAGGAAGAGGGAAACCTCCCATTTTCCATGTATCAGATTCCGATAGTATGGAATGAAAATTACCCAGTACAATTTCACTTTGAAGTTTTTTCATTAAACACAGCTCCTAGTTATTTGCTTTATAAAGTTATTTAATCAAATAAAAAGTTTTGAGGCAAATGCTGGCTGTTCTATTAATACCCGTCCATAAAAAAGCTAGATTTATTACATGGACAAGTATATTTCAGAAAAAACTGAATAATAATGGTATTAAGAGCTCGCAAATTAAAGGAGGGTGTTTCTCTATGAAAACTGTATCTCATATTAATTTACGAAAAGAAAAGGAAAAAACGTTCACTTGTGATGATAGAATCATGTTGTTTATTACGAAATTTCATTTAAAAGCCAAAAGGGACAAATGGTTAACATTGAGGCTGCTTCTTAGAAAAGGTTCAGCAGATCTCGTAGAACAAATTTTAATCAGTTCAGAATACAGAAGAGATTTCCCTGAACTGCTTGAAGATGAAACTGTCAGAGATTTTTACTTGGACTTAAAGAATCCAAAAAAAGAAATGTGTCTTACCATTTAGCCTTTTGGGAAACCAAAAGGTTTTCTTCTTGCCATTTTTAGTGTGCATGGATACCTTCATTTGTTATAATACTGACAAGAATATGAAGGAGCATGATTTATGAAACGTTATACATTAGAAGAAGCGAATCAACTGCTGCCAATACTGTCAAAGGAATTTGATTCTCTGCATAACCTGCAAAGAGAATTCGATCTTTGGTATGAATCCTTTCAGCAGGTCGAGCCGCATTTAAATGCTGATGAAAAAGCAGAATGGGAAAAAAGAATTCAATATATGGAATTGGAAGCTGAAATTTTCATCTCAAATATTCTTTCTCATGGTGTATGGTTTGAAGATGCATTTTCATCTACACTTCATTTTCCCGCAATCTTAAATGGAGAAAAAGGTATTTTCAAATGGCATCCAGAGGAACCGTTAATAACCGTATATCAAAGTGCTGAAGAAAAAATTACTCCATTGAACTTAGTAAATTAAGGTAACCCTATTTAATAGTTGTAAAAAAAGCTTGTTTTATTTCTGTTTATTGTTTATGATATTAATCGTGACGGTAATTAGCGCCTATAGTGAAATGGATATCACACGAGATTTCGGCTCTCGTATTCTGGGTTCGAATCCTGGTGGGCGCGCCACTTTCCAATTGAATATCTGATTATCGGTAAATCCGGTACTCACCACGGGGAATGGTAATTTGGACCGGTGGTTTTTTATTTGGCGTCATAAATAAACTAACGTTGCAGGTTGGTGATTATTAATGTCAGAAAAAATGAGAGTACTTTTGTATTATAAGTATGTACCGATTGATGATCCGGAAAGCTTTAAAGACGAACATTTAAAGTTTTGCAAGGATTTAGGACTTCTCGGACGAATTATTGTTGCGCCAGAAGGGATCAACGGAACAGTTTCAGGTACATTTGAACAAACACAAATCTATATGGATTATCTAAAAGCAGATCCTCGCTTTGAAGATATTGTCTTTAAGATAGATGAAGTTGAAGGACATACATTTAAAAAAATGTTTGTGCGTCATAAAAAGGAACTTGTAACTTGGCGTTTCGAAGAAGATGTGAATCCGAATCAGCTTTCGGGTAAACGATTGTCGCCAAAAGAGTTTTATGAAGCTCTTCAAGATGAAGATGTTATCGTAATTGATGGTCGTAATGACTATGAATATGAAATCGGCCATTTCAAAGGTGCGATTAAACCTGATGTAAAAGCTTCACGCGATTTCCCAAAATGGGTCCGTGAAAACTTAAGTGAATTTAAAGATAAGAAAGTATTAACATATTGCACAGGAGGAATCCGGTGCGAAAAGTTCTCAGGATTCTTATTGCAAGAAGGCTTTAAGGATGTTTCACAGCTTGAAGGCGGTATCGTAACTTATGGAAAAGATCCTGAAGTACAAGGACGATACTGGAACGGTAAATGTTATGTTTTTGACGAGCGGATCTCAGTGCCAATTAATCGTACTGAAGAAGATGTAGTGATCTCTAGTTGTTATTATTGCGGCAAAACAGAAGATCGATACGTAAACTGCGCAAATCCAGAGTGCAATAAACAGCATGTGTGCTGTACGGATTGTGAAGTTAAACATAAACGTTCATGTACAAAGGAATGTTTGGAGCATCCTCGAAATCGATACGAAACAGAAAGTAAAGAACAACAGAGCGTTTAAACAAGAGCCAGTAAATATACTGGCTTTTTCTTTTTGCCTGTTTTAAAGTTAACTTTAACAACTAGTACTAGGGGGAACAAATGTGAACCGTGCAAATGAAATTTCTGAAAAAGTAATCAGTAATTATCAAAAAGATGAGGGAATGATGATAATTATTTATGCCCAGTGGTGCGTAAATAACGGACTTGATCCAAAAGCTGTGTATTTAAAAGCCTATCCTGAACAGGGGAATAATGAATATGTAATGCATATGCTTGAGCAGACTGTAACTAAAGAAGAGGCAGAGGATATTGCTAATGAAACGCTTCTGCAGGTTTTATCTTTATTTGGGAACGAGGACCTAGCTTTCACTGTATCAAAAGAGATAGATGCATTGGAGGCGAAAAAGAATGACAGGACATAAAAAGCTAGTGCTTGCCAGTTATAAAACAGGACAATATATAGGTGAGGCAGAAGATGAAAGAAACCAAATGGTACTCTTAAAAGTTCTGGCAGTTGTATCTCATCCTTGGCAAGGCGACCTTCATAATCCAAAGAAAGCTGACGTTCCATTTTTTCAGGAAAGAAGAGCTTTAAGCTTTGGAGAAAGAGCATGGGTGCCAATTCATACTATTAAAGAATTTGATGGGAATCCTCCTGAATACAAAGAATCTTTAAGAACAGCTTTAAGCAATTACATAAATAAACTTAAAGAAGATAATAGTGACTGGGCTAAACGTTCACTGGAATGTCTTTATCAATTAGAAAAAGATTATAAAATTTGATTAAGAAACTTTAAATTGTGGAAATGAAATGATAATACACACATAATAAGGTGGCGATATAATTGGATTTGCAGCAGAAAATAATCGAAGAATTACTAGTAAAACCTGAAATAGATATTGAAGATGAAATAAATCAAAGAATACAGTTTTTGAAAGATTATTTAAAAAGAACAGGTGCAAAGGGTTATGTCCTGGGAATTAGCGGAGGACAGGATTCGACATTAGCAGGTAAACTAGCTCAGATCGCAATGGAACAACTGAGAGAGGAAACAGGTGAAGAATATTCATTTATTGCTGTAAGACTTCCATATGGTGTACAAAAAGATGAAAATGATGCACAATTGGCTTTAAAATTTATTAATCCTGATATTTCTCTTACGGTCAATATTAAATCAGCAGTAGATGCCTCGGTGAAAAATTTCAAAGCTGCAACTGATAAAGAATTGAATAACTTTCTTAAAGGAAATACGAAAGCCCGAGAAAGAATGAAAGTGCAATACGATATAGCTGGTGCCTATCAATGTCTTGTGATTGGAACAGACCACGCAGCAGAAGCGATTACTGGTTTCTTCACAAAACACGGTGACGGTGCATGTGACCTCGTTCCTTTATTTGGACTTAACAAGAGACAAGGCAGAGCTTTGCTGAAACAATTAGGAGCTGACGAACGCCTTTATTTAAAAGTGCCGACAGCTGATTTAGAAGATGACAAACCGCTTATTCCAGATGAAACAGCATTAGGGGTAACATATGAAGAGATCGATGATTATTTAGAAGGAAAAGAAATCTCAGCATCTTCAAAACAAAAAATTGAAAAACGATTTGTACAAACCATGCATAAACGTAATCCTCCTGCCTCAGTTCATGATACATGGTGGAAATAACATTGGACACCTGGTCTTATACCAGGTGTTTTTGTTTTAAGGATTTTAGGTTATACTTGTTTTTGGAGAAAAGGGGAAGGGGATTCTTGATTTGAGTAAAACAGCAAAAATCATTATTGTTGCAGGTGTTATATTTCTTGCTTATTTTGTATTTGATTCGATTAATCGTGAAAATACCAGAAAAGAACGTCTTAATGTGATCGATGATCATTTTAAAAAACCTTTTAAAATTGAAGAAGAACTTAAAGAGCAATATGATGAAGATTTTTTAATCGAAATGGACAATGAATTTTATATGGTAACTGTAAAAGACAATAAAGTTGTTAAGACAATTAAACAGTAATTAAAAGACCGCTGAAAAGAGCGGTTTTTTTATTTTAAAGGCTCATTTTTAAAAACGATTGTTGCTTCTGAACATTTTTTGTTGAGTATGCTTCTTTGACTAGTTGATTGGAGCGTAAGGTGCGAGACTCCTGCGAGAGCAGCGTGCCAGCTACCTGACTATTCTTCTCGCAAGGCATGCGACGAGGAAGCTCGCTTCGGCGTGATTTTCTTGTAGACGCAGGAGCAGCGCTTCAAATATCTTTCCGCGGGGCTCACCGCACGCCCCGCGGAAAGCGAGCATCCTGGAGCGGAAATCAATTTCTTCTAATAGCAACAATGTTTCCGAAATCAGCCATTTGAAAATATGTTCCATTACTAAGTTAGTAGGACATTATACTTAAATCCTTTACAAAACTTTTATATAAAAAGTTCTTTAGGAGCAATTTTCTTTACAATTGAAAATGCATGCTAACTCCTTGGCTTTCCTATGCTATGATTTTTTTGGTTTTACAAAATCATTGCAAAAAAGGGGTTTGTTTTATGAAATGGAAAAAATGTTTATCTGCTTTTGTCATAATAACATCCGTAATTTCTGTACAGTCACCGTATAATTCAACGGTTGGTGCTGCAGGAACAAGTGAAGGGCCAGTCATATCTGAAGTAGCATGGATGGGGACAACCATAGATGCAAACGATGAATGGGTTGAACTCTTTAATCCGACAAACGAGATCATACAGCTAGATGGCTGGACACTTAAAGCTTCCGACGGAACTCCATCTGTGCAGCTCACAGGCTCAATCAGCCCCGGAGAAACTTATTTGCTCGAAAGAACAGACGATTCAACAGTTCCTGGAATAACAGCCGATCAGATCTATACAGGAGCTCTCTCAAATACCGGAGAAGTTCTAGAACTAGCTGATGGAGCTAATCAAACAATTGATACTATTTCGAGCTGGTATGCGGGCGATTCTGCGTCAAGAGCGACGATGGAAAGAAAAAGCCCGTCTGTATCCGGTGATGACCCTCAGAATTGGCAAACAGCAACTGTAAACTATGACGCAGGATTTGGTACACCAGGAACAGTAAGGGGTACGTCGAACGGTCAGCCAGAACAGTTAAATAACATAAGCAATGAAGTTGGAGCCATAAATGTTTATTTTAATAAAAGTGCATTAACTCAGTTTGCGACACCTGGTAATTCCGCAAACTATAATGTGAACCTAGAAAACCGTTTAATTAACCGTATTAACGAAGCAACAGAATCTATTGATATCGCTACATATGAGATTAATCTCCCAAACGTAGTTAATGCATTAATTGAAAAAGCTGCAGCAGGTGTTACAGTTCGTATGATCGCTGATGCAAAGCCATTAAGTGATGCTGAGCATGATGCAAGATACGAACTTATGAAACTTTATTTAGAGAAATTAACTAGAGGAAAAGACGGAGCAGTTAACACTGCTGATGATATTCATATTTTTTCAGATTCAATAATCTTTGCCGTAGAGGATTCCGCGAAACGATCTCAGTATAACCTGTCTCAAACCGGTTATCAGGATTTCACACAGCGTACAGTAAATGTGGGAAGCGGCAGTCAAACAGGACACATGCTTGTCGATGGGGAGTCCAAAGATTCAAATGCTTATTATTCACCCGATGATCAAATGCATAATAAATATCTGATTATTGATGGGAAATGGGTATTTACAGGAAGCTGGAACTTTACCACTACAGGTCTTTACGGTACAGATGAGAACAGAGAGTCAGGCATCTTAGATGGAAACTCCAATCATTCAATTGAATTGCATTCAACTGAACTCTCAGCCATATATAAGACTGAATTTGATGAAATGTGGGGAAGTGCAGATGTAAACCCAAATCCTGCAGTTTCTAACTTTGGATCTCGCAAAACTGATAATACCCCGCACCAAGTTACAGTAGGGGGCAAAGTGATAGAAGTATATTTCTCTCCTGGTGATAATGCAGTTCCTAAAATGAATGAGACTATAGAATCATCAGCTGATCAAAATACGTATTTTAGTATATTTGCATGGTCCGATCAATCACTTGTTGATACGCTGAAAGTGAAATGGGAAGGATCTCCTCATGATATGGAAGGTACACTGACTGGCTTTGATATCAAAGGGGTTTTTGATGATTCATTCTGGAATATGTGGTGGTCAGCATCTGTGGATATGACAGGAAGAACTGCTTCACAAACGAGTACAAACAATCCAAATACACGCTGGAAAAATCCTGCTCCGGTTTATATGGATAAGGAATCAAGAAAACTTCATCATAAATACTTTATCATTGATGCTGATACTTCCAGTGACCCGTTAGTTATTACAGGTTCTACAAACTGGAGTACAAACGGAAACGATGTAAATGACGAAAATGCATTATGGATTCATGACTTATCTATTACGAATCAATTCAAACAAGAATTTATGGCTAGATATGAACAAGCCGGCGGTGCTATTCAATAAAATATAAATTTGTAATAAAGTGACTCTTGAAGGGAGTCACTTTTTCATTTACAGTAGATGAAAGCTCAATTGCATACATACTATATAGATGAGGTGGTTAATATATGGAAAATTCATACGTTTTATATCACGATCAGATAATTAAAAGTGGTTCAATACCTGTAGATCCTGAAGATAGAGGCTACTTATTCGGTGATGGTATTTATGAGGTTGTTTTTGTATATGACAGAAAACCCTTTGCATTTAATGAGCATTTTGACCGGTTTGAGCAAAGCGCAAAAAAATTAGAACTTGCAATGCCATATGATATTGCAACTTTCAAACATCTAACAGAAGAATTAATTACTAAAAATAATATTGTGAACGGAATGGTTTATATTCAAATGACAAGAGGGGTTGCACCTCGCAATCACTTGTATGAACGTAATATGCAGAGTGTAGTTACAGGATTTGCTAAGTCCGTTTCTTTAGATTCCATTGAAAAGTCTCAGTCCAATGGAATTCAAACATATCTGACAGAAGATATTCGATGGCTGCGCTGTGATATTAAAAGTTTAAATTTACTTGGTAATGTAATGGCAAAAAGAAAAGCTGCAGATTTTGACTGTCAGGAAGCTATACAGCACAGGGATGGGACAGTTACTGAAGGTTCATCATCCAATGTTTTTATAGTGAAAAATGGTACGCTTAAAACTCATCCTGCTACAAATCTTATTTTGAATGGCATCACTCGGCAAATCGTTATTAACCTTGCTGAAAAGCTTCAAATTCCAGTATTGGAAGAATCCTTTACAGTTGATGAGCTTACTGGTGCAGATGAAGTATTTATTACAAGTACAACAATGGAAGTAACGCCTGTTGTCCAACTAAGAGGAAACAAAGAACAAGCTTATAAAATTGGACCTGTTACTGCAGAATTACAAAAGCAATTTAAAACTCAAATCCAACAAAATACTTCTGCAATGAAATCTTAAAAAACGTTAGAGGAAAACATGAAGACTTTACTCAAATATTTTATTAATGGTTTATTAACAATCCTTCCGATCGTGTTAGCCGTATATATAATCTATAAGATTTTCGGTTTCTTAGACAGCATTCTTGGCAATTTACTAAAGGATGTATTAAAAGAAGACTATATTCCGGGAATTGGTCTTGTTACAACCATTGTCTTAATTACAGTTTTAGGATGGATGTCTACACAGTATATTTCAGGTAAGATATTTAGACTTATTGATCGAGTACTTGAAAAAACACCATTTGTAAAAACGGTATATACAGTTATTAAGGATACTGTTCATTCACTCTTTGGTGAAAAGCGGTCTTTCTCAACAGTTGTGCTTATCGAGTATCCAGAGCTTAATATGAAAAGTGTAGGTTTTGTCACTACAGAGGACGTAAGCAGTCTAGGGGACGAACTGGCGGATCACGTAGCAGTATATATTCCACAAACCTTTCAGATTGCAGGGTTTACATTTTTAGTACCAAAGGAAAGAATAATAATTCTGGATATAAAACCTGAAGAAGCTATGAAATTTTTGCTATCTGGCGGAGTTGCAACAAAATAAACGAAGAAGCACCCTTAACATTTTAAGGGTGCATTTTTGTGTTATAAACCTTTTCATTTCATACATTGTGAATAAAGGAAGGTGTTAACATTGCGACGCTCAAAGAGAATCTATACAAAATTAACACTTATTCCGCTGCATATAATTATTCGTCCTTTTTTTACGGTAAAAAAGAAAAAGGTAATTTGGGAGCTCAATGCAAATCAAAAACAGCAATTACAACGGAAATGGAATAAAATATTTGAGTTTTCTGAAGGGCTTTCAATAACTTTTCAAAAAGACAAGGAATTAATAGAACGAATTAAAAGGGAAACTTCACTTAATAACAAAAATAATATAACAAGAACAGCTGCCTACCTTTCTTTTTATAAAAGTCACCCTGAGGTTCACTGGTCATTTTTAGCACATATGGTCTCCAGGAATGCAGGTTATTTTATGACAGATCTTAAAGGTGAATTTTTGCCTGATTTAATAGATCGTTCTGTAATTGAAGAATTATATTTCATGCTCGAAAAAGGGAACAGTATGATTTTTCAAGATGCCTATCCTCAATTACTCCTATATGAAGAAAGTAAAAGGAGAAATATCTCACTTTTTAACTTATGTAAATTCTTTAATGTTTCGTCATTTATGGAAGGTATATGGGAAATGTTTTTTGATGGCGACCGCACTCCTTTATTGCCAACGGCTCAAATAATTAATGAACAAAGCCATATCGAGAAGCATTTGATTAGAACAGAACAATTTCACAAGTTGCAAAATCAAATATCTTTTAAGCTGCAGGAGTGGCTTCACCTTTCACAAATTCTCTTTCCGGTAATGCCCATAAATAATACAATAGGGGATACCATGCAAGGGTTTGAAACAATAGAAAAACGAATAATGTTAGGACAAAACTTATACGTAATGCTCTTTCAGCATAACAACTTTGATCCTGTTTATAATTTCGCAGAAAATAATCAACATACTGGCTCTCGTTCTGATTATGATTCTGTTGTTTTTGCAGCATCTAAAAAGCAGAACACTGGATCGCCAAAAGAAAAGTTATCTCTTTTTAAAACAAAAAAAAATCAAAGACTATACAGTCCTAAACTTGAGGCAGTGTGGAACAAAAACTTTCATGGACCTTTTCATTCTTCTGATTGGTTCTCTAATCCACAAAAAATAATTTCTCAGATCAGATTAGTCTCAAAACCTTCTTCTCAAATCTGGATGGCTTATTGGGCAGGGCTTCATCAAATAGAAACTGTATATCTTTTGATACAATATTACCGATTAATCAAAAAAAAATAGAGGCCTTTAAAAAGGGCTCTATTTAAATAAAGAAAGTATGTTTCCCATTTGCTGAGCTAAACCCATAACTTGGTTCGCTCCACCCATCATTTTGCCAAAATTAAATCCTGAGCCTTGTGTGTTTGGATACATAGATGCATTCTGCTGACTGCCCTGTTGAGGATTAAATGGCATACCCTGCATCATTGGATGGGGGGCTAATCCAGGCGGCATCATTGGCGGCATATATTGCATGTGCGGCTGTACGAATCCTTGTGTATATTGCTGCGGCATTGTTGGAGCAGGAGCTGCTGGAGCATAAGGAGGTCTGTCAGGGATGTTATGGCTTTGGGAGAATACTTTTGAAGAAGGAGTGGAAAAAGGATCATATCCGCCATATGGGAACATTCTCACAGAATTCTCTTTCAAAAAAAATCACCTCAAAATAGTTTCTATATATATATATTCAACTATACAAAAAGCGACATAACCCTTAGGAGGAACTGATTAAAACGCCCTGTCCAAATTTCACCATTGATAGCCTTTCTAAATGATTTGTAAAATTCAAGCATCCTAAAGCGTAATCGAGACTCAAAAAAGGCTGTTTAAGCAATCTTTGATGCCTTTGAAAGTAGTCGATTTCCGCTCCAGGATGCTCGCTTTCCACGGGGCGGGCGGTGAGCCTCCTCGCACTTTGCGCCTTTAGGAGTCTCACCTGTCCCACTCGTCCCGTAGGAGTCTCGCACCTTGCACTCCAATCAACTTGCACAAGGATGCTCATTAAAAAAATGATCCAAAAGCAACAATCTTTAAGAAAAGAGCGAAAAAAACACAAAGCCATAAGTGACTTTGTGTTTTACCCGCCGAAAGCGAGCATCGAAATCAACATCTACAAAAGCGACATTGTTTAGGCTTATAGCACAGGCACTTTTTCAAATTCTTTACGCAATGTTTTCGAGCGCTCAGCAGCATTTTCTACAGCTGCTTCAATTGCTTTCCCGCCGCCGTTTTCGTCCAGAGCATCAAGGCCGGCTGCAGTAGTTCCGTTCGGTGAAGTAACCTTTTTGCGCAGCTCAGCAGGTGAATCATCTGATTCCATAACCATTTTACTTGCTCCGTATAAAGTCTGTGCTGCAATATCTCGAGCCATCTCGCGATCAAGTCCGTTCTCAACTGCTACATCTTCCATATGTTCTAGCAAATAGTAGAAATATGCCGGACCGCTTCCTGCGATTCCTGTGAAAACATCCATTTGTTTCTCAGAGATAATTTTTACTTTGCCAATTGCTTTCGATAATTCTTGAGCTAAATCCAAATCTTCATTTTTTACAAACTTACCAGCACTGATTCCCGTTATGGATTCTCCAATCATACTGGATGTATTAGGCATAACACGGATTACTGGGAGGTGTTTGCCGATTATCTCTTCAATGAATGGTGTTGATATTCCAGCAAGAACTGATAAAATCACATGGTGGTGGTCTTGCAGATTCGGCTTTAGTTGCTGCAGAACCTCTTCTGCTTGTTTTGGTTTTACCGCAAGAATAATCACATCTGTATTCTTTAATGAAAGCTCATTAAAAGAAACAGCTTGGATGTCGTACTTGTTAATTAGTTCAGATCTTCTTTCAACATTAGAATGATTTGCTGCTGTAATCCTTTCAGGTGAGATACCAGCTTTGTTAATAAGACCTGATATCATTGCTTCTGCCATAGATCCTGCACCAATAAAAGAAATGTTTCTGTATTTTAACATGCAACCCCTCTTTCAAAATTTTAACTGTTATTTATAAAGTACTATGTTAACATGTTCACAATTAGATGCAAGTTTATCTGTTCATTATTACAGGATTGTAATATGATTTTTACATTAAAACGTTTTCAGGTAGGGGAGAGACAATGAAATTTTATATCGCATCCAGCTTTAAAAATAAAGGGCTTGTTCAAAAGATGGCAAAAGATATTCAGACACAACTAGGATGGCAACATACATATGATTGGACTTTGAATGAAAGAGCGGAAACGATTGAAACACTGACAGACATAGGAGTAAAAGAATTTGAAGGAGTATTAGAATCAGATGTGGTTATCGTGATTCTGCCCGGTGGAAAAGGATGTCATACAGAAATGGGAATTGCGCTTGGCAGTAAAAAGCTCCTATTTCTATATGATCCGGACAGGATTCTAAATAACCTAAGTGATGCAGCTGCCTTCTATTTTTTACCGGAGATTAAACATTGGAACGGAGATATTAAAGTATTGAATGATACTTGTCTATGAATGAATTATTGAGCTTTTTTATAAGAATGATTTTGAAATGTTGTAATGGTTTTTTCGGCAATTCTATCATATCCTTCATCATTAGGATGGATGGAGTCATAAAGCCATTTATCAATATCTTCAGTTTGAAGTGCGTCACTTACAGGAACCACTACAGACGGCTGATGGGAAAGTGCTGTTTCATATGCAATTAAATTCCAGTCATTCAATAATTTTTCTGTTGCCGGATAATAGTTTTTCTCAGACTTCACAACATTATATAATTCATTAAGCACCAATACAGCATCCGGGTTATGTTTACGGATAAGCTCAAATATATCTTCTAAATTCTGTTCGTAGCCGGTTTTAACTTCATCATAGCTTTGAATTGCTTTAAGAGGACCTTCTTCTTTTGCGATTTGAACCAGATCATTGCCGCCAATATTAATCGAAATAATATCTGCTTTTTTTACCGATTCCTGCACGGCAGCTATTTGCAGCTGATTCAACAAACCTTGGCTGGTTGCACCAGAAATTCCTTGGTTTTCAAGAACAAAGGTTTTGTCAGTTAAGTTTTGGAGATTTGTATTTACCTTTTGAGCAAATCCGCCTTCTTCAGAACCTCTCCCTTGTGCAACGGAATCACCAAGTACTAAGTGGCTGAATGTTGATTTTGGACTGTTTATAAAGTAATCAAGATAAGTAATTTGGTGCTTATCCTTATTTTCACTTTTAATAATAACCGACGCTTCTTTAATTTGGTTTATTTTATACTGTGGATAGTAATACCACCCAGCTGTACCGATTAAGATGAATAAAAGAAGCAAGGATACGATATATCTTTTTTTCACTTTTATCCCTCCTCCTTAAATATTTTATATTAAAAGATATTAACATAAATATGCCTAGAAAGTGCAAGGTGACAATTTGACAAACGATACGCTTAAAATACCCGTTTTCATTCCTTTGATTATCGGAATAATCGCTATATCATTTTCATCTATTTTTGTGAAATGGTCAGACGCTCCTGTATCTGTCCAAGGGATGTACCGGCTTGTATTTACATTATTTTTAATGCTTCCATTTACATTGAAGCATATAAAAGCTCTTAAAAGCATTTCTTTAAGGAAATGGCTGCTGCTGCTTTTATCAGGAACATTTTTAGCTCTTCACTTCTTGTTTTGGATGGGCTCTTTAAAGTTAACAACTGTAGCAAGCTCCACTATATTGCTTTCACTGCAGCCTGTTTTTGTTATGGCAGGTGCATATTTTGCTTTTCGTGAAAAAACATCAAAACCAGCCATTATCGGAATGCTTGTTGCCATTACCGGTGCTGTCATGATTGGCTGGGGAGACATTGGTATCTCAAAACAGCACATACAAGGAGATATTTTATCCATATTAGGAACAATCGTAGTTGCTGTTCATATGCTGATTGGCCAAAAGCTCCTTAAAACGATACCCGCTGCAATTTATAGTTTTTCGGTATTTTTATCTGCAGTTATCGTTTTTGCTGGTTACAATACACTTTTACATATCCCAATGACAGGATATTCTGATAAAGATTGGGGTATATTTTTATTGCTAGCCATTGTCCCAACAGTTTTTGGACATGTTCTTTTTAATTGGCTTCTAAAATACGTAACTGCTGCAACTATCTCTATGGCAATATTAGGCGAGCCTGTAGGAGCTACATTGCTTGCGTATTTATTATTAAATGAAACATTAACTTTCTCACAATGGGCAGGTGGAGCAATCGTGCTATTAGGACTTTATTACTTTTTAAAAAATACCCGAATACTGAAGAAAGATAAACCGCCAGCTCCTATAAAAAGTCCTGTAACTGCAGGACCCATCGTAAAAAAAGGGTAATGACACTTAATCGATAAAGCCTTTTTCTATGTTTTTGTGCGACATTCTTATATGATGGAACAAATATATAAAAAGGAGTTTGATTTCATGAAGGAGTATGAGATTGCTGCTTTTGCAGGAGGCTGCTTTTGGTGCATGGTAACACCTTTTGAAGAGTGGCCAGGAATTATTAAAGTTGAATCAGGCTACACAGGAGGACATACAGAGAACCCTACGTATAAAGAAGTGTGCAGTGAAACGACAGGGCATTTTGAAGCTGTCCAAATCACTTTTGATCCATCAATCATTTCTTATGAAAAAATAGTATCTGTTTTCTGGAAGCAAATTGACCCTACAGATGCCGGAGGACAATTCTATGATCGGGGGGACTCTTATCGCACAGCTATTTTCTATCACAATGAAGATCAAAAAAATATAGCTGAACAATCCAAAGCTGAATTACAGGAGAGCGGACGATTCGATAAGCCAATTGCAACCTTAATACTGCCTGCTCAGACTTTTTATAAAGCTGAAGAATATCATCAGGATTATCATAAGAAAAATCCGTTTCATTATAAAAGATACAGACAGGGTTCTGGTCGTGACCTCTTTATAAAATCACATTGGGAGGATAAAGAGAAAAAAGAAGAAATACTGAAAACACTAAATCCGATGCAATATAACGTTACACAGAACGATGGAACAGAACCACCATTCCAAAATGAATTTTGGAATCACACTGAAGAAGGTCTATATGTCGATATTGTTTCTGGAGAACCGCTTTTCAGTTCTTTTGATAAATTTGACAGCAGCTGCGGATGGCCAAGCTTTACTAAACCAGTTCGTTCTTCGACGGTTGATGAAAAAGAGGATCTTTCTCATGGAATGATCCGCACAGAAGTCAGAAGCAAAGAAGCTGATTCACATCTCGGCCATGTTTTCACAGATGGTCCTAGAAATAAAGGCGGCCTTCGTTATTGCATAAATTCTGCTGCTCTCCGCTTTATTCCGAAAGACCAATTAAGGGAAAAGGGTTATGGAGAATACTTGACACTTTTTGAAAACAAATAAAACCAGCCGTTGGCTGGTTTTATTTGTTTTTAAGAGTTGAATAGGAGTTAGATTGTATAGATTTAAGACGGATAAATAACATGATAGCCCCAGCAGATAAACCTGAAATCAACCCGATCCAGTAGCCATACGCTTCAAATGAAGTGAAATTGGCTAAATAATACCCAACTGGCAATCCAAGTACCCAATAGGAGATGAATGACAATATAAATGTAACATTTACATCTTTATATCCTCTTAACGCACCCTGTATGGGAGCTCCTATCGCATCAGCAAGCTGGAAAAACACAGCGTACCATAAAAAAGAGGTAGTAAGCTGTATTACATCTGGTTCATTCGAATAAATGCGTGCAACTTGTTCATCAAAGGCAATAAGAAAACCTGATAAAATCAGTGCAAAACCAAGAGCTGTAAAAATTCCAATATAACCGTACTGTGCAGCATCTTTATATCGTGATGCTCCGACTTCAAATCCGACTGCTATCGTTAGAGCAAAGGAAATACTCAATGGGAGCATATAAAGAAAAGAAGCAAAATTTAAAGCAGCCTGATGAGCAGCAATTGTTACCGTATTAAAGTCACTCATCAATAAAGTAACTGCAGCAAAAATACTAACTTCAAAAAAGATTGCCAGCCCAATTGGTATTCCGATTTTCAATTGTTCCTTCCATGCAGAAAGGGAAGGCTTATAGAAATTCTTGAATAGATGATAACTTCTAAATTCGTTCAATCTCATCACAATGACAATAGTTATAATAGCTGTAATCCAATATGTTATAGAAGAAGCAACTCCGGCGCCGATTCCTCCTAGTTCAGGAAATCCAGCTTTACCAAAGACAAACAAATAATTGAAAAAGGCATTTACAGGCAATGCCAGCAGTGTAACAAACATTGAAATTCTAGTTTGGCCCAATGCATCTATAAAGGACCTTAATGCACCGTATAAAAATAAAGGCAGTATTCCAAAAGACAATGCGATTAAATATCCTCTAGCTACACGTTCGACCTCAACTTCTAATGACATTGCATTCAAAATCGGATCCAATATAAAGGACCCAAGAACAATAACAATCATTGAAATCACAACGGAAAGGTAAACTGCCTGCATGACAGCTTTAGGAACATTCTTAGTGTCTTTTGCACCTGTCAGCTGAGATACAATGGGAGTCAAAGCCATTAAGATCCCGTTTAAACCTGTAAAAACCGGTACCCAAAGACTTGTACCTATGGCAACACCTGCAAGCTGTTTCGCTCCCGCATGTCCGCTCATAACTGTGTCAAAAAAGTTCATCGCATATAGCCCAAGCTGCGTAATCAGTACAGGGACTACCAAGATGAAAAATTGCTTATATTTTTCTTTTAATGTGTGTGTTTGGAACATTTGCATACTTCCTTTGTTGTTTTAACTGACAAACAGAGCTAATGCATTATATCATATAATTATAAACACATACGTAAAGGAGCAGCTATGAGCGTTCAATTTTTATTTGAAGTTGAATCGGTTCAGCCAGGTGAGCAATCGGATGAAAAACTAGTTTTAGTATCTACAGATCTTTTATATAAAAGCAGCGGAGAAACGATCTTTAACGGAATCATACCTGTTAGAGTTAATGAACATGGGGTTTTCGTTTCTATACAAGCCATTTCTTCTGCATTTACATCCAAGTACTTACGAACTGAAACATTGTTCAGGCTGAAACGATACATTAAGAGGATGAGAGATTACTTAGATTTAGATTAAATGGAATATGTTGACTTTTTAGATTTACCCTCATATAATATGAAAAACTAAAGAACAGAACATTTATGAAAAAGAGAGTACTCTGTTTAGTTTGTTATAGAGAGCCGGGAGCGGTGGAAGCCTGGCACAACTGTCAGAAGAAGCGCACTTTGGAAATGTTTGCTTGAAAATTCCGTAGGGCAAACCGGGACATCCCGTTAACAGATCAAGCGGCCTTTTAAAGGCAACAAGAGTGGTACCGCGGTATAATCCGTCTCTTCTATTATTAGAAGAGGCGGTTTTTTATTTTGGGAGGGAAAAATATGAATGAAAAAAGAGAGTTTGCAGCTTATCTTCAACGCCATATTGGTGAAGGTCTCACTTTTGAACAAATCGTATCTTTAATCGAAAAACCGAAACAGCTGCATCAAGGCGATTTAGCATTTCCTTGTTTTCAGTTAGCAAAAATCTATAAATCTTCACCTGCTGAGATCGCTAGTAGATTATCTGCAGGCAGCCTCCCCAGTCTCTTTAGTAAGATTGAAACTGTTGGTGGTTATGTGAATGTGTTCTTGGATAAAAAATCGGCGGCAGCTAACCTGATAACTAACATATTAAAAGAACAAGAGAATTATGGCCGTCATTTGATCGGAAAAGACAAAACAATTGTGTTTGACTTGTCATCTCCAAATATTGCGAAACCTTTTTCAATGGGACACCTACGTTCAACAGTAATCGGATCCTCTTTAGCCTCTATCAGTGAAAAATGCGGTTATAAAACGGTGAAAATCAATTATATCGGAGACTGGGGTACTCAGTTTGGAAAATTAATCTCAGCTTATTTACGATGGGGAACAGAAGAAAAAGTGAAAGCCAATCCAATTCAAGAACTGACAAAACTTTATGTTCGCTTTCATGAAGAAGCAGATAATGATCCTGCATTAAACGATGAGGGAAGAAAATGGTTCAAACAGCTCGAAGATGGAGATCCACAGGCAACACAATTGTGGGTGTGGTTTAAAGATGTATCATTAAATGCATTTCAGAAGATTTATGAACTCCTTGGTGTCGAATTCGATTCGTATAACGGAGAGGCATTTTTCAACGATAAAATGGATGCTACCGTAAAAGAGCTGATGGAGAAAAAACTTCTCGAACTTTCCGACGGCGCTCAAATCGTAAATGTTGGTGAAGACATACCCCCGTGTCTGATAAAAAAAACAGATGGAGCGACACTTTATGCTACACGTGACCTGACTGCAGCAATCTATAGAAAGAACACTTACGATTTTGATCAAGCTTTTTATGTTGTAGGGCATGAACAATCTCTGCATTTTGAACAAATTAAACGAGTACTTAGTAAAATGGGATATGAATGGGCAAAAAATATGCATCATGTTCCATTCGGGCTTATTTTGCAGGACGGGAAGAAGATGAGTACACGAAAAGGAAGAACTGTTTTGCTTGAGAACGTTCTTTTAGATGCCATTCAGCTTGCTGAAAATAATATCCGAGAAAAAAATCCAGCATTACTTGAGGTGGATGAAGTCGCTCGTCAAGTTGGAGTAGGAGCAGTGATCTTTCACGACTTAAAAAATGAAAAAGGCAATGATGTTGAATTTTCTCTTGAACAGATGCTTAAGTTTGAAGGAGATACAGGACCTTACGTACAATATACAGCAGCCAGAATTCAAACGTTATTAAATAAAGGAAATTTTAATCGTCAGATGCCAGATGAATTTTCAATTGCCGAAGAGAGCTGGGAGCTTATTTCTGTTTTAAATGAGTTTCCGTTAATCGTACAAAATGCATTTTTCCGAAAAGAACCTTCTATAATATCAAAATATGTTTTAAAGTTATCGCACAAGTTCAACCATTATTATGGAAGTGTCAAAATTCTTAATAGCGATGAAACGGCAGAAAGACTTGCATTATGCGCCAGCATACAAATCGTTTTAAAAGAGGGCTTAAGATTATTAGGAATTCAGACACCTAAACAAATGTAACGGTTGAGTAACATTGAATTTTTTTTACAATATTATATAGAAGAAATAAATCTTTAAAGTCTTGAGTTTACTTGCTGGCAAATTCTTTCGATTCCGTTATATAATCTTATAACCTTAAATCTTCCGGAATCGAGGAAAAGATCTATGAAAACATACAACGAACAAACTAAAGGAGTCTGGTACGCGGCTTTAGCTTACTTAATCTGGGGGTTCCTTCCTTTATACTGGAAACCCCTAGACCAATCCGGTTCAGGAGAAATATTAGCGCATCGCATCTTTTGGTCATTTGTACTAATGCTGGCAGTAATGTTTCTTTTAAAGAGAAAAAAGGACCTTAACAGAGATGTTAAGATTCTTTTCTCGAGCAAAAAACAATTCTTTTCTGTTTTTATAGCTTCTATATTAATCAGCGGGAACTGGCTAATGTATATATGGGCTGTTAATAACGATCATGTAGTTGAAGCAAGCCTAGGATATTACATCAATCCGCTTGTAAATGTCATTTTAGGTATGGCAGTCTTAAAAGAAAGATTAAATAGCTGGCAGATTGTATCCTTTGTAATTGCAGCATGCGGTGTGTTTCTTCTAACGTGGCAGTACGGGAAATTTCCCTGGGTAGCAATATTCCTGGCTCTCTCTTTTGGGCTTTATGGACTTGCAAAAAAACTTGGGAGCTTTGATTCATTAACTGGATTAACATTAGAAACGATGTTTGTGGTTCCTGCTGCTTTTGCTTATTTAGCATATCTTCAATGGAACGGATCAGGTTCTTTTATTATTGGCGGCATTTCAATAACTGTCCTTCTATGGGGAGCAGGAATCGTAACAGCATTGCCGCTCGTATTGTTTGCTCAAGGAGTAAAGCGGATTACAATGACGATGACAGGGTTTCTGCAATATATCGCGCCAACCATTATGCTTTTGCTGGGAGTATTCTTATATCACGAAACGTTTACTGAAATTCACCTCGTATCTTTTACCTTAATCTGGCTTGCACTCCTGATTTTTACTATAAGCAAAACGAAATGGGCAAATTATCTTATAAATCGTAAAAACAAAAATTCACTTTCTGCGAAAATATAGTATAATGGCAATGACCATTGTTACAGTTGAAACCTTATCAATGATAAGGTTCTTTTCATTCATTGTTTGAGAGCGCTTTATATAGGGAAAAATTAATGGCGAGAAATGATGAATCACCTGTTAACAGCAACAGCACAATACTTACAAAGGGAAGCAGGAGGGAACAAAAGATGAGTCATCAACGTTCCAAATCAGAAAATCCTTGGCAGGGACTAAGCGGTCCAAATATGGCTTATGTCCTTGAACTATATGATCAATATAGTGTGGATCCGGAATCTGTTGACAGTTCTTTCAAAGAAAAATTTGAAACTTGGGGGCCTCCAAGCGAGGATTCTGCACCAAGTGAACGTACTGGACAGAGTTTTGATGGAATGAATTTAGAGAAATTAGCAGCTGCACTTAAACTCGCGGAAAACATTCGCACATACGGTCACTTAGCAGCTAATTTATATCCAGTTGGCGAATTTCCTAAAGACAACCACCATATTGATCCAAAAGAATTTAATTTATCAATTGAAGATTTGAAAGCGATACCACCTTCCTTTATTTGGAAAGAAGCTCCGGCATCTGTTAAAGACGGCTGGCAAGCAATCCAAATGCTGCAGGAAGTGTATACGAAGAACATCGCCTATGAATTCAGTCATGTTCATGAAACAGAAGAACGTCAATGGCTGAACACTATGGTAGAAACAAGCCAGCATTACCCTGATTTTTCAGCCGAAGATAAGAAAAATCTTTTACACCGTCTATCAGAGGTAGAAGGTTTTGAAAAATTCCTTCACAAAACTTTTGTAGGTCAGAAGCGTTTTTCTATCGAAGGTGTAGATATGCTTGTACCAATGCTGGATGAAGCTGCAAAAGAAGGCTGCCGTGATGGAGCAGAGCACGCATTAATCGGAATGGCGCATAGAGGACGTCTAAATGTTCTTGCACACGTTCTTGGCAAACCGTACGAATTAATTTTCTCTGAATTTCATCATTCGCCAAACAAAGAGCTAATTCCTTCTGAAGGTTCTAGAGGCATTAACTTCGGCTGGACAGGTGACGTAAAGTACCATTTAGGCGCTAGCCGGACAGTTGAAACGGATCAAGCACACAAGATCAAGATTTCTTTGGCTAATAACCCAAGTCACTTGGAATATGTTGATCCAGTTGTTGAAGGTTACACAAGAGCTGCACAGGAAACACGTGACAGCAAAGGGTATCCTGTTCAAGATACATCAAAAGCATTTGCTATTTTAATCCATGGTGACGCTGCATTCCCAGGTGAGGGAATCGTTGCAGAAACATTGAACTTAAGCCGTTTAAGAGGTTATCAAACAGGCGGAACACTCCATATTATTGCGAATAACCTTGTTGGATTTACAACAGATAGCGGAGATTCCCGTTCAACTAAATATGCAAGTGACCTTGCTAAAGGTTTTGAGATTCCGATCATTCATGTGAACGCAGATGATCCAGAAGCTTGTATCGCAGCTGTTCACTTAGCTTATGAATATCGTAAAAAGTTCCAGAAAGATGTTCTGATCGATTTGATCGGATACCGCCGTTTCGGACACAACGAGATGGATGATCCTTCTGCAACACAGCCTAAATTGTACAAAAAAGTCAACAGCCATCCAACTGTTCGTGATGTTTATGCGAAGCAGCTAGTGAAAGAAGGCGTTCTTTCAGAGGAGGATGTTAAAGCGATTGAAGATGAAGTTTTAACAAAACATCAAACAGAGTACGAAAAAGTACAAGGCCGTAAAGAAAAATTCAAACTGGAAGACACTAGACTTCCGGATCCGTTATCGAAAGCACTTCCTGATATCGATACCACAATTTCAGTAACAGAACTGCAAGAGCTAACGGAGAACATGCTGAAGTGGCCAGGAGATTTTAATGTATATCCTAAAATCAAGCGTATCTTAGAGCGCAGACGCAAAGCGTTCCAAGGAGAGAAGATTGACTGGGGTATGGCTGAATCTCTTGCATTTGCTTCTATCTTAAAAGACGGAACACCAATCCGTATTACAGGGCAGGACTCTGAGCGCGGAACATTCGCTCAAAGACATCTTGTTCTTAATGACAGCGAAAGCGGAAAGAAATTTTCACCGCTGCACGGAATGGATGATATTGATGTTTCATTCGCCATTCATAACAGTCCGCTGTCTGAATCTTCAGTAGTAGGATTTGAATATGGTTATAACGTATTTGCTCCGGAAACACTTGTTATCTGGGAAGCTCAATACGGAGATTTCGCAAACGTAGCACAAGTTCTGTTTGATCAGTTCCTTTCTGCAGGCCGTGCGAAGTGGGGACAAAAATCAGGAATGGTTATGCTTCTTCCTCATGGCTATGAAGGTCAAGGACCAGAGCACTCCAGTGCACGTTTAGAGCGTTTCTTGCAGCTAGGTGCCGAAAACAACTGGACAGTAGCGAACGTGACTACTGCTTCTCAATACTTCCATTTGTTAAGACGCCAAGCGAAGCTTCTTTCTATGGATGAAGTTCGTCCATTAGTTGTAATGACACCTAAGAGCTTGCTTCGTGATACAAAAGTTGCTTCTTTACCGGAAGCTTTCGAAAGTGATCACTTTATGCCATTGCTTGAACAGCCAGGTCTTGGCAAAGAAAAAGACAAAGTTAAGAAAATCTTGCTTTGCTCTGGTAAAATTGCGATTGACCTTGAAAAAGCTCTTGAGCAAGATCAAGTGGCTAGAACGGAAATGCATATCGTTCGTGTAGAACAGATCTATCCGTTCCCAGAAGAAGAGATGACCGCTCTCTTAAATGAGTATCCGAATGTAGAAGACTTGATCTGGGTTCAAGAAGAACCTAAGAACATGGGTTCATGGCTATACATCGAACCAAAACTCCGTGGTGTAGCACCTAAGGGAGCACATGTTTCTTACATTGGAAGACAAGAGCGCTCAAGTACAGCTGGCGGGGAACCAGACATCTATAAAAAAGAACAAGAACAAATTATCCAAACATCATTAGCACTAGACATTCAATCGCGAGAGGGAGGCCGTGAACATGTTTGACGTTAAAGTTCCGGAATTAGCCGAATCAATTTCAGAAGGTACAGTTGCACAATGGCTTAAAAAAGAAGGCGACAAAGTTGTAAAAGGTGAAGACATCGTTGAGTTAGAAACTGATAAAGTTAACATTGAAATCAGTGCTGAGCGTGACGGTATTTTAAAAAATATTAAAGTTGAACCTGGTGATACAGTTGCTGTAGGAGATGTAATTGCTTCAATCGTTGAAGGTGATGCATCAGCAGCAGAAACTGAGTCTAAACCTGAAGAGAAGCCAGCTGCAGAAGAGAAAGCAGAGCCCGCTCAAAAACAGGAACAGTCTTCTGGAAAAGCTGTAGCCGAAGAAGAAGATTCAAAGGCTGCTGAACGCCCGATCGCATCACCAGCTGCACGCAAACTGGCACGCGAAAAAGGAATCGACCTTTCTGAAGTAAGTTCACGCGATCCACTTGGTCGTGTACGTACAGAAGACGTTAAGCGTCATGCTGAAGGTGGCAGTGATGAAAAGGCAGCGAGCTCGTCTAAGCCAGCTGCAAGCACATCGAAAGAGCCAAAAGCAGCTGAAACTGTAAATCCTGAAAAGCCAGTAGAACGTGTTAAGATGTCACGCCGACGTCAAACTATCGCAAAACGTCTAGTTGAAGCACAGCAAACAGCTGCAATGCTTACTACTTTTAACGAAGTAGACATGACTGCGATCAACGAAGTACGCGCTCGCCGCAAGGACAAGTTCTATGAGCAAAACGGCGTGAAATTAGGCTACATGTCATTCTTTACTAAAGCTGTAGTTGGGGCGTTGAAAAAGTTCCCTGCGATCAACGCAGAAATCCAAGGCGACGAAATGGTGCTTAAGAAGTTCTACGATATCGGTATCGCAGTAGGCGCTGAAGAAGGACTAGTTGTACCGGTTGTACGTAACGCTGATCGTTTAAGCTTTGCAGGCATCGAGAAAGAAATCGGTAACTTGGCAGAGAAGGCACGCAACAAGAAGTTGTCATTAGAAGATCTCCAAGGCGGTTCATTCACAATTACGAACGGCGGTATCTTCGGATCGATGCTTTCAACACCGATTTTAAATGCTCCTCAAGTAGGTATCCTTGGAATGCACACGATCCAGTGGAGACCAGTTGCAATCGATAAAGAGCGTATGGAAAACCGTCCGATGATGTACATCGCGCTTTCTTACGACCACCGTATCGTAGATGGAAAAGAAGCAGTAAGCTTCTTAACAACAATCAAATCACTTCTAGAAGATCCAGAATCATTGCTTTTAGAAGGTTAATATGATGATTGGAGCCACCTCCGGCTGTTGCTGGGGGTGGTTTTTTGTATGGAAGCTTGGCTGACACCAAGGTAATGTTAAATTAGAGTAGAGACTACGAAAGGGTGAAGTTTTTGATAATTAATAGAGCATGCCTTTGTCGAAATAATAGGCATTGTGTCGATAGACCTAATAATTTCAATTTAGACTCAATATACTTGCAAGAAGACTTAATTAATTTAATTTAGACCTAATTAAGGGACATTTAGACCTAATTATAAAAATTTTATTAGAAATACGCTATTTAATTTTCTCCATGTCATAAAAAATAAAGGATACATGACAACTAAATCGAACTATTTTAGGAGCAAAAAAGAAGAGGTGAAAATTTGATTAAAAAACAACGAACAAAACCTTTAAAACTCCTTAAAATCGAGTTGATTTTATCACGCTTGCTCCCAAATCATAAAAAAAGAAATGATCTTGATAACGAATATGCCAAATTAAATGCAGGCTTTAAAGGAGAAGAATCCTTAGATTATTATTTAGCAGATTTGAAAGGCGAATCCTTTTCTATCTTCCACGATTTACGTCTGCCAAGAGATAAGGATAGATATTATTTCTTTCAAATTGATTGTTTAGTTATCCACCATCGATTTTGCGTTTTGATTGAAGTGAAAAATTTAATTGGAGACCTATATTTTGATCATCAATATGATCAAATAAAGCGGTCACGAAATGGGATAGAAGAAACGTTCTCAGATCCTGTAAACCAGGTAGAGATACAAAAAAATTACTTAGCAAAATGGTTAGAAGCTAATAACTTTCCTGCACTTCCACTCAAAACCCTCGTAGTTATTACCAATCCCAAGTCTTATATAACGATTTCACCTAAATACGGGATAAATGCACAAAAAATTATCCGCGGAAAATACTTGGTATCAAAAATAATGGAATATCTGCAAAAGAATAATGGAATAGAGGTATCCAATAAGGAAATTAAAAAGTTATCATCTATCTTAATAAAACAACATACCGAACATAACAGTGATATTTTAAAAAGGTACAAGATTCAGCCAGAAGATATACAGACTGGTGTAACCTGCCCAAAGTGCGGAGAAATACCGATGATTCGTAGATATGGATACTGGTTCTGTTCTAACTGCTCACTTAAAAGCAAAGATGCACATATACAAGCTATTAAAGAATACGCTCTGTTATTTAAACAGGTAGTAAAGAATAACGAGATTAGAGAATTTTTACATGTTAAATCGAGTACTAGTATGAAAAAACTTCTTATTTCGATGAAAATCCTTCCAAAAGGGAATACCAAATCCGCCACTTACAAACTTCCGCTACCAAAGTAATAATACTCCTAAGAATGAAATTAAATTAAATCGTCTAATTTTTTTATCTAGAAATCCACTTAATCTCTTATAAAACATTATTTGCATATTACAAATATAACAAGTTGCAACATGCAACTACCCATAATATAACCATTTGCAATATGCAACTACACCACAAAAAAAGACGGCCTAGCCAGCCGTCATCAATGTATTTATCAAAATTAAGGAGTCAACAAAATCTTCCCGGTACTTTTTCTGCTTTCAATAAACTCATGTGCTTTTCCACCTTCTTTTAAAGGAAAGACGGTTTTTGAGATTGTCACTTTACCTTCAGCAATCCATTTAAACAATTCACGAGAACGGGTAACTCGTTCTTCGCGGGAAGTAAGCACGTTCCACAAGTCTCCGCCAGTTAATGTTTTGGATGTATCCATCAGCATACGAGGATCAACTTTCACAGGATCGCCGCCTGCCATTCCAAAAAACACTACCGTTCCGCCAACACGTGTCACGTCAAAACTCTCCATTAATGTGGAACCTACAGATTCATAGACTACATCTACACCTTTACCTGATGTCATTTGCATAATTGAATCTTTCCAGTTGTCACTATATAAAAATACCGACCCCGCACCAGCAGATAAAACAACTTGCCGCTTTTCTTCAGAAGAGGTTAAGCCTATTGCCGTTCCGCCGAGCAGATTAATAATTTGGATCAGCAACTGTCCAACACCGCCTGCAGCAGCATGTACCAGTACGACATCACCTTTTTTTATAGAATAGCTGTCTTTCGTTAAATAATGAGCTGTAAGACCTTGCAATAGAAGGGATGCAGCTGCTTCAAACGAAACACCCTCTGGAATGGGTATCGCCTTATCTTTAGGAACAGCGACTAATTCTGCGTTTGCAGCAGGGACGTCAGCAAATGCAATCCGGTCGCCAACCCTAACATCACGCACATTTTCCCCGATACTTTTTACAGTTCCTGCGCCTTCATAACCTAGTATGTATGGAGGCTGACCTTCTAGATGATAATTTCCTTTTCTTCTATATACATCTGCAAAATTCAAGCCGATTGCTTTCATTTCGAGTAAGATTTCATCTTGACCGATAACGGGTTCATTTATTTCACGATAATCTAAGACGTCTGGACCGCCAAACTTTTCGAATACTAGTGCTTTCATGATTTTCTCCACCATTCATATATGTTAATGTTCATAATTATTTTAACGAAAAAAATAACGAAAGACTAGGGAAGGACCTTGAGAAATGATGAATTTGACATTATTCATACTGCACCATTATCATTTAAAGAAGAAAAGATATATTTGCTGCATTCATAATTAAAGGAGAGAAACTCTATGATTCACTTAGACTGGGCTACAAGGCCGACAATTCGAGAAATTAAATGTGTTCACACTAACGCCGAAAAATATATGGTAGACAGAGCTTTAACAGGCGGAAAGATGTATGAACTGAAAAATGAAACAGAAGAATTTTATTTTGTTATTGATAACACAGGTAAAATCGGAGGGTACTATAAAGAGTACTTTGAAGGTTAAGTCGTATAAAACAGCATAAAGAAAGCCTGACTCATTGAGCCAGGCTTTTACTATTATATTATGAATGAATTTTAACTTTTTCCTTATTTAAAAGGGCATCCATAAATTCATGGAATTCAGGAATGTTCATTTGCTGGGCTGAGTCGGATAATGCGACTGCTGGATCTGGATGTACTTCAGCCATAACGGCATCTGCACCGATTGCCATAGCTGCTTTAGCAGCAGGCAAGAGGAGATCCTTGCGCCCTGTAGAATGTGTCACATCCACAACAACCGGTAAATGTGTTTCTTTTTTCAAGATCGGTACAGCAGAGATATCCAGCGTGTTGCGTGTTGCACGTTCGTACGTTCGAATGCCTCGTTCACATAGGATAACCTGGCTGTTCCCTTGAGCTAGAATGTATTCCGCAGCGTACATGAATTCTTCAATCGTTGCTGCTAATCCGCGTTTTAGAAGTACAGGTTTATTGACGGAACCTGCAGTTTTTAATAAATCGAAGTTTTGCATGTTACGTGCACCGATTTGGATAACATCAACGTAATCCAGGGCCATCTCAATGTCATTTGGATTTAAGATTTCACTTACGACTGCAAGCTGGTGTTCATCAGCAGCTTTACGCAGAATCTTTAGACCTTCAAGACCTAGCCCTTGGAAATCGTAAGGGGAAGTACGCGGCTTAAATGCACCGCCTCGAATTAATGTTAATCCTTTTTCAGCGATTACCTCGGCAACTTGTTTCACTTGTTCATAGCTTTCAACCGCACAAGGACCCATAATGAAATGAGGATTTCCATCACCAATTTTTTCACCTTTTACATTTACAATTGTATCTTCCGGCTTCTTTTTACGGGATACTAGCAATGCTTTTCTATTATCATCTTTTTGCAGCTCTAAACTTGCCTTGAAAATTTGTTTAAAGATATGCTGCACAGTAGAGGTTTCGAACGGTCCATCGTTATGAGAAGCAATCAAATCTAAAAGGTTTCTCTCTCTGACTGGATCAAAACGCTTCACACCTTGCGTTTCTTTTAACTTGCCAATCTTTTGCGCGACATTGCCGCGTTCATTTAACAGTTCTAAAATTTTTAATGAAATCTCATCAACTTGTTTGCGTAAAACTTCTAATTCGTTTGACATCGGCGGTTCCTCCCCATTTGTTTTACTTCTCCACATTTCCTATATCGCGGCCGCTAATAGGCTATTTGTCATTTATCATTACACCGGACACTTTCGCGCTTTAAAGCGTGTGTCTCATAAAGTATTGTTTGTAACTTTAAAGGGATTTGACAAGAAAGTCAAGTGCTTTTCCAAAAAAAAGTTTTATTAAATTTCTGAATGTTCATTTTACCCAAGTTGACTATTAGATGAAGGTAATGTAAATTTTAAGAAAAATGAAAGAATTCCCTTTACAACAGCGCTTCAACGTGTTAAAACTGTCTATAACTTTATAAAACAAATCGCTATGAAAGAACACGAGTAGTGAAAAGGTTCCCTGTTAAAGAGAGCTGATGGTGGTGTGAATCAGTACAAAGCCTTTCGCGAATTACAATTCTTGAGCATGCTTTTTTAATAAAAGCCGGACTTTCCGTTATGACAATGAAGGTGGCAGAGATTGATCTTTGCTGTCAGGGTGGTATCGCGATTAATTCGTCCCTGCTTTTTAGCAGGGATTTTTTTGTACAAAAAATTGGCAAACAGCACATTGGAGGAATGAAAATGAGATATTTAACAGCCGGTGAATCACACGGACCGCAGCTTACAACGATAATAGAGGGTGTACCAGCTGGTCTTCCTCTTTTAGCTGAAGACATAAACGAAGAGCTTGCAAGAAGACAAAAAGGACATGGCAGAGGACGCCGCATGCAGATCGAAAAAGATCAGGTACAGATTCTTAGCGGTGTAAGACACGGTATAACACTTGGTTCACCAATTACTTTAGTTGTTGAGAACAAGGATTTTACCCATTGGACAAAAATAATGGGGGCTGATCCGCTTGAAGAAGAAAATGCTGAAGTTAAGCGTGTCATTTCAAGACCACGCCCTGGACACGCTGATCTAAACGGAGCAATTAAGTACAACCATCGAGATATGAGAAACGTGCTTGAACGATCTTCAGCCCGGGAAACAACTGTACGTGTAGCAGCAGGAGCTGTGGCGAAAAAACTTTTAAAAGAGCTAGGCGTAGAAGTCGGCGGCCATGTGCTTGAAATCGGCGGGGTTAAGGCAGAACAAACAACGTATGAAACTCTTAACGAACTTCGTGAAAAAACAGAGGCATCTCCAGTTAGATGTTTAGACGAAACGGCAGAAAAAATGATGATGAAAGCCATTGATCACGCAAAAGAAAATGGTGATTCAATCGGCGGCATTGTAGAAGTTATTGCTGAAGGTATGCCTGTTGCTGTAGGGAGCTACACGCACTACGACAACAAACTCGATGCTAAACTTGCTGCAGCAATCATGAGTATTAATGCATTTAAAGGTGCTGAGATCGGCATCGGTTTTGAAGCAGCAAGAAAACCAGGCAGTGAAGTACATGACGAAATTCAATGGGACATCGAAAATGGATACACACGCAAAACGAATAATGCCGGTGGTTTTGAAGGAGGAATGACAACAGGAATGCCAGTTGTTGTCCGCGGAGTAATGAAGCCGATTCCGACGTTATACAAGCCGCTTCAAAGTGTTGATATTGAAACAAAAGAAGCATTTGCAGCTAGTATTGAACGCTCAGACAGCTGCGCGGTCCCAGCAGCAAGTGTTGTTGCAGAATCTGTAGTAGCATGGGAACTTGCAAGCGCACTTGTTCAACAATTCGGTCAGGATAACATGGAAGTAATCAAGAAGAATATCGTTCATCATCAAGAACGTGCAAGGGTGTTTTAAATGAAACAAATTAATATCACAACGCCTTCAAAAAACTATCCAGTTTATGTAGGTGAACAAGCGATTACTAAACTAGGTGAGGTTTTGCAATCATTAACGCCTGCTCCAAAAAATGTGCTGATCATTACAGATCATAATGTAGGAGAGTTATATCTTAAAGATGTTCAAGCAGAACTTGATCAAAAATTTTCGTATGAGTCCTTTCAAATCAAACCAGGAGATAGTCAGAAATCCTTTGAAAACTATTACGCCTGCCAAAGTTTTGCATTAGAGAAGGGACTTGACAGAACATCCGTAATACTTGCACTTGGCGGCGGAATGATTGGTGATATCGCTGGATTTGTTGCCGGGACTTATATGAGAGGAATTCGTTTCATTCAAATTCCAACTACTATTCTTGCTCACGATAGTGCAGTAGGAGGGAAAACAGGAATCAACCATCCTGAAGGCAAAAACATGATAGGTGTTTTTCACCAGCCAGAAGCCGTTATCTATTCCACGGATTTTCTATCAACATTACCTGAAAATGAAATAAGGTCTGGATTTGCGGAAGTGATCAAGCATGCGTTAATTGCAGATCCTAGCTTCTATGAATATCTACGCAAAAATATAACAACATTGAATGATCTAAAAGACGAACACCTTTTAAACTGCCTAACAAGAGGAATCGAGATTAAGAACGAAGTAGTATCACAGGATGAAAGAGAAAAGGGTATTAGAGCTTTTTTAAATTTTGGGCACACACTCGGACACGCCATTGAAGGGGAGCTTCGATACAAAGATATTACACATGGTGAGGCAGTAGCACATGGTATGCTGTTTGCTTTATCACTTAAAGAAGAAACCATACAGCTGGGGAAAAATCTCAAAAGATGGCTTCATGACCTTGGTTATCCAACTACACCAAAGAATCTTTCCGTATCTTCTCTTATCAATCGAATGAAAAAAGATAAGAAAGCTGCAGGAAGGACTATTAACATGGTGCTTTTAGAACAAACAGGACATCCATATATAGCTCCTTACCAAGCAATCGATTTAGAAGAAAAATTAACTGAATTCTTAAAAGAGAATTAACCCCAAAGGAGCCTGCACATGAAGAACGTCTTGCTGATAGGAGTCGGATTGATTGGCGGATCAATCGCTTTAACAATAAAAAATGAACATGAAGCGGTTATCGCAGGATATGACGTCCAGGCTGCTAATTGCGAGACTGCAGTAAAATTAGGAGTCATTGATAGAGTCTCATATGATTTGCAACGCGATGCAGCCAACGCTGACCTTATCATAATCGCTACGCCTGTTGAAGCAACATTAAATATTATGGACCAGTTGTCTTCCATAAAGCCAGCTATTAAAGCACTTGTCATGGATGTCGGAAGCACGAAGAACACTATAATGAAAAAAGCTGAAACCCTGGCTGAAAACGGTATTGTTTTTATCGGCGGTCATCCTATGGCAGGGTCGCATAAAACTGGAGTAGAAAGTGCCAGACCACATTTATTAGAAAATGCTTTTTATATATTAACGCCAAGTTCTATTACATCTGCAGCGAAAATTGAAGAAGCGAAGGACTGGCTGAAAGGAACTCATGCAAAATTTATAGTGGCTGAGCCGGATGAACATGATTTTCTAACAGGTATCGTAAGCCATTTTCCTCATCTCATTGCATCGAGCCTAGTAAGACTTGCTCAAAAACATGCCAGTGATAATCCGCTTGTTCAGCAGCTGGCAGCGGGTGGCTTTCGTGATATCACACGGATTGCATCAAGCTCTCCAAAAATGTGGAGTGATATTGTAAGCCAAAACAAAGAACACCTATTATCACTTTTAAATGAGTGGAAAGAAGAGATGGATCAAGTTATAAGCTTTGTAGAAAATGGCGATCAAAATCAATTATTTGATTACTTTAATGGAGCAAAATTGTTTCGAGATGGACTCCCTATTCGTTCCAAAGGAGCTATACAGCCGTTTTCTGATTTATATGTGGACATTTTAGATACTGCAGGTGCTTTGTCTAAAGTTACTACACTTTTAGCAGAATCCCAAATTAGCATCATCAATATTACCATTCTTGAGGTAAGAGAAGGTCTCAATGGGGTACTGAGATTAAGTTTTCAAAATGATACTGATCGTGATAATGCTCAACAGTTATTACATCAAGAAAACTATTTAACACATATCACGGAATAAAGGAGGCACTTTTTATGGAAAAACAATTAATGCCTATTCAAAGCTTATATGGAACAATTAAAGTGCCAGGTGACAAATCCATTTCTCATAGAGCAGTTATGTTTGGTTCCATTGCAGAAGGAAAGACAACTATAAATGGTTTTTTAACTGGTGAAGATTGTCTAAGTACTATCTCTTGTTTTAAAAAGCTAGGTGTAAACATTGTCCAGGAAAATGAACATGTAACTGTTAAAGGCAATGGTATATCAGGATTGCGGCCGCCATCTGAAGATCTGTATGTCGGAAACTCTGGGACTACCATCCGTTTAATGCTCGGAATCCTTGCCAATACTCCTTTTACTTCTGTACTTACAGGTGATGATTCTATTGCAAAAAGACCGATGAATCGTGTTACTAAGCCATTGAAACAGATGGGTGCAGAAATCAATGGCAATGATTCAGGAAATAAGATTCCTCTTCAAATAAAAGGAGGGAACGTTAAAGGAATCCACTACGATTCTCCAATAGCTAGTGCTCAAGTGAAATCAGCTATTATCCTTGCGGGACTTGAAGGTGAAGGAACAACTTCTGTTACTGAGCCTCTAAAATCCAGAGATCATACAGAACGGATGCTGGAAGCCTTTGGAGCAGAGGTAAAGTCAGATGCATTAACTGTTTCCATAGAAGGAGGACAGCAGCTAAAAGGTACACATATTGAAGTTCCTGGCGACATTTCTTCTGCAGCCTTTTTCTTAGTTGCTGGAGCTATTGTTCCAGACAGCACGATTACCCTGCAAAAAGTAGGACTGAATCCAACCCGAACTGGCATTTTAGATGTTCTAAATGATATGGGCGCAGAGATTTCGTATCAAAATGTAAATGAGGAAGCTTCTGAACCGTATGGGGATCTGATCATTAAAACTTCGTCACTAAAGGGGACCGTTATTAAAGGAGATGTTATTCCGCGATTAATCGATGAGATCCCGATTATTGCACTGGCAGCAACACAGGCTGAAGGGCAAACAGTCATTCAAGATGCACATGAATTGCGAGTCAAAGAAACTGACCGTATAGAAACTGTCGTAAATGAGCTTAAAAAAATGGGAGCGGAAATCGAAGCTACAGAAGACGGAATGATTATTAATGGGAAAACACATTTAAAAGGAGCATCTGTTCAAAGTCATGGGGATCACCGAATCGGAATGATGTTAAGCATAGCCTCTTGTATTGCAGAAGGTGATACAACTCTGGATCAAAGCGAAGCGGTAGCTGTTTCATATCCATCATTTTTTGATCAGCTGAAACGTCTATCAAATCAATAAATTAAAAACACTCTTTCTAAAAGATTATTGCTTTTAAGCTTATTTTTCCATAGACATCACTGAAAAGTTGATTGGAGTGAAAGGTGCGAGACTCCTGGGGGAACAGCGTGACAGGTGAGACACTGCAGGTGCAAGCACGAGGTGGCTCACCGCACGCCCCCCCGGAAAGCGAGCATCCTGAAACGGAAATCAACCACTTTCAAGAGCAACAAAGTATGCGAAAACAGCAATATAAAAAATAACATTTAAACCAGCATCTTTCGAGAATGCTGGTTTTTTGTTTGCGTTGTTCTATCATTCGACAGATTATAACATTTTTCATATTAGAATTATTATAAAAAAGTATTGATTATCCATTGAGAAGTGATATCATTAGATATGTACAATAAATCTATTAAAATGATGAGGTGATTTAGTTTGAGTAATGGAAACAAACATCTTACTACCAGCTGGGGTGCACCTGTAGGGGACAACCAGAGTTCAATGACAGCAGGATCAAGAGGTCCGACATTAATTCAGGACGTCCATCTATTAGAAAAGTTAGCGCATTTTAACCGGGAGCGTGTACCAGAGCGTGTTGTACATGCTAAAGGTGCGGGAGCTCACGGATATTTTGAAGTAACGAATGACGTGAGAAAATATACAAAAGCAAACTTCTTATCTGAAGCAGGGAAAAGAACACCTTTATTTGTACGGTTTTCTACTGTTGCGGGCGAGAATGGTTCTGCTGATACAGTTAGAGATCCCCGCGGATTTGCTGTTAAGTTTTATACAGAAGAAGGAAACTATGATCTTGTTGGAAACAATACACCGGTCTTCTTTATCCGTGATGCTATTAAGTTTCCAGATTTTATTCATACTCAAAAGCGTCATCCTCAAACACACTTGAAAAATCCGAATGCAATCTGGGATTTTTGGTCATTATCGCCTGAATCTCTTCATCAGGTAACGATACTTATGTCTGATCGGGGTATACCTGCAACGTTCCGCCATATGCACGGATTTGGAAGCCACACCTTTAAATGGGTAAATGCAGAAGGAGATGGAGTATGGGTAAAATACCACTTTAAGACAGAGCAGGGTGTAAAGAATTTATCAAATGAAGTAGCTGCGAAGATTGCTGGAGAAAATGCTGATTATCATACAGAAGATCTTTTTAATGCGATAGAAAATGGTGATTTTCCTGCCTGGAAACTCTATGTGCAAATTATGCCTCTTGAGGATGCGAATACTTACCGGTTTGATCCGTTTGATGTTACAAAAGTCTGGTCACAAAAAGACTATCCTTTAATTGAAGTAGGCCGAATGGTTTTGAATAAGAATCCAGAAAATTATTTTGCAGAAGTTGAACAAGCTACATTTTCACCCGGAACATTAGTACCAGGAATTGATGTATCACCTGATAAGATGCTTCAGGGACGTCTTTTTGCATACCATGACGCACATCGTTACCGTGTTGGAGCAAACCATCAAGCACTTCCGATTAATCGTCCGCGCTATGAAGTAAATAATTATCAGCGTGATGGCCAAATGCGTTTTGATAATAATGGCGGAGGGTCTGTTTATTACGAGCCTAATAGTTTCGGAGGACCTAAAGAATCTACCGAAAATAAACAGGCTGCATTTCCTGTCACGGGGATAGCGGACAGTGTTGGCTATGATCACGATGATCACTATACACAGCCTGGAGATTTATACCGCCTGTTAAGCGAGGAAGAACGTTCACGTTTAGTAGAAACCATTATTGGCGCAATGAAACCTGTCGAACATGATGAAATAAAACTGCGTCAAATTCATCATTTTTATAAAGCAGATCCAGATTACGGTATGCGTATAGCCAAAGGACTTGGGTTATCTGTGCCGCAAGAAGTTAAATAATTTAGCATAAAAAATACGTTCCCCAATATTGCGGGAACGTATTTTAATTTTACGAATTAAACTTTCGCAAAAGTTCTTAGATCTTCTATATCGGCTACTTTAAATCCATTAGCCTCCACACGGTGAATCAATTCATCAATTTCTTTGCGCGTAACACTTTTATTAAATGTGATTACAATTCTGCGCAAAAATTGTTTTCCAGCATCTTGTGTAAAGACACCTTCGATATTGTATTCTTCATGGATGGCTGTGAATAGTTTTCTAAGCGACCCTTTACCTTCAGTAGTAGAGACAGTTAATGAATAGCCGCCATTTTTAATTCCATATGAGTCCTGCAGAATGTCCATTACTTTAGAGTGAGTAATTATCCCTAAAAAATTATAGTCATCATCTACTACTGCCATGAAAGGAAGACGGCGGATCGAAAACAGCACTTTAAAGTAAGCTGTATTTTCATGAATAAAGGCATCTTTTTCTTCTACAACCCTGCTGACATTTTCTTTTACAGAACCAACATTATCAATTATATAATCGGATGTTGTCTCCTTAAAAAGCAAGCCCACAAACTTTTCTTCTTTTTCATCTAATACTGGAATACAGCGATACCCAGATTGAATGATGGTGTAACGGGCTTCACTAATTGACATATTTTCTGTTACATACGTTACTTTGGATTTGGAAAGATAATTAGATTTTACTTTCATAAGACACACCCTTTTCAGAATTATATAAATATTTAAAACTAATTCTCTATAAATTGCAATATACCTGCTTTTTCATAGATATACTGCAACTTTTTTCCTGTTTGCACATTTGAAAATTCTGTCATATAATAAAATGGAAATTATTTATTAATTGGAATCGTAAGGAGGTGTAAGGAATGCTTAGAGATGTACAACTGTTTAGCTGGCTGGTCGTTTTTCGTTCAATTACTTATGTGTTTTTTCGTAATTGGTGGAGTCTGTCCAAATTCAGCTATTCAAATATTGTACACCGATAAGTAACCTTACCCTTTCCTTTTTCTATGTAAAAGATAAAACCATGGGCAGGTACTATTTGCTCATGGTTTTTTTATTGAAGGCTGTTTTCGCAAACTTTGTTGTTTTGAAAGTAGTTGATTTCCGTTCCAGGTCGCTCGCTTTCCGCGGGGCGGGCGGTCACCCTCCTCGCGCTTTGCGCGTTTAGGAGTCTCACCTGTCCCACTCGTCCCGCAGGAGTCTCGCACCTTGCACTCCAATCAACTTATCAATGAAATGAAAGAAAAAATGATAATAAGCAACAATCTTTTAGAAGAGTGCCTTTTTGAAAAAGGACAGTGGCATAACATTATAAAAGGAGAAAAATAAAATGATTATATGCACTGTTCAAAATCTAAAAAAAATGTACGGCGGAAATGAGATTCTTAAAAATATTTCATTTGAGATACACGAACAAGATCGAATTGGCATTGTCGGTCAAAATGGTTCAGGAAAAACGACTTTATTTAAGCTGTTGAGCAATTTGGAGCATAGTGACTCAGGTTCAATTTTTATAAAAAAAGATGCAGCTATCGGATACCTTGCCCAGCTGCCTGATCATGATGTTCATTCCACCGTTTACGAGGTCATCTCGGCAACATTTCAAGAGATTAAGGAAATTGAAAAGAAGATAGAAGAGGTAAATCTACAATTAAGTGATCCTTCACAAGGAGATCGGCTTGATAAAAATTTAAACAAACTATATAAACTTCAAGAACAATACGAGAATTTAGGCGGTTATGCAATAGAATCAAAAATTAACGGTGTTTTAACGGGCCTTGGTATTTCTCATCTTACAAATCATCTATTTAGGCAAATTAGCGGAGGAGAACAAACGAAAGTAGGTTTAGCTTGTCTGCTTCTTCAAGAACCCGAACTTCTTTTGCTGGATGAACCTACTAACCATTTAGACATTGATACTATTAACTGGCTGGAAAATTATTTACTAAAATATAAAGGGGCAATAGTAATTATCAGTCATGACAGATATTTTTTGGATAAAGTTACTATGAAGACGATTGATTTCGAAGAAGGGGAATGTACTGTATATCACCATTCATACTCTGGGTTTGTTAAGGAAAAAGAAAATAATCTCTTGCTAGAATTTGAAAAATACCAAGAACAGCAAAAGAAAGTAAGAAAAATAAAAGAATCTATTAAACAACTGCGGGATTGGGGAGCACGTTCTGGTAATGAAAAGTTCTTCAAACGAGCCAGAAGTATGGAAAAAGCACTTGCTCGTATTCAAAATATGAAAAGACCGCAGCTCGAACGCAAAAAGGCAGCTTTTGAATTTAATGTGAATAAGAGAAGCGGACAGGATGTTGTTGTTTTGGAACAAGTAACCAAGTTAATTGAAGACCGTTTGATTCTTGAAAATATTGACCTGCAGGTAAGATACGGAGAAAAGATTGCTCTCATCGGCAAAAACGGTTCGGGAAAAACCACTTTAATAAACTGTCTGCAAAATAACGATTTTGATTATGGTGCTGTTAAGCTTGGTTCCTCCGTATCAATTGGATATCTTTCACAAAAAGGACTGGAAGCAGAAGCTAATCTGACCGTTCTCGACATTTTTAGGGATAATGTACCCATGGAAGAGGGAGAAGCGAGACATCACTTGGTAAAGTTCTTATTCTATGGTCCTTCAGTATATAAAAAAGCAAGTGATCTAAGTGGAGGAGAGAGAACGCGGTTAAGGCTCGCACAGCTTGTTTATGAAGGGTTCAATTTTCTAATACTTGATGAACCTACCAACCATTTAGATATAGATTCACGTGAAGCTTTAGAAATAGCTTTAGAAGAATTTGAAGGTACAATAATGGCTGTAACACATGACCGTTATTTTATGAATAAGCTATTCGAAAGAACGATATGGCTGGAAAATGGCAAGGTTGATAGCTATACAGGGAATTACGATTATGCTCTTGAAAAACGAATTAGCAAGTAAATCTTGAACAGGCTAAATTTTAGCCTGTTTTTTGTTTTTTGGATTGTGACCCTCACATATGGGGAATAATGGGTAAAAATATTTTTTTAATATAGGAGGTACTCCGTGAATAGTTTCGAACAAAATTTGCCGCAATACCCTGAACCATTATGGAGGCAAAATGTCGATTTGCCCAAATATCCTTCATTAAAAGGAGATGAACATACAGATGTTGTTATCGTAGGTGGGGGGATTACAGGTATAACGACAGCTTATTTACTTGCTAAAGAAGGACTTCAAGTAACCTTGCTTGAAGCTGGAAAAGTCCTGAATGGAACAACTGGCCATACAACGGCAAAAATCACTTCCCAGCATGGTGTCATTTATGATCGTCTGATCTCCCACCTTGGATTAGAACGGGCAAAAATGTATTATCAATCGAACGAAGCTGCTGGTCAATTCATTCATAATTTTATTAAAGAAAATGGTATCCATTGTAACTACGAAACTCACGATGCTTTTCTTTATGCAAATACAGAACAAGGAATTAAAAAACTCGAAAAAGAAGCTCATGCATATGAACAGCTCGAGATCGATGGCGATTTAACTGAAAAGATGCCTTTTGATATACCTCATAAAAAAGCGCTTGTTATGAAAAACCAAGCACATTTTCATCCTGTTAAATACTTGATTGCTCTATTAAAAGAAATGGAGTCACTTAGTGTTAAGATATACGAAAATACAACAGCTTCTGATATTCAGGAAGATAAGGAAGATAAAAAGGCAATAGTAAAAACAGAAAATGGACATGAAGTAAAAGGAAATTTTGTAGCTTGCTGCACACATTTTCCATTTTTCGATGGAATGGGTTTTTATTTTACAAGGATGATGGCAGAACGTTCTTATGTCTTAGCGGTTAAAACCAAAGATAAATTCCCTCATGGTATGTATTTGAGTGTAGATGAAACTGTAAGATCATACAGATCCATTCTGCAAGATGGAGAGCATGTAGTTCTCGTTGGCGGTGAAAGCCATCAGACTGGGCAGGGAATTCCTACACATCAGCATTATGAAGCGTTATTAAAAGAAGCAAAAAAATCGCTTAACCTTGAAAGAGTATTGTATCGCTGGTCAGCTCAAGATCTTATCACACTTGATAAAGTTCCTTTCATTGGTAAGTTAACACATAAGCATGACAATATTTTTGTAGCAACTGGATTCAGAAAATGGGGGATGACAACTGGTACACTAGCTGCCCATATTATTCGTGATCATATAATGGATAGAGAAAACGAGTTTGCCGATCTGTATAAACCTCAGCGTTTTCAAGCTGACCCTTCAGATTTAAAGCAGTTTGTTAAAGAAAATTCCGATGTAGCAAAGCATTTTGTGTCTGGAAAGTTAGACAAGCCTTCTAAAAATCCTCGGAGCCTTAATAAAGATGAAGGCGGAGCAGTAACTGTAGATGGAAAGCGATGCGGAGCTTATCGAGATTCTAATGGAGAATTGCATGTAGTTGATACCACTTGTACACATTTAGGCTGTGAAGTGGAATGGAACAGCGGTGATAGAACATGGGACTGTCCTTGTCATGGATCCCGTTTTACTTACGAAGGAGCAGTTGTAGAAGGACCAGCCACTAAACCTCTAAAACGTGTAAATCCTTAATCCATAAATTACTCAAAGAGACTGATACCAAATAGTTGCGTAACCCGACTTTTGGTGTTGGTCCTTTTTTTGTTTGTTTTTGTTCGTTACCAGCTTATTAAGGACATGTTCTTTTATTTGTTAGCTCATTTCTAAAGGCTCTTCTCTAAAGATTGTTGCTTGGAGGTACTTTGTTTGATTCTCTTCTTAGATAGTTGAATGGAGCGCAAGGTGCGAGACTCCTGTGGGATGAGTGGGACAGGTGAGACTCCGAACAGCGCAGAGCGCTAGGAGGCTCACCGCACACCCCACGGAAAGCGAGCAACCTGGAGAGGAAATCAACCACTTTCAAAGAGCAACAAAGTTTACACCTTCAATTTTTCTTATAATTGATTAATTATAGACTTCATATATTTTTCTTATATTGAAAAAAATAACAAGTAAAAATAATGAAAATTTTTAGAAATTGGTTTAAAATAAAGTGCTTAGGAGCGAGAGGGGGAACTAAATATGAAGCTTTTAAGAGAGACACTTAAGCATTTTAAGCCTTATTGGAGGGGGCTTCTGCTTGCTTTTGCATGTTCATTAATCGGAGGTGCCTTTACAGTAATACCTCCTATTTTAGCTGGAAAGCTAGTGGATGAAGTGCTTCCAAATCAAATGACAGATATGATCGGCTGGCTCGTTGCAGGAGTACTGTTTGCATTTTTATTTAAAGTGATTTTCGAATCGCTTCAGGAATATATTCAGGTTCAGATCGGACTGGATGTAATTACTGATATGCAGATGAGAGCTTTTGGACGTTTGCACCGGACACCTATGTCATTCTTTACGAATACGCCTCGCGGGGATATGCTTTATCGCCTTACGCATGATGTAGAAGCTGTACAAAACTTGAATAATACTGTTGTACCACGATTTGTCCAGCAGGTGGTTAGTGCTGTAGCTGCATTTATCGCAGTATTTGCTCTATATTGGCCCGTGGCCATCATTATGTTCTGTGTATTTGCTATCTATTTATATCCATCATTCAAACTTGGAAATACAATGCGAAAAATGAGTGCAGTGCAGCGTGATATGCGTGCTGACATCTATCATCATCTTCAAGAGAGCATCGAATCAACAAGACTTGTTCGTACATTCCAAACACAAGAACGAGAAATACATACACAAGACAAAAAACTTACGGACTGGAAAAATTATTCGATTCGTGCTGCTTTGATCGGTAAAGTAAACTGGCGGCTAGGAAACTTATTCAATATCGCAACACCTGGAGTTGTAATGTTAGTAGGAGGTATGGCTGTCTGGAACAATACCATATCCCTGGGGACGCTTGTAGCATGTCTCGGATTTATTCCTACGATGTTTTTTCCTATTCGGTCACTTGCAGAGAATGCATTAATCATCCAGCAGGCAATACCTGCTCTTCAACGAATCTATGAATATTTTGACCTTCCAGTTGAACATGAAGAGAACTTGCCAAAAATGAACGCAATACGCGGGGATATAGACGTTAATAATCTATGGTTCCGCTATCCTGGAAATGATGAATATGTTCTTAAAGGTGTATCTCTTAGCATGAAGTCAGGGCAGCACATTGGAATAGTAGGAACGAGCGGCGGAGGAAAATCTACTCTTATACAATTACTGCTCGGTCTATACGAACCTGAAGCAGGAACCATTGAAGTAGATCAGCAGAATTTATTTGATTACAACCGTAATTCTTTCCGTCAGCAAGTCGGAGTTGTATCGCAAGAAACTTTCCTATTAAACAATACACTTCGTATGAATCTATTATATGGAAGAAAAAATGCATCTCAGGAAGATCTAGATGCAGCATGTGCAGCATCAGGACTTACAGAATTTATAGCAGCACTGCCCGACGGATATGAAACCATTGTAGGAGAACGCGGCCTTAAATTGTCAGGCGGTCAAAGACAGCGAGTCGCTTTAGCGAGGGCAATTTTAAGACATCCAGCTCTTTTAATCTTTGATGAAGCAACTTCTTCCCTTGATGGTGAAACGGAAGAGCGCGTGCAAGCAGCATTAGAAAACCTTATTCCTGGACGAACAACCATCACAATCGCTCACCGTCTCATCACAGTTAGAGATGCGGATAAAATTCTGCTCTTGGATAAGGGGATCGTTGCAGAAGAGGGAACTCATGAAGAACTTCTTGCACAAAGAGGTCAATACTATGAACTTTATATGGCCCAATACAGTGAATTAGAAAAGGAGAGAGCGATATGAGCCAATTAGCTGCCAAGCCAAAAAACCGTGACGGCAGACGCGTTCTTGCCTTTTTAAAACCACATAAAAACTGGGTATTCGCAGATGCTTTTGTTATTGCGATCAGCCAGGTTTTTTCTGCGCTTATCCCGACACTTGCTCTCGGATGGCTTGTCGATACTATACTTCCAGGAGAGTCTAATAAGCTTTTATGGGGATTAATGTGGCTTCTAATATTTGCAGCTGTTGCTGACTTAATCCTGATGGTAATTGATGAATACTTTTGTCACCAGGTCGCTAAAACAGTAACGAACTGGCAAAAACTTCGTTTGTTTAAACATCTGCAGGTTCTGCCGTTCTCTTTTTACCAGAACAATCAATCGGGTGAGATGATGGCGAGGGTTTCTGATGACCCCGATACTCTGCACAATTTCCTTGCATGGGAAGGCTCTACTTTCATGGCTTCCGTTCAGGGAGTAATTTTGTATAGCATCGTTTTGCTTTGGATCCATCCATACCTTATGATTACAAGCGTTGTGTTAGGGGTTATCTTCTATTTAACATCAAATGCAGTTGGGCAAAGAACACGCCAAGCATCGGCAAACGCCAGAAAAGAAGCTTCGCGTTATCTTGAAAGACTTCGTGAATCTGTTACAGGCATCCACCTTTCCAGGGTTCTCGGGGTATCTGAAGGAGAAGTGCAAAGTGTTGCTGAAATTCGCAAATCGTTCATTAAAGAATCCCGTTATGAATTAAAAGCCCGTATGCAATCCATTGTCGTTATTGGGAGTTATAACGGTCTTGGTTTAGCAGTTGTTTATGGGCTTAGTGCCTATTTAATCTGGAACAATAGTTTAACTACCGGTGAAATGCTGACAGCCGCAGGGCTTGTTGCAATCGCTGCTAATGAAATGCAGAAGATGCTCAGAAACTGGCTTTCTGTAAGAAGAACTGGTCCAGCTCTAGACCGTTCTGAAATTTTATTAAGCGAAAAGACTTCAAGTGCTGAAACCGAAAAAGGTATTAAATTGCCAGAAGTACAGGGATCCATTGAATTAAGGGACGTAGCATTTGGCTACCCCGAAAAAGATGAATTGGTTCTTAAAGGATTATCATTTACTGTTCAGCCAGGTGAAGCTATAGCTCTTGTCGGTCCAAGCGGTTCCGGGAAATCTACAATCGTCGATTTATTACTCCGTCTATATGAACCAGACAGCGGTTCTATTCTTTTAGACGGCAAAGATATTTCATCTATTGATGCTGGATGGCTCCGTTCACAGATAGCTATTGTTTCACAGGATGTTCAGCTGCGGAACGGTTCACTTGCTGATAATCTGCGCATAGCAAATCCTGATGCTACAGATGAAGAATTGTTAAGTGCGATAAATGACAGCGGTTTGGAAGAATTCATCCAAACACTGCCTGAAGGCTTGAACACAATGGTAGGAGAGCGGGGAAGTTTATTATCTGGCGGTCAAAAACAAAGATTGTCTCTTGCCAGAGCTCTTGTTAAAGATGCAGCTATTCTTATTTTAGACGAAGCAAGTTCTGCACTTGATCCGATTACAGAGGTTCAAGTTAATGAGGCGATCAACAAAAGAAAATCTAAGCAAACCGTTTTTATCATCTCTCATCGATTATCAACTGTGCTTGCTGCAAATCGTATTATCGTTATAGAAAACGGCAGAATGATTGAAACAGGGAAACACGAATCACTCCTGAAATCAGAACACGGTGTATACAGCCGCTTATTCAAACGTGAAGCAGAAATTGGCACTCAGGCATTTAGCAATTAACCATTTACAAAGGCAGTCCAAAAAAGGATTGCCTTTTCTCATAAATCATCTCTGAATGGGGTATATATGAAACAAGATATCCTAATAGGAGGTACAACATATGTCCGAAAAGTTTAGAGCGTATTTTAATATAATGGCCGTCGCAGCAGTTATTTTAGTTAATTATCTGGCAAACGCTTTACCTTTAAACAGGAATACAACAGGGGCACTATCAGCTAAGTATAATGTCCTTATTACTCCTGCAGGATATGTATTCTCGATTTGGGGACTGATCTATACATTGCTGACTATATGGGTAATTTATCAAGTCATGCCTAAACACATTAATCTTACAGTTTTCAAAAAAATAGGTTATTGGTTTGTAATTAGCTGTATATTCAACTGTCTTTGGATTTTTGTCTGGCATTATGAAAAACTGATCCTCTCACTTATTGTAATGATAGGATTACTGCTGTCTTTAATCATCATTTATTCAAAGATTCAAAGCGATGAGAACCGTCCAAGATATGTTCTGTCTCCTTTTTCAATCTATTTAGGATGGGTGAGTGTAGCTACAATTGTTAATACCTCAGTTGTACTAAAATATTCGGGATGGAATGGTTTCGGGTTTTCTTCTGAAACTTGGACTATTACAATGCTTATCGTTGGAACGATATTAGCCTTTGTTTTTACTTTTAAAAATGAAGATTTTATTTATCCGCTCGTTTTCGTTTGGGCATTTATCGGAATTGGTATAAGACACATGGGTGAGATAGACGTTATCGCTAACACAAGTTTCTCCCTAGCTGTATTGCTTTTGTTATTCATTATTTGGAGAGCATCAAAACGAACAAATATTTTAAGACCAATGCGTACTTAATTTTTCTAATAATTGGGGGATTATAATGGTGAAATTATCAATGCCAGCTGGCTTATTAATTGAAGCCGCAATCGCTGGAGGGGTTGGCGGAGATCATTTGATTGATGTTATTAGGAATAAAAATATGAGTGCTTTACAACATATAGGAAAAGAAGAGAATAGCTGGTTAAACTTCTTCCGTTACGCAGAAGAGAATTGGGAGGATATCGTTCTCGCAGTTAATAACGGATATATGTTTAAGTTTATTACGATTAGAGGATTACAAAATTTGCTGCAGACAAGATTTTCTTTCAAAGAAGAGGAACATTTTAAAATCGGAGACACATGGCTTGAGATTAGCCTAAATGAATCACAACTTAAATTTTTGCAATCCCGTATTCCTAATCACTGGACGTTTGTAAAACAAGAAAATAGCAGGTATAACTTTCGTGCTGTCGTCGCGCATACTCAGAAAATCTTCTGATAAAAAGGCATCCCTTAAGGAATTATCCTTATAGAGATGCCCTTTTTTATTCTTGATAATTGTTACTTGCACTCAGCCAAAAGGTAATGCCGATAGCTTTGCAGACTGAAAAATAATGAAGAAGCATAAGAAGAACGGATCCTGTATTCATACCAATGATGACACCGTGCATTCCAAATGATGGCTGTGAGCCGAGGATATACATAAGAAAAAAAGAAATGATTGTTGACCATACACTCTGGATAAAAGCAGTAGTTATCAATCCTAAACCAATTAAATACGCCTGAAGCGGAATTAAGAAGAATGTAAATAAAAAGCTCGGCCATAAAAGCTCTAGATAAATTGCAGCCGAAGTAGAGTGAAAGAACAACACTGTTAATTTCTCAGAAAACAAAAGAAAAATCATTACTGCCGGAAAACCGTATGCTGCTGTTATTTTCATAACCCTAATAAGTAGACTTTTTAATGTATCCACATCTTTTTTTGCAGTCGCTTCAGAAACTGTCGGTATTAGTACAACTAGCAAAGAATGCGCAATAAATGCAGGGAAGAATCCAATAGTTATAGCAACACCTGCAAGCAGACCAAACTGTTCAGTTGCCGCCACATCAGATAATCCAGTCAAAGTAAGTGAGTATTTAATCAAAAATGGCTGAACTGCATTTGTAAATGCATGAAAAAGCCGCAGCCCTGTTGTTGGTATGGTCACGGCCATTAAGCTTTTTGTAACTTCTCCAGCACTTAAATCTTGATTCGATTGGGATTTCATTTTCCTGAATTGCAGCAAATAAGCTGTAAACAAATAAACGAAGACAACAAGTTCACTGCCAACGAAAGTAGCTAATGCAATTAAGATAGCAGTTTCTCTATCAAAGGAGAATAATTGATAAATACCTGCCAGCAATATGAGCTGTGCAAATTTACGGAATAGATTAGAAAAAGCGAGTTTACCCATCTGCTGCTTCCCCATGAAAAAACCTCTGGCGATCGAGGTCAGCGAGATAAGAGGAATTAATAGCACCATTAACCATCTAACAAGAGGATGATAGCTGTTAAAGACCGGGATAAAAGGAAGTACAAATACAGCAATAATAATCATAGCTGCCGTTAGAATCAATGTTAGTTTAGTCGCATGTTTCAGCATGCTGTAGTGCTGTTTTTCTTCTTTTTCTGCTACAAATTTTGATATTGAAATTGGCAGCTCTAGACTTGCAATGATAATAATTAAAATAACAGTTGGGAAAATAGACATATAATGGCCTAATCCCAATTCTCCCAATTGACGTGCAAGTATCATATTCACAATAAATTCTAAGCTTTCTCCCACTAATGCTGCAGCTGCAAGCAACAGAACTCCCCTAAAAAATATATTCATATCATGGTGCATCTCCTTGTACACTTTGTCCTCCTATTCATATGCATCAAATTATGAAACAAGACCACGAAGGACTTTGCATATACAAAGGAGAAAAGTTTAATTAGATATTGATAGAGAGGGCTGAGAAATCGTGGCAATTCAAATAGATCAACAACCGTATAAAAAAAAATCACTTATTGAAAGAGACAAAATAACAGATGAATGGCTGCTCACGAGACTAGAGGTTTTACTGCCTATTCTGATGAATAAACATAATTTCGATATGTGGATTACACTTGGAAGGGAATATCATGAAGATCCTGTAGCCATTACTCTTTTTCCTTCCTCAATAGACAGCTCGCGGCGTTTAACGATATTTGTTTTTGTTAGAGAAAAGGATACAGGAAAAGTAAAAAGGCTAGTCATTTCTTCGAATAAACAATTTGAACCCTATTATACATGCTGCATAGGGAAGAAAGGTGAAGGACCATTTGATTTACTTAGAAAACTAATGGATACATATCAGCCAGATCAAATCGCGGTTAACCATTCTGCCCATTTTTCTTTTTGTGATGGGTTAAGCCTTTCTTATTATCAGACGATGACAGATACGATCGGAAAAGATTACTCATCTAAATTAGTATCTTCAGCACCTTTGGCTGTTGATTGGCTTCAATTTCGAATAGATTCGGAACTTGCAGCATATAAAGAACTGGCCACTATTACCCGTTTGATAGCTAAACAGGCTTTATCTGATCAAGTGATTTCTCCAAATCAAACTACCTCCCGTGAAGTAGTTGAATGGATCAGGCAAAAAACCTTTGATCTTGGATTAAAAACTTCTTTCTATCCTACAGTTGACATTCAAAGAAAAGGATCATCAGCTGACAGAATTGAAGACACTATTCAGCCTGGTGACATTGTACATCTTGATTTTGGCATTGAATATTTAGGACTTTGTTCAGATACACAGCAATTAGCTTATGTCCTCCATCCAGATGAAAATGAAATTCCAGAAGGACTCCGGAATGCTTTAATTACAGCTAACAAATTTGAAGATATCGTATTTGATTCGTTCAAATCAGGAATGACAGGTAATGAAGTCTTTGAAGAAGTAATGGAGAAAGCGTTTGCATGCGGCATTTCACCCATGCTATATTCCCACCCTATTGGATACCATTGTCACGCAGCAGGTCCTTTAATAGGACTATTTGATAAGCAGGAACCCATCCCTGTCCGGGGGGAATTGCAGATTCTGAATAATACGTGCTATGCATTAGAGTTTAACATTAGACAATTTATCCCAGAATGGAATAAGGATATTCCTATCTACCTTGAAGAATCAGTCTGCTTCAAAGACAATAAATTGTATTACTTAACAAATAGGCAAACTGAATTCTATGTAATTTCTTCTAAACGTTAATAGCAGGCAACAATTTACATTTGATATATCTCCTTGCCTTTAGTAAAATGAGAAACTGTGTGTTTCTGTTAAAAATCTAAAAGGAGGGATTTATATGTTGCTGCTTGGGCTTGAAAAAGAAACAGAAAACAAACTTGACCGGGATGATCTGGAATTTCAACTTCTCCGATTACAGAACGATATGAAACAAATTGCGAAAGACTATGATGTAATTGGTGTTGACCAAACAAAAGACGATAATCTTGTTATCGTATATAAAACAGAAGAAATGGATCAGTGCAAAATCATGCTTAACGATTGTGAATCTAGATATGATGGCTGGGATTTTGCTATTGATGCGGTATATGAAGATGAAAACACCCTTCATATAGGTGATATAAAGGGACCTGCAAATAAAGGATATGGATCAATCTGTATGGAATATTTAAAAGAAACTGCATTAGACAATAATATTCCATTAATCAAAGGTGACATTGCTAAAAGAGACTGGGATCACGTTGATCGTTTAATTCATTTTTATGAAAAGCATGATTTTAAAGTTGAACTAGACGTAGAAAATAAATGCGGAAAAATTAAATGGAAAGATTTTTAGACTAAAGATGTGTATCAAATGATGCGCTTCTTTTTTTTGTTTATTAAATGTCTGTTTGAGGGTAGAAAGAGGGTAGTGGAAATATATAAGGAGAGATAGAACATGACCGTGACTCATTTAAAAACAAATAAAGAAAATGCATTATCAGAACGTTTTGAGATAGCATTTAATCAAATTCATAAGTGTCTAATGGACAAAGTTAAGGATACAACAGACGATCGATTTAAGAACTTAGTTGAAGTTGGAATGAAAAAGCATTCTCTAATCAGATCATTTTATAATGAGCTTTGCCAGTTCGCAAAGCTTCGAAATGCGATCGTTCACGAAAAAGTTGACCATGATTATTATATTGCAGAGCCGCATCTTGATATTGTGGAGCGCATAGAAAAAATAGCAGGTTATTTTCAAAAGCCTGAAACCGCATTAAGTATAGCTACAAAAGAAGTTCATCATTTTAAAGAAAGTGATCGTCTTGCCGATGTTCTAAGCTGTATCAGAGAAACATCATATTCACGCTTTCCGGTTTATAATGAAAAAGGGGAGTATCTTTGGCTTCTGACAGCAACATATATATTAAATTGGCTTACTGACCGCCTAGCAGATCAAGTTATTGATTTAAACAATGCAAAAATATCAGATATAACGAATAATAAGGAAAATCAGCTTGTAGCTTTCATTTCAAAAACCTCAAGTATATTTAAGGCGGAAGAGATTTTCGAGACCTTCCATAAAAACGGGAAGAAACTCGAAGCAATCATAATTACACTTAATGGAAGTGAAAACGAAAGGCCACTAGGCATTGTAACTTCATATGACTTAATTGAGATTGATTTAGATGGTTGATCGATTATTGACACTCATAATTGGGTGTCTTTTTTAGAGCTTATCTTTAAGTACAATTGGAATATTTATATTTGTTTAAGGAGATAAAGAATAGGGAAACGGCATTTTTAGATGACTGAATTTTTTGTAAGTTAATTTTTAAAAGAAAGGGTGAAATTGTTTTGTCAGATTTTTTTTCTATTAATATTAATGGATCAGAATTAAAAGCGAATAAGGACCAAACCATCTTAAACCTGCTTTCAGAGAGCCCGGACCAGGTACCTCATGTTTGCTACCACCCCAGTCTAGGACCACTTGAAACGTGTGATACGTGTATCGTAAAGGTTAATGGAGAGTTTGTAAGGGCCTGTTCTACAAAAGTAAATGAAGGAGACGAAGTTGATACCAAATCAGATGAGGTAAGAGAAGCCCAGGTTATAGGAATGGACAGGATTCTTTTTAACCACGAACTCTATTGTACGGTTTGTGATTATAACAATGGCGGATGTGAAGTACATAACACTGTTAAAGAGGTGAAAATAAACCATCAAAGCATCCCTTTTGACCATAAACCCTATAAGGAGGATAACTCAAACCCTTTTTACAGATATGATCCCGATCAATGCATTTTGTGCGGACGCTGTGTTGAAGCGTGTCAGGATGTTCAAGTAACCGAAACTCTTTCAATCGACTGGGATCGTGAACGGCCTCGTGTAATTTGGGATAAAGATGTTCCGATTAACGAATCTTCTTGTGTTTCTTGCGGACATTGCTCAACCGTCTGTCCATGCAATGCGTTGATGGAGAAAGGGATGTTAGGCGAAGCTGGCTACATGACCGGAATTAACCGGGAAACTTTACGTCCGATGATCGAAATCACGAAGAGCGTAGAAACAGGGTACGGCTCTATTTTAGCCATTTCAGATATGGAGGCCGCAATGCGTGAACAACGGATTAAAAAGACGAAAACGGTTTGTACGTATTGCGGAGTGGGCTGCAGTTTTGATGTGTGGACAAAAGGCCGAGAGATTTTAAAAGTGGATCCACAAATCCAAGCTCCTGCAAACGGGATTTCCACTTGTATTAAAGGAAAATTCGGCTGGGATTTTGTGAACAGCGAAGAACGGTTAACAAAACCATTGATTCGTGAAGGAGATGCATTCAGAGAAGCCACTTGGGATGAAGCGTTAAACCTGATAGCCTCTAAGTTTACAGATATTAAAGAAAAACATGGTTCACAAGCTTTAAGCTTTATCAGTTCGTCTAAATGTACGAACGAAGAGTCATATTTAATGCAAAAACTGGCACGAGGAGTTATCGGAACCAATAACATCGATAATTGCTCACGGTACTGTCAGACTCCTGCAACGATGGGATTATTTCGAACAGTTGGCCACGGTGGAGACTCCGGAACTATAAAAGATATAGAAAAGTCCGAGCTTGTTATCGTGATTGGTTCCAACACGTCTGAATCTCATCCCGTTTTAGCAACACGTGTTAAACGGTCTCAAAAATTAAATGGACAGAAACTGATTGTTGCAGACCTTCGAAAACATGAAATGGCAGATCGTGCAGATCTGTTTGTTCACCCGCGTGCTGGTACTGATTTAGTCTGGCTTTCTGCAGTAACGAAATATATTCTGGACCAGGGCTGGGAGGACAAGGAATTTTTAGACAAGCAAGTGAATGGATTAGATGAATTTAAACAGAATCTTGAAAAGTTCACATTGGAATATGCTGAGAAGGCAACAGGACTTTCACAAGAGGAGCTAATCAAAATTGCAGAAACGATCCACCTATCAAAGAGTGTTTGTATTCTTTGGGCAATGGGAGTTACACAGCATACGGGTGGCAGCGATACAAGTACTGCTATTTCAAATTTGCTGCTTGTCACAGGGAATTACGGAAGACCAGGTGTAGGATCTTATCCTCTTAGAGGCCATAACAATGTACAAGGTGCAAGTGATTTTGGAAGTATGCCGGATCGCCTGCCTTCTTATGAAAAAGTTTCAGATGAAAAGGTAAGAGCAAAATATGAAAAAGTTTGGGGAGTGAAAATACCGGAAGAACCAGGACTCAACAATCACGAGATGGTGGCTGGCATACATGAGGGTTATGTTAAGGCTATGTACCTAAAAGGGGAAGACATGGGTATCGTGGATTCTAACATTAACCATGTCCATGCAGCTTATGAAAAACTGGATTTCTTTGTTGTTCAGGATATTTTCTTCACCAGAACTGCTGAGTTTGCAGATGTTGTATTGCCAGCAAGCCCAAGTCTTGAAAAAGAAGGAACCTTCACAAATACAGAGCGAAGAATACAACGGTTATATCAAGTTCTCGAACCATTAGGAGAATCAAAACCTGATTGGCAGATTATACAGGAAATCGCAAACCGTCTTGGAGCTGGATGGAATTACACGCATCCCAGTGACATTATGGATGAAGCTGCACAATTAGCACCGCTGTTCGCTGGTGTTTCTTATGAAAGATTAGAAGGATACAAAAGTCTTCAATGGCCTGTTGCACCTGATGGAACAGATACACCCATTCTATTTTTAGATGGTTTTCCTTTTGATGATCGGAAAGCAAGATTATTTTCTGTTGACTGGACAGAACCGAAAGAATTCGGCGAAGAATACGATATACACGTAAACAACGGCAGAATCTTAGAACACTTCCATGAAGGAAACATGACGTATAAGTCGGAAGGAATAACCTCTAAAACGCCAAACGTATTTCTGGAAATCTCACATGAACTTGCAAAAGAAAGAGGTATTAAAGATGGAACTCTTGTACGCTTATCCTCTCCATATGGAAGTGTTAAAGTAAAGTGTTTGATCACAGATCGAGTGAAGGGCAAAGAAGTTTATTTACCGATGAACGATAATGGCGAAGCCGCGATTAATTTACTAACAAGCAGCTACTCAGACAAAGATACGGATACGCCAGCTTATAAAGAAACAAGTGCAAAGCTAGAGATCTTACAAGCAGAAGGTGTAAACCCGCTTCCAAGAACGAATTTCAGATACGGTAACCCGCAGCCGCAAATAGGAGTAGCTGTCGAAAAGAAATGGGCCAGAAAAGACTATATTTTCCCTGGAGATGTCGTGAAAAAGGAGCGAAAACAACATGGCTAAGGCGATTAAGAAGGTTTATAGATTGACCGTGCCGGAGGAAGAACAGCGTAAGAATGATTTGAGTGAAGTTGAGGATGCTTTGATTAAAAATAAGAAAGCGATCTTGCAAACGCTCGAGATTATGAATCATATGCAGGAAAAAGGGATTCTCTCGCTGTTAAACGGGTTATTTGGCCAAGGTGACAAAGTATTAGATGTTGCCGTTAGAGCAATGGACAAACCTGAGAACACGAACACCCTGAAGAATCTACTGTTGCTGCTGGGAACGCTCGGAATGATCAACGTGAGACAGCTTGAACCTTTCTTATTAAAGATTGACGCAGGAATAGCCAGAGTTGCCGAATATAAAGACACTGATGAAAAAACAGGATATTTAGATCTTGTAAAATCTATAAAGGACCCAGAGATTAACAGAGCCATCACCATCCTGATGCAATTTTTAAAAGGAATGGGACAAGAAACCGAACCTTATGAAAAGACAACTCAAGATACTCCAGAAAAACGTGCTAACCAAACTAAAGATAAAACAATGGAGTAAAAATTGGTAAAGGAGAAAAGCAATGGCTAAAAAAGTAAAGAACCGCTGGTTAATTGCAGCTGCTGCTGTTGGTATACACATATCAATTGGTTCAGTCTATTCCTGGAGTGTGTTTACAAATCCACTCCGGGAAAAACATGATTGGGGACTAAGTGAAATCTCATTAACTTTTAGTATTGCAATCTTGTTTTTAGGGTTATCAGCTGCGTTCATGGGACATTTTGTAGAACGGTATGGTCCGCGTATATCAGGATTAATAGCTTCAGCGTGTTTCGGAGCGGGACTCATAGGTGCAGGATTCGCGGACAGTATCGGTTCATTGTATATGCTTTACTTCTTTTACGGAGCTCTCGGCGGGATCGGACTTGGAATCGGCTATATTACACCCGTATCATCTCTCGTAAAATGGTTTCCAGACAGGAGGGGACTTGCGACAGGTCTGGCAATTATGGGGTTTGGATTTGCATCGCTAATCGCGAGTCCGGTTATCGCTAAACTTATCAACGGGATTGGAATCTCAAACACTTTTTATCTGTTAGGTGCTATTTATTTTGGAATAATGTTTCTATCTTCTCTTTATCTTGCTCCTCCTCCAAAAGATTGGCGGCCAGAGGGGATGGATGAAAGGGATAAAAAAGAAGAAAAACAAACGAAAGATCTTGCCCAGCTGACAGCAAATGAAGCCGTAAAAACGATTCGCTTTTGGGCGCTTTGGGCAATGCTCTTCATCAATGTAACCTGCGGAATCGCGGTTATATCCGTAGCTTCTCCAATGGCACAGGATATCGCAGGACTAAGCGCTGGTGCAGCGGCAACAATGGTTGGTATCATGGGATTATTCAATGGATTTGGACGAATAGGATGGGCTTCAGTTTCAGACTATATCGGACGGCCTAATGTATATACCACTTTCTTTGCATTGCAAACCGTTGCGTTTTTACTGCTGCCAAACGTAACTAATGCGTTTTTATTTCAGCTCTTAGTATATGTGATCCTTACGTGCTATGGAGGCGGGTTCGCTTCCATACCTGCGTACATTGGAGATCTATTTGGAACAAAGCAGCTTGGCGCAATACACGGTTATATATTAACAGCTTGGGCGGCGGCTGGTCTTGTGGGTCCACTAGTAGTCTCCTGGATCCGTGAGACAACCAACAGCTACTCTCTGACACTCTACATCTTTACAGGTGCTTTTGTAGCAGCACTGGCTATATCGTTATTAATCCGTATTAATATCCGCAACATTAGAAAAGCGAACAATAACACACAAGCTGCAGGTTGAATAATAAGAAAGAGTGACCCAAAACATTCATTTTTGGGTCACTCTTTTTTTAAATAGAGCATAATTAGGTTGATCGGGCTTGCGCCATTCCGATTTCTTTTGTTTAGTGGTGCCTTGAAGAGAGGACAAACTATGGTAAGAAGATTAGTTAACCGTAATTCCACAAAAAACAGCCATTAATCCACGAGTTTTGGTTCTGAATCCAAAAATTTTAGCCGTGAATCCAAAAGTTTCGGCTCTTTATCGACGAGTCTGCAATCCTCGACAAATTTCGATTCCTACCTGCTCGCTGTTACCCTCATCCCAATCTAAATTAAACAACAATAGGGCTTTCCTTAAACTTTGGCTCATTTCTAAAGATTGTAGCTTTTGAACATTTTTTAGTACGCTTCATCGACTAGTTGATTGGAGCGCAAGGTGCGAGACTCCGGCGGGATCAGCGGGACAGGTGAGACCCCGGCAGGCTTGATTAGCTTAGGGGACTCACCGCACGCCCCGCGGAAAGCGAGCATCCTGGAGCGGATATCAACCACTTCCAATAGCAATGTTATTGATACTGCTCCAGGACAGAGAAGAACTTTATAACAAATTCATAAAACACCTGTTCAGCCGGTGCAAGTTCACGGCCACGTGGAGTGATGATTCCAACCGTTCGTTTCACATCTGGAATTTCTATTGGGATTTTCACTGTAAAACGCGGTTTAGTTTCATAGAAAGAACTATCGGGTAAAAGTGTTACACCCATACCAGCTGTGACTAAGCCTTTTATCGCATCGAGATCTTCACCTTCACAAGCAATTTTGGGTATGAAGCCCGATTCTTTACAAGCATTCACAACGACTTCTCGTAAAATGTACCCATCAGGAAATAGAACAAAATTATCATTTCTTAAATCACTTAATAAAAGAGTTCTTTTTTCAGCTAAAGGATGCTGTTCGGGCAATAATGCAGAGATTTTTTCAGTGAACAATATAAAGCCTTCCAAATCAGGATCATTCGTTGGTACAGGCCCAAGAAAAGCTAAATCAATGTCACCGTTCTTTACACTCTCAGTTAAAAAACGATAAGATCCTTGGCGTAAATGAAAGGCAATATTCGGATGTTCTCTTTTGAATGCAGAAACCACTGTAGGGAGCAGGTGACCGGCAAGACTAGTCGGAAACCCAATCTTAATCGTACCTCTCTCAGGGTCTAAGTATTCATCTATCTGCTTTTTTGCATGTTCAATTGCTTTCATCGCAGTTTTTGCATGAGTTAAAAACAACCGGCCAACAGGTGACAGTTTGATATTTCTGCCTTCTCGCTCGAACAGCTCTACACCTAATTCCGATTCTAAATTTGCTATTTGGCGGCTTACAGCAGACTGAGCTACATGCAAAGCAAGTGCAGCTTCTGATACGTGTTCTCGTTCTGCAACTTCAATAAAATACGCTAATTGACGGATCTCCATAACTTTCCCACAACCAATCATTCTCAATTTGAGATTGTTTTAATCTAAATTATATATTGTTTCGATTAATTATAAACCTTAAACTAATTGAAAGAAAGTTTTGAACATTAAGTTGAAATCGTGAAGGGGGAGTAACCGATGACCTACAGTCAATTTCCAGAACCACAAGGGTTATATAGTCCGAACTTTGAACATGATGCTTGTGGAATTGGTCTATACGCTCATCTAAAAGGGCATGCTACCCATCAAATAGTGAAACAAGGACTTCATATGTTATGCCAGCTTGATCATCGCGGAGGGCAAGGAAGTGACCCGTTAACAGGTGATGGAGCAGGCTTGATGACTAAACTGCCTCATCGTTTCTTTAAAAAGGTAACAAATTTTGAGTTGCCGGAACCGGGCAGATACGGTGCAGGGATGATTTTTTTCCCGAACGATAAAGAAGCTCAAATGAAACTTGAAAATCAAATTAATTGTTTTATTGAACAAGAAGGGCAGACACTTTTAGGCTGGAGAACTGTACCGATTGATAGTTCTTCTATCGGAAAGAAAGCCCAAGAAACATGTCCGGTTGTCAAGCAGGTGTTTATTGCTTGTGATGACTCCATTATTGACGAGCTTGTTTTTGAACGGAAACTTTTTGTAATCCGAAAGCAAGCAGAACACTGGGCAAGACAAAACGGTCTGCAAACATATTTTGCGAGTCTGTCTACACAAACCATCGTCTATAAAGGACTTTTAACACCAGAACAAGTTGATACTTTTTATATTGACTTGCAGGATGAGGATTTTGTGTCCCCATTCGCTTTAGTGCATTCCCGTTTTAGCACAAATACATTTCCAACTTGGGAACGCGCTCATCCAAACCGTTATTTAATTCATAACGGAGAGATCAATACTCTTCAGGGCAACATGAATTGGATGAAAGCACGAGAAAAACAGTTTGTATCTGAAGCGTTTGGTGACGATATTCACAAGCTCCTTCCAATTTTAGATGCTGATGGAAGTGATTCTTCAATCTTAGACCAGGCGTTTGAATTTTTTGTACTTGCAGGAAGAAAGCCTTCGCATACAGCTATGATGCTGATTCCAGAACCATGGAGTGAGAATCCGCATCTGGAACAAGAAAGACGTGCATTTTATGAATACCACAGCTGTTTAATGGAACCGTGGGATGGACCTACAGCAATTTCATTTACAAACGGTAAACAAATAGGAGCGATCCTCGACAGAAACGGATTGCGTCCAGCAAGGTATTACGTTACAAAAGATGATTATATTATCTTCTCTTCAGAAGTAGGTGTTATTGACGTTGAAGAAGAGAACATTCTTTACAAAGAGCGTTTAAGTCCTGGAAGAATGCTTCTTATCGACATTGAAGAGGGGCGCATTATTACTGATAATGAAATAAAAGCAGAAATGGCAAATGAACAGCCATATGAAGAATGGCTGACAAATGGATTGCTTCAATTAGATGATAATGGGGAAGAGCCTGTTGTTAAATTAGAAGATATAAGAAGAAAACAAAAAGCTTTTGGGTATACGTATGAAGATATTCATAAATATCTAATCCCTGTAATTACCGAAGGAAAAGACCCAATAGGATCAATGGGAAATGATACACCCCTTGCTGTGTTATCAGACAGACCGCAATCATTATTTAACTATTTCAAACAATTATTTGCCCAAGTTACAAATCCGCCAATCGACGCAATTCGAGAAAAAGTCGTGACTTCTACGATGACATTGCTGGGCGGTGAGGGTAATCTGCTGCATCCAGGTCCGCAGAACGCTCGCAGAATTCAATTAGATTCTCCTGTTCTTACAACAAATGAATTTAATCAAATAAAAGAAAATAACATCAATGACTTTAAACCTGCGATTTTGCACACTCTTTTTTCAGAAGATTTGGAAAGTGAATTGATTTCTTTCCATAATAAAGCAGAAAAAGCTATTTCCGATGGTGCAAGCATCCTTATATTATCGGACCGTGAAATGAATTTATCTCAAACACCAATGCCTGTTCTGCTAGCGGTGAGTTCTTTGCACCACTATCTGGTTCAGAAGGGCTTACGCACAAGAGTAAGTTTGATTGTTGAAGCTGGTGAAGTTAGAGAGGTGCATCACTTTGCTGCTTTAATCGGATATGGTGCAGATGCAGTCTATCCGTATCTAACTTACAAAACGTTTGAAGAAGCAATAGACGAAGGTCATATCAAGCTCTCACTTCAAGAGACAGTAAAGAAGTATAAAAAAGGTGTAACAGATGGAATTGTTAAAGTGATGTCGAAAATGGGCATTTCCACGGTTCAAAGTTATCGAGGTGCTCAAATTTTTGAAGCAGTAGGTATTGGAAAAGAAGTTATTGATCGTTACTTTCCTGCAACCGCCTCACAAATTGATGGGATCACACTGGCTGAGATTCAAAAAGAGGCGCAGTTACGACATCAAGAAGGGTTTATGGAGACAATTGAGGACACTTTAGATTCAGGAAGTGATTTCCAATGGAGAAACTCAGGTGAACATCATGCCTTTAATCCAAAAACGATTCATACCTTACAATGGGCTTGCCGTAAGAATGACTATTCGTTATTTAAAACATTCTCAAAACTAGCGGACGATGAGCGCACAACGTTCTTAAGAAACTTATTTTCGTTCAAACCTGAAGCAAAAAGCATACCTCTTGAAGAAGTTGAACCAGTTGAATCTATCGTTAAACGGTTTAAGACCGGAGCGATGTCATTCGGATCATTGAGTGCAGAAGCACATGAATCACTTGCGATTGCAATGAACCGTCTAGGCGGGAAAAGCAACAGCGGTGAAGGCGGAGAAAATCCTGCTCGATTCATTCCCGATGCGAATGGAAACAACAGAAGAAGCAGCATCAAACAAGTTGCGTCAGGAAGATTCGGTGTTAAAAGTCATTATTTAGTTAATGCTGATGAGCTGCAAATCAAGATGGCTCAAGGAGCAAAACCTGGTGAAGGAGGTCAGCTACCTGGAAATAAAGTTTATCCTTGGGTTGCTGATGTTCGCGGATCAACTCCTGGTGTCGGTCTGATCTCACCACCGCCGCATCATGATATCTATTCGATTGAAGATATGGCTCAGCTAATACATGATTTAAAAAATGCAAACCGTGCTGCAAGAATCAGTGTAAAACTTGTAGCAAAATCAGGTGTAGGTACGATTGCTGCAGGTGTAGCGAAAGGGGCTGCTGATGTTATCGTAATCAGCGGTTATGACGGAGGAACAGGGGCATCTCCAAAAACGAGTATCAAGCATACTGGACTTCCATGGGAACTCGGTCTTGCTGAGACTCATCAAACACTGATGCTGAATGGACTTCGTGACCGTGTGACGCTAGAAACAGACGGTAAACTAATGACTGGTAAAGATGTAGTACTTGCAGCTCTATTAGGTGCTGAGGAATATGGATTCGCAACTGCTCCTTTAGTAGTTTTAGGATGCGTGATGATGCGTGCATGTCATCTGGATACTTGTCCTGTAGGAGTCGCAACACAAAATCCGGAGCTTAGAAAGAAATTCATGGGCGATCCTGAACATGTTGTGAACTACATGATGTTTGTTGCAGAAGAGATCCGAGAAATCATGGCACAGCTTGGGTTTAGAACAATGGATGAAATGGTTGGCCGTACTGACGTATTAACTATTGGTGAACGTGCAACGACTCACTGGAAGGCAAAACACTTGGATCTTACAAGACTTTTATATCAGCCTGAAGGTGTACGAACTTGCAAGACTGCTCAAAATCACAAAATTGATCAATCATTAGATATACAAGAAATACTTCCTAAGCTAAGCCCTGCACTTGAACAGCAAAAAGCGGTATCTATAAACCTTCCAATAAAAAATACAAACCGTGTTACTGGTACGATTGCAGGCAGTGAAATTACTAAACGTTTTGGAGAAGAAGGATTACCTGAAGATACAGTCACCCTTAACTTTACTGGTTCAGCGGGACAAAGCTTTGGTGCATTTATTCCGCGCGGCATGACTCTATACCTGAATGGGGATAGCAATGACTATTTCGGAAAAGGTCTTTCAGGCGGAAAGATGATTGTTGCTCCTCCAAAAACAGCAGAATACCTGGCAGATGATAATGTGATTGTAGGTAACGTTGCGTTCTATGGCGCAACGAGCGGCGAAGCTTATATTAATGGTCTGGCTGGTGAAAGATTTGCTGTCAGAAACAGCGGCGCGAACATTGTTGTTGAAGGTATTGGCGACCATGGGTGTGAGTATATGACAGGCGGAAATGTTGTTGTTTTAGGAGATGTCGGCAAAAACTTTGCAGCTGGAATGAGCGGAGGTATCGCTTATATCTACACACATCAGCCACTTCTGTTTAAGAGACTTTGCAATAAAGAAGGTATTGAGTTTGAAAGACTGGTTGACCATGATGAGACTGAATCAGTTAAAAAATTAATATTAAATCACTTTGCATATACACAAAGTGGTAAGGCTGCAGCAATTCTAGAGAACTGGAAATCAGCTCAATCACACTTTGTAAAAGTTATACCGAAAGATTATAAAGAAATGATTAAGAGAATTGATGATGAAAAACAAGCTGGTCTATCAGATCAAGAAGCTGTCATGAACGCATTTGAAGCAAGATCTGCTGCTAAAAAACCAGCAGGAAGTCTTGGACCAACTAAATTGATTCTTAAGTAGTCATAAGATGAAAGGAGAGATGATCATGGGTAAACCAACTGGATTTTTGGAGTTCCCGCGAGAAGATACAATAGAGAGAAAACCTCTCCACCGTCTGAAGGATTGGAAAGAATATACGGAAAAACAGCCGGAAGATATGCTTAAAAGGCAAAGTGCGAGATGTATGGATTGCGGTACACCATTTTGCCATATCGGTATAGAGATCAATGGGGCAGCATCAGGCTGTCCCATCAATAATCTGATTCCTGAATGGAACGATCTTGTATACCGCGGAAAATGGAAAGAAGCGCTTGACCGTCTATTAAAAACAAATAACTTCCCTGAATTTACTGGTCGAGTTTGTCCTGCTCCTTGTGAAGGATCTTGTACGGTCGAATTGGCGGGGCCAGCTGTTACCATCAAGAATATTGAACGAGCAATTATCGATAAAGGCTTTGAAAATGGATGGATTAAACCTAGAATTCCGAAAAAGCGTACAGGAAAAAGAATTGCTATTGTCGGTTCTGGACCAGCTGGTCTTGCAGCTGCGGATCAATTGAATCAGGCAGGACACTCTGTAACTGTTTTTGAAAGAGATAACCGTGCTGGAGGACTTCTCACATACGGTATTCCAAACATGAAGCTGGATAAAGATATTGTAAAGCGAAGAATAACGCTTTTAAGACAAGAAGGAATTGATTTTGTTCTTAATACTGAAATCGGAAAAGATGTTATGCCTGAAGATCTTAAAGCTGATTTTGATTCAGTTATCCTTTGCACAGGTGCCCAAAAACAAAGAGATTTGATTCTTGAGGGAAGAGAAGCAAAAGGCGTACACTTTGCAATGAAATATTTAACTCAATCCACTAAGCGGTTATTAAATGATAAAATCAGCGAACCGCTAATAGACGCTAAAGATAAAAATGTTATTGTAATAGGCGGCGGTGATACTGGTGCAGACTGTGTCGCAACTGCTTTACGCCAAAAATGTAAAAGTGTTGTTCAATTCGGGAAGCATCCTAAATTACCAGATGTTAGAAGCAAAGCAAACATGTGGCCTGAACAGCCTTATATCTTCACGATGGATTACGCATATGAAGAAGCAACTGCACAATTCGGGTCAGATCCAAGAGAATATTCAGTTCAAACAAAGAAATTGGTTGCTGATGAAAACGGAAATTTAAAAGAACTTCATACGATTCAAATGAAGAGAACCTCAGATGAAAAAGGTAATCTTTCATTTGAAGAAATTCCAGGTACTGAAAAAGTGTGGCCTGCAGATCTTGTTTTTATTGCAATCGGTTTTGAAGGAACAGAACAGCCAGTTTTGAAACAATTCGGTGTAGAAACAAAGAACAATAAAGTAGATGCGGAACATGGGGATTATAAAACAAACGTAGATGGTGTTTTTGCCGCTGGCGATTCCAGACGCGGGCAAAGTTTAATCGTTTGGGCAATCCAAGAAGGACGAGACTGTGCTAAAGAAGTTGATAAACAACTAATGGGCAGTACAGTTTTGCCTTAAGTGTTTTTTCCATGCTACAATAAACTCTAAAAGCCAAAAGCGTTTATTCTATGATAAAATAAGGGCTGGCTATGAAAATTCTATTTATAAATAAGGAGTAGAAGCATGGAAAAAGTACTTATTTTTGGTCATAAAAATCCCGATACTGACACAATAACATCTGCAATTGTGTATGCAGATTTAAAAACAAAACTTGGACAAAATGTTGAGCCTGTTCGCTTAGGCGAAATTAATGGTGAAACAAAATATGCGCTTGATTATTTTAAAGCAGATCTTCCTCGCTTAGTGGAAACTGTTTCCGATGAAACAAACGCTGTCATTTTAGTAGACCATAACGAACGTCAGCAAAGTGCCAATGACATTGATAAAGTACGTGTTTTAGAAGTTATCGATCATCACCGCATCGCAAACTTTGAAACAAGTGATCCATTGTATTACCGAGCTGAGCCTGTTGGGTGTACAGCTACGATCTTAAATAAGATTTATAAAGAAAAAGGAATAAAAGTTGAAAAGAACATTGCTGGATTAATGCTATCTGCGATCATTTCTGATTCTCTTTTATTTAAATCACCAACATGTACAGAAGAAGATGTTGAAGCAGGTCGAGAGCTGGCTGAAATCGCTGGTGTGGATGCAGAAGCTTATGGTCTTGAAATGCTGAAAGCTGGAGCAGACTTAAGCGATAAGTCAGTAGAAGAGCTTATCTCACTAGATGCAAAAGAATTTAACATTGGCGCAAGCAAAGTAGAAGTTGCTCAAGTGAATACAGTAGATGCAAGTGATGTATTAAAACATCAAGACGAACTTGAAACCGCAATCTCGAAAGTAATTGATGAAAAAGAATTAGACTTATTCATGTTCGTAGTAACAGACATTCTAACAAATGATTCAACAGCACTTGCCCTTGGAAAAAGAGCTCAATCTGTTGAAGACGCATATAATGTGAAGCTTGAGAACAATACAGCTGTATTAAAAGGTGTAGTATCACGTAAAAAACAGATTGTACCTGTACTAACAGAAGCAATGAGCAAATAATATCGATTCTATAAGATAGAGAAATCCATCTTTTTTTGATTGTTATTTTAGTTGACAATTATAACAAGCCTGTTATAATTTAAAACATAACACCAACTTAATAATTTCACGAAACCACTAGGGGTGCCTTTTAAAGGCTGAGATCGAAGTTTGACTTCGAGACTCTTAGAACCTGATCTGGATTATACCAGCGTAGGGAAGTGGCTGTTACGGAAACTTCATTATTTATTATGTTTTCTATACAACCACTTTCTATTGCTGAAAGTGGTTTTTTTGTTGGTTTAAAACTATCTTGAGGAGGACTTATATGCCTGCATTTACTGAAGAACTGCGTAAACAAGCTGACCAAATCTGGGAAGCCAATCTTAATCACCCATTCGTAAGAGGAATTGCCGAGGGGAATCTGCCTTTAGAAAAATTTAAATATTATGTGTTGCAAGATTCTTATTACTTATCACATTTTGCAAGAATTCAAGCATTAGGAGCTGCAAGAGCTGATGATTTATACACAACCTCCAGAATGGCTGCACATGCTCAAGGGACGAATGAAGCAGAGTTAGCATTACACGAAAAGTTTATTAAACAACTTCATATCACAGAAGAAGAACTAGCAGAATTTGAACCTGCACCAACCGCATATAATTACACTTCACACTTGTATCGAGTTGCTGATTCTGGAAGTTTAGGTGAAATAATTGCCGCCATTCTTCCATGTTATTGGATTTATCATGAAATCGGAGAAAGGTTTGAAGGTGCCGAGCCAAAAGAACCTATATACCAGGAATGGATCGCTGCATATGGAGGAGTGTGGTTTGGTCAGCTTGTCCAAGAACAAATAAGCCGATTAGATAACTTAGCAGAGAATGCAAGTCACGCTGAAAGAAAAAAAATGACACAGCACTTTTTACTCAGCTGCCAGTATGAATATTTGTTTTGGGAGATGGCTTTTATATTAGAAAAATGGCCGGTTCCAAATACGCGCATCTTAAGCAGTGAGAGGAGAACTGAAAATGTCTAAGAGATTAAAGTTGACTGATATATTAGTCACGATTGTAATTTCGACCGGTTTTGGAATTCTTTATAAAATATGGGGACCTCTCTATTATGCCGTTAAACCATTAGGTCTTCACATTGATCAATTAATCTATGGGATGTGGTTTATGGCTGCAACAGCGGCATTTTTGATCATTCGCAAACCAGGAGTGGCTCTCCTTGCAGAAGTTGCTGCTTCTTCAGGAGAATTTTTAATGGGATCAGAATTCGGGCTAGAGGTATTGTTATATGGTATAGTTCAAGGTTTATTTGCCGAACTCTTACTCATGGCATTTAGGTATAAACGTTATGATTTATTGGCTGTTTCATTGGCAGGGATAAGTTCTTGCCTAGGCTCTTTAATTTTGGACTTTTATAAAGGATATATTGGTGATTTATCAACTTGGAATCTTATCCTCTATATTGGATTTAGACTTATCGGAACCATCCTTTTTACAGGAGTATTTGCTATTGCCATCGTGAAGGCACTTGAAGCTACTGGTGTTACCAATCTCGTCAGATCTTCATCACGAAAAGATTTCGAATCATTGGATCAATAAAAGAGGTGTTTGTTTATGGAATGTATTACATCCGTTAACAAGTTGAGATTAATGTTTCCTGAAGAGGAAGAACTATTATTTAAAGATTTGTCTGTTTCCTTTCAAAAAGGTGAAAAAGTATTATTACTTGGGCCGTCGGGATGCGGAAAATCTACACTTCTGCAAGTCTTATCGGGGCTCATTCCACGATCGATTGATATTCCAATCAAAAGTGAGAGCATACAAATCCCCGATTCATGGGGATTTGTATTTCAGGATCCTGATTCACAGTTCTGTATGCCATTTGTTGATGAAGAAATTGCGTTTGTTTTAGAAAATCTTCGAGTACCGAGAAAAGAAATGCCTAGCAGAATTAAAGAGCTTCTATATACTGTCGGTCTCCACCTTGATGACATTCATACGGAGATTCGAACACTTTCTGGGGGAATGAAACAGCGTTTAGCACTAGCATCAGTTTTAGCTTTAGATCCTGAGGTGATATTTTTAGATGAACCAACTGCATTAATTGATGAAGAGGGTACTGCACAAGTATGGGATACTGTTAAAGTTATTTCAAAAGATAAGACGGTAATCATTGTTGAACATAAAATTGATCAGATCATAGATTTTATCGATCGAGTTATTGTTTTTACACATGACGGAAAAATCATTGCGGATGGAAATTCAACATATGTTTTTTCCAATTTCAAAGATGAGCTTAAAAAATTTGGAATTTGGTATCCCGGTGCATGGGAGGAATATAAAGAAGAGAATGTCCAAAACACTTTCACGAAACACAGTGATAATATGCTGCGTTTAGAAAACTTTCAAGGATACAGAAAAAAAGAAATTGCGATTACTTTAGAAAAAGCTGCCGTTCACTCTGGTGAATGGATTACTATTACAGGAGATAATGGGGCTGGGAAAAGCACGCTGTTATTATCGATGATGCAATTACTAAAAACATCCGGTGATTACACAATCGATGGACGACCAATAAAGAATTTTGCTGACTTGCAGAACAAAGCTTATTTTGTTTTTCAAAATCCTGAATATCAATTTTTAACGAATAGTGTAATAGATGAGATTACTTATGAATTAAGGCAAAGAAACGAAGAAAATAATGTAGATGTTATTAAAAAGGCAAATGAACTCTTAACAATATTCGGGTTGAATGATCAACAGAAACAACATCCTTATAATCTGTCACTTGGTCAAAAGCGGCGATTGAGTGTGGCCACTGCTTTTATACAAAATCCTCAGTTATTATTATTGGATGAGCCTACTTTTGGACAGGATTCTAAAAATACATTTAAGCTGCTTGAATTGTTGCAAGAAGAGAGCCAAAAAGGAACAATCATCATTATGGTCACACATGATTTAAATATAATACATCATTTTGCCACTAGAATATGGGAAGTAAAGAATGGAAAAGTAATCAACGACTGGAAGAAGGATAAGAAAAAAAGAGGATCAGGGGATAACGTGTATGCATACAGCATTTAAAAAAAGATGGCTGCATAAGATTAACCCTGCTCTTAAACTATTTACACTCACTTTTTTATTTATATTTGCTGTAACGATCCATCATTTGAATTTTATGATTACTTTTACATTGACAGTTTCTATTTTGTTCTTCTTTTGTACTGGCCAACCCTATAAACATATTTTGCTTTTTCTGCTGCCTTTTTTATTTGTATTTTTCTCAACGGCAGTTTCTATGATTTTATTTGGAAAAGGCGAAACAACTTTATTTAAATGGGGGCTTGTACACGTTACAGAGGAGAGTTTATATCGGGGTTTGCACTTAGGTTGTAGAGCACTTGTATTTGCGATGATGGGTATAACATTCGTTTTGACAACAAAGCCGGTCCAGCTCTTTTATTCACTGATGCAGCAGCTTAAACTTCAGCCAAAATATGCTTATAGTTTTATGGCGGCAATTCGGCTGATTCCAATTATGTTTGAAGAATTACAGACCATTCGGGATGCACAAAAAGTAAGAGGAGTTCAGACTCGAAAAGGAATAAGCAGTTTAATAAAGAGTATAAAATCACTGCCAATTCCTTTACTTTCACAAAGCATACGAAGAGCTTTTCGAATTGCAGTTGCAATGGAAGCAAAGAGATTTAACTCATCAAAAGAACGAACTTTTTATTACAAAATTCGTTTTTCACGATATGACCTGTTATTTATAGGGTATTTTGTTTTATCGATAAGTGGAGCTTATATAATTGCAATGGAATTTCCGCTCTTTCCTATAAAAGATGTTAGAAATTAAAAAGGATAAGCACACTCAAGAAATATGAGTGTGCTTTCATTTTGGAATAATAATACGATCTTTTTGTTCTAACAAAATGGTATAGTCGCCAATATTTAATTTTTGATATATGGGATATGGGACTGTTAGTACCTTACCAGTTGAAAAAGCAATCTTGTAAAGTGGCTTTGTCATCAGTGCTGTTCCCATATCTAAAACTTGTTCATATCGAACTTTATGAACAACTTGACCTCGATATTCTGTAATCTTAAATTCATCCTCAACAAACCCTGCCCAGCCAGAATACAGCAAAAAGCTTGCTAAGAATGTACTTATAAATATAATATAACGTTTCATAATCCCACCTCATTTTATTATTGAACAAAAGCCTAAAAATTATAGAAAGAGGGAAGGGTTTTTTAAAGGGATTTGCACTCTTTTACCAAATATAAAAAGAATGAGTATTATTTAAGACCAGTCTTTCACTTTTAAGGATTTTATATATCGGTTATGCAATCCAGTTAATAGAACAAGAGCAATAATTGTACCTAATAAAGTAAGAGCCATATCCCATTGTGCATCCCAAATGTCACCTTGAGCGCCAACAAAGTCCTTTGTTTTCTTTTTTGAAATTATACTTGCAATCCATTCAATAATTTCGTAAAACGCTGACAGTGATAAAGTCATATTTATAGCAAGGAATTGAACCCATTTACCAATTGGCAAAGCCGATTTTAGGATTAAAATCTCACGAAATACAATTACTATTAAACCTTTTATAAAATGACCAAATCGATCGTAATGATTCCTTTTGAAGTCATAAGTTTCTTGTATCCAGTCAAAAAGAGGCACATCATTATAAGTAAAATGCCCCCCAATAAAAGTCAATATGGTCAATAGAGCTATAATGCAGTAAGAAAGCGTAGTAAGTCTTACTTTATTGTAATAATAAAGCACAACTAAAATGGCAATTACAGAAGGTCCAACCTCTACAATCCAAATCGGATAACGAGCAGGTTTAATGAATGACCAAATAAAAAATGCTATTACAATTATTAAAAGAATAAGGTGAATGTTTTTTCGTTTCATTATGGATATCCCTCACAATCTAACTATAGTATTGATGTTCTTACGCATACGTATACTTTCTGCAGCATATTTACTACAAATCAAAAAAGGGATGTGGAGCATCATGACAAAAAAGATCGCTGTAGCTGTCCTGCATGGTATCGGGGACCAAAAAGAAGATTTTTCAGATATATTTTCAGAAGAACTGACTAAAAGATTTTCACAAAATCTAAAACCTTATTTACCAGCTCCAGAAGCAGAGTTAGTTATTCAGCCTGTCTATTGGGGCAGTGTGTTCAATGGACGAGAAAATGAGATGTGGGAAAAGCTCTCAAAAGCTGCAGAATTAGATTTTGCAAAGCTGAGACATTTTGTTATTCACTTTTTTGGTGATGCCATCGCTTATCAGCCCTCTGCAAATCACAATCCGAACTACATAAAGGTTCATGAAGTCTACGCGAAGGGACTTCAAAAGCTGAGCAAAAAAGCAGGTCTAGACGCACCTTTATTTGTTATAGGTCACAGTTTAGGAACGGTAATTACAAGCAATTATTTTTATGATTTACAATACATACCTGATAGAGTTCCTGAAAAAGTTCAAGAAAATATGGGTGATACACCTCTTGAACGAGGAAACACACTTACAGGTTTCTTTTCTTTAGGAAGCCCGCTGGCTTTATGGAGTTTAAGATATGCTGACTTTGATGTTCCAATAAATGTACCCTCACCTAATCTGAAAAAATATTATCCCAGCCTGAGCGGAAGATGGATAAATATGTACGACAAAGATGATGTCTTTGGGTACCCGCTTAAACCGCTAAATGATGCATATGATAAAGCTGTTGCAAGTGATGTTGAAATAAATAGCGGGAATCTAATCAGCAGCTGGTCACCGTTATCTCATATGCACTATTTCACAACGAATGATTTAATCAATCAAATAGGTGATGACCTCGCTAATACATGGAAACAAATTAATTTAAAAAGTAGCTAATACAATAACAACCATTCAAGTCCTTTATTAAATAAAGCAATCAATGTGATTTCAAATTTATTGCAGGCAGCTGGAAACGCCCTACAGGCTCTTGGAGGGAAATTTGAGCTGGATGATCCTAATGGTGACCACGAATACAGTCAGTCTTTAATAGTAGCAAGATGCTGGATTCAAGCAGTTGGAGCCAGTATTATCAGCATTATGATAACTGATGAAAAAAGAAAGGAAATTAAAATTGGAAAAGTATGAAAATATAATGAAAAAATACATAGAAGAACACAATCTATCAGCAGAGCATTATACTTTATCAGAGTCTTGTCATTCAGTAGAAGACGCCGCACAAGCAATGGATGCTTCTTCAGATGAGTTTGTAAAAAACATTTGTTTAATTGACGAAAATAAAAATTTAATTGTCGCAATTGTAAAAGGTGAAGATCGAGCCAGCACAACCCGTGTTGGTAAAGAATTAAATATCCCTAAACCAAAGTTAGCTAATGAAATAGAGATTTTAGAGCAAACTGGATTTCCTGTTGGAGGGGTGCCATCATTCGGATATAAAGCTTTCTTTTTAGTAGATCCTAAAGTAACAGAACAGTCTTATGTATATACGGGAGGAGGGTCTCCACATTCTCTTATAAAAATAAGTGTGGAAGAGATGCTAAAAGTTAACGAGGGAAGAGTAGTAAGAATTAGAAAGTAATTTATGAAGACCCCAATGTTTTTAAGACATTGGGGTTTATCAAATGATTAATAAGGTGAAATATTACTAACCATCGTATTCCTTTTTCTTTAAGCTGAACCCTAAGATTAATTTTAAAAGGGGAGGTACTGCAAAGAATATGAACAGAATTCTAAATAATTGATACCCGGTAATCATTGATACATCAGCATTTAATTCATGTCCTATAATTCCCATTTGATCCGCGCCGCCAGGGGCAAGGCTTAAGAAACTTGTAATGGCTGAAAATTGATACTGCCATACAAGCAAAAAGCTCATTCCTAATGAAATACACACTAAAATTAAACTGCTGAATAGGGCTACAGGAATAATTTTTGCTCTATGTTTTAATTTATCAGGTTTTAGTAATAAACCTATATAACCCCCAATCATAAATTGAGAGATATCCAGAACTGCAGAGGGAAGAGGCGGTCCTTGAACACCTGATACATTCAAGAAAGCGATTCCTAGAATTGGTCCTAATAAAAAAGCTGTGGGCAGATTAATCCTTTTTCCTAAAAGAGCAATTATTACAGAAAATATCGCAAATAAAATGATTTGAGGAAAAAACTCCTGTTGCACACTAGTGCTGATAACTTGGGGAGCAGTTTCCAATTCTTCTTTTGAAAGCAGGGGGCTGAAAATAAGAAAGGGAACTAAAAAAATAATCATAATAACTCTGATCACTTGAAAGAAAGTAACAGTGGTAATATCAATTCCTTTTGTTTCTTCCGCAAATGTTATGATTTGCGATAAACCTCCAGGAATACTGCTAGTCAGAGCAGTAGGGAAATTAATATCGGTAATACGTGATATAAAAAACGCCATTCCGGTACATATCAAAATAAGGAGGATCGTCATAAATGCCATCGATGGAAGCTTTGATATCATCGTAAAGAGTGTATCCCGTGTAAATGTAAGACCGATTGAATAACCGACTATAATTAACCCTGTATTTCGGATATATATTGGCCAGTGCAGCTTGATTATTCCTAGATTAGAAACTAATAATACTACTGTCATCGGTCCCAAAAGCCAAGGGATAGGCAATTTAAAAATGCAAAAAATGAATCCGCCGATTAATGCGGAAAATAGAGTTACAGATATTTGGAGAAGTTGATTAGTTTTATAATTTTGCATACTCTTCATCACAAAACCTTCTTTTGTTACTTTTGTTTTTATACTTGCTTACTATAGTGTAGCACAGTAACTCCATGAACTGTAAGGGATATACTCAACTGGCTGCTTTCTTTTTATCCTCAAAATTTCCTATCAAATTATCAATCCATCTCGAACAAAAATGAAAGGAACGCTGAAAGATAGGGCTCTGAATAAAGGTATAGATGAAAGTGAAAATGAAGACAGGTCCACCGATTAATAATCCAATTAATAAAACGAGACATTCCATCATAATTCTGACTCTGCTGATAGAAATGCCCGTTTTCTCAGATATTGAAAGCATGAAACCATCCCTGGGTCCTGCTCCTATTCCAGCCGCAGAATACATCCCTCCGCCTATTCCCATCAAAACAATACCCATAAATAAAATTAGTACATCAAACGGAAGGCTGGATGAGCTAGGAAGCAGTTCAAAATATAAAAAAGTATCTACCAATACACCAACTAAAACAGCATTTAAAAAAGTACCCACGTTTATGTATTTTCTATTCACCTTTAAGGTTATTGAGATCAGAACAAGTCCCACAATTATGTTCCATGTACCAATCGTTAAACCGAACTTATCAAATAAAGCGATATTTAAAACATCCCATGGGCTAACCCCTAAATATTTCACTTGAATGGCTAATGCGATTCCATAGCTGAAGATGCATAACCCAATTACAAAAAAGAAAATCTTAATTCCATATCTCATCTGCTTTCCCTCTTTTCCATAATTAAGCCTATAAATTAATTAGACTATAAAGGAAAGAAAAATAAAAAGAAACTTAAAAGATTTATAAATTATGAAGAAGGATTCAACCGAATTTGTCGAATGGTAAAAGATAATAAAAAATAAGAGGGGTACACATGGAATCTATCGTTGAAGCAAGTGAACAATATCTAGATCGTGTAACAGAAATGGGAGTAGATCTTTGGCCTAATAATAATTTTGCCGAGTTAAAAAAGGAGTTTTCAGATCTTATCAATTCATCGAAAGATAAGTTGTTCCTGTACATAATAAATGAAAAACCTTCAGCATTTATTCATGTCTCAATCAGAAGTGATTATGTAGAAGGAGCAGTTTCAAGTCCAACAGGTTTTGTTGAAGGTATTTACGTATCGCCTAATTTAAGAAGAAGGGGAATATCAAAAAAACTATTAGATGAAGGGGAAACATGGCTTAAAAGCAGAGGGTGTACTCAAATCGGTTCAGATATTGAACTTAATAATGAAACAAGCTATTTGTTTCATACACAAGTTGGATTTAAGGAAACTAACCGGCTGATTGCATTTATTAAGGATATTAATTAAAGGCGGTTTTTTCGCAAACTTTGTTGCTCTTGAAAGTGGTTAATTTCCGTTCTAGGTTGCTCGTTTTCCGCGGGGCGTGCGGTGAGCCCTCGTGAAAGATAAAGTGCTGCTCCTGCGTCTACAAGAAAATCCTGCCGAAGTGAGCTTCCTCGTCGCATGCCTTACGAGTAGAATAGCCAGGTAGTCGGCACGCTGATCCCGCAGGACAAGGAAGGCTTTGACAGCGTTAAACATCGCACGAAGAAAATGTGATTTTCATTTTCGAGGAGTCTCGCACCTTGCTCTCCAATCAACTAGTCGAAGAAGCGTACTCCACAAAAAATGTTCAAAAAGCAACAAGCTTTTAGAAATGAGCCTAATTAAAAATAAATAAAATAGAGGGCAGCCACATGGAAAGAAACACAATAAAGAGCCCCGCAAGAATTAAAAGTAAACCGTTAAGCCAAAACTTATTTGTTTTATGTGAATAAAGCAGTTTCCAGGTTCCCAAAAAGATAAGCACGATTCCGGTTATAAAGATAAATAAAGAAATAATCCCGCTTGCTTTTAATATTTTGTTACCGACTACTATCGCAGCCGCAGAAAAAAACAGAATGATTATCTTGGGATTAACTTTACTTTTTACCTTCATATTAGTTCCTCCAAAAAGACATGAGAAAATAGCTCTCATGCTTTTTTTTATCTAAATAATTTTTTCACTACCATTCTACTTCCGTAATATTCGGAAAAGAAGTGTACATGTACCTATTGAATCTGGATAGAGGCTAAACTCTTCAAATATTTAAATCATTCATGTTCTTTCAGCACCTTTAATAAAATCAATTAAAGACTAATATTAAAAAACCCATTACTTTGATAATGGATATCATTCGTGTATTACATCATAAGTATTACTTCTGGGGGTGAGTTGAATGGCTGAACTTCGTTACAATCCGCTTTTGGACAGCTGGGTTATGGTGTCCGCAAAAAGACAATTCAGACCTTATTTACCAAAAGATCATTGCCCTTTTTGCCCGGGGTCAGGTAAAGTACCTGCCGTTTATGATGTTCATGTATTTCACAATGATTTCCCTGTACTTACTGCTGAACCTCCAGAACCCGAAGATGTAGGAGGAGGCTTGTATCAAACTAGAGAAGCTGCGGGCAGATGCGAGGTTATTCTTTATTCTTCTGATCATCATGCTACGCTACCCGATCTTACAAAATCACAAATGAAGCGGGTAATCGATCTTTGGACAAAAACTTTTGACGAATTAGATAAAGATGAAAAGCACCAATATGTAATGATTTTTGAGAACAGAGGAGAAGAAGTAGGAGTAACGATTACTCATCCTCACGGTCAAGTTTATGCCTATCCGTTTATTCCTCAAAAAGTAAAGGTTGAATTAGATAATTGTAAAAAGCACTTACAAAAAACTGGACGAAATATGTTTGATGACATGATTAAAGAGGAGAAACGGTTTGGTCAAAGAGTAGTTTTAGAGAATGATTATTTTATTGCATTTATTCCTTTTTTTACTGACACTCCTTTTGGCCTTTTTATTGTAAGTAAAGAAAATAAAACGGCACTGACGGATTTTTCTGAAGAGGAAAAGAACGCTTTGGGCGATATTCTTCAAGAAGTGATTGGCGGCATGGACCACTTATTTAACCGTACGTTTCCATTTATGATGGGTATCCATGGAAGACCCAGCAACTCAGAAAATGTTGAAAGCTATTATCGTTTTCACATAGAGTTTTATTCACCAATGCAAACAAAGGAAAAATTAAAACTAAATGCAGCATCTGAGACTGCGGGCTGGGCAGTAGCTATCCCAACTAGAGCAGAAGATAATGCTGTTTTACTAAGGAAAGCCATTCAGGAATTTTGGGAGAATGGCGGAATAAAAAATAAATAAATGTACTGCAATCATTCAATTCCAGGCACTTATTTAAGTGTCTTTTTTTAATGGCCACATATAGGGTATACAATATTTTTTTTATGTTAAACCTGAATACGACTCTATTTTAGTGATGGGGTGTTCTTATGTCATTTAAAAAGATTGCTTCCAATGAACAAAAATTGCTTTACATTGCACTTTCAATTATTCTTCTCTATTTATCACCTTTATTCATTTTAGGTGAAAATGCACATATTCGTGTTCATGATAACCTTGATTCAAATCTCGCCTGGTATAAAGTTTTAAAAGAAAGCGGACAGATATTTGGCGGGGTACATTCAACGATTCCTCAGATTATTAACGGACTTCCCCGGAACGCACTTGGAACAGAATTTAGCGGTATTGTCTGGCTTCACGCGATTTTCCCGACAATGATTGCTTATGCAATAAGTCAAAGCATAACAAGGTTTTTTGCTTTTGTAGGCATGTATTTATTATTAAAAAAACATTTCTTACACGAGAAAAAGTATGCAGTGATCACGATTGGTACTGCCCTGGCTTTTGCTCTCACTCCATTTTGGCCATCCGGGATGCTAAGCACACTTGGTATGCCATTAGCATTATGGGCATTCTTAAATATTCGTAATGGTGAAAAAGGGTGGAAGAACTATTTGGTTCTTGCTCTTTTGCCCTTTTATTCGAGTTTTGTTTTAGGCTTTTTCTTCTTTTTATTTGCAATGGGTATTTTTTGGCTTACAGATGTACTGCGTAAAAAGGGCTGGAATTGGTCTTTCTTTTTTTCAATCTTGTTTATGACTTCCGTATTTATGTTAGTTGAATATCGATTAGTTTACTCGTTTATTTATGACGATGAACCGAATACAAGGGACGAGTATTTTCATGCAAGATTGCCATTTTGGTGGGTGACCAGGCTTACGTTTAAGAACTTTGTACTTGGTCATACTCATGTCATGACTGTTCATGGTTTGTTTATTTTGCTGGTTACCATACTCGCTTTGATAGTAGTCATTTGGAAAAGGCTGTGGCAGCAGGAAAAAGTTTTTGTATTCCTGTTAGCACTAAATTTTATTCTATCAGCATGGTATGCGTTTTGGTTTTATAAAGGGTGGCTTCCATTAACCGAAAGATTTCATTTTATGGATACTTTTAATTTTGCGAGGTTTCACTTTTTACGTCCTTTAGTGATTTATATGGGGTTTGCTTTGGGTCTTAAAATTATTTGGGACTATAATACACTTAAAAATACTATTCCTTATTTTATCTTAGGACAGATTGTATTGTTATGTTTGTTTAACGACGAGTTTATTTATCGTAAAAAACCTACAGTAAAAGAATTTTATGCTGAAGAACTCTTCCAAGACATAGAAAAATATATTGACCGTCCTTTGGATAGCTACAGGGTCGCAAGTATAGGAATACATCCAGCCATCGCACAATACAACGGATTTTACACACTGGATACCTATAACAATTTCTATCCATTAACATACAAATACGCCTTTCGGGAAATAATGGATAAAGAATTAGCAAAAAATAAGCGGCTGCGCACCTACTATGATGAGTGGGGAGGACGCTGTTACATATTTACAGACCAGTTAGGCAAGCATTATATGTTCAAAAAGAACTCCAGTGAAACGTTAAAGAACCTGCAGCTTAATATAGAACCTTTCAAACAGCTTGGGGGAGAATATATTTTTTCAGCGCTTCCTATAGAAAATGCTGCTGAAATAAAGCTGGAGTTAGAAAACGTTTTTGAATCCGATACGGCCGCATGGAAAATCTATTTATATAAAGCAATGTAAACAGCCAGGAGGTACTTTCATGAAACAGCCAGCTTTAACAATTGTTGTTCCTTGCTACAACGAGGAAGAAGTATTGCCAATTACGATAGATGCCCTTGATGTTCTGCTTAAAAGAATGATATCGGAGGAACTGATTTCCGATGATAGCAAGCTGTTATTTGTAGATGATGGCAGCAAGGATCAAACATGGGCCATTATTCATAAAGAAGGTTTAAGAAATGATAATGTCAGGGGTTTAAAGCTAGCAGGAAATGTAGGACATCAAAACGCCTTGCTTGCTGGACTTTTTACAGCAAAGGAAACTTCAGACTGTGTTTTATCAATTGATGCTGATCTACAAGACGATATTTCAGTAATACCTCAATTTATTGAGCACTTCAATAAAGGCTGTGATATTGTCTATGGCGTTAGAAAAAAGCGAGACTGCGATACATTTTTTAAACGTAATACAGCTGAATTCTTTTATAAGTTCATGAACAAAATGGGTGTAAATCTCGTTTATAATCATGCGGATTTTCGATTGATGAGTAAAAGAGCTTTAATTGAATTGGAAAAGTTCGAGGAAGTAAATATGTTCTTAAGAGGTATTGTACCACTTATCGGATATGAGTCTTCTTCCGTTTATTATGACCGTAAGGAAAGACTGGCTGGAGAAACAAAGTACCCGCTTAAAAAGATGCTTTATTTTGCCTTTGACGGCATTACTTCATTTTCTGTAACTCCTATTCGTTTTGTCCTCCTGACAGGATTGATTTCTTTTTTTGTAAGCTTGTTGTTTGGTGTTTATTTCTTAGCCTTAAAGTTTATCGGAAATACAGAAACCGGATGGACATCCCTTATTACATCCATCTGGCTGATCGGAGGGCTTCAGCTTATTGGCATCGGATTAATTGGCGAATATATCGGTAAAATCTACAAAGAATCAAAGAAGCGCCCTAAGTATATCGTTGAAACTGACTCAAATCATCTTCCAAAGCCGCTTCAACTAAAAAATACACAGAGAGCTAAAGATGAATCATATAATCTCAACCTTCGAAAACTTCCTGAAACCAACTAATTCATTTTTAAAGTTCGTCATAGTTGGAGTAATAAATACGTGTATTGGGCTTTCCGTTATCTTTATATTAATAAATATATTTCATATTGGGTATTGGCCAGCAACTTTTATAGGCAATGCGGCAGGTGCTGCTATTAGTTATATTTTGAATCGGAAATTCACATTTCAAAGTAAAACATCGATAGGACGCAGCAGTATCAGGTTTTTGACAGTCATTCTGATTTCTTATTTTGGGGCATATAGCCTGAGTGATCAAATTATAAACACTGCATTTCAGCATGCAGATCTTCAAATTATTACTAATAAAGAAGCATCTGTTTTATTGGGTTCTTGTTTATATACTTTTGCTAATTATTTGGGGCAAAAATATTTTGTTTTTACCCGTTGAGGTGACCATACTATGAAACGAAAATTCCTACTAATTTTAAGTGTTGCATATACCGTTTTTATGGCTTACCTTTGTTTTTACTATTTCACAAAAGGTGAAACCCATAGCTATCAGGTAGCTTTTGGCGGTATCTTCTGTGGACTGGTGCCATTAAGTTTAATTCTTTTTACAAAGATAAAATTTAATATGCCTATCATGCTTTCTTATTTTGCTTTTCTGTTCGCCTCACAATATCTAGGATCCATCTTAGGCTTTTATCATCTTGGTTGGTGGGATACCTTTTTACATCTTTTAAGCGGAGCACTATTGGCATTTGTCGGAATAGCACTTTATGAACGTATGACACACCAGCATGCAAGAAGTAATATTTCATACTGGCTAGTATTTCTTTTTGTACTGTCCTTTTCAGTATTTGGCGGAGTAGTATGGGAAATCTATGAGTTCAGTATGGATCAGTTCTTTTCTATGACATTACAAGGCGGAGGAAATTTTGATACGATGATTGATCTTCTTGCCGATACCGCAGGAGGATTGCTAATCGCAATAATTGCATCTGTAAGAACAAAAAGAAGGTTTAAAATGTCTTAAAAACCAAATCAATTATCCAAACCACTGTTTCCCAACAGTGGTTTTTTTATGTTTAAATTTAAATGCTGGCAATGTCATTGTTTTTTAACAAACAAAAAACGCTCCATTTACTTAATCTTAATAACGATTTAGTAATGTGAAGAAGACACTTTACTAAGGAGGATTAGATGAAGAAGTTAATAAAAGCTTCAAATATAACACTCGCGGCACTAATGCTGCTTACTTTCCCATCTTTTGCAGAAAATGCCTCAATAGTAAAAACTGCAGAAGCTGATACACAATCACCTTTTGAAGACATTGAATATCAAAACTCTCAAAAATTACAAAAAGGGATCAAATATTCGCGAATTGTTTATGGAAAAGCAAGTCAGGAAGCGGACTACATGGTAAACATAGATTTTTTTACTGAAAAAGAAGAAGCCGACAAATTGAGAGAGGAACTAGCCTCTCTAGGCTATTCCTCCTTCATTAAAACCATTAACGAAAGAGCCCAAGATGATCCAGAACAAACGCCACTCGGATATTTAGTAAGAATTGGTCCTTACCAAGAAGAGTCAGAAGCTAAGTTCACAAAGGAAGAACTCGTATCTAAAGGCTATAACGATTCTAAGGTTATTTTTACTGATGAAGACGGAGAAGCTACCACTGGACCTTGGACTGTTAATGTGCTCGAAATTAACCCTAATACTTTTAAAGGAAAAATCACTCCTGTTATTGCAAATGGTAAAATCCCTGACAAAGAAACACTAACTAGTATGTCTAAGAGAATAAATGCAATTGGCGGTATTAATGGCGGATATTTTGTAATGGGGTCTAAAGATGGAACAGAAGGTGATCTTGCAGGCGTTTCAATGGTAGAAGGCAAGCTTACTAGTGAAGCTGTGAATGGACGTTCAAGTTTTATTATTAATGAGAAAAACAACGCATCTATATCCACTGTTAATACTAAGATTCATTTAGCATCATCTGATGGCGCCAAAAAAGAAATTGACGGACTAAACCGCACTCCTGGATTGATAAGAGGATGCGGTGGAATCGGAGATAATGAAACAATTCAGCCAAAACATGATTTCACTTGTTCAGATCCAAGTGAACTGATTGAGTATTCCTCAGCTTTCGGTATAAAAACTCCTTCAGGCGACGGTGCTGAAGCCGTAATTAATAACAAAGGGATAGTCACTGATATAAGAGAGTCCAGAGGAGGAACAATTCCTTTTGGCAGTACAGTTGTAGCTGGTACGGGGGAAGGCGCTGACTGGATAAAAGAACATATAAAAACTGATGAAAAAGTCGAAGTTAAGAAAAAAACAATTGCAAAGGATTCCAATATTTCTATTGGTGAAGGATCAGGAATTATTAATGGCGGACCACGGCTATTACAAAACGGTCAAATTGATATTCCTTCGACTGCAGAAGGATTTCACCAGCCTGATAATCCAGAATTCTTTTATCAGTTCGGTCAAAGACGTCATCCTCGTACTGTTGCAGGAATAAAAAGTGATGGCACAATTCTATTTGTTACGATTGATGGCAGAAAACCAGGTTTTAGTGTAGGGGCAAATTTTAAAGAAAGTGCCCAGCTTCTTAAATCTTTAGGTGCAGTTGATGCAGTCAATCTTGACGGGGGCGGTTCTACAACAATGACAGTGCATCAAAAAATGGTAAGCTCTCCGTCTGATCCAACCGGTGAACGTCCTATAGGCGACGGTATTTTGTTATTACCACAATAAAAGTTTTATGAATGAAGGAGAGGAAAGAAAATGAAAAAAATAATGCTTACACTAGCAGTTGCTGCCACGATTGGCTCAGTTACCACGGCATATGCAAATCCTGATGTTCTTCAATTAAGTTCGGACGGAAACCAATTTGAAGAAAGATTTAAGCAGCTTTCCCGTGATACGGCTTGGGAACAGAAAAATAAGGTTGATTTGCAGTTTAACACTTATCATCCGCAAGGAATGACCAAGATTGGGAACTTATTCTATATGTCTTCCGTTGAAATCATTGAAAAACCTGTGAAATACGAGCAGCCTCTTAATGGTTATGACCGTTCTGCAGGGAAAGGAATCGGCCACCTTTTCGTTTTCAATAATGAAGGGAAGCTTTTAAAAGATATTGAGCTTGGTGAAGGGAATATGTACCATCCTGGAGGCATTGCTTTCGATGGAGAGTCTATTTGGGTATCTGTTGCCGAATATCGACCTGACAGTGAATCCATCATTTATAAAGTGGATCCTAAAACGATGAAATCAAAGGAAATGTTTAGAACGAATGATCACATCGGTGGAATATTACGCGACGGCAAGAAAGGAAACCTCAAGGCTGTAAGCTGGGGTTCAAGAACTTTTTACGAGTTTAATCAAAAAGGGAAAATAGTAAGCAAATCCAAAAATCCAAGTCACTTTATTGACTACCAGGATTGTGAGGGTGCAGGGGAAAATATGATTTGCAGCGGAATCACAGAACTTCCGCAGAATGAAACTATTTCTGCAAAATATGAATTAGGCGGATTAGCTTTATTAAATAAGAAAACAATGAAAATTGAACATGAACTTCCAATTTCGCTATTTTCAGCTCAAGGGCACACTGCTACACGTAATCCTGTTTATGTAGAAAATAGAGATCAAGAATTTAAATTATATGCTGTACCGGATGATGACAAGTCTTCAATGCTTGTTTATGAAGCAAAATAAATACACGTTAAAGTATTATAAAAAAACACTTTGAGACCTTCAAAGTGTTTTTTATAATAAATAAACCAAAACCCATTGACCTTTACGCAGCGTAAAGGTTTAAAGTAAAATTGTCAGGAAGTGAGCACATGGAATATACCGTACAAAAGCTGGGCTTGCTGGCTGGAGTCAGTACCCGTACATTGCGTTATTATGATGAGATTGGAATTCTTAAGCCGGCAAGAATCAACTCATCTGGATATCGCATCTATGGGCAGTCAGAGGTCGATAAGCTTCAGCAAATTCTATTTTACAAGGAACTAGGACTCCATTTAGACAAAATAAAAGATATAGTAAACTCTCCTTCTTTTAATGCTGCCAAAGCTCTAAGCGAACACCGGGAACAGCTCCTCGACAAAAGAGTACAGTTAGACAGATTAATCGCCAATGTAGAAAAAACGATTAATTTTAACGAAGGGAGAATTATGATGACAGATAAAGAAAAATTTGAAGGTTTCAAACAAAAAATGGTGGAAGATAATGAAAACAAATACGGTAAAGAAATCCGTGAGAAATATGGAGACGATGCGGTAAACAAATCTAACAAAAAAGTTTTGAATATGACTCAAAGTGAGCATGATGAAGTAACTAAACTTAGTGAAGATCTGCATACTACATTAGCGGAAGCATTTAAAACCGGAGACCCTGCTGGTGAGCTGGCTCAAAAAGCAGCTGATCTGCATAAGCAATGGCTGATCTATTATTGGAGTGAATACAGCAAGGAGGCACATGCAGGGCTTGCACAAATGTACGTGGATGACGAAAGATTTACTGCCTATTATGATAAAGAACAGCCAGGAACAGCAGAATTTTTAAGAGATGCTATCTACATTTACACGGGCATGAAGCAGTAATTATAATTGGGATGTTATTAGTCAAAAGGGATAACCAAGGTTATCTCTTTTTTATTTTATTATCGAGATAGTTTACACTGATAAAAGAGACTTAAAAGGGGATGGCCAATCATGACGAAAAAAATATACTACTCTTCACCATATACAAAAGAATGGGAAACAATCATAAGGAAATCATTCACAAAAGAGAATCAATGTTTTGTGGTCTTAGAAGAAACAGCTTTTTATCCAACGGGTGGCGGGCAGCCTCACGACACGGGAACGATAAACGGTGTTGAGGTATTAGATGTTTTCACTGATGAAACAGGTGAAGTCGTTCATATGACAGAGAGGATGCCAGAGACCACACATGCTTTCTGTTCATTAAACTGGAGAAGAAGGTTCGAACACATGCAGCATCATAGCGGACAACATCTATTGTCAGCAGTATGCTACACACTTTATAACGCAAAAACTGTGAGTTTTCACCTTGGCCTAGATTATGCAACGATTGATCTTAATCTAACTGAACTTAACCCTTCACAAATGGAGAAAATAGAACAAACCGCGAATGAGGAAATATATCGTAATAGAAAAATACATACTTATTATGTAACGAGTGAGGAATTAGCTGAACTGCCTCTCCTAAAAATGCCAAAAGTGACAGAGAATATTCAAATCGTAGAGATTGAAGGCATAGAGTACAATGCATGTGGCGGAACTCACGTTTTAAGAACCGGCGAGATTGGAATTATCAAGTTAATTAAAGCAGAAAAACAAAAAGGAATGATAAAACTCTATTTCAAATGTGGGTTACGGGCACTTCAAGATTTCAATGAAAGCCACCAAATTTTAGGGAAGATAGCGGCAAAATTTAATACAGGACGTTATGAAGTAATAGGCAGGATTGAAAAGTGGGAAGAAGAAAGGAAGAGGTTGGAATCAGAACTTGCAAAAGTCAAAGAAGAAAATAATGCTTACGTTGCAAAAGAACTCCTTTTAAAGAAAGAAGAAGATTTTCTTTTTCATGTTTTTGATAACAAGTCGTTTAATGAAATAAAAGAACTTGCCATTAAAATTGCACAAGAACATAATTTGTTTATTTTATTTGCTGCAACAGAGGAAAACAAAGTGATTCTTGTCCATAATGGAACTGAAAATTTTTCCTGCGGGAAGTTCTTGAAAGAACATTTAGGATCTTTTAATGGAAAAGGCGGAGGTAATGATAAAACCGCACAAGCAGGGTTTCCATCAAAGGAAGATACAGTGAATTTTTTTGAATTTGCTAAACAAGAAATATTCCAATAAATGAATAAAATAAAGAGGAGTGCAATCGATCTTATTGCACTCCTTTTCTAATCAGATTAAAAAGATAGCTACAATGGTTGTAACAACTAACCCGATTGTAACAGGCTTCAGATTTCTTCTTGCAAGCTCAAATGGATCTACACCGCAAATTGCAGCCGCCGGAATTAATGCCCATGGCACCAAAGTTCCTCCGCCTACCCATATTGCTGCAATCTGCCCTAAGGCAGTTAAAGTTGCAGCACCAGCTCCGATTGCTGTGCCAAAGATATTGGCAACAGAACCAGCTAAGGAAATACCCGAAAAGCCTGAACCATCAAGTCCAGTAATTGCACCGACTGCTGTTAACGTAACAGCACCAATCTCTTTACTTAATGGAACGACAGAGGCTAATGCCAATCCGAGATCGTTAACAATACCTTGTGAAGTTTTCGGTAAGAATTCACCTATAATTTTTATGAAACCAGAGTCACCTAAATAAAAGAAAGCAGCGATGGGTATTACAGGGCCGAAGACTTTGAAACCAAATTGAAAACCGTCAATCATGTAGGAAGTCGTTTTCTCAAGTCCCTTATTTTTATGGCTGACCATTGTAATCAATAAAAGAATAAAAACAGATGTACCGCCAATTAACGCTGTTGCATCACCGCCCTGAAGCTTTAGGATGGACATTGCTGCAACATCAAGTGCGAACATAATGGGGATAAATAGAGCAAAGAATTTTTTTTGACCTTCAGATAAAAGATTCTTTTTTTGTTCAGACGGCAGTTCTTTTACTGATTCATCTGTCACGCCAGTTGAAGCGGTTAGTTTTCCTGTTTTCATATCCCGTCTTAAAAAATAAAAGGCAGCTACAGTTGTTACTAACCCCATAACAAAAACAAGCGGAACGCTGGCACTGATTACCTCGCTTACTGGAAGCCCCGCTGCATCAGCTGTTAGTTTAGGAGCAGCTTGAATGATGAAATCACCCGATAAAGCTATTCCGTGCCCAAAAAGGTTCATAGCCATTGCTACTCCAAGTGCAGGCAAACCTACACGGATTGCTACTGGAAGAAGAACTGCACCCATGAGCGCAACCGCAGGCGAAGGCCAGAAAAACCACGAGATTATCATCATTAAAATTCCAATGGTCCAATAGGCAAGTGCAGGTGTGCGGATCAGCTTGGAAAATGGTGAGATCATCACATCGTTAATACCGGTCGTAGTTAAGGTTCTGCTCATTGCAACAATAATAGATATAACAAGTATTGTTGGAAGAAGCTCTGTAATAGCATAAATGAAACTATTAAATATACTGCTGATCGAACCGCTTAATGAACCAGTTGCTGCGATCGCAATTAAGAAAATACCGACGATACAAATTAGAGTCGTATCACGTCTTTTTACCATAAAACCAATGATTAAGCCTATAAACACAACATAAATCCAATGCAGCGCTGTTAGTTCAACGCCCATTTAAATACCTCCCCTGTGAACGGGTAATTAGCCCTTTCGTAATGTAATACAGAATATGTAAGGAAGGGGAAGTGGTGAGAGCGTTAGAAAGCTTATTAACGATCGAGAGTGTAGAACGCTGTCAGCAGATTGTCGACTCGTGGATAAATGGTAAAAATTTTTGGATTCAGGGCTGGAATTTTTGGATTCAGACCCAAAATTTTTGGATTGGAGCATAAAACTTTTGGATTCAGGCTCTCAACTTCTTGTTTCATTATTCTTTTAATTCCGATTTAACGATCTGAAGAGATTGATAGGCGTAATACGAGATAATAAAAATAAAAAGGGTATAAAATACGTTCCAGATTAAATTCTCTGATAGCAACTGTTTAATGTCTAAATATTTTAATACGTTATTAATCAGGTCCAAGAAAAACACATGGATAATATAGATACCAAGCGCGTTACCGCCAACTTTTGTAATCCACATTCTTTTGCCAACCTTTCCATTGTTCAGAGCAAAGAAGAATAGAAAAGCAGTAACAAGAATCGTTGAGAAAAAGTATTCACCATGGCTGCCATCCAATACTTTGTCTAACAAATATCCTTCCATTACTTGAATAAAGGTACAGATTATTGCTAAACCGAGATAGGTTATTCCGCTTATTTTCCTTAGTTTTTTTAAGTGTATGTTAACTGCAAAAACCACCCCTAATGTCGTATAAAACAAACCAAAGAAGAGAGCATCTCGTGTTGTACTTACAGGAAGGTCTAAGAACATTGTATATGCCTGTCCTAAAAGACCGATCAGGTTTAAAATCAAACTTAGAACAAACAAAACATTTATTTTTTTATATCTAATGAAAATATAAACAATGATAGTGCTCCAAATTAACGCCGTTAGGAACCACAGCTGATAACCGCTTGTTCCTTTACCATAATAAAATAAGTTTAATAGCGTAAATTTATCAAAGTATTTATTAAGATTTTCCTTTATATCATTGCCCTTAAGAAGTATCAGCAGAACATCATATATGGCATAAAAGATAAACCAGACAAAATAAATCTTCATCAGCTTATCTATATAGCTTTTCAAATGGAAAAATGATGTATCCTTTTGAATCATTTTCTGTGCAAAGAAATAACCTGAAGCAGCAAAGAAAAAAGGTACAGCGAACCTGGCGATATTATCAATAATAAAATATCCTGTAAAACCATCTAATGGGAAAATATGTATTATAACTACTGCAAATATGGCAAAAAACTTAATAAAGTCTATTGAATAAATCCGCTCCATTTTGTACCTCCTTTACTCTGGACTTTAACATTATTCACCAAACCTCATATATTCAAAATCCTTACAGTAAAATAAAATAGTAAGTAGTGACACAATTTAGCAGTTACTGTAAAATTATGACTATCATAAATTTATAATTCAGAAGAGATAACCACTGTTATCTCTTTTCTTTTTCATTCATACATTCAACAAAGGAGTTATCAAGGGGGATATATAATGGATAAGCCCAGATTTATCAGGGATTTAAACGAGCTGAAAAAAGGAGGGTATATTAAAGAAAAAGACTACCTGACAGTAGTGGACGGGTATCACAGATATTCAGATGATCTTAAAATAAAGGAAACTTTGATAAAGGCTGAACCAATAAAGCAAGAACCGGTTCAGTCAAAACCAGTAAAACCAATCGTTCAGCCAAAGCCTAAAATTGAATTAACACCTGAACAGAAAAGGGAAAAAAATATCACTTCATTGATGGCAGCTGGTGTTATTCTCCTTTTATTAGGTGGATTAACACTTGCAACAAGCAATTGGGAAGTATTCAGTTCACTTACAAAAACGATGCTTGTCGGCGGAATCGCTGTTTTGTTTGGAGGTTTGGGAGCACTGTCTGAAAAAGTGCTGAAGATCAGAAAAACAGCTTTTACATTTTTTGTTTTGTTTGCTTTATTTATTCCGATTACAATTTTGTCTGGTGGATATTTCGAGTTGTTCGGCAACTGGCTTAGTTTCTACGGAGAAGGAAGATATGTTCTAGGTGTACTCACAACCGTTCTATGTGTTCCGGTCTATTTTGGGTTTGGCCGCTATTTTCAGTCAAAACTGTTTAGCTGGATTACTTTTATTGCTAGTTCGATAGGGTATGCTTATTTGTTATTAACTCTAGGATTCACAAAGCATGTCTTTTATTTTGCTTACGCACTAGGGAATATCGGATATATAGCTTTATATCATGTGAATCGATCAAAAAGACAAGATGTATTCATTAAAACTTTACCAGTCTTTATACAGGCAAACTTGATTCTATCAACTGTTTTGATTCTTATTTTATTCGATAATCAGCTTTATCAAAGCTTTAATATTATCTTGACTGCCGTTTTATATTTATCAATGAGAATGGTTAATCAGAGAAAAGAGTACGAACTTTTATTTATTGGATTCATTACGTATGGACTGTTCCAGCTCATACAAAATTCATTTTTAATTGATTACAGTTTATTGCTGGTCGTTCTGATCCCTTTAGTTTTACTAATGATTGGCAAGGTTTCAGATAAACAGCTAGCAACTTATTATCAACTAGCAAATGGTGCAATTTCGGTACTGGCATTCTTATTTATTACAGTTAACAGTGTCTTGTTATCAGCAGGAGAGGGAAGCATCTGGCTTTTGTTAGGGTATTTAGTTCTTTCTGGGAATTTTATTTATTTAAGCTATCAAACTTCATTTTTATTCTTTAAATACTTGGCACCGTTTTATGTAATATGTACTTTTATGGAATTGTATCATTTGATGGGAAGCCCTTATAGAGAATACTGGGCACTAGCGATCGGTATCTCTGCTGCTTTAGCATATGGAGTCGGGCAATTCCTCAAACCGCTGCACAGATCCAGTCTGATCGTTGGAGGCGGATGTTTACTTTTAAGTTTTTTATTAACTTCTTTAACAGAACTTTATTTACAGGCAGCTATTATATCCTTGCTTTTGACAAGTTTGGCACTGCGCCATTATTTAATGGAAAATGAGAAGAAAAGATACTTAGCTTGGCTAACTTCCGTGTTTCTTTTTAGTTCAGTATTCTATACAGGGATGAAATTCTTGCAGGAGCCTAAGCTTTCTTTATCGATAGGATTAGGGAGCATTGTATTACTTGGTTTATATATTTGGAATAAAAACCATGTAATGTTTTCTGCGGTTTTTATTTCAATGGCAGCTGTTTCAGCAATTGTTAATTTCATTGTGGCAACGTTTGATGGAAGCTTTACTTGGATTAAATTTTCCTCTTCGCTGCTATTAATAGCAGCATTATGGTTTGCTACACAGCATTTTAAAGTAAAAGCTGGTTATGCAGGTATTCAGTTTGGTTTATTCTTAGCATTGTTTTATATAGCAGAGTTAGCCGGATTCTCGTTAACAGATAGCAACTCTGCTTATTTGTATATAGGAATAGCTTATCTGCTATTTGTAAGCGGAGAGTACTTTAAACGCTTTGATGCAAGCAGTGAATATCCCATTAAAACTGTTTCTCACATTTTCTTAGTGTTAACGATTGGGTTTGCCATTTTGGTATCACAAGATGCATTGCCGTTTACTCTTTTAGCCATTCTATATGGGATGTATATGATCCGCACGTTAAAAGAATATGAACTTAGATTTTACTTTTACTCAGGATTAACAATGCTTGCTGTAGCTTTTCATTATTTTATATCCGAATGGCTTCCGCAGGAAGGACCAGTTATCTTTAGTGTCCTGCTTGCAGGATTATATTTCATTTTGAAACCGCATTGGAAAGACAGAATTGTTATTTATATTGTTCCGTTTTCACTGCTTTTTCTTGGTGAATATATTATAAGCCGGGGATTAAACCCAACATACTTATTTATACATGCAGGATTGCTTATCGGGTTTATTCATTTCTATCAATCTTTGAAAGGCTATTGGAAGTATGCCGCTTCTATCATTCTCGTTTATTTAATAATCGATATAGAAGAACTGTTGATGGTGTACGCGGTTCAACCAGAAAGCAAAGCATTAATTTGGTTTTCAGCGGGATTACTTACTTCCTTGGCTGGAATGTTCTACAATAAGAAGGTTTTTTCAAAAACGCCTAAGTTTTCTATTGATGTGTTCGCAGTATTTGGAGTCATTTATGTATCTGCTGGATTTAATTATTCACAAGGATTCCTGTCAACGGCAGGACTTGCATTGCTCGCGATTCTATTTTATCTTCACGCAAGACGATTAGGAGAATTCGAAACAGGTAAGAAAATACTGCAAACCATTTCAAGTTTGTTCGTAATATTTTCTTACTATTCTTTCATCAACCAATTCAAAGTACCTGCAATTGTAAACACTGAACTAAATGTATTGCCTTGGATTCTCTTAAGTTATGTGATAACGAGAAAGACTTGGAAACTATCTGATAAGATGGCAACTTCAGTTCAATACTCTTTGCTTGGCATCATTGCTGCATTACTAATGATTGATGCCATGCAAAGCTATAAAGTAATGGATGCAATCATTCTTGGTACACTGTCATTTGTGAGTATTATTTATGGTTTTATATCCAGACAAAAAAGCTATTTCTTTACAGGGATGATTGTTCTGCTATTGAATGTCTTAATTCAGACGCGTCCTTATTGGGGCAGTATGCCATGGTGGGTGTATTTGCTGTTAACCGGAATATTACTTATTGGTTTTGCTAGTTTCAATGAGTTCAAGAAGCAGAAAGGGATCGAATCACCTCCGTTAAAAGAAGTTCTCTTAAAGAAATGGAATCAATGGTTTGGAGAATGGAAATAATGGATAGTTCAGCTGATATTAGGGGGAATTATTTTGAGCGGGGATCAGTCAATGCCCAAAATTACAATGGGTATGCTTTTTAGGAACAAAGTTATACGTACAATATTATTTTCAGTGTTTTTTCTTCAAATCGGCATTTGGGTTCGTAACTACTCCATTCTTTTGTATGTCATTGAAAAAACAAATGAGAATCCAATCGCGGTGTCATTAATATCTGTTGCAGAATTCGCACCAATCTTTTTATTCTCTTTTATAGGCGGAACATTTGCAGATCGATGGAAACCGAAAAAGACAATGATATGGTGTGACCTGCTAAGTGCAGTTTCCATTTTCGCCGTGTTGCTTACTCTGTTATTTGGAAGCTGGAAGATCATCTTTTTTGCGACTCTTGTTTCATCTATATTGTCACAGTTCTCACAGCCATCGGGAATGAAATTGTTTAAGATACATGTACCAGAAGCGATGGTTCAAATAGGTATGTCCATGTATCAGACTCTATTTGCGGTATTTATGATTCTTGGACCAATTCTTGGAACGTACATTTATCAGCAGTTTGGTATTAATGCAGCAATAGGTATTATGGGAATAGCTTTTGTTTTATCTGCTGTCATCCTAACTTTATTGCCTCCTGATCAAGAGGTAGAAGAGCAAGAGGAGAAATCGTCCATCTGGCATGAAATGAAGGAGGGCTTCAGTTATGTATTAAGCAAACGTACCTTAACCCTCCTTGGAGCCTGTTTTGCTTTAGCAGGTCTGGCATTAGGATTAACACAGCCGTTAACCGTATTTTTAGTTACCGAGCAGTTAGGACTCCCTAAAGAACAGCTTCAATGGCTGATGGCAGCATTCGGAACCGGAATGATTCTCGGCGGAGGCTTAACGATTGGAATAGCAAGTAAAATAAAGCCACAAGTTTTGTTGTCATTTGGATTAGGGGCAAGTGCTTTAGGATTCTTCATTATGGGAATTTCTACAGAATTCTGGCTGACTCTAACTGCCGAGTTTTTAAGCGGTCTGTTTATGCCTTGTATCCACATAGGAATAAATACACTTATTTTACAGGGTACTGAACAAAAGTTTATTGGAAGAGTAAATGGCATCTTAAATCCATTATTCATGGGTGCAATGGTACTGACAATGTCAATCACGGGATGGCTGAAAGAAACCTTCTCATTAATTGTGATGTTTGAAGGAGCAGCTATTTTGTTTGCATTCGGAATCTTGACAATGGTTCCTCTTATGAAAAGAAGTCCAATTGTTCAAAATGAGGTGCAAAATTCGTAAAAAAAGAAAGCTGGAATTCGTTCCAGCTTTCTTTTTTTGAAGGAAATTCCTTTCAAATCAAGAAATACACTTAGATCAGCAGAATAAAGGAGTTGTTTTTTATGTGTGGGATTTACTGCTAAATTTGATGAAAGAGACTTAAAGCTTCCATTGGTATTAGAGAAAATTAATCAAGCAATCTCAACTGACCTGACGGAAGATCCAAATGTACTAGCCTTCTTTTATGGAGGGTCTGTTGCAAAAGGGAATGTGGATCTATATTCCGATTTAGATCTCCGAATTGTGGTGAAAAATGAACACTTCGAAGAATATAGACGAAACAAAAAGGAAAGAGCAAAAAGGTGGGGAGAGATTCTTTTTTACGAAGATTTCCCTTGGGCTGCCCATTCAGTTGCTCATTACACTGATTTTGTTAAAGTAGATTCCTTTTATTATAAGAAAGATGACTTGAAACCGTCTCTATATTTAAAAGAGGAAACCAAAATTATTTATGATCCTCATAAAATTGTGGAGAAAGTCTTACATGAGTCCAAAACTTTATCATATCAATTAACAGAAGAGGAGTTTGAGATATGGCGGGGTAAGTTCTTTGCCCATATGCATGAAGTGTATAGAAGGGTAAAGAGAGGAGAATTATATTACGCCTTGAGCTCTCTTGATATGCTGCGGTGGTCGATTGCTGCAGGATGGGATATGGAAGCGGACAGAAATCCTAACCAAATGGGAGTCTGGTCTAAATATGAAGGGAAAAGAAGCGATTTCGATCGCCAACAATTATCCCTTTTGGAAAGCTGGCATAGCGACCGGAATCCCGCTCGGATATTGGCTGTAATGGCATTAATCATTCCAGAATTTAAGAGGCTGCATTCAAGTCTTTGTAACAAATTATCGATAGAAGAAAATGCCGCATGGATTGATGAAATTATCAAAAAGGTCATCTGACATACGTATTAAACGGGGATAACGAACAGCGTTATCCTCTTTTTTTATTTTGCTCTTTTCTAAAAGATTGTTGTTTTTATTATTTTGCTCATCTCCTTCACTGACAAGTTGATTGGAGTGGAAGGTTCGAGACTCCTCGAAAATGAAAATCACATTTTCTTCGTGCGATGTAACGCTGTCGAAGCCTTCCTTGTCCTGCGGGACGAGCGGTCAGGTGAGACCACTCAAAGGCGCAAAGCGGCGAGGGGGCTCACCGCACGCCCCGCGGAAAGCGAAGCAACCTGGAACGGAAATCACCTACTTACAAGAGGAACAAAGTTTGCGAAAACTGCCTTTTTATTTTGAGTATTACCATCAACCGTTTTTCAAGTACAGGTTATGGGTATTATAAAAATATTTACTTCTCAAATTCTTAATACATAAGGGGAATCGATCATATGACAATTTCACCAGATCAACGTATCACTTTACACGGATTTAATAACCTGACAAAGTCATTAAGTTTCAATATGTACGATGTTTGTTTTACAAAAACTCGGGAAGAGCGGGAAGCTTATATAGAATATATTGATGAACAATATAACGCGGAAAGACTAACAAATATACTTCAGACTGTTTCTGACACCATAGGTGCTCACGTACTGAACGTGGCAAAGCAAGATTATGTTCCTCAAGGGGCCAGTGTTACTCTCCTTGTCTCTGAAGGCCCAGTCGTTGAGGTACCTACAGATTCATTTGATGATTCTGCAACTGCGATGCCCGAATCAGTAGTTATGCAGCTGGACAAAAGCCACCTTACAGTCCATACGTATCCAGAGTTCCATCCAGAAGAAGGGATTAGTACATTCAGAGCAGATATTGATGTATCAACTTGTGGTGAAATATCACCTTTGAAAGCATTAAATCATCTTATCAATTCTTTTGATACCGATATTGTTACGATGGATTACCGGGTACGGGGGTTTACGAGAGACATAAAGGGTCATAAATTATTTATTGACCATGACATTAACTCTATACAAAATTATCTTTCTGATGATATTAAAAACATGTACGACATGATAGACACTAATATCTATCAAGAGAACATCTTTCATACAAAATGCCGGTTAAAGGAATTTGATTTAAACAATTATCTGTTTGGCTACACCAAAGATACATTGGATTCAAGAAGTGTCGAAGAAATAACAGATCGCATTAAATCAGAAATGGATGAAATTTTTTACGGAAGAAATATAAAAAAATAATTTGTATGTATAGTTAAGGCTCCTGATTTTTTAACAGGGGTTCTTTTTTTGTCTATGAACTTTATGAACAAAAAGCTCATTATGCAGTTAAACTTCTTTTTTAAATATAGCGTGTTAAGATTATAAAAGATTGAATGAAAGCGCTACCAAAAAGGAGGATACATATGAAAAAAGTAAATTGGAAAAATTGGCTCTTAGCAGGATTCCTTATTCCTTCACTAGCAGCATGCAGTACGTCTGGATCCAGCGGCAATAGTGCAGGAGATTCAGATTATCCTAAAAAATCTATTACAGTTGTTGCTCCATCTGGTGCTGGAGGCGGCTGGGATTTAACTGCACGCTCTCTTACAAAGGTACTTGGGGAAACTAAATTGGTTGACCAAACCATGACAGTTGAAAACAAGCCAGGCGGTGGTGGAGCGGTTTATTTAGCTGAATACGCCACTCAGCACAAAAAAGATGATTATAAACTTTACGTAAATTCTCCTCCTATCTTGATTAATAATCTTAAGAAAGAAGGAAACAGCCCATATGGCTATAAAAACACTACGCCACTAGCTCAACTAACAAAAGATTTTGGAGCGATTGTAGTAAAAGAAGACTCAAAATATAACAGTATAAAAGATCTTATGGATGCAGTAAAAAAAGATCCAAAATCAGTTACTGCAGCAGGCGGATCTGCACCTGGGTCAATGGACCACTTAGTAGCTGTGCTGCCGGCTTATAAATCTGGAGTTGATCCTAAAACAGTAAAGTACGTTTCCTATGATGGAGGCGGAGAAGCTATTGCGGCTTTATTAGGCGGAAATGCAGACTACATCGCTACAGATGCTTCAGCAGTAGGTGAATTTTTAAAAGCAGGAAAAGTTAAAGTTCTTGGTATATCTTCTACCGAGAGATTAAAAGGAGAATTGGCAGAAGTTCCAACTTTTAAAGAAGAAGGCATTGACGCAGATTTTACGATATGGAGAGGTATCTTCGGTCCGAAAGAAATGTCAGACAGCGCAAAAGATTACTGGGCTAAAACTCTTAAAGACTTGAATGATAGCAAAGAGTGGCAAGCAGAGCTTGAACGCAACGGCTGGCAAGCTGAATTTAAAGATGCTGAAGAGTTTGCTTCATTTTTAGAAGAACAGGAAAAACAAGTTGAAGATCTATTAAAGTCATTAGGGATGAACAAATAGACTACAAATGGAGGAGTAAAAATACTTCTCCATTTGTATTAATACTAGTGTGCTAAAGGAGTCGGGTACATGATGTCAGGAAGTTTCGACCGATATGCAAGTGTGATTTTTGCTATAATTGGCGCTGCTTTTCTATTTGAAAGCAGGAATATAGCAAAGAGTGCCTATGGAAGTGAAGTAGGACCAAATGTCTTTCCATTTTTGCTTGGACTCATCCTTATTTTATTAAGTGTAAAGCTATTTCTAGAGTCATTTAAATCCGTTCAAAATAAAAACAATGATCGTGAAAAATTAATGATAAAAAGATTTTTAATCATACTGATAGCAAGTATTCTATATGCATCTTTACTTGAAACAATCGGTTATTTAATCAGTACATTCGTATTTCTTTTTGTTTCTTTTCAGACGATGGAAAAAGTGGAAAAAGGCGGATGGATTAAAAATGTGCTAATTGCAGGTGCTTTTTCATTTTGTGTCTATTATTTGTTTGTAGTTGTTTTAAAAGGCTCTTTGCCTGGACTGCCGATATGGTTTAGTTAGGAGGAAAAAGTATGGGCGTGATTGATTTTCTAATGCAAGGGTTTCATACAGCAATACAACCCGGAAACTTATTCTTTGCCTTTATAGGTGTATTGATCGGAACAGCAGTAGGAGTACTTCCGGGTATCGGTCCAATGAGCGGAGTTGCTCTGCTCATACCTGTAACTGCAACTCTAACTGGCGGGATGGAACCATCAGCTGCCGCTACAAGTTCTATTATTCTATTGGCAGGTGTTTATTATGGAGCGATGTATGGAGGTTCTACTACATCCATCTTACTTAATACCCCTGGTGAGTCATCTTCTGTTGTAACTACGCTCGACGGGTATCAAATGGCAAAACAAGGACGTGCAGGATCAGCGTTGTCGATTGCAGCCATCGGTTCCTTCGCAGCAGGTATTGTCTCAATTATTGGGCTAGCATTACTTGCAAATCCACTTTCTGAAATGGCATTAAAATTCGGACCTGCAGAGTATTTTTCACTTATGTTGTTAGGACTGGCTGCTGTAAGCGGTCTAGCAGGCGGTTCAATCACAAAAGCCTGGATGATGACTGTAACTGGACTGCTTCTCGCTACAATTGGTATTGATGCTGTATCTGGTGTTGCGCGTTTCACCTATGAAATTCCGGTACTTTTTGGCGGACTTGAATTTTTAACAGTAGCTGTGGGATTGTTTGCTTTAGGCGAAGTCTTCAAAACCATTCTTCATAAAGAAGATGACCAAGAAAAAGTTGCGAAAGTCGGGAGAGTAATTCCCTCCAAAACAGATCTTAAAGAGAGTGCAGGACCTATTGCACGCGGATCTATTCTCGGTTTTTTCATTGGTGTCCTTCCTGGTGCAGGTGCAACATTAGCATCCTTCTTTTCTTACATTGCTGAAAAAAAATTAAGCAAAACTCCCGAAAAGTTTGGGAAAGGTGCAATTGCTGGAGTTGCAGCGCCAGAGTCTGCGAACAACGCAGCTTCTGGAGGAGCTATGATACCGCTGTTGACACTTGGTATTCCAGGTTCCGGAACCACCGCTATCTTAATGGGTGCCCTAATCATGTACAATGTGCAGCCAGGTCCGTTATTATTCAGTGACCATCCTGATGTAGCCTGGGGACTCATCGCAAGTATGTTTATAGGAAATTTGATGCTTTTAATTTTAAACATGCCCCTCGTAAAGGTATTTGCAAAGATTATTGAAACACCTCCAAAATATCTGCTGCCCATAATTATTGCTATATCTGTTTTCGGAGTTTATGCGGTCCAAGTAACAACCTTTGATCTTTATTTACTGATTGGATTTGGATTAGCGGGTTATTTATTAGCGAAGAACGATTATCCGCTCGCACCTCTTGTACTTGGTCTTGTTTTAGGACCGATGATTGAGAATAATATGAGACGTGCATTAACTACATCAAATGGAGATTTTATAGTTTTTATCGAGAATCCTATCTCAGCTATTTTTCTTGTCTGTGCTGTATTATGGATTTTAGTACCTTTCTTGCTAAAGTTAAAAGGGAAAAATGTAGTTGTTAATGTAGAAGGATAAAACAAGAGTGAAAGAGAAGACTTTCTAAATCAGGAAAGTTTTTTCTATTTTCAGGGGGAAACAAATGAAACTGCAAACAAAGTTAATGATCATCAGCGGCTCCCTCATCTTTATAGTGGTCGTTATCTTAGCTCTTCTTTTTCAGGTGATGTTTGTAAATACGATAAAAGATCAGATCGGTCAAAGAGCGCTAAGTGTTGCAAATACGGTAAGCAGCAATCCATTAGTTATAGAAGCATTTGAAGAAGTTGATCCTTCTCAAAGAATACAGCCTTATGCTGAAGAAATAAGGAAGAAAACAGGCGCACAGTATGTTGTTGTTGGAAATAAGGAAGGAATCCGGTATTCTCATCCTCTTCCTGAACGCATCGGAAAAAAGATGGTAGGAGGCGATAATGAATTCGCCTTGTCAGGAGAACCAAGTATTACAGAAGCAACTGGCTCTCTTGGGCCAGCAGTAAGAGGTAAATCTCCCATTATAAACGATGAGGATAAAATCATTGGACTCGTTTCAGTTGGTTTTTTGACTACTAGTATCAATGAAATTATCTGGCCCTATAAATTAAAAATTTTACTTATTGGGATATTCACTCTTTCTTTAGGAATTATAGGATCCATATTGATAGCAAAAGGAGTTAAAAAAGCGACACACGGTTTGGAACCAAAAGAAATAGGTTTATTGTATAAAGAAAAAAGTGCTATTCTCGAAGCCATCAGAGAAGGAGTAATCGCAATCAACCGTGATGGTGATATAACGATGGTTAATCATACAGCATTACAGATGCTTGAAAGAGATACAGACGATTTAATAGGGAGCAATATATTAAAAGTTATACCAAACTCTAGACTCTTGGATGTTATATCAAATGGGAGCAGTGAGTTTGATGAACAAATGAAGCTTGGAAACAGCAATGTTGTAGCAAATCGTGTTCCTATTACGGATGATAGAGGTGATGTAATAGGTGCAGTAGCTACTTTTCGAAACAAAAACGAACTTTATAGACTTAATGAAGAACTGGCACAAGTTAAAGGATATAGCGAAGGCTTGCGGGCACAAACTCACGAATTTTCAAATAAATTGTATTTAATCTCAGGATTAATACAATTGGAGTCCTACCAGGAAGCTCTCGATGTTATATCAAAGGAATCAGATGTACATCAGAGCTTTGCTAAGTTCATCATGAAACGAATTTCTGATCCTTACATAGGAGGTTTGCTGATTGGGAAGTTTAATCGCTCAATCGAACTCAAAGTACCTTTTTCAATTGATCCATCAAGTACGTTTAAAGATATTCCTGAAACAATAGATAGACAATTACTTGTTACGATTATTGGGAATTTGGTGGATAATGCAATGGATGCTGCTGTTAAAAGCAAAGAAAATGAAAGTGGCGTTAAGATATGCCTTTCGGATATGGGAAATCAATTATTAATCGAGATTGAGGATGACGGAGAAGGAATTCCGCCTTCAATCGCTAATAAGTTATACCAAAAGGGATTTTCCACAAAAGGGTCTGACCGAGGTTATGGTTTATATTTGGTTCATCAATCTGTGGATCAATTAATTGGGGAGATTTTTTATGAAAGAACAAAAGGGAACTCGACCCTTTTTACAGTTATTATCCCGAAAGAATAGAGGTTAACAAATATCATGCGTTCATGGGAAATATTTATTGTAGAAGACGACATCCGTATCGCTGAGATTAACCGTAGATTTGTAGAAAAGATGGATGGTTTTTCCGTATGCGGCATTGCACTTAATGAAGAAGAAGCGAAAGAACAAATATCAATCCTTAAACCTGATCTAGTAATTTTAGACATCTATTTTCCAGATATGAATGGATTAGACTTATTACACTGGATTCGGAGCGAATTTCGTGGAATAGAAGTAATAATGGTAACAGCAGCTACAGAAGCTGAAACATTAAAAAATGCAATAGAAGATGGTATCTTTGACTATATTATAAAGCCTGTTATTTTTCAAAGATTTAAAGAAACCTTATTAAAATTTCATGAATATAAATTGTCCATTCAGCAAATAGCGGCTTCAAATGAACTAAACCAAAGTATAATAGATTCTATCTTAAAAAGGGAAAAGACAGAGAGTGAAACTTCTTACTTACCCAAAGGAATCGATCGAATTACATTAGATAAGGTCATATCAATTCTAACGTGTAATAAAATCGGCTACACAGCAGAAGACCTCGGTCAGCTGATTGGAGCAAGCCGTACAACCGCTAGAAGGTATTTAGAATACTTAGTCTCAGAACAAAAAGTATCTGCAGACATTTCATATGGTGGCGTAGGCAGGCCAGAAAGAATCTATAAATATACTAAATAAATCAAGTGATTACTTACATAAGCAATTTCTCATTAGAGGGGTTGCTTTCATTATGTTATAAAACTCGTAACAACTCTTGTGTTTAATGTATAATAACTGTTATAGATTCAAAGTTGAAAGAGAGTGAATAGAATGGGTCGTAAGTGGAATAACATTAAAGAGAAAAAAGCATCAAAAGACGCGAATACGAGTAGAATTTATGCTAAATTCGGCCGTGAAATTTACGTTGCAGCAAAACAAGGTGAGCCTGATCCTGAATCAAATCAGTCATTAAAAGTCGTTCTTGAACGAGCAAAAACATACAGTGTTCCTAAAACAATTATTGACCGTGCTATTGAAAAAGCAAAAGGCGGCTCAGATGAAAACTATGATGAGCTCCGTTATGAAGGCTTCGGTCCAAATGGTTCAATGGTGATTGTGGATACACTCACTAATAATGTTAATCGCACGGTAGCAGAAGTTCGGTCAGCATTTAATAAAAACGGCGGAAACATGGGAGTTTCCGGTGCTGTGGCTTATATGTTTGATGCAACAGCTGTAATTGGACTTGAAGGTAAGACATCTGATGAAGTATTGGAATTATTGTTAGAAGCTGATTTAGATGTACGTGATGTCATTGAAGAAGATGAAGCTGTGATCGTTTATGCAGAACCTGATCAATTTCATGCTGTCCAAGAGGTTTTTAAGAATGCCGGCATAACAGAATTTTCAGTTGCAGAGCTTACAATGCTTGCACAGAACGATTTGACCCTTCCTGAAGACGCACAAGTCCAGTTTGAGAAGCTGATCGACGCTTTAGAAGATCTTGAAGATGTTCAGCAAGTCTATCATAACGTTGATTTAGGAGAATAATAAGATGGAAACTGACTTGAAAGGAAAGAAATATGTCCTTGCAGAGTCAGTTTTTCTTTTTTGTGGTTAATTAAAAAGGGTGATCCTGTAAAAGTACTCTGTTTTGAGCGAAGAAATTGATTATTGAGCGTATCACATGAATGTTGAGCGGTAAGGGATGTATTCTGAGCGTAGAGGTGTGTGTTCTGAGCGTAGATAAATTTTTTTGAGCGAACGTGTAACAAATAAAAGAACACATACCGTAAATAGCTGATTCATCTACTACTTTTATTAAAAAGGCTGTTTCCCAATCTATGAGAAAAAAGCCATAAAAAACAGCAACCCTTATTTTGGTTGCTGTCTTATAATTAACATACAAATTGTAATGATAACAAAACCCATTAATGCTAGCAGCGGGATTGTAATAAAGCCAAGCCAGTTAATATATTGTCCCGAACACGGCACCCCTGAAGAACACGTTTCAAAAGCTTTAAGTGCGGGTATTTTTTGCAGTGCATAATGATAACCAGAAACAAACACCCCAAGGATTGATAACGGCAAAATATAGCGGGTTATTCTAAAATCTTGATGATAAAAAGCAATTCCTAACAAAATAACCATTGGGTACATAAGAATCCGCTGATACCAGCAAAACGTGCACGGTACAAATTGGAGTACTTCACTAAAATATAAACTTCCCAGAGATGCAATTACAGATGCCATCCAGGCGATCAACAAGGGTTTACTCGTCACCTTTATTTACTCTCCTTCGCCGCATCTTCAACCATTTTCTGAAGATCCCCAAATGAATTTCCTTCGAATTTTTTACCATTTACGAAAAGGGTAGGTGTTCCTGTTACTCCAAGGTCATTTACAAGCGCCTCATCGGTTTCCACTGCCTTTTCACTCGCATCATTTTCGAAATTTCCACTGACCTTTTTTACATTCTCATCTGTCGTAACTTCACTCAAAGTTTCATTTAAGAACTTCTCTGTGAAAACGTCTTTCCGCTCAAGACTTTGATCATCAGGCTGCTTTTCATAAAGCAGTTTATGAAATTTCCAAAAAGTCTCGTTTCCTAACTCTTTATAAACCGTTTCACCAAAAAGTGCTGATCTTTCTGAATCAACATTAATAAAGGGATAGTTTAAGAAAAAGAATTTAACTTTCCCTGTCTGTATAAGTTCTTTATCAATTAAAGGGAAGAAGGATTCATTGAAGTTTTTGCAGACAGGACATTTGTAATCTCCAAACTCTATGATATTAACTGGTGCATTTTCATCTCCTAGGTAAGGCTGGTTTTCATAGGTGATGGCGGATTCCTCAGTATTTTTATTAAAGCTGCCCGTCAACATAAAAACAGCTAGTCCGACTGTAACAATTCCTATAATTATAAAAAGCCAGACATGAGAATTACTCTTCTTTGATACTTTAACATTTGTATTTTTCTTTTTTTGTTTACCCATTGTTCACCTCAAAGTTTGTAGTTTCACTAAATTAAAAGAAGTTACTTTTATCGTAAACAATATAGCACATTTATACAATTGAAACGAAAATATATATAGTTTTTACCCCAGAAATATCGGAAAGGAACTTTATTCTATCACATAATAATATTGGTAAATAAAACCTGTATCCAAAGAGAAAATTCGGCAGTATAATTTTCTAGAAATTATACTATTATACCTTTGGGGGAACAGGGATGAAACACTTAGTAACACTGCTTTTAGCACTTAGTTTGAGCTTTGGAATTTTACCGATATCAGCTTTTGCTATTGAGCAAAATGATCAAGAGTTTGAAGCGTACTTAAAAGAGATCGGATGGGAAAAACAAGACTTTATCGATTTCATTGAAAACAAAGAATGGTACTTAGAAGATTTTGAATCCGTTGATGAGCTAGGAATGCCTCTAACTGAAGACGGAGTACAATCCGTTTTAAAGGATTTTGATTTAAGCCGGGAAGAGCTAAATGATTTACTCGTTGAATGGGGTGACATTGAAGAAGGACAAGATGTTCTAGACAGTCCTTACTTTTTATTCAATGAAGATCTTGAAACATCTGTAGATTTTTATTTAAACGGATGGGAAGGAACACCAATTGATGATGAAAATCTTCAGCAGCTTCTTGAAGAGTACAATCTTGAATCAGTAGAAGCACTTGAAGAACTATTAAAAGAAAATGATGACTCACTTGAAAGCTATGAATACATTGAAGATCTTCAGTGGGCTGTTGATTTTTACATCAATGGCGATGAATATATGGAAGATGAATTTGCAGATTTGTTTACCGAAATTGGTCTGACTGATGAAGAGATGGAAAAGCTTTTTGTACATCTTGAAACATTAAACTGGGAAGACCCAGCTTTCCTTGACAGCATGATGCTTCTTGGGGAAAGAATGATGGCTTTTGAAGAGTTTGAAACAGCGGATGAACTCACAGCTGAACAAATTGCGGAGATGCTCGCCATTTTTACAGAAATGAAGCAGCTTTTGCAGATTGAGACAAAATATTATCTTGTTGTAGAAGGTGAAAAGCAGCCGATATCTTTAGATACTTTAATGACAATGGATTCAACAAACGGTAATGACCTAGTTATGGATATATATAACACGAACGGCGAACTACTTCTTGATCTAGTATTAACAGCTGATATGTTTGGCTCTGAACTTATTCAGGAGACAGGAAAAGACATCCAGGAAGCTGAGAAAATAGTTACTGAAGCTCCACTGGCGGCTAAACCACCAGTTAAAACGATAAAGGGCGGAGAACTGCCGAAAACTGCTACCAATCATGTTGGGAACACCCTTGCTGGATTAGCAATTGCTGCCACTGGTATTCTTTTCTTCAGACGTTTTCGTGTTAAAGGAATCTAATCAATGAAAGATACAGAACTGAAAAGAAGCAAACTTCGGTTCATTCTTCTTACATTCTCTGTTTCATTTATCTTGTTTGGACTATGGTTCAGCACCACGAATGCTTTTAAGTTCGTGAAAGGCTATATGATTTTTAAAACAGATCAGGAAACAGCAGATGATTATCAATCTAATCCTGCTAATAATGTAAAGAAACAGAAAACAAATGATGCGTTGTATTCTGTACGTCCAAAAAAGGGTGAAAATATAGGAGAACTGATCATACCTAAGTTAGGAGCGTCACTTCCTATTGTTCACGGAACCGACGAAGAACAACTAGAAAAAGGGGTAGGACACTTTTCAAAAAGCGTTTTGCCAGGTGAAAACGACAATTCTGTATTATCCGGACACCGGGATACAGTATTTCGAAAACTTGGTGAAGTTGGAAAAGGTGACATGTTAGTAGTCGAAACGGAAGCGGGAAGATTTACGTACAAAGTGAAGAACGTAAGAATCGTCGACAAAGATGACCGTACCGTAATCGTTCCTAAACCACGAGCAACATTAACAGTCTCAACATGTTACCCGTTTGACTATATTGGAGATTCACCTGAGCGGTATATATTGGTCGCTAATTTAATCTCAGAGCAATTGAATAAGTAATAATTTTAAGCAGCTGAAGATTACATTCAGCTGTTTTTTTGTGCAATTCTTTAAACTGCTGTTTAACATCCCAATAAAAAAGGTATGTTTACAAAATAATGTATGAATGGTCTAAAAATATGCCCGTCTGTTACATACTTAGAATATCAACATGAAAGCCGGTGGTTGTGCAATGAAAAAAAGTTCCGTAATTATTGTAATATGTTTAGTAGTTTTATTAGCAGGTGCATTGTTAGTCAAATCTTTTAGTAAAGAAGAAATGGAAGTGACTGCCCTCGGTGACTCGTTAGCATATGGGTTAGGTGATACTGAGGATAACGGCTATATTGGGGATGTACAAGAGAGGTATGAGGAAGAAACTGATAAGAGGCTAGTTATGAATGATTACGGCGTGCCAAACGATACAAGCACCGACTTGCTCAAAAGGTTAAAGAATAAAGAAATTGCTGAGACCGCAAAGAACTCAGACTTTATTTTTATTAACATAGGGACAAATGATTTTATAAAAAGTACTGATCGATTAACTAAGTTTGATAAGAAAGAACTTCAAACGAATCAAGAAATTTATAAAGATAATTTAAACCAAATTATTAAGAAGGTTAAAGAAAAGGACTCAGCCAAAACCATTTATATTTTAGGCATATATAATCCAAAAGTAAAATATGCAGATATGTCAACAGTAAATGAAGCTATATTAAATTGGAACCGTTCAACCATCCAAGTTACGAAAGATCATCAAAATGTTGCTTTTATCAGGACTGATGATCTCTTTATTAATAAAAATAAGAAAGATTATTTCTCAGATAATCTGCATCCAAATGAAAAAGGTTATGCGCTGATTGGAAAGAGAGTATTCGACACAATCAAAAAGAATTCAAACTATAAATAGACAAATTTAGGGTTTCTTTTTATAAATGTTTGCCGTATAATTTTTGTTAACTTCATAAGCTCGTATAATCGCAGGGATATGGCCTGCAAGTTTCTACCAAACCCCCGTAAATGGGTTTGACTACGAGTGACGCAAACATTTCCTACCATCCTTATCTTGAGGGTGTATTGGGTTATTTCAGTTCCGTTTATTATACCGGAGGATTGCTTCACTCATTTAGAGAGAAGCGGTTCTCCGGTTTTTTGTATTTCAAAAATATTCATGACTGTTTCTCTAACTTTGATGTTCTTGAAAGTAGTTGATTTCCGCTTCAGGATGCTTGCTTTCCGCGGGGCGTGAGGTGAGCCTCCTCAGTGCTTTGCGCCCTTAGGAGTCTCATTTAGAGAAAAACTATAATTAAAGAGGTGGAAACATGAATTTTTTAGAAAAGAAAATCTGTGAAGAAGGAATAGTTTTAGCTCCTACTGTTTTGAAGGTAGATTCTTTCATAAACCATCAGATAGATCCATTGTTCATGCAACAAATCGGCTGTGAAATTGCTAAAAGATATAAAGCAGAAAGAATAACAAAAATTTTAACGATTGAATCCTCAGGTATAGCTCCAGCTGTTTTTGCCGGGTTAGAATTGGATGTTCCAGTAGTATTCGCACGCAAAAAGAAATCATTAACATTAACAGATGGCCTGATTACTTCAAAAGTCTATTCTTTTACGAAGCAAGAAGAAAATGAAATCTCAATAGCTAACAAGTTCCTTAGTGCAGGTGAGCGTGTATTAATCATTGATGATTTCCTAGCTCATGGAGAAGCGGCTCTTGGACTAGCTGAACTTGTTAACAAAGCGGGAGCACTTATCAGCGGTTTCGGAATTGTGATTGAAAAGTCATTCCAGGATGGACGGCAAAAACTTGTTGATAAAGGCTACCGGGTTGAATCAATTGCAAGAATCAGTGAGATGAATGCAAATGGTATCACATTCTTAAAAAGCGAGGTAACGTCATTATGAAAAAAGGAAAAGTGTTTTCACTTGGAATACAGCATGTTCTCGCTATGTATGCTGGGGCAATTATCGTTCCCCTCATTGTAGGCGGAGCTCTTAAACTATCAGCAGAACAACTCGCTTATTTAGTAGCCATTGATCTATTAACTTGTGGTTTAGCAACACTTCTGCAAGTTTGGAATAACCGCTTCTTTGGTGTAGGACTCCCTGTAGTATTAGGGTGTACATTTACCGCAGTTGGACCGATGATCGCTATAGGCGGGCAATATGGAATGAGTGCGATTTATGGGGCGATTATTACAGCAGGACTATTCGTTGTGATATTTGCTAGTGCATTCGGCAAGATTCTTAAGTTGTTTCCGCCAATCGTAACAGGCTCAGTCGTTACCATTATCGGAATCACATTAATTCCAGTCGCAATTAAAGATATGGCAGGCGGTGCAGGCAGCCAAAACTTCGGTTCTCCTCAAAACCTGTTTCTTTCTTTTGGTGTGCTTGGGTTCATTCTGCTGCTTTATCGTTTCTCAAAAGGATTTGTTCGTTCTGTATCCATTCTAGTCGGCTTGGTTGCGGGAACGATTGCAGCGGCTGCTATGGGTTTGGTGAATTTTGGTCCAGTAATGGAAGCTTCATGGGTTCATATGCCAAAACCTTTCTTTTTCGGAGTGCCAACCTTTGAAATCAGTGCAATTATTACGATGATCCTTGTCGCCATTGTAAGTCTAATAGAATCTACAGGTGTATTTATGGCACTCGGTAAAATTTGCGATCGAAATCTGACTCCAAAGGATTTAACAAAAGGATATCGCGGTGAGGGACTTGCTATTATCCTTGGCGGAATATTCAACGCTTTTCCTTATACAACATATTCTCAAAATGTAGGTCTTGTTCAGTTGTCTGGCGTTAAAACAAAGCAAGTGATTTATGTAGCCGGCGGCATGTTAGTGTTCTTAGGATTCATACCAAAAGTTGCTGCCTTAACAACCCTTATTCCAACTCCTGTAATGGGCGGGGCAATGGTAGCTATGTTTGGAATGGTTTTTGCTTCAGGAATCAAAATGCTAAGTGAAGTGAACCTGGCAAAACAAGAAAATCTTCTAATTATCGCATGTTCAGTAGGAATGGGGTTAGGAGTAACAGTTGAACCAGAACTATTCAGCAAGCTTCCAGAAAGCATTCAAATCTTAACAGCGAACGGCATTGTATCAGGGAGCTTAATGGCGATTGTATTAAATTTGTTGTTTAACTCAAGAACGAAAAAAATTTCAGTGCCAAAGTTTCAAAAAAGCAAAAGAGACACAGTGAATTCACAACAAACTATATAATGAATAATTTTGCAGACTATTAAACGTTCCTATTACCGGAAACGTTTTTTATTGTATTTTAGAAGAAAAACGAAAGGCAGTCATTTAGACAAATAAAAAAGAGCGGTTATTATCATAGCTGTATCCAGCTGCCGATATCCGCTCTTTATGTTTAATTTGATTTAATTTATCTTTCTTTGTTTTAGTTTTCTTTGTTGCCATCATTTTGTACATTTCCGAATCAGCGAAAGAGCTTCGATCCGCATTTGGATTACGTTTACCTTCACGGATCATTTTTTCTCTCATTTTTTTAGCTTTTGTCTTTGCCATCGAAATCCTCCTAATAATAAAATAATTCGACTAAAAAAATCATGACGCTTTAAAGAATAATATACCACATTATAATACGTGATTATCGAAGGGATGCAACATATTAATCTAAAAGAATTTAAATGGGTGATAGAGGAGATTATGACAATGATAAAGGTTATGAACCTCCAAATACTGATGTTTTTTAGGATACAAAGGCGTACTTCACTGATATCAGAATACGCCTTTTATGTTTTTTGTTATTGTTTCTTGTTTCGCAGAACGGTAATAAATCCATCTAAAATATCATGACTGACAGAAAATCCTTTGCGTTTATAAAATTCCAGTGCATCATTGTTTCCATTGGATACATAGATAAAGTAATCTTCAATATCGTCAAATCGCTTGATCCATTCCATAGACTTATTAAAGAGTTTAGAACCAATTCCATATTGTCTGTAATCTTCTTTAATATAAAATTGTGAGAGACAGGCTACATTGTCTTTGCTGACAGTAGACATATCAAAGAAAGTGGCGAACTCATTGTCATACGTTTCTTTGGGAGAGATATTGGAATACACATAGGCTACTATCTGATCATCATCTTTAACTACTACAGTATAGTTATGAATAGCTTTATTTACTGAAGGAACAAGCCGTGTTTCATAGTTCATGTTATCGAATAATTCCGGTTTTAAGTATGCTTTCGATTTTTGAAAAACCATGAGTTCATTGCAAAGATCTTTGCAGATTTTGATCTTGTCATCAGGTAGTACTTCATATTTCAGATTCAAAGCTTTCACTCCTTTATTTTTTATAATTCTCTTACTCATCAACTGGTTACGATATAATTTTATTACAATATAAAATGAAAACAAGTATGCAGTAATTTGTGAGTAAGTCATTAAAAACTGAGTAAAGGGGGAAAATCCATGAGCAGTGAAGCATCAAAATACGGAAGAAAAGAAGATTGCCCATTAACCTTTGCTCTGACCTTAATAGGCAGCAAGTGGCGGCTTCCGATTATTTGGGCATTATATCAAGGCAAAACTCTTCGTTACAACGAACTAAAGCGAAGAGTAGATGGAATCACGAATATGGTACTATCTCAGTCTTTAAAAGAAATGGAAAATCAGGGGCTTGTTGTTCGCAAGCAATACATGGAGATTCCGCCACGAGTAGAGTATTCATTAACAAAAGCGGGAGAGGACTTGATTCCATCCTTAGAATCCCTGGCAAAATGGGGTAAGGCTATGCAAAATAAAAGAATAGAAGGTTAGATTTTAATAAAGTCCCTGAAACGGGGACTTTTTTGTTTTTATTATGCTTAAAATTCGTGTTACGAACATATGTTTGGTATAATGTAATTATAAGAACAGAGGAGTTGATTGGGATGCGAAAAAAGAAATGCACCATGAGTATTCCTGAAATCATTAAAATGTACGAAATTGGAAGCAGAACAGAAGAAATAGCCCAGCTAGCAAATGTGTCAGCAAGATATATTAATTCTGTTTTACAAAGTAACAATGTTAAAAGAAGACCTAGAGGAAGTTGGTTAAGACAATACACGATAAATGAAAATTACTTCAAAACCTGGTCTAATAATATGGCATATTTATTAGGCTTTTTTGTTGCAGATGGGAACATGCCACAAGACCTACAACTAATTAGTTTTTCACAGAAGGATCCATTTATTCTGGATGTCATTAAGAAGGAGCTTAACTCCAATCATCCTATCGTAAAAAATAATACAGGAGTAAGCATCTTAAATATTAATAGCAAAATAATGAAAGAGGATCTTATGAATATACATGGACTAACACCCAATAAATCTAAGGATGTTAAAATGCCAGATGTACCTAATGAGTACATGAATCATTTTATAAGGGGATATTTTGATGGCGACGGGCATATTAATTATGAAAAAAGATTAGTATCTTTTGTGGGCGGATCCCTACCATTCATGGAAACACTCCAACTGATATTAGAGAAACAAATGTTTAAACCCCTTAATGAAATACATACATATAATAGATGGCTATTACAAGATAGGATTTTTAAACAAAGAGTAATACTTATACAAAATAAATAATCTTGAATTGTACGTGAACAATTTAGTTCACGTACTTTTTTTGTGTAACTTAAGACAAGGAGGAGAGGAATGAATATTACTATTAGTTAGTTAATTATTTAAAAGAAGTAGACATAATATTTATTATAGGTAGCTATGTAAAATGTATAAAAGTAGGTCTCAAAACTTAAGATTACTTAAGATAGTGAGACGAAATTTGAAAATTGTATTTATATTTAATGTTGTTTCAGTAATCATAAATTCATTTAAATTAAGTTCATTTTATCATCCAGCTAACATACTCTTGAATTATTTTTTATCAGTTATTAATTATATGTTATTTGTTTTGATAATCTTAATTTGTATTTAAATGATCTTCTCTAATTCCTCTCAATTATCGCGTAACTTCGCAGATAAATTAAAACAAATTTCTCTCCATTGATTTATCCCTTTTCAACACGTTCATTAGACCTAATATCATAAAAACATGCACCAAAGACCTTTATTCTGAATAGGATTCGTTGTATAATACTTTAATTCCGATAAATTTTATAGGATTAGGAGGGTTATTTTGGCACATTCATCAGTTAACACACAGATATCTCAATCAAGTAAACGGCATTATACTACGGTTGTAACAGAATTAAGTCCTTTGCAAAAACCATGGGCTGCACTAGGAATTCTCTCAGCGCTAATATTGTTATACTTTATTGTTAATACAGCTAATTGGACTCAGGGAATTCTGTTCATTATAGGTATTTTGCTAGGAAATGCATTGCTATATGCTCGTTTTGGCTTTACTTCTGCATTTAGACGGCTAGTATCCGTTGGTAATGTTCAAGGACTGCAAGCACATATGGTGATGCTGGCAGTTGCATCTATACTTTTTGCTGTAATTTTAAGTACAGGATTTAGCTTTACGGGATCAGCACCTGAAGGAAATGTATCACCAGTGGGAATTAGCATACTATTTGGTGCTTTCCTGTTTGGAATCGGCATGCAGCTAGGAAATGGCTGTGCTTCTGGAACATTGTATTCTTTAGGTGGCGGATCTTCTTCAATGATTCTAACCCTGATTTCTTTTATTGCAGGTTCTGTTATAGGCGCATATCATTTCACATTCTGGATGGGATTGCCTTCCCTTCCTCCAATCGCATTTAACCAGATACCTGGATTTGGCTATTTGGGTGCATTGGTATTCCAGTTAGCATTGTTTGGTTTAATCTATTGGATCACGGTTCAAATTGCTAAAAGGAAAAATCCGCCGATGATGAAACCACTGCCGACAACTGTGGGCTGGAAAAAGGTATTGCGCGGATCATGGCCGCTGTTTACGGCAGCAATTGTTTTAGCAGTATTGAATGCAGTAACTTTAGCGGTTAAAGGAAGTCCTTGGGGTATCACTTCAGCATTTGCACTATGGGGTTCAAAAGCGTTGATGGCAACTGGAGTTGATGTATCAAGCTGGGGTTATTTCGCTGGAAGCAAAGGTGATGCTTTAACAAAAAGTGTTCTTACAGATGCAACGAGTGTAATGAACTTTGGAATTATATTAGGAGCTTTTATATCTGCTGCTTTTCAAGGAACATTTAAGCCTGGCAAAATTAAACCAGGAATTGCGGGAGCTTCTATTATTGGTGGTTTATTGATGGGCTACGGTGCGCGTTTAGCATTTGGCTGCAACATCGGTGCTTACTTCAGCGGAATTGCGTCCTTTAGCCTTCACGGCTGGGTTTGGGGAATAATGGCGATGGCAGGAACATTCTTAGCCCTATTTATTCGTCCGTTATTTGGATTAAAAAACCCAAAATCAAATGATTCTGTTTGTTAAAAGAAAAAGCTAGTGGCTGGATATTTACATCTCCTCACCACTAGCTTTTATTTATATACCTTACTTAATACAATTGATCTTTCATACAGCAATAATCCTAATTCACCCATTATTCGTTTTGGTTCATCTCGATTCGGTACGTTTTTACCAAGTGCGGTAATAGCAAAGGTTTGCCCTGGCAAATAAAACAATCCTGCATTATGTTCAACACCTGGTACATAACCTGTTTTATGCGCCATTTCCCAAATCGGAATCGTTCCGATAACACCGTCATTTTCAGGAAGAAGACTTGGCAGTAAACCATTCATCTTTTGCTGCTTCATAATATCTACCATTTTGCTGCAAACACTCATGGATACGATATTGCCCATAGCTATATTTCTTAGAAAATTATTGATTTCCTTTGCTGTTATTAAATTTGATTCATTATGTTTCCTCGATGGTTTAATTTGAAGTTTATGACGAAATTGGGTTGTCTTAAAGCCCCAAATTGTCATGTACAGCTGAATGTTCTCAACTCCTATCAAATCGATTAAAAGGTTTGTAGCTGTATTATCACTTTCAATGATCATCAGTACCACAAGATCATGAATCGTCCATTCCATACCTGGTGATAAATTCTTCAAAATACCGTCACCTGAAACAATATCTTCTGATCGTATTTGAATTTTATCAGATAATGAACGTTTCCCTTCAGCCACTTGAGCAAACACCGCTGACATGATGGGTAATTTAATGATGCTAGCCGCATAGAATTCCTCATTCTGATTATGTGAAAACTCTTCTTCTGTTTCGAAGTGATAAATCGAAACCCCATATACTCCTTTTCCAGAAGAAATCAAATGCAAAAGATCATTCTCTATCAATTTCAGCATATCCGCTTACCTTCTTTCTTTAATAATGAAATGTGTTTATTTACCTATGATTAAATTACTTAATTCGTCGCATTTACAATGAAAGTTTTTAAAAATAGACTGATAGCGTTAAGTAACTTAAGTGGTAAAGGAGCGAAAAAAATGAAAAAGCAAATATGTATAGTCGGAAGCGGTACATCGGGTTTGCAGCTTGCTTACGCACTTAAAGAAGATTTCGTTGTTACAGTCATTCACGCTAGCTCTGCGGAAAAAATCCGTTCAGGACGTGTCATGTCTACTCAAGTACATTTTGGTACAACACGAGCACGGGAAAGCAGATTTCATATGCCAAAATGGGATGATAGTAATCCACTGAAGAGTATTCATATCACAATCGGAACTCAAAAATTATTTACAGGGATGTTAAAAGAAGATGCATTGTCTGTAGATCAGCGACTTTATTATTCCGCGTGTATGAACGACCTTGAATCAAATGGGGTTACATTTCGTCAGTTTAAATTAACTACTGAGTACTTAGAGCAGTTAGTAGATGATTATGACCTAGTGATTGACTGTACAGGAAAATCAGGCCCTCTCTTCCCTTTCCCTATTATTAGTGAACTTTCCCCATTTGATATGCCCCAGCGAAAATGCATCACTGGCTACTTTTTAGGGATTAAACCTAATGTACCTTTAGGTGTAAATGTAACTGTACTTCCTGAAACCGGTGAAATGTTTGAAATTCCCGCCGTTACAGAACAAGGCCCTGTCACGATACTATTCATTATGGCTGTGCCAGACAAAGAACTAGATACTTTTAAAGGTGTCAAGGACCATATTGAATTCACTATGCAAATGAAACAATCTGTTCAAAAATTCTTCCCTGAGATATACAGACGAATGAATATAGAGGAATTCGCTTTAACGGATGAGAATGCCTTCCTTCAAGTTGCAATTAATCCGGAAATTCGAAAGCCTTATCTAACCTTTAATGATAAACTCATTGTTGGATGCGGTGACAGTGTTTTTCTTAATGATCCTATCACTGGTCAGGGCTGTAATCTCTCATCTTATTGTGCAGAGCAGTTATATGAAACCCTGATTGATTATAAACATGACAAATGGGATGAAAACCTAGGTGAAACATATTGGGATCGAACAAAAGAATATGTAAAAGAAGTCACTGAATGGACAAACGCAATGACACAGCCCCTTCCACAGCATGTCGTTCAATTATTAATGAATGGTGCAAAGAATCAGGAACAAGCTGATCGTATAGCGGAGTGGTTTGCTGATCCAAAATCAGCTCATGAAGCCTTTTTCCAAAAACAAGGATCTAATTAAACACAAAAAAGCACCCTGTGAAGGTGCTTTCAGAACGTAGACAAACCCCATCTCAAATTGATTTGAGATGGGGTTTGTTCATTTTTTCTAGGTTTTCCAAAGGAATTCTAGCTTAACTTACACTGGACATGGACCTCGCCATGTCCAGTTTGCCAGTTTTTTAAGATTCATGGCAGCGAAAGTAAGCATCGCGTGCGCGGAAACTTTTTTAAGCCCTCTCAGCTTCGTCCAACGCATACCATGCTTTTCTTTTGCATCAGCGAAGACACGTTCAATCGTTTCTTTTCGCTGTGCATATATTTTTTTATTCTCCTCCGTATGACGAAGGTGATCGGCTTCCTCCAAGTACTCCTCCCAGATGTGCCGGTGGATCATCTTGATGTGCTGTTTACTCTGCGTACATTGAGAAAGCAAAGGACACTGTTTGCACTTCAAAGGATTGGAAGCGTATTGACGATAGCCCTCGCGGGTCGTCGTTCTATAGGGTAACGTTTCGCCTTGCGGACATATGTATTGATCGTAATGTTCATCGTAAACATATTCGTACTTCTTCATGTATCCATCTTTGGTTTTCGGTCGTGTGTAAGGCATTACTGGGCGAATTTCCTGGTCCATCAAAAACTTGGCAATCGGCGGTGTTTTATATCCTGCATCTACAGCTAAGGCGTTCGGTTTTCCTACGTTTTCTAACAACTGATTTACAAGTGGCTCGAGCATTCTACTGTCATGAACATTGGCTCCGGTGACGAGACTTCCAAGAATAAAACCTCTTGAATCACTGGCGGTGTGAAAAGAGTACGCAAACAGCTTTTCCCGTTCGTCCTTTACATAGTAGCCACTCTCCGGATCCGTAGTGCTCACTTTAACTTCTTTCGTATCTTCTTTTGTTTGAGGGGTTAGTGCTTTTTTCCGTGTGCCTCACGGTCGATATTGATTTCTTCTTCAAGTTTGTTTTGATAGCTGCGCGTTTCCACACGTACTATCTTCTTATCAAACTTCTTCTTATTGGCATTGGCTTTCACATGCGTGGAATCGATAAAAGCAATAGTGGGATCAACCAGACCATAATTCGTAGCTTCACGTAGAATCCGATAGAAGATCTGTTCGAAAAGATCACTATCATGGAAACGACGTGCGTAATTCTTCCCGAACGTTGAAAAATGAGGTATCTTCTCGCTGAAGTCATAGCCTAAAAACCAACGATAAGCGACATTCGTTTCAATCTCTTTTATCGTTTGGCGCATTGATCGAATACCAAATAAATATTGAAGGAGCACCATTTTGACTAAAACAACAGGGTCCACGCTCGGTCTGCCATTATCCAAAGAATATGTATGTTTTACGGCATCATAAATAAAGTCAAAATCCATGACTTGATCAATTTTTCGTACCAAATGATCCTGAGGTACAAGCTCGTCAAGAGCTGCTAGAGTAACTTGGTGACGTCCTTCAGTAGAATGCTTAGATAACATGTAAATTTCTCCCCTCAAACATTATCTAATTTAATTCTACAATAAAAAAAGCTTGTAGACATCTGACTTTGTCTACAAGCTGAGAGGTCTCTTCTTATAAGAGACCTCTCAGAACGTAGACAAACCCCATCTCAAATTGATTTGAGATGGGGTTTGTTCATTTTTTCTAGGTTTTCCAAAGGAATTCTAGCTTAACTTACACTGGACATGGACCTCGCCATGTCCAGTTTGCCAGTTTTTTAAGATTCATGGCAGCGAAAGTAAGCATCGCGTGCGCGGAAACTTTTTTAAGCCCTCTCAGCTTCGTCCAACGCATACCATGCTTTTCTTTTGCATCAGCGAAGACACGTTCAATCGTTTCTTTTCGCTGTGCATATATTTTTTTATTCTCCTCCGTATGACGAAGGTGATCGGCTTCCTCCAAGTACTCCTCCCAGATGTGCCGGTGGATCATCTTGATGTGCTGTTTACTCTGCGTACATTGAGAAAGCAAAGGACACTGTTTGCACTTCAAAGGATTGGAAGCGTATTGACGATAGCCCTCGCGGGTCGTCGTTCTATAGGGTAACGTTTCGCCTTGCGGACATATGTATTGATCGTAATGTTCATCGTAAACATATTCGTACTTCTTCATGTATCCATCTTTGGTTTTCGGTCGTGTGTAAGGCATTACTGGGCGAATTTCCTGGTCCATCAAAAACTTGGCAATCGGCGGTGTTTTATATCCTGCATCTACAGCTAAGGCGTTCGGTTTTCCTACGTTTTCTAACAACTGATTTACAAGTGGCTCGAGCATTCTACTGTCATGAACATTGGCTCCGGTGACGAGACTTCCAAGAATAAAACCTCTTGAATCACTGGCGGTGTGAAAAGAGTACGCAAACAGCTTTTCCCGTTCGTCCTTTACATAGTAGCCACTCTCCGGATCCGTAGTGCTCACTTTAACTTCTTTCGTATCTTCTTTTGTTTGAGGGGTTAGTGCTTTTTTCCGTGTGCCTCACGGTCGATATTGATTTCTTCTTCAAGTTTGTTTTGATAGCTGCGCGTTTCCACACGTACTATCTTCTTATCAAACTTCTTCTTATTGGCATTGGCTTTCACATGCGTGGAATCGATAAAAGCAATAGTGGGATCAACCAGACCATAATTCGTAGCTTCACGTAGAATCCGATAGAAGATCTGTTCGAAAAGATCACTATCATGGAAACGACGTGCGTAATTCTTCCCGAACGTTGAAAAATGAGGTATCTTCTCGCTGAAGTCATAGCCTAAAAACCAACGATAAGCGACATTCGTTTCAATCTCTTTTATCGTTTGGCGCATTGATCGAATACCAAATAAATATTGAAGGAGCACCATTTTGACTAAAACAACAGGGTCCACGCTCGGTCTGCCATTATCCAAAGAATATGTATGTTTTACGGCATCATAAATAAAGTCAAAATCCATGACTTGATCAATTTTTCGTACCAAATGATCCTGAGGTACAAGCTCGTCAAGAGCTGCTAGAGTAACTTGGTGACGTCCTTCAGTAGAATGCTTAGATAACATGTAAATTTCTCCCCTCAAACATTATCTAATTTAATTCTACAATAAAAAAAGCTTGTAGACATCTGACTTTGTCTACAAGCTGAAAGCACCCTGTGAAGGTGCTTTTTCTTTTTATACCTTTTAACTTAACACGTTGAAATATCTGGCTTCTGGGTGCGCAAATACTATAGCAGATACGGAGGCTTCGGGTTCCATCATACAGCCATCTGTTAACTGTATGCCGATATCTTCCGGTTGAATCAGTTTGAATAACTTTTCCTGATCTTCAAGTTCTGGGCATGCAGGATAGCCAAATGAAAACCGCTGCCCCTGATAGCGTGCTGAAAACCGCTCTCTCATTGTAAAATCAACGGAATCAGGAAATCCCCAGCGGTCACGCATTTGCTGATGAACGAGCTCTGCGAAACCTTCAGCAGTTTCAAGTGCCAATGCTTGAAGAGCGTGACTCTCTAAAAAACGTCCCTGCTCTTTCATGTCAGCAGCAAGCTCTCTTATGCCTGTACCCGCAGTTACAGAAAACAAGCCAACATAATCCATTTCCCCGCTATCTATTGACTTAAGGTAATCTGCTATACAGAGATGTGGCTCTTTGGACTGTCTTGGAAAATCAAATTTCTCAATAATTGTTTGATGATCTACAGGATCGTAAATCAAAACACTGTCTCCATCAGATTGTGCTGGAAAGAACTGATACATCGCAGAAGGATTTATTAAGTCTTTTTCTTTTGCCTCAGTTAACAACGTATCAACGATTGACTTGATATGAAGTGTCTTCTCGTCTTTTTCCTCAAGCAATCGTGATATCTTTCCTTTAACGCCAAGGTGATGACCTAAAAGCATCTGTAAATTAATATATGGCTGAATGTGAGACAAGGAATAGTTTCTTAAAATATGCCTTTTTGTGTCACTTGGTATAAAAACCGGTGCTTTTTGTGATACGCTTGATCTTAATTTAACAGCCGTTGCAGTTGCAGTACCTCCATCGGATCGTCCAGAATCTAATACTATCGTTCTCTTTCTTTCACTAAAATCAGCCGCGAGCTTTTCATGATCCTCAGGAGTTTGAAGTTGATTTGCAAGTGATAAGCCTTCCATTGCATCTTTTGCGTACAGAACCATCCCATCATATTCCTTAGAGATTTTCGTATCGGTAAATTTTCTGGATAAAGCGGCGCCTCCAACTAAAATCGGTGTGGAAATACTCGCTTCACGCATGTCATTAGCAGTTAAAACCATTTGTTGAGCTGATTTTACCAACAAACCTGACAACCCGATAATATCAGGTTTGTTCTTCTTTACAGCCTCAATCAATTCAAGCGGGGCGATTTTAATGCCTAAATCTATAACTTGGAATCCGTTGTTGCTTAATATAATGTCTACCAGGTTTTTCCCAATATCATGAACATCACCTTTGACGGTTGCGAGCAATACCTTTCCTTTAGATGATGAATTATCGTTACTCTCCATGTATGGTTCTAAAAATGCTACGGACGCTTTCATTACTTCTGCACTTTGAAGAACTTCAGCAACGATAAGCTGATTTTCGTTAAATAATCTTCCTACTTCTTTCATGCCATCCATGAGCGGTCCGTTTATAATTTTTAGAGGTGCAGAGTATTGCTTTAATGCCAATTCTAAATCGGGAATTAACCCTTCCTTAGTTCCTTCTAAAATGTAGTATTGCAGCCGCTCTTCTAACGTCATGTCAGGTAGCTTCGATTTCGTTTCTTTCTTTTTCCCTCGATAAAATTCAGTAAAGATTGCCAATGCCTCATCAGTTGTTTTAAATAACAGGTTTTCCGCCATATCGATCTCGTCTTTAGAAATAAAAGCAAATCGTTCTAGTTTCTCTGTGTTTACAATCGCATAATCTAGTCCCGCTTGTGTGCAGTGGTAGAGATATACGGCATTTAATACTTCCCGACCCACAGGTGGAAGTCCAAATGACACGTTGCTCACACCGAGAATCGTGAGACATTGAGGAAAACTCTCTTTAATCAGCCGGATTCCATCAACCGTTGCATTTGCTGAACCGATATACTGTTCGTCACCAGTTCCTACAGGAAAAACGAGGGGGTCAAATATGATATCCGAAGGTGAGACTTTATATTTTTCCACCAAAAGCTGATACGACTTTGTTGCAATTTCAAGCTTTCGTTCTGCTGAAACACCCATTCCTTTTTCATCGATGGTTCCTACTACAACTGCGGCTCCATACTTATGCAGAAGCGGAATCACTTTTTCAAATCGTTCTTCTCCGTCTTCAAGGTTAATAGAATTAATGATAGCTTTACCTTGTGAATATTTTAAAGCTAGCTCAATAACATCTTCATCAGTTGAGTCGATTACGAAAGGAATCTTTACCTTCTTAACTGCTTCTTTCATGAACTCTTCCATGTCATTTCGTTCATCTCTGTCTGGATCTGCTAAGCATACATCCAGTACATGTGCACCGCCTTTTACTTGAGCCCTTGCGATTTCAGCGGCTTCCTCAAACTTCTTCTCTGCAATAAGCCTCTTAAACTTTCTTGAGCCAATGACATTCGTACGCTCACCGACCATGATCGGCCTTAAAGTTGGGTCATCATAAATGAAAGGTTCAATTCCTGAGACCATATGCGTTTCATTCGTTTGAATCGATCGTGGTGAATAATTCTTCATTACTTTTGCTAATGCTTCTATATGTTTAGGCGTTGTTCCGCAGCAGCCTCCAACAATATTAAGCCAACCTTTTTCTGCAAATCCCGACAATTTAGCTGCTAAACTTTCGGGAGTCTCATGATAATTTCCTTCTTCATCCGGCAGCCCTGCATTCGGGTAACAGCTGACTGCAGATGTTGATAGATCTGAAAGTGAGCGGATATGGTCTTGCATAAATTCAGGTCCAGTTGCACAGTTTAAGCCAACTGCTAACGGATTCATGTGTTTTAATGAAATATAAAACGCTTCAATCGATTGACCAGCTAATGTTGTTCCCATCGGTTCGATGGTTCCTGATACCATGAGGGGAATTCTTTTTCCAGTTTGCTCAATCGCTTGTTTGATTCCTAAAAAACCTGCTTTTACATTAAGCATATCTTGACTTGTTTCTAATAGGAGCAGATCTGCACCGCCGTCGATCAGTCCTCTTGCTTGTTCTGCATAAGCTTCCTTTAACGCATCAAATGTCGTACCGCCAGTAACGCTTAATGTTTTCGTTGTTGGCCCCATAGATCCCGCAACAAAACGCGGCCATTTTTCGGAAGAAACTGCATCAGCTGCTTTTCTCGCAATTTCCGCTCCTAACTTATTAATCTCATAAGCTCGTACGCCAAGATCATACTCGTCTAAAACAAGATTAGTTCCCCCAAAGGTATTCGTTTCAATGATATCTGCGCCAGCTTGCAGATACGTTAAGTGAATGGATTCAATAACATCTGGTGCTGTTACATTTAAATATTCATTACACCCGTCATATTCCTCGCCGCCAAAATCTTCTGCTGTGAGCTTTGCTTCTTGAAGCATCGTCCCCATTGCGCCATCCATAATTAATATTCTCTTTTTCAGCTGACCTTCTATTGATGTCTTAGGCATTTTGCGACCTCCTTGCTAACAGGGATGGATGATTCATTCGTGCATATTTGGCTAACTCAACAGTTAGTTCATAACGCATAAATGGAGTGATGAGATAAATACCATTAAAAAGATCCATAGCTGTATCCAAAAGTGACTTTGCTATATTTAAGCCTTCAACGCTTGCTTGTTTAGGACTTTCTTTAAATTTCCCCATTTGTTCACGTACAGAGTCAGATAATTTTATCCCTGGCACTTCATGATGAAGAAATTCAGCATTTTGCGAACTCGTTAATGGCATTATTCCTATATAGATCGGTTTATCAATGTGTTTGGTGGCTTCATAGGTTTCAATTAGCTTTTCCTCTGAAAAAATAGGCTGACTTATAAAATAGTCTGCACCGTATTCAATCTTCTTTTCTAAACGTTCAACAGCTTTATCAATTAACCTGATATTTGGATTAAAAGCTGCTCCTACACTAAAAGAAGTTTTTTCTCCTAGTTCTTTTCCTGATAATGATAATCCTTGATTAAACTGCTTAATGAGTTTGATCAGTTCGAATGAAGTGACATCATAAACAGATGATGCACCAGGAAAATCACCGACACTTGCTGGATCTCCAGTTACAGCTAATATTTCACGTATTCCTTGTGTATGAAGACCCATTAAGTGTGATTGAAGTCCGATTAAATTCCGGTCGCGGCACGTAATATGAACGAGCGGCCGAAGATTTAATTCTGACTGAACAATCGATCCTAATGCTGAGTTGCATATTCGTGGAGATGCAAGAGAATTATCAGCCAGTGTCAGAGCATCGATTCCCGCTTCTTTTAAAGCCTTCGCACCCTCCATAAATCCAGACGTATCAAGCTTGCGAGGCGGGTCCAATTCAACAATGATGGATTGTTTCTTCTTTACTTCTTCACAAAGCGGAACATACATAGACTTTGAAGCAGACTGAATTACAATATCTCTTTGTCTTTGTTTTACTTCTTTTTCTTTTACAGGCTGCAGGTTCTTAAGTTCATTCGAAAAAGCACGTATGTGTTCAGGTGTTGTACCGCAGCAGCCTCCTAGAACACTGACACCTTGCTCTCTGAACAGATGAGCACATTCTTTAAAATACTCAGCATCACTCTCATATTGGAACTTTCCATCTGAATATGAAGGCAGTGAGGCATTCGGAAACGCAGATATAAATGCTTTTTTAGGAATCGGTACTTCCTCAAGTGTCTTCAGCATGTGATAAGGACCTAACCGGCAATTTAATCCCACTACATCCGCACCGATTTCCTCAAGACGCAACAGAGCTTCTGAAATTGGGGTTCGGTCTTGCAGAAAACCTATTTCCTGAAGGGAAACTTGAGCAATCATTGGAAGAGACGTTTCTTTTCTAGCAATTTCTAATACGGTTTCGAGTTCTTGCAGATCGTAATACGTTTCCAGCTGTATACCGTCTACGTTTTCCATGAGTAAACAATAGAGCTGTTCACGAAAACTGCGTTTAATTTCATCAAGCGAAATACTGTTTGGTTTAATGCCGCGGATTCCGCCAATGGTTCCTACAACATATTCGTTTTTGGCAGCTCTTCTCGCAATTTGAACAGCTGCTTTGTTGATTTCTTTTACCTGATCTTGGAGGCCATAACGTTCTAGCTTTGAATAGTTGGCTGCATACGTATTTGTTTGAATGATGTCAGCGCCAGCATTTAGATAAGCCCGGTGAATATTATAGATTTGTTCCGGTTGCGAAAGATTTAATTCTTCGTAACAAAAATCCGAGCCGTATGAATACAGAAGCGTACCCATAGCACCGTCGCCGATTAAAATTTTGTTATGTTTTAAATCAGTTACTAAGCTCATGTCAGCCTCCTTATATAAAATAAAAAGCCTTCTAGAAAGAAGACTTTTTTCAGCGTTTGGTCTTCTTATCTTTACAAGTCATTATGTGGACTCGCAGGAATTAGCACCTTTTCAGCTTTACGCTGCTGGTTGCTGAGGTTTCATAGGGCCGCTCCCTCAACCTCTCTTGATAAGGGTTTTATTCAATTATGGTTACTTAACTAGGTTACGAACTTTTTGTTCAACAATGTCTTTTTATATCCGTAACGTTTGTTCACATCGTGTAAAAAGACAGGATCTGTGAGTTCCGTCAATAAAGCTTTCCTTTTTATTTTCGGAATTTCATTCTTAATGATTGTTCTGCATTCAAACAAAAACTCCAAATAAGATTCATAGTCTTTACTGTACATTTGCTGAAGTTCTTTTTTTATTAAGATAGACAAGCTGGGACTAGCCCCAGAGGTTGAAACTGAGAGTACTAGTTTACCTCTTCTGACAACGCTTGGAATGATAAAATTGCCTAATTGTGTCTGGTCTGCTACATTAATAAGCTGGTTCTCATTCACTTTATTAGCAATCTCAGCATTCACTTCGTTTAAATTAGTCGCTGCGACAATAAGAAAGGCTTTCTCGAAATCGTTACTCTTAACCTCTCTAGAAATCCAAGTGAGTTTACTTTGTTCATGTAATTCCTGAATCTCTTTAACTGCATCAATACTAATGACAGTTATTATTGCTTTTTCTTTCAGCAGATCTCTTATTTTTCGGTAAGCAACAGGACCGCCTCCTGCTACAACAACTTCTTTACCGGATAGGTCTACGTGTATAGGGTACATAATATACCTCACTTTTTAAAATATTGCAAATTCTTTTGTTTGAAGTGTCTCATTTATCCGAGTCAGTAATACCTCTTTTAATATAGGATGAAAGCCAAGCGTCTCGCATAGGATTATTTCTTGTTGTGAATGTTCCACATATCGTTTTATTGTAAGCTTCATTCCATTTATTAATAGACCTGAAAACAAGAGATAAGGAACAACAATTACTTGATCGTATGTTTGTTTACTGTTCCATAATACTTCTTCAAAACTTGGAGATGAACCGGTTAGAAAACAGGCTTGAATACTAGGTATGCCATAATGTTGCTGAAGATTAAATGCAATTTTCTCTAAATCCCGCTTTACATCTCGATCTCTGCTTCCTCTTCCAACCAATAAAAGGTGTGAGTTCTTACTTACACTAGAAACTCGTTTTGTGATTTTTTCCCACAATAAATGAGAAGTGGCTTCGTGTACGCCGAATGCGCGGCCATACTTAACTTCAATTTGAGGATATTGGATTTGCAATTGTCGCAGTTCTTTTGGAATGTCTATCTTTACATGATTAGCCGTCAATAAAAACACAGGAACAACATAGATGCTCGTAGCACCTTTTTGTATGCATGTTATAAAACCTTGCGGGATGGACGGTGCAGCAAGTTCTAAAAAACAGACCTCTTTGATTGGAACATCAACTGAAGCCATGCATTGCTTTACGAATTCTTCTGCTTCGATCCGGCCTTTTTGCAGCCGAGTACCATGACAGACAAAAAGCAAAGCATTCATCTAAAACGCCTCACTGATGGCTGCAAGTTTTATAGGTTCTTCATGCAGCTGTTCAAACCACTTAAGTTCGTCACGGAGTCGCACCACTTCTCCAACAACGATCATGCTCGGATTTTCAATTCTTTCACGCAATACAATATCTTCAATGGTTTCTAATGTTCCTGTTACGGTTCTCTGATTTTCTAACGATCCCCATTGGACTAGTGCCACCGGAGTGTCTTTGTTTTTCCCGTGTTTTGTCAGCTGTTCACAGATATAGGGAAGGTTACCTACACCCATGTAGATCGCTAATGTATCAATTCCTTTTGCTAAACTGTCCCATTTCAACTCTTCTTCTTCACCCTTTTTCCTGTGACCAGTAACAATCGCGTAACTTGAAGAGATGTTTCGATGTGTGACTGGAATACCAGCATATGCAGGTGCTGCAATTCCTGATGTGATGCCAGGTACTACTTCAAATTCTATACGGCTTTTTGAAAGTGTTTCTGCTTCCTCTCCGCCTCTTCCGAAGACGAATGGATCGCCGCCTTTAAGACGGGTTACTGTTTTGCCTTTTTGAGCGTGCTTTACTAAAAAGCTGTTGATTGTTTCTTGTTTCATGGAATGGTAGTTTGGCAGTTTGCCGCAATAGATAAGATCACACTCTGGTTTTGCATGAGCTAAAAGTTCCTTATTCACTAATCGGTCATATAAAATCACGTCTGCTTCCTGTATGCAGCGCAAGCCTTTTACAGTAATTAACCCTGGATCACCTGGGCCGGCTCCGACAAGATAAACTTTTCCCATCATCATCACTCCTTAAGGATTTAGTATGGTTTCCCTTTCATATAGTACAAATCCATTGCCACTGCGGATTTTTTTCTTTTCGTAGAGTGAAATCTCCTCAACATCTGGCTGTTTTAAAAAATACTTTTCAAGTTCAACATCTACTAGCTGAAATGCCTGTTCATCTGTTGAAGCGGCTATTACAACAGGAATAACTTCTGATTTTAAGCTCACTTCAAACCGATATAAATACATAGGAAGACCTCCTTTTACGAAACTTTTTCTTCTAATTGCTCTGAGATTTGATCTAGCTCTATTTGAAGAGGTTCAAGACCCACCCTGTTGATATAATCGAAAAAAGTTTCTAGCGGAAGCTTCGTTTCTTTAAAGTGGTCCAGAAAACGAACTAGTACTTCATCAAGAAGATCAGCATGAAACTTTCCCTTCAGCTTTTCATTAAACTTTCCTCCATCATCAAGTGTTCCGCCAACGTAAATCTCAAAGGCTTGCACCATCTTTTTCTCTTTCGTTTTTAACAGTACGCCTTGCAGACCGATATCTGCGATTTGACGCTGTCCGCAAGAGTTAGGACAGCCGACCATATGAATCCTTATCGGTACGTCAAGTGTAATTCTCTGATCCAGGCTTTCAGCGATTCGGCTCATTCTTTCTTTCGTTTCAACCAGTGCTAAATTGCAATATTCAATACCCGTGCAGGAAACAGAATGCCCTATAAAAGAAAGAGGCTGTGTCGTGATTCGTTTAAAGATATCTTCTTGCAGCAGCGATTCAACGTTTTGATGTTTCACGTTAGGAATAATTAAGTTTTGAGAATTTACCGTTCGGATCTCACCGTTTCCGTATAACTTTGCTATTTCTGCAAGCTTCAGTACTTCATCCGCATCTAATCGTCCGACTGGCACATTAAAGCCAATATAGCTTAATCCTTCTTGCTTTTGAGGATGAACACCATAGAAATATCCGCCGTTCCAGCCTTGAAGTGCATCTCTGCCTTTAGAAGGAAGCTGTCCTGTATATTCTAAGAGTTTCTCTTTGAATTTTTCTGGTCCCCAGTCTGCCATTAAAAATTTAAGTCGCGCGAGGTGGCGTTTATCCCTATAGCCGTAATCACGGAAAATGGTAGTAATCGCAATAGCCACTTCTTTTACCTGATGCGGTTCTATAAAGACATCAAGCGGCTGCGCTAAGAACGGCCTCGATGATAAACCACCGCCAATCTTAATATGAAAACCAGGAATCTCTTTATCATCAACTTCTTTATAAGCCGGAGTAAAAGCTACACAATTTATCTCCGCATGCGCACTGTTGTTCACATTAGAACTGATGGACATTTTATATTTTCTCGGCAGATTAGAAAAATCTTCATTGTGCTGAAAGAATTCATACACTTCTTTTACAATCTCTGATGTATCAAATAGTTCATGAGGATCTATCCCGGCAATCGGATTCCCCATAATATTTCTCGTAATATCACCGCATGCCCCTGCACTTGACAGCCCAACCTCTTCTAAACGTTTAAATATATCCGGGATTTGTTCAATGGTCAGCCAATGAAACTGAATAGCTTGTCGTGTCGTGATATCAAACACGCCTCTTCCATAATCTTTGCATATGTGAGCAAGAGCTTTTACTTGTTCGTAGCTTAAAATGCCAGATGGTACATTGACCCTCATCATGAAGTATCCATCTTCTTTCGGTCGCTGTAAGTACAGACCTGCCCACTTAAAATTGTCCCACTCTTCTTTCGGTATAGAGGCGAATCCTTTTTTTGAGTAATGAGGGATATCCTCAAATATTTTTAATCCGTCTTTTACGAGCTTCTTTTGTTCTGTTTTATTGAGCTTAGGATTATCAGCCCACGCTTTTTCATATGCCATATTATCAGTCCCTTTTATATGAGTTTTTTCTCTTGCAAATAAGTCAAAATTGCATCTACACTCTCAGATACATTCTTTTCATTTGTTTTAACAGTAAGAGCAGAAGACACCGGTTCCTCGTAGGGAGAATCGATTCCAGTGAAATCAGGAATCTCTCCTTTGCGAGCTTTGCTGTACAGTCCTTTCGGGTCCCGTTTTTCACATTCTTCGATCGGGCATGAAACAAAGATCTCGATAAATTCTTCTTCCGAAACGATCTCTTTTGCTTTTTCACGGTCTTGTAAAAATGGTGAGATGAATGCTGTCAGCACCACTGTGCCGTTATCAACAAAAAGCTTTGATACTTCAGAAATTCTGCGGATGTTCTCCGTTCTGTCTTCGTCAGAAAAAGATAAGTCCTTGTTCAATCCATTTCGGATGTTGTCACCATCCAGCACATAGTTACGGATGTTTCGCTTATATAACTCTTTAGCGAGTGCATTTGCAATGGTGGACTTTCCTGATCCGGACAATCCTGTAAACCAAAGGACAAAGCTTGAATGGTGGTTTTGCTTTCGCCGGTCTTCTTTTGTAATGGAACTATCGTGCCAGACGGTATTGTGCTGTGTGCTCATTTGTATCTCCTTTAAGTTGGTTTTCTTCATGTCGTCTTAATCCATTGATCAACACTTCAACGACTTCCTTCCGGCTGAATGTACTTGGAGGCAATTCCCCATTTCTTAGAAGTTCTCTTACTTTCGTTCCAGATAAAATCACATGATGTTCACTGGAATGCGGACACGTTTTAGAAGAAGCCATGGTCTCACATTTTGTGCAATAGAAGCTGTGTTCAAAGAAGAGTGTGGTGATACCGATCTCATCGGCGGTAAACTGTGAAAAGATCTCCTGAGCTTCATACGTCCCGTAATAACTGCCTACACCAGCATGATCACGGCCAACAATAAAATGTGTGCAGCCATAGTTCTTTCTCACAAGTGCGTGAAAAATGGCTTCGCGCGGTCCGGCATAGCGCATCGCTGCAGGAAATACAGCAAGGAATACACGGTCACTCGGATAATAGTTTTTAAGAAGTACGTGATAGCTTTCCATACGTACATCTGCAGGTATATCATCAGACTTCGTTTCGCCGACTAGCGGGTTTAGAAAGAGCCCATCAACCGTCTCGAGCGCTGTTTTTTGAATATATTCGTGCGCACGGTGCACTGGATTTCTCGTTTGAAAACCAACTACTGTTTTCCACCCTAAACTGCTAAACTTTTTTCTAGTTTCATTTGGATCTAGGTGGTAGTTCTTAAAAGATTTTTTTTCAGGCCGTTTAACGAGCGTGATGTCCCCGCCCACATAAACTGTCGGCCGCTCAAGCAGCTTATTTACGCCTGGATGTTCTATGTCAGAAGTTTTATAGACTTTCTCTGCTTCAATATGCTTATCTGGGAAATAGATATCACCAACCTGCAAGATCCCGTATGTCTCGCCATCACACACGAGCCGAACATCTTCTCCTGTACTAAGAGATTGTGCGGTTTCATGAGTCACTGGCAATGTAATCGGGAGACTCCAAACAGTTCCATCACTCAGCCTGATACGATCTACGACAGATTGATAGTCTGCTTGATTTAAAAACCCGGTTAATGGGCTGTATGCTCCGATGGCTATTAATTCAAGGTCACTAAGTGCTGTTGCATCAAGCTCAATTTCTTTTTGTATGTGCTTATACGGTGTATCCGGTCTAAAACGATTAATTAATGTTCCTCCGTGTGCATGTAAAGTTGCCATATTGTTTCTCTCCTCCTATTTTTCTTAGCCTTCATGAAGACCACATTCTAATTTCCCAGTTCCTGACCAACGGCCGGAACGGAGATCCTCTGGGTCAATAGCGGCTTTAGTGCAAGGTTTACAGCCGATACTTGGATACCCATTATCGTGAAGTGTGTTATAAGGCAGATTATGTTTATGGACGTATCGCCATATGTCTATCAACGTCCAGTGAATGAGCGGACAAATCTTAATACTGCGGAAACGCTCATCTTTGTTAATAAACTGCGTTTTTTTCCTCGTAGGTGACTGTTCACGGCGCAATCCTGAAAGCCAGGCTTTTACACCGTTGAGCTCTTCTTCTAAAGGAATTATTTTTCTAATGCTGCAGCACTGATTTGAATTTACCTTCCAAAGCTCTTTACCATGTTTAATTGCTTGTTCCTCAAGTGTTACAGCTGGTTTTTTAAGCTTAATTCTCAGCCACGGATACCTTTTCTTTGCAGCATTAATCACCTCATATGTTTCCTGAAAATGCAGCTGTGTATCTAAAAAAACTACTTGAGCATCTGGTTTGACTTGAGAAACAAGATCCACTAAAACACTTCCTTCGATTCCAAAGCTGCACGCATATACGAGATCGTCGTCATACATTTCATACGCCCATTTCAGGACATCTAATGCACCTTTCTCAAGGTTGTCACTATTAAACTCTTGAATGTTGTTATCCCATGTTTCATAGGTGAGCAATTTTTTACCTCCTTCATGAAAAACAAATAGACCAACAAAAAGCGGCTTTAACGTTTTAAGGGACATGCCCTTTACGTTAAAACCGCCTCTAGTTTTCTAGTCAGCGCTATTTAATTCGTACCTTCTCGTTTTTTTCGAGTTGAATCACTTTTCCATCTTGCACGATTAAAGTTACGGATCCAAATTTGATGTTGCTCAGCATTTTCTGAAGCTGAGGAAGAAAATCGTTTTCACTCTTTTCGTTCGCCACTCCACTGGCCTCCCTTTTTTACAAAATATCTCTAATAAAACAAAAAACCTTCCCATTTCGGAAAGATAGTGGAGGTAAACGTATTACCTTATCTTCCAAAATGTAAAAACATTCTGCTGGAGTTAGCACCTTACGAATCGCAGGTTGCCGGGTTTCATCGGGCCAGTTCCCTTCACCACTCTGGATAAGAGTTTAATTTTTAAAAATCATATCACATCTGAAACGGATATCAAGCCCTAATTTTTTTATTTCTTGTTTTTTCTGAAAAAATTAAACCTGCAGTTGACAATTTGTCTTCCTGGAACATATAGTAATAACTAAAATTTCATCCGAATTTGCTGATCGGAAAAACCGAAGGCTCTTAACATGACTTGTTAAGGGCCTTTTTATTTTGAGGAGGAATTTGATGAAAAAGTTAATAGTTCTAGCGCTTATTGGACTTATGGCACAGCTGATCGACGGCTCACTCGGAATGGCATATGGGGTTACTTCGACTTCCCTGCTCTTGGTAGCGGGGATTGCGCCCGCAGCAGCATCTGCCTCTGTCCACCTTGCTGAAGTTGTGACAACAGCAGCATCCGGAGTTTCCCATATTAAGTTTGGAAACGTTGATAAGCAGGTGGTTCTCCGCTTAATTCTGCCGGGTTCGATCGGTGCATTTTTAGGCGCTTGTTTTTTAAGCAGCCTTCCAGGAGATATTGTGAAACCATATGTTTCTCTATTTCTTATTATTCTTGGAATCTATATTTTGTTTCGTTTTCTCTATAAACTTGGAGAAAGAAAGACGGCACCCTCTGAAAACTCTTTTTCAAAAAAACAGCTAATGCCCCTTGGCTTACTTGCTGGATTTCTAGATGCGACAGGTGGTGGTGGATGGGGTCCTGTAACAACTCCTGTCCTTATGGCAAAAGATATGAAAACTAGAAAAGTTATAGGTTCCGTTGATACGAGTGAATTTGCTGTAGCCGTTTCAGCTTCTGCTGGATTCTTTATTGCTCTTGGATGGGAGCAAGTTGAATGGCTCTGGGTTGGTGCCCTCATGGCAGGCGGTATCGTTGCAGCTCCGATTGCTGCATGGCTCGTCCGAATAATTCCCTCACACATTTTAGGGGTCTTAGTTGGTGGGCTGATTATCGTAACTAATGTTAGGACTCTGTTTTTGACCATTGGTTTGTCATCTCATGTTATGTTTGCCATTTATTTTGTTCTTGCGGCATTTTGGGCTGTAGGTATCATCTATACAGTAAAAAGCTTTCCGAAAAAAAGTAATGACGAAAATAAAAATCCGAAATTTTTGAAAAATTCAGTTGACTATTGATTATTAGCTATGTATTATAGTCTTTAATTCAATATTCAATCTTCTTATCCAGAGAGGCGGAGGGACTGACCCTATGAAGCCCGGCAACCAGCAGAAATGCATGGTGCTAATTTCAGCAGAACAGCTAACGTTCTGAAAGATGAGACTTCGATCGTGTGATATCATCGGGACCTCTTCTTTTGGAAGAGGTCTTTTTTGCACTATCAGAAAGTATAACTTGTTTGCACGATGATTTTCGACTTCGCAACAAGTTAAGGTCGATCGTATAAGTGCAACTAAAGCTGACTCGAAAGGATTGGCGTCAGCCAAGTTTTCTTTACTGGATAAGTTGAATCTGAAATTCATATTGGATAACAAAAAAATTTAAACATTGAGGAGAGATTTGAAAATGAGCGAACAAAAAAGAGAGTACGGTTTTGAAACAATTTCATTGCATGAAGGACAGAAAGTAGATCCTGCTACAGGTGCGCGAGCGGTACCGATTTATCAGACAACATCGTATCAGTTTAACAGCACTGAACATGCAGCAAATCTATTTGCTTTAAAAGAATTCGGAAATATCTATAGTCGTTTAATGAATCCCACACAAGATGCGTTTGAACAGACGATTGCTAAATTAGAAGGCGGTGTGGGGGCACTTGCTGTTGCTTCCGGCCAGGCTGCCATTACAAATGCTATTTTCAATATCGCTGGATCAGGCGATGAAATCGTTGCCTCTACTTCTCTTTACGGTGGAACGTACAATCTCTTCTCTGTGACTTTGCCAAAACTAGGTATCGAGACACGTTTTGCTGACATCGATAACCTTCAATCGTTTAAAGATGCGATCACAGAAAAAACAAAAGCAGTATATGTTGAAACAATCGGGAATCCAAAAATTGATGTAGCGGATATTGAAGGTCTTGCTAATATTGCTCATGAAGCGGGTGTTCCACTTATTGTTGATAACACGCTTGCTACACCTTATCTTTGTCGTCCGATCGAGCATGGTGCTGATATCGTCGTACACTCCGCAACAAAATTCATTGGCGGCCACGGTACATCTGTTGGTGGTGTAATAGTTGATTCCGGTAAATTTGATTGGAACAACGGAAAGTTCCCTGGCTTAACGGAGCCAGATCCAAGCTACAAAGGTATCGTTTATACCGAAGCATTCGGTCCGCTTGCTTATATATTAAAAGCTCGTGTCCAGTTACTTCGTGATTTAGGATCATCCATTTCTCCGTTCAATTCATTTTTGTTTATTCAAGGATTAGAAACATTGTCACTGCGTTTAGAAAGACACGTTGAAAACACTCTTAAGGTAGCACAGTTCTTGGAAAGCCACCCTTCTGTAGACTGGGTAAATTATGCAGGTCTTCCTAGCAGCCCATATTATGACCTTGCACAAAAATATCTCCCAAAAGGAGCTGGAGCCATTCTTACTTTCGGTGTTAAAGGCGGCGTAGAAGAAGGAAAAAAATTAATTGAGAATGTAAGCATCTTCTCTCACTTGGCTAACGTAGGAGATTCAAAGTCCTTGATCATCCACCCTGCGAGCACAACCCATCAGCAGTTATCTGAGGAAGAACAAAGAAAATCAGGAGTTTCACCTGAATTAATCCGTCTATCCATCGGAATTGAGACGGTAGATGATCTTATTTATGATCTTGATCATGCATTAAAAGCAATCGTACTTTCTCCAAGCGGGTTGTAAAAACAACGAAACTCAGAGCATAATTGCTCTGAGTTTTATTTATGTAAAAAATTGTTAAATAATGTGATGAAGTCCATTTTTTTATGTAATGAGATGGGATTTTTATATGATTAGTCAAAAAAATTATGTGATGAAATGGAGAAATTATGTGATAATTCGTTTTTGGCTAAATAATCGCATGATTCTTAGTTAAAGAATCATGTAATATTTTCGTTTAACCATAAGGTGGATGCTGCTATAAACTTTTCGGCAGCTGGCGAAAGATTTTTAAAGGATATCGAACCTATACCAATGGAAGAAATAGCTCGTTCACCTGAAAGAGGGATTTTTTTCACACAGTCAGGCAGATTATGTAAAGCGATTTCTGGCAGGATGGCTACGCCCAGCGAGTTTTTAACCATTGAGATAATTGCCTGCTCATCATCTAAACGAAAAGCAATTTCAGGAGAATGTTTATTTGGTTTAAAAATGTTATGTATGATTTTAAGGGTAGATTTTTGAAGTATCAGCTTCTCATTCTTCAGTGCATTTGGCTTTATAGATTTTTCTGCACCAAGATGGTGGTTTTCCGGCACAACACAGCAAAATGTTTCGCGCTTTAAATGGAGAACCTCTAAATCTGCAGCAGGCAGCATTAAAAACCCGAAATCTATAATCCCCTGAGCTATCCATAGAGAGATCTCTTCCTGTTTCCCTTCCACAACTTCTACTTTTATATGCGGATATTGATCCATGAATTTTTTCAATATTCCTGGAAGCCATTTAACTGAAATAGATGAAAAGGTCCCTATTCTGACAGTCCCAATTTCTAGTCCTCTTATTTCCCCAGCCTCCTGAAGCATTTTTTTGCTTAGTGTCAGGATATCCCTAATATACAACAACATTCTTTCACCATTCACTGTTAGCCTGATGCCTGCTTTATTACGTGTTAATAACGAAAAACCCAGCTCTTTTTCCAAGCTGGCAATGGCATGACTTACCCCAGATTGGGATATATTTAATGCTTCACTTGCTTTTGTTAAGCTGCCAAGTTCTACTACTGTATGAAATATTTCATATTTGCCAATCGACAAATTCATCCCTCTTTATATTAGTTTTACTCATAATATAACATATATAATGAATGGTTTTCATCATTTTACGACATTAAAAGATGAATTTCGCCTTTTTGTACATTCGCATCTAAGTTATTGCACCCTTTTTCTCCACAAAAAAACACCTCTTATGCTAGTTTAACTATACGGCATAAAAGGTGTTTTTTCTTAAGGTGAGTCTATTGTATGAAGCGGTTTTTTCTTTTTCGAATAACCTCTATTCTTCCCCATCCGTTTGCTGAAGTACTTTTAAACCTGTACCCATATCTGATGCGTATACATAGTCACCAGCTACATCCACACCCCAGATATTTGATCTTTCAGGAATATACTTCCCGATTTCTACAGGATTGCTAGGGTCTGAGATATCTACAGAGCGGACGCCTCCACCATAGTGGGAAAGGTAAAGTGTATTCCCCTGCACCTTAGGATCATGAACCGTATTAGCAAAAGTCAAACCATACTGAACATCATCCACGAGTTCTGTTCTGAATTCACTTAAAAGGTTAGGTTTTGTTTTGTCTTTAATATCGAAAATACGTGTATATCCATAGGCTTGCTCATAGCCTTCTTTCGTTGGATTATAAACTTCACGTGTTTCAATCAGTACGTTGCCCCCTTTAGCAAGAGCTGCTGAGTGAGCAGAACCTTGCTGGTTTGATGAAAACTCTGTTCTGCCTAGGAAAGTTGGATTTTCCGGATCGTTGATATCTAGAATAATCGTTCCTAAATCCCAGAATGATAGATAGGCAGTTGTTCCGTTTACGTCAGCCATCGTGCTGTGGTTAAAAACGGCTCTGTTCTTGCCATGCTTATCCGTCCAATTATATCCGTCAAAGTCCTCTGGCACTTCAGGCAATGAACGAGGGTCAAACTGATAGAGAGTTTGAGGTTCTGCTGGGTTGCTTACATCAACGAGCTGGAAGTCTTTTTCTTCACCATGCGTGTAATAATCTGCGTATGGATTAGCTGTCAGTACAAGCGGCCTTCCATTTTGAACCGTTAAATATAGCTCATGTGTCCCTCTTACTTTTTTATCGAGCGCCCAAAACCCTAACTTTTTGGGCTGATAAGGATTAGTTACATCATATAGAAGGAACCCCCCTATAGAATCAGGATTATGGGTATCCAGCTGCTGAACGCTGACTACTGCTAGGTCGCCTTTAAATTGTTTAGTATTAACACGTTTTACGATTACTTTTTCCTGCCATGTACCTGGGATATCATCTGCAAAAGCTGCGACTTCTTTTGGGTTAGCTGGGTCTTTTAAATCCCATACACGTACCCCGCCTTCACCGCCGCCTTTTGTATGGGTTCCTGTATAAGCAAAGCTTTTATGTACATATACATCAGCAGTGCTATTCAGTTTTCCGTCTTTTTCCTGAATTTGAACAGCCGCTACTTCTTTCCAATTAAAACTCTCAGATCCTTCAATGGTAGATTCAATAGCTTCATATCCTGGGCCGGTTCCCTTTTCGATGATGTCTGACCCTAATTCATCATGTGCTAGAACAAGAGATCCTAGACTTCCTAAAGTTAGAGCTGTTGCTAGACCAACGCTTAATACAAATTTTCTGTTCATATGTACCTCCAATTGTTTAGTGCGTTTCTATGTAAATTATTTCAAAATTACAAAAATAAACATAGAGTCAAAGGAAGCAATTACCAATTCACATTTTCTATTGAAAATAAGCAGAAAGATTTAGTTCTATCTTTTTTGTGGATGCTATTCGGACTAAAAATTTCCATCAAGCATAATTAAAAGAAGATACACAGCTATTAACCAAATAATGATGGCCGATCCTTTATTGATAAGGTTTTGAACGTAACCAGATGAGTCTGTTTTCCCTACTATTCTCCCAGTCAATGCAAGACCTATAAACCAAATCCAAGACACCGAAATACAAGACAAGGTGAAAACTAGTTTATCCCATCCAGAATAAGCTATAGAACTTGTTCCGATCACACCAATCGTATCTAAAATAGCATGAGGGTTTAACAATGAAACAGTAGCAGCAAACATGATCTGCTTTTTGGGTGTCATACATGGTGTCGAAGCTTGTGTATGGGTTTTGCTAGACCAAATGGACCACCCCATATACAATAAAAATAGAATACCAGCTGCCATAACTCCTAGTTTAAGAGCATGTATTGTGGATACTAGCGCAGAAATACCTGAAACAGCTAGAATGATCAATAAAGTATCACACATTCCTGCGGTTACAACCGCTGGTAAACTTCGCAATATGTTTGGCTGCTGTGCCCCCTGATTAAAAATAAAAACATTCTGTACGCCTAACGGCAATATCAGCCCAAATGCTAAAATAATTCCGTGCAGCAAGGCATTATCCAAATCAAATCAACTCCTTACACTCAAATGGAGGTTAAAAAATGTATTCAAGTCAAATACGATCAAAAAATCATGACCGGAAAAATGTGAACACTACACTTAGTCAGTCCCTTTATAAAGAGATTAAGCTACTAGCCAAAAAGCTGGATCGCCCAGCAAATGAACTGATCGAAGAAGGTATGGTCCATGTACTGAATCAGTATACAAAAAACAAATAAACCCTCGTCAGCGCTCAGATTATATTCTGAGCGTTTTATTTTCACTTTTCAATAAGTCTTAATTTTAAACAAATTGGACAAAAAGATTAATAGAGATTTACCCAGTCTGTAATGGATGTGATATTTTTTGAACCCGTATGTTGAAGTAATTATGAGATCAATCATCGCCTTCACTTCTCTTTTTGTGGCTGCAAGAATTCTTGGAAAGCAAACAGTTTCCAGGATGACTATTTTTGATTTCATTGCGGTTGTTACGCTTGGTTCGGTTACGGCAAACCTTGCATTCGCCATGGAAATTGAAACCCGTTTTATTTTTATCGTCTTTACGATTTTTGTGTTCCTTATCTATCTGTCTGCTTTTATTTCATTAAAAAGCGAAAAAGCCCGAAAACTAGTCGCGGGGGACCCTACTGTTGTAATCGAAAACGGAAAAATACTTGAACACAATATGAAAAAAATGCGTTATACGCTGGATTATTTAAATCAACAGCTCCGCCAAAAAGACATATTCTCGATTGATGAAGTGCAGTATGCTCTTGTTGAGAATAATGGCTTACTCTCTGTTAAGAAAAAAGAACAGCACTTAAACGTTACTCGAAAAGACTTGAATATCTATAAATCTGAAATAAAACTGCCCGTGGAACTCATTATGGATGGTGAAATTTTAAAGGATAATCTGACAGAAAATAATATCTCTTTGGTCTGGCTTCATGAGGAATTAAAATTACGTAAACTCACTGTTGGAGAAGTTGTATATGCTCTGCTCACCAGCAGCAATAAGCTTTACATAGATACTCATGACGACGATTTACAGTTCCCTTTAGATGTAGAGTAAGTAGAGAAACAAAAAGGAAAATACACAAAAAGAGACTTTATTACAAGTCTCTTTATAAAAGTTAACATAATATAATTATAGTAAATAAGTTTACTTCCTTTCCCAATTTTCATTAATAAACGTATCTCTTCCAGAAGTCTCACGTTCTTCCTTATATGCGTATGGATTCTTTTTATAGAAATCCTGATGATACTCTTCTGCCCTATAAAAATCACTTGCAGCCAAGATCTCTGTTACGATTGGTTTTTTAAACCTTCCACTCTCTTCAAGGTTCTTACGTGATTCCTCAGCTAGCTCTTTTTGTTCCTCGGTGTGATAGAAGATTGCGGTACGATACTGGCTGCCGCGGTCAATAAACTGCCCCTCATCATCTGTCGGATCAATTTGCGGCCAATATAAATCTAATAATTTTTGATAAGGGAAAACCGCTGGATCAAACGTGATCTGTACAGCTTCACGGTGCCCTGTTTCACCTGTTTTTATTTGTTCATAAGTCGGATTCTCCACTTGTCCACCTGTATAACCAGATACGATGCCATGGATGCCAGGCAGTTCATCAAATGGTTTAACCATACACCAAAAACAACCGCCAGCAAATGTTGCGAGTTCTTTATTGCTCAAAGTACATTCCTCCTAGAAAAACTTTAACTGTTAAAGAGATTTTAACGTTATTTTATTAAAAATAACAGTGTTTCACCTTTAATGGTTCATAGGATAACCATTTCCACTCATACACTGTAACCACTACAGATAAAGCGCGGTGGTCGATATGGACATGCGGAGATTAGAAAAAGAAATTTTCAGACGATGCAATGAATTGCTTTCCTTGCAGAAACCTGACGGAACATGGCGTTTTTGTTTTGAAAATTCATTAATTACAGATGCTTACATGCTAATTTTATTCAGAAGCATTGAACATAGAAATGAGAAATTAATCAAGCAGATTACCGACCGTATTCTTTCACAGCAATCAGAAGATGGATTATGGCGAGTCTACCCTGATGAGGAACCAGCTAACCTTTCCGCTACGATACAAGCCTATACCGCACTTCTCTATTCCCAGTATTTTAAATCAAATGATAACAAGCTTCAAACCGCAAAACAATTTATTATTCAAAATGGCGGATTAAAGGAAGCGGATCTCCTGACCAAAGTTTTTCTTGCGATGAATGGATTATACGAGTGGCCAGACGTTCCCATCGATCCCGCTATCCTTTTTTCCCTGCCAATGACTGCTCCTATAAATCAGTATGACATCAGCAGCTATGGAAGAGCTCATTTTGCGCCAGTTTTATTGATGGTTGATGAAAAAAAGAAACTTACATCTAAATACACACCAGATCTCTCAGATCTTTATATTGGCGAAAATGAAGGTTCTCACTTAGAGGAATGGGTAAACTTGTTTTCTCTCTTAAACATTAGAGAATCCTATCTCCATTTTAAAAAAGAGAAAATTCTTTCTTATATTCAAAATCACATTGAACCCGATGGGACTCTGTTAAGTTATAGCATGACGACGATCTTTATGATTTATGGTCTCTTGACTTCCGGATATCAACGTAATTCAACTGTCATCCAAAATGCGTTGAGCGGCTTAATGAAAATGTTTTGTGAAGCAGATGGAACTTTGCATCTCCAAAACTCGCCTTCAACTACTTGGGACACATCTCTAATTTTATATACTTTATTGGAAGCGGGAGTTCCAATTAATAATCCTTCCATTATTAAAGGAGCACAGTTTCTTCTGACACAGCAACACACGAAATACGGGGATTGGTCTGTTCATAATCCTAATGCTGTTCCAGGAGGCTGGGGATTCTCAATTGGAAACACCATTCATCCAGACATTGATGATACGCAAGCAGCACTGCGAACGATAGCCCATTTTTATCAAACCAATTCATTTTACCAAACTAGTTATGATCGAGGTCTAAACTGGTTATTATCTATGCAAAATGAGGATGGCGGCTGGGCAGCTTTTGAGAAAAACACGAACCGCTATTTGATTGGAAATCTTCCTATTAAACATGCGAAAGATGCTCTTATAGATCCTTCAACACCTGATTTAACAGGAAGAACACTAGAGTTTTTAGGGAAGTTCCATGGATTAAAGCATAATCAGCCTTCTGTTAAAAAAGGGGTGAATTGGTTATGGGAAAACCAGGAACAAGACGGCTCCTGGTATGGCCGCTGGGGAGTTTGTTACCTATATGGAACATGGGCTGCAATTACAGGTTTGATAGCATGCGGCATTAGTCCGCAAAATAAGAGAATTCAAAAGGCAAAACAATGGCTGTTAAGTATTCAAAATGCAAATGGCGGCTGGGGAGAATCGTGTGAAAGTGACAAAAAGAGAAGTTTTGTGGACTTAAAGGAAAGTAATCCTTCTCAAACAGCATGGGCTTTAAATGCGCTGACTGTAATATCTGATCATCCAACAACTGAAATGGAACGAGCAGCTGAATGGCTGATGAATCATAAAAAGACCGACTACCCAACGGGAGCCGGTCTTCCTGAAGCTTTTTATATTCGGTATCATAGTTATGATAAAATATGGCCATTATTAGGGTTGGTCAATTATTATAAAAAATTTGTAAGATAAGCCATTGTTTCCAATGCATTAACTATAAACTAGTTTGTCTTTTTCACTAAGACCTAGCGTCTCAGCAATTGAGGTGTGAATCTTTTGGAAAAGCTCTGGGTTTTCCACCAAAGACACGCCATAAGAAGGTATCATCTCTTTTATTTTCGGTTCCCACTCGTTTATATGCTGCGGGAAGCATTTTTCTAATACCTCAAGCATAACGTGAACGGCGGTAGAAGCACCTGGCGACGCACCGAGCAATGCAGCTATAGAGCCATCAGCGGCACTTACAACTTCTGTTCCAAATTGAAGTGTTCCTTTACCAGCCTCAGTATCTTTAATAACTTGCACACGCTGTCCTGCTACTACGATATCCCAATCCTCGCTTTTGGCATTGGGAATAAACTCGCGCAGCTCTTCCATTCGTTTTTCATTCGACAATAGTACTTGTTGAATCAAGTATTTTGTCAATGCCATCTCTTTCGCACCTGCTGCGAGCATTGTAAGAAGATTATTTGGTTTTACGGAACCAATCAGATCAAAATTCGAACCTGTTTTTAAGAACTTTGGTGAAAAGCCGGCAAACGGTCCGAAAAGCAAAGATTTTTTGTTATCAATATATCTTGTATCAAGATGCGGAACAGACATAGGAGGTGCACCAACCTTAGCCTTGCCGTATACCTTTGCATGATGCTGATCTACAACTTCTGGATTGTTACATACTAAAAACAGACCGCTTACTGGGAATCCTCCAATATGTTTTGATTCAGGAATACCCGTTTTTTGAAGTATTGGCAGGCTTGCACCGCCAGCCCCGATAAAGACGAATTTTGCACTGTGGTATTCGATTTCACCACTATCCATATTGTGTACTTTTACTTCCCACGAGCCGTCGCTGGTACGATTAATATTTTTAACACTATGCTTGTAGTTGACTTCAACGCTCTCACTCTTTAAGTGGTCAAACAACATGCGAGTTAATGCACCAAAGTTGACATCTGTACCAGAGTCAATTTTTGTTGCAGCTATCGGTTCATTTAAATTACGGCCTTCCATGATAAGCGGGAACCATTCGATTAATTTTTCAGTGTCCTCGGAAAATTGCATTCCTTGAAACAAGGGATTATTTGAAAGCGCTTTAAAACGCTTTTTCAAAAATTCTATATTTTGTTCCCCTTGTACCAAACTTATATGCGGTAATGGCATAATAAAGTCTTGTGGATTCCGAATAAGGTTGCTGTTTACAAGGTAAGACCAAAACTGCATTGAAAGCTGAAACTGTTCGTTAATTTTTATAGCCTTGCTAACATCTATAGTTCCGTCCGGTTTTTCGCTTGTATAGTTAAGCTCGCAAAGTGCAGCATGGCCAGTACCTGCATTGTTCCATTCGTTCGAGCTTTCTTCTCCTGCTTTTGCAAGTTTTTCAAATACTTTGATTTCCCATTCAGGTGCTAATTCTTTCAATAAGGATCCTAAAGTCGCGCTCATGACTCCGGCACCAATTAAGATAACGTCTGTTTTTTTCTGTACGCTGCTCATGATAACCTTCCTTATAACCTATATTTGCTAAAACGATTTAACGCTCTGCTTATTGTTACAAAATTCGAGGCGCCACTTTGGAAGGACACCTTTGCTAAATTCATTTATCTAATACTCTTATAATAATTATTGAATAAAATTTCTACCCTTTCTGATAATTATAAACTATTTGAAACTAGTATAAAAGAGTGAAATCGTTCACAATGCTCTTGAGATAGACACAAACCAATCCCTAAACTTAGAATTATCAATGATTAAAGGCTTTAACTGACGGTTAACTTCAATCTCATTACCAAGAAAATCACACGGTTCCCTAAATTATTCTTATAGTTTCATTCATTTTTTAACAGAGATGATTCATTTATTTAGAGATAATAACAACACAAAAAAGCACCTGCCCAATATCATTGAAATAAAAAAATCGTCTAGGAATCCCTAGACGATTTTCTATATTGTTTAATGTTAACACTTTATTTTTCTAATACTTTCAATGACTCTCTAATAAATGCTGGAATGTCATCCGGTTGACGGCTTGTAACTAAATTCCCCCCACAAACCACAACCTCTTCATCCTTCACAGTTGCTCCTGCATTCTTCAAGTCAACGTGGATTGATTTGTAGCCAGTAATGTTTCTGCCTTGTAATACTTCTGCAGAGATCAGCAATTGTGGACCATGACAGATTGCTAAGACAGGTTTGCCTTCATCTGCAAAGTGCTTCGTGAACGTTACGAACTTGTCATCGCCTCTTAAAATGTCAGGTGAGAATCCTCCAGGGATGAAAAGTGCGTCAAAGTCTTCAGGGGAAACTTCACCGATAGAAGCGTTAGTCGTTACCTGTGCTTCTTTTTGCTTCCCTTCTAAGGTTGCTCCCGTTTCTGAACCGATTACAATTACCTCGTGTCCAGCTTCTCTAAACGCCTTCGCTGGCTCGGTATATTCCACATCTTCAAACATATTTGCTAATACCGTTGCAATTCTAGCCATTTCTCAACCACTCCTCTTTTTGTGTATACAATTGTTGTATTACCATCGAGGAAGGAAATTAAACCCTTTTTTATGTTAGGGCTTTAAAATATTGCAACAATATAGATATGTATCATCAAAACTGCAGCTATTAAACTTATAATCGTTGCGATGTTATTCTCCGTCTTCGTTCCTGTTTTTGTATACAGAGGAAAACGGAATCGAAAAGGCAGCGGGTAAAATAGCTGAACCCCTCTGGAAGTTGCTGCGTCCAAAATGATATGGCTGATCACCCCTGCAGCTAATCCCATACTTAAACTCCCTTCATACGTCCAGTCGATCCAGTTTGGGAGCATCATCACTAATAGAATCATAACCCAGCTATGTGTGATTGTTCGATGCCCGAATGTTTTAGAAATGGTTTTTGATAGAAAACTTGTCTTTTTTCCAAGATAAGATCCTGGATGGCATAAGTCAGGGAGCAGGCTTCCCAAAACGGCAGCACCAAAAAAGGTAAGTTCATGATGTAGTGTATCTGGCGGGAGGTCTGTAGCAGTCTTATAAAGTGCAGCTGCCGCAACTCCGCCTAGCAAATGTGTATTGCTTTTCATTATGTATCTCTCTTTTCTCTAAGTTGCTATAAGATATCTGATAGAAAGAAGAAAAAGAGCAGCAAGAATGCTACTCTTTTGAACTATCTGTTGAAACCAAAGACTTTAGTCTTGTAATTTCACCTGTTTCACCTGTATCAACTACAAAGGAGCCGTTATTGTATCTGTCGGCAGATTTAAAGTTTTCAGATGAAATTGTTTCTTGCTTACCGCTCGCTGTTTCAAGAACAAATTGTTTCTCTTCATCAGTAACAAGTTTCATGCCTACAATTCGATGAGGATTAGATTTTAATTCTCTTACCATCACAAGTCCTCGTTTTGCACGGGACGTTTTATCAAACTCTGTGATCTTCATTTTTTTCATTGCCCCGCGCTGAGTTGCAACGAGAACCTGAGCGGTTTCAGGATTTTCCGGGAGTGCAAACCCGCTTACTAAGTGGTCTCCAGCTTTTAAGTTGATACCTTTAACCCCTGCAGCACGCTGGCCTACAAGACTGATTTCTTCTTCATGGAACCATAACCCATATCCGAAATGTGTTGCGATAAACACATCTTGATTTCCGTTAGTTAAAGACACATCAACAACTTCATCTTCGCCTTTTAGTTTAACTGCCATCAATGTACGGTTATATCGTGTTGCTTTGTATTGGCTAAGCTCTGTTTTCTTAGCCATTCCTTGTTTCGTAAAGAAGATGAGGAATTGGTCTTCCTTAAATTCTTTTACAGGGAATGCTTTGATCAGCTTCTCATCCTTATCTAAACCAACGATACTTGCAAGATGCTGCCCCATGTCTTTCCAGCGGATTTCTGGCATCTCATAGACTGGAAGGTAAATATAGTTTCCTTTATTCGTAAACATGAGCATCGTATCTGTCGTGTTCAGCTGAGATACAAGCAAGAGTGAATCCGTATCCTTCATTCCTGGCGGCTCACCGTTAGAAGCACTGTAAGAACGAACGCTTGAACGTTTGATATAGCCGTCTTCTGTTACCATTACCATAACATCTTCAGAAGGGATCATTACTTCCATATCGATCTTGATTTCCTGAATCTCAGCCTCAATCTGTGTACGGCGAGGATCAGCGAATTTCTTTTTCACATCGGAAAGTTCTTTTTTAATAACACTGTATAACTTCTTGTCGCTATCTAAAATTGAACGAAGATATGCAATCTTCTTTTCGAGTTCTTCTGCTTCATTCTTAAGTGTTGTAATATCTGTATTCGTTAAACGGTATAACTGCAACGTAACGATTGCCTCAGCTTGTGCTTCGGTAAACTGAAACTTCTCGATAATGTTGTCTTTTGCATTTCGCTTATCTTTTGATGCACGGATTGTCTCGATTACTTCATCTAAAATCGAAATTGCTTTAATTAAACCTTCCACGATATGTGAACGTTCTTCAGCTTTTCGAAGATCATACTTCGTTCGTCGTGTTACCACTTCGATCTGATGCTGAATGTATGCGTTCAATATAGCTTTTAGGCCCATTAATTTTGGTGTCTTGTTATGAATTGCTACCATGTTGTAGTTATACGAAACTTGCAGATCAGTATTTTTAAAGAAGTAATTCAATACCCCTTCTGCATTACCATCTTTGCGAAGTTCAATAACGATTCTTAAGCCAGTACGGTCTGTCTCATCACGGATTTCAGCGATACCGTCTACCTTTTTATCTAACCGAAGTTCGTCCATACGCTTTACAAGGTTCGCTTTGTTCACTTCAAAAGGAACTTCAGTGATGACAATCTGCTGACGTCCGCCCTTTAAGCTCTCAATTTCGGTTTTGGCACGAATAATGAAGCGGCCCTTACCTGTTTCAAAAGCCTTCTTGATGCCATCTATACCTTGAACGATTCCGCCAGTCGGGAAATCAGGTCCTTTAATAACGGTCATAAGTTCATCGAGTGAAACATCGGGCTTATCGATTTGCATTGTAACTGCGTCTATAACTTCCTCAAGGTGGTGCGGCGGGATTTCAGTCGCATAACCCGCTGAAATACCCGTTGACCCGTTTACAAGCAAATTTGGATACATAGAAGGCAGCACGATCGGCTCTTCTGTCGTATCATCAAAGTTAGGCGCGAATTCAACGGTTTCTTTATCGATATCTCTTAATAGTTCAGAGGCAATTGCAGAAAGCCTTGCTTCTGTATAACGCATTGCAGCTGCCGGGTCTCCATCGATACTACCGTTGTTTCCGTGCATCTGGATCAGAACGTTTCTAACTTTCCAGTCCTGACTCATACGTACCATCGCTTCATAAACGGAAGAATCACCATGCGGGTGATAGTTACCGATTACGTTTCCGACTGTCTTAGCCGATTTTCTGTATGGTTTTTCGTTTGTGTTTCCTTCCGCGTACATCGCATATAAAATACGGCGCTGTACGGGCTTTAATCCATCTCTTGCATCAGGTAATGCACGCTCCTGAATAATGTATTTACTATACCTTCCGAAGCGGTCGCCGATTACGTCTTCTAACGGCAGCTCTCTAAATTTCTCAAGCAGTGACAATCTTTAAACCTCCTCAGAATGCAGACAAGTTCTCGTTATCTAGTATGTTCGTTTCTTCGTTTAAGCCAAACGCCACATGTTCTTCAATCCATTTACGGCGTGGTTCAACTTTGTCTCCCATAAGGACGGAGACGCGTTTTTCGGCTCTTGCTGCGTCATCAATACGAACTCGGATCAGCGTTCGTGTGTCAGGATCCATCGTTGTTTCCCATAGCTGATCAGCATTCATCTCTCCAAGTCCCTTATAACGCTGGATGATGTAGCCTTTACCAACTTTTTTTTGTGCTTCTTTCAATTCATCTTCATCCCATGCATATTCGATAACTTCTTTTTTACCCGTTCCCTTGCTCACTTTATAAAGAGGAGGTAATGCAATGAATACTTTCCCTTCTTCGAGAAGCGGCTTCATGTAACGGTAGAAAAACGTTAGAAGCAATACTTGAATATGTGCACCATCTGTATCGGCATCGGTCATGATAATGATTTTGTCGTAGTTTACATCTTTCAACGTAAAATCAGAACCAACTCCAGCTCCGATCGCATGTATGATTGTGTTGATTTCTTCGTTCTTAAATATATCTGCAAGCTTTGCTTTTTCCGTGTTGATTACTTTACCACGAAGCGGCAAAATGGCTTGGAATTTTCGGTCTCGTCCTTGTTTTGCAGAACCGCCTGCAGAGTCACCCTCTACTAAGTACAGTTCGTTGCGTTCAGGATTTTTAGAAGTTGCAGGAGTTAACTTCCCGCTCAGCATAGAATCCTTACGTTTGTTCTTTTTCCCGTTACGAGCATCCTCACGTGCTTTGCGTGCTGCTTCACGAGCTTGAGCCGCTTTAATACTTTTACGGATAAGCATTTCACTAATTGCAGGATTCTCCTCAAGGAAATAAGCGAGCTTTCCGGCAACCACTGCATCTACTGCAGATCGTGCTTCACTCGTACCTAATTTGCTCTTTGTTTGGCCTTCGAACTGAAGAAATTCTTCTGGGATACGGACAGAAACAACAGCTGTTAACCCTTCTCGGATATCAGAGCCGTCTAAGTTCTTATCTTTTTCTTTTAACAGGTTCGTTTTACGTGCGTACTCGTTGATGCTTCGAGTTATCGCTGTCTTTGCGCCTGACTCATGTGTTCCGCCGTCTTTTGTGCGAACGTTGTTAACGAATGACAGAACGTTTTCTGCATAACCGTCATTGTATTGAAATGCAAAATCTACCTCGATCTCATTTTGCATTCCTTCAAAGCTAACGACATTATGAAGTGTATCTTTATCTTCGTTCAAATATTGCACGAATGCTTCCAGTCCTGTTTCGAACTGAAATTCTTCTTTTTCTCCATTTCGCGCATCTTCAAGAACGATTTTGATTCCTTTTAAAAGAAAAGCCGCTTCTCTAAGACGTTCGCTTAGTGTTTCGTAATTATAGTTAATCGTCGAAAACATCGTACGGTCTGGTTTGAAATGAACGGTCGTCCCTGTTTTGCGGGTATTACCTACTACTTCAAGTGTCGTAACAGGCTTTCCGCCATCTTCAAAACGCTGACGATATGTTTTACCGTCACGGTAGATCGTTACTTCAAGCCATTCTGAAAGTGCGTTTACTACAGATGCACCTACACCATGAAGTCCTCCAGATGTTTTGTACCCGCCTTGTCCGAACTTACCGCCGGCATGCAAAACAGTAAAGATGATCTCAGGCGTCGGTTTTCCAAGCTTATGCATTCCTGTAGGCATTCCACGGCCATCATCTGACACAGAAATACTGTTATCTTTATGAATCTTCACATGTATGTAATCACCGAATCCGCCTAATGCTTCGTCAACGGCGTTATCTACAATTTCATATACGAGGTGATGCAAACCTCTGGCATCCGTGCTGCCGATATACATACCAGGGCGCTTTCGAACGGCTTCTAACCCTTCGAGCACCTGTATGGCATCATCGTTGTAGTCAAATAATGATTTACTTGCCAAAATGTGTTGCTCCTTTCACGAACTGCAGTACTTCTATCATAGCAGAACGTTTGTTTCTATACTACCTCTGTCCTTATATTCTCCTCTTATTTCTCGGTTAAAGAACAAAAACCTTTAGTTCAAAAGAGTTTCTTTTTTAGTTCTTTAAATAGAGGATAAAAACAAGCATGGGAAAACCACCCGTATATGGCGGGTGGTTCATTACTACCGTATCATAGCATGTTCCACTTTAATGCACTTATCCATAATATAAGGAATCGTCGCACTTTGCAAAATCTCTTCTGCTTCGGCACTGTATAAACCGAGCTGAGCCCAGAAGAAACCAGCATTAATATTTGCTGCCGATCGAGCAACTTCAGGCAGGTGCTCACTTCTTCTGAACACATTGACGATATCTACATGTCCTTCAATATCTTCAAGCTTCGCATAAGCTTTCTGTCCCAAAACTTCTGTGACATTAGGATTTACGGGAATAATTTCATAGCCTGCATCCTGCATATATTCTGAGACCATATAAGATGTACGAAACGGCTGATCGGACAATCCGACTACCGCAATACGTTTTCTTAATTTTAGAAGGTTTTTAATATCCTCTTTCGTTGCAGCTCCCATTTTACTTCCTCCCAATTTCATTTTATATAGATTTTAGACAAAATCAGTAAAAATGAAACATTTTTAAAGAAAACTCAGCTGACGCCGAGCCTATCTGTCAGCTCAAGTTGCGCTTATGTTGAACGTCGGAAACCATCGTGCAAACAAGTTATACTTTCTAATAGTGCAGCAAAAAGCCGGCATTCTCGAATTGTTCACGAGAGCCGGCTCCCCAAGTCATTTATCCGTTTAATCGGTAGATGTCACTATACTTCTTCTCAAAGTATGCGATGAGATGATCTGGGTTCAACCCTTCACCTGTAACGTCTTTCAGGATTTCGATCGGCTTTTTCATCTTACCGTATTGGTGCACATTTTTTGTTAACCATTCTTTGATCGGAATAAGATTTCCTGATTCAACAAGAGAATCAAAGTCGGGAATATCTTTTACCATTGCATCTTTAAGCTGTGCCGCATAAATGTATCCTAATGCATAGGACGGGAAGTATCCAAAGCTTCCGCCTGACCAGTGAACGTCTTGAAGAACACCTTCAGCATCATTTTTCGGAGTTACTCCGATATATTCCTGCATTTTCTCGTTCCAGATACGAGGAAGGTCCTTTACTTCAATCTCGTCGTTAAATAATCCTTTTTCGATCTCATAACGAACAATAACATGTAGCGGATATGTCATTTCATCAGCTTCAATACGAATAAGAGAAGGTTCTACAACGTTGATCGAACGGTAGAAATCTTCAAGCTCTACTCCGTGGAACTGTGAACCGGAAACACTCTTTAGTGTAGAATAATGGTTTTTCCAGAATCCGAAGTGACGGCCAACAAAGTTCTCCCAGAACAATGATTGTGATTCATGTATCCCCATGGAAGTTCCTGAGCATAAAGGTGTTCCGACTAGCTCTTCAGAGATATTTTGTTCATAAAGAGCATGCCCGCCTTCATGGATTGTACCGAATACTGCTGTACGGAAATCATTTTCCATGTACTTCGTCGTTACACGCACATCTCCAGGGTTTAGACCGATCGCAAACGGATGAACCGTTTCATCCAAGCGGCCAGAATCAAAATCATAGCCCATGTCTTTTAGTACATGAAGACTGAATTCTTTTTGCTTATCTTTCGGAAAATGTTCGAACAAGAATTTCGTTTCAGGCTGACCAGCTTCTGTTACTTTTTGTAGAAGCGGCACGATACGGTCACGAAGTTTTGAGAAAGTCTCATCCAAAATTTCAACCGTTACCCCTGGCTCATACATATCTAAAAGCGTGTTGTATTTATTTTCTTCATAGCCCCAGTATTCAATAAACTTCTTATTGAATTCTACAAGTTTTTCTAAGTAAGGCTGGAATAATGAGAAGTCAGAATTTTTTTTCGCTTCTTCCCATACATTCTCTGCTTTTGATTGCAGAATTACATATTCTTTGAATTCAGCTGGAGGAATCTTGGCGTTGCGCTCAAAATCCTTCTTCACTTCTTCAAGCGTCTTTTTCGTTACGTCTGATAGCGTATCATGAACTTCGGGCTTCGAAAGTTCTGCTATGAAGTTTTTCATTTCATCTGAAGTAGACATCGCAAATACATCGGAAGATAATGTCCCAATTACTTCAGAGCGCTGTTCTACTCCTTTTTTAGGTGCCCCTGTACGAAGGTCCCAATACATAAGACCGATCGCTTCATTCACGTGCACCATTTTCTTCACATACTCTAAAAATTCTTTTTCAACATTCACTTTCGTTTGCGTCATTATAAAATCCATCCCTTCACGTGTTCATAAAAAACATACCGCTATAGGAATTCGTGAAACAATAAAAAAGTCCTGCTGGTCAGTTTATTTTTTTATTAAAAATCTTCTTTGAACATTTCTGCATACGGAGCAAATGATGGATCGATATTGTTCACATGACCGATTGATTGATGAAGGAGCTGGTGGATTTCTTCTTTATGATGATTCCCTAGATGAGGATATATGCTATGGAATGCCTTTTTGATACTATTTAAATGACTAAAATGAGTGTACATACTAAAAACCTGCCTTAAATGAATTTACGCATAGTATGTACAGGATCGAATTGAATTTAAACCCCTTTAAACTGTATATAGCATTCATATCTCAAATGTGTCAGCACATTTCGTAAAGGAATCAGCAACTCGCTTTTTAACAATGAAGAGGACCTTTACGAAATCTCACACCGACCCGAGTATTGCTTAGAATAATGTGATTTTTTTTGTGAAATTTAATAAAAAGCTCAGCATGAGCTAGCCTTACGTGATTTATATTTTTATAAAGGAATCCGAAAGTTTGCAGGATGAATCCAAAAAGTTTGCGCTTCAATCCACGAGTTTTACCCCTCAATCCACGAATTCCAGTCGATTATCCACGAGTTTACACTCCGCGACAAAAGTCGACAAGTTGGGCTAACAGAAAAGGCATTATGTTTGCTGCTGTCTAGGCGGTCTCTTCCCGAAGAACTGATAATAATCCGTTTTCAGATCTCCGTTATATAGTTTACGTTTCTTAGTCGCACTTCTGCCATAATACTCTTCAAACTTTTCATTAGAAGTGATAACATACACACTCCACGTATCATATGGTCTCATTGCATCACCAAGATCGCGGTACATCTGAGCCACTTCTTCTCTTTCACCTAAACGTTCACCGTACGGAGGGTTAGTTACGAGGCACCCGTAATCTTTTCTTGTAGTAAAGTCACGTACCTGCATTTGTTTAAACGTGATAAAACCTTCAAACCCAGCCTCAATCGCATTGTTCTTCGATAGCTCGATCATCTTATGATCAATGTCTGAGCCTTGAATATCGAGGGGCAGATCATATTTTGCTACATCCTGTGCTTCTCCGACTGCTTCATACCATACTTTTTTATCAATCCAATCCCATTTTTCTGAAGCAAATTCGCGATTAAGACCAGGAGCAATGTTTTGTCCAATCATAGCCGCTTCAATTGGGAGAGTACCTGAACCGCAGAAAGGATCTGCAAATGGTTTATCAGGTGTCCAGTTTGTTAGCATGATAAGAGCAGCAGCCATTGTTTCTTTAATCGGAGCACCTGAATGCAATTCGCGATAGCCGCGCTTATGAAGACCTGTTCCGCTCGTATCAATTGTCAGTGTTGCAATATCTTTATGAATAGCTACTTCAATACGATACAAAGCTCCGTCCTCTGGGAACCAGGTTTTACGGTTATACTCGGTTTTTAAGTTATCTACTACTGCTTTTTTTACGATCGCCTGACAGTCAGAAACTGAAAAAAGCTTTGATTTTACAGAACGGCCGATAACAGGAAATTCTCCGTCTTCCGGAATATAATCTGACCATGGAAGAGCTTTTGTTTTTTCGAATAGTTCATCAAACGTTTCCGCTTTGAATTCTCCGACCACAAGCTTTACGCGGTCAGCCGTTCTTAACCATAAATTAGCTTTCACAAGTGCTTTTTCATCGCCATCAAAATAGACTTTTCCGTTTTCTACTTGTACATTTTCAAAACCTAACGCCCGTACTTCATTCGCTACTAGGGCTTCAAGTCCCATTGCAGCCGTTGCAATCAGTCTTAATTTAGTCATATTCGCAACTCCCTTATTCTTGCGTTTAATCGTCTATCATAAGTATACCCTGTTCTTTTTTATGTAAATAGAAAAAGCCCCGTAAGCGGGGCCCTCATTCAGCTTTAATTAGGTACCAATAACGTTCTGTAAGCCATGTTCTGTTCCTTAGTACTGCAAGCGGCTATTCGCCTCGTACACCGGTGGTAATCATCTATCTACAAAAAGCCTTAGCTTCTTGTTCTCCCATTCGTTCAATTCCGAAATGGGAAACTCCCCTACCATAATTTGGGTTTCTCGCTCGTGGGGTTTACCTCGTTCCACTCCCGCAGTTTCCATTGGGACTACGTCACTGTGGCACTTTCAAGGTATTAACACCATATCCAAAGGACTTAGGTGCGTTCCCTGCCGTTAGCCCAGTAAGCTCATAGAGCAAACCAAGCTACCCTGGCTTATTTTTTGGCCAGGCACGATCATTACGGTCATCTCAGATCCGTGCGAGCATGGACTTTCCTCTAAACCAGAAATCTGGTCCAGCGATTACCCGAACGTTATTGATTTAGTTTTTTAAAAGCAAGATTCATTATAGCATGCTGAATTGATAAAAACAAATGGATAAAAACTGGAATCAATCGTATAATTTGCTGCCAAAAACATGTTTTTCCAAGTTAGACAAACGCTGAAGAATATCTGAGTTTGTCGTGCTTGAAGTTACTGCAGGCATTCGTCGAGTCGGCTGATCAGATGAATTTTGAGCTTCGCGACGCAAGCGGTTATTTTCTTGCACGATTGCATCGTACTCTTTTTGAAAGTTCTCATAGTCTTTAATGATTAAATCTAAGAACTTATCCACTTCATCCTGATCGTAGCCACGAAAGCCTTGTTTAAAGTCTTTTTCTAATATTTCTTTTGCCGTTAAATGAAAACGCTGTTCACTCATGTGAATCACCTCACACAAAGATTCTAAAATTATTTTTTCACTACATGACGTAAATGTCAATTTCTTTCTCTTTAAACCTTTTACTCGTTACGATTCCATTGTTCTTCCTGGACAAGCATATCCAAATCATAAGGGGTAATATAAAATATTTCGTATGAATTGTCCATTTCCTGCTTTTGCTTGGCGGCATCCAAATAATACTTCGGTGAGCCATCCTTTTCTTCGTCGTAAAGTAGTAAAATCGCATCGCTTTTTTGGACGAGAAACTGATTTTTCACCCTCAATTGCTGTGGACTCTCATAGGGTTTACGGCTGACTGAATCCACAAAATCTGCATTCAAGAGAATTTCTTGATATTTTTCCTGCACATTTTCTTTCCAGCGAGTTTCCTGCTCTAAAAAAGGAGTAAGGACAGCTAATTTTAGATCAGGATATTCTGGCTGCAAATCAAAGACAACATCGGCGGTCCACATCTCCACCCCAGGCTGACCGCTGATTATTACCCATTCTAGCCCCTCATCGATTAGGGAAGTAATCCTTTGCTGCAGTGCTTTCTTTATGTAGTATACCCCTTCGTGATTGTCACTAAAAATACCAAGTTCATGGGCTTTATAACCACTGACCAGCAGCGTTTGAAGCATTTGAAAAACCCCCTGTTAATGAAAAACACCCGGCTCTTTCTATAGCCGGGCTTTCCCATTAAAAGTTTTGTGTTGTATGACTGATTTGATTGCCAATCATGACTGTTAACCCGACGATTACAAAAAATAGAACAACAATCCACTGCTTCACTTACCATCTCTCCATGCCTAAAATATATCATTTCCCTCTTCTATTTACGGTTATTTTGCGAAAACAATCGAAATGTACAGATTATTGACGAAAAACATGATGAAATTTCAGGTATTGTGGCGTTTTTTGCGCTTACCCGGGGAATAAAAAAAGAGGGGAAATTTATTTTTCCAAAAACATTTTCATGTCCTCTCTTATTCTACAAAAAACACGAGCGGTTGAGAAGAGATATTTTGAATAAATTCATAAATTTGACGAATTTTTACGAATATTGGATGATCCGCTGCTCCAATCGTTCGATTCTTTTTGCAAACGCCTGTTTTTCCTGTTCTTCTTTCCTCTTAACCAGCCTTTTTTTACCCTTCCAGATCGTAAAAGCCTGAATAGCAAAATCTAATGCTTTTTCATAATCTTTTTGTGCATGTTCATAGTACTTAGAAAGTTCAATTGCCGGTTCTTCATCCAGGTTATTTTCTCGGATCAATTCCTGCCAAAAACGAACAGAAATATCTATTTGATTTTGTTTTTTGTATAGAGAAGCGAGTGATTTCTTTGATTGATATTGAAGTGTTGTTCCAGTTTCTAGCACTTCACTATAAAAAGCAATAGCTCGATCATGTTCATTTAACGCTTCAAACCAACGTGCAGCTTCAAATGTTTCTCTTTCCGTTCGAATACCCTTTCCGTGAACGAGGCTGGACATATGAGTATAAAGCGTGATTAAAGAAAGCACATCCCACTCATTATGCCGGAAGACTCCCTCCAGTAAAGAAGGATCTCCCTCATTGCAATATTGGAAATAAAGCATAGGAGCCAAGTAGCCAGGGGTATCATGTATTCTGTTGACTCCCAGGATTTCTTTTTCCACTACTGATAATTTCACAGCTGGCAATGATTCTTTCCAAAGCCTTCTCGCTCCGTGCAAAAGGTCAAAATGGCCAAACTCCGGCAAAGAAGGAACATAATCACGAATTAATGTATGCCTTGTTCTTACCTGGGGCCAATCAAACGATTTTCCGTTATAGGTCACTAAGTTCCGAAGCTCTTTTACATGATTTAAAAAGTAATGATACAGTGCCACTTCAGAACCTGGACCAGGGAGGAAAAATTGATTGACAAGTACATGATCCTCTTTTATCTGGCTCATACCGAGCATAAAGATTGTATTACCTGCCCCGCCGCTCAAACCTGTCGTTTCCGTATCGAAGAAAAGAAGCTGAGACGCATCCAAGTCTTTAGCGTTTAGCGGATGAGCCGTCTTAATATCCTGCCACCTTATTACAGCGTCCTTAACATCCGAGAACCGGTACCTTCCCCACATATGATCAAGCGGGTATTCTACTTTCCGAATGATGCAATAATCATCCTCAAAAAAGTAAGGAGTTGCACCGAACTTCTCCCAATATCCCGCATGATCAATGATTTTGCCTTTTTCCTTTTCAGTTGTCGATTGAGGAGGAAAGACCTCTGTCGAAACAGAATTGACCATATGCTTTTTTAGTCGTTTCAATTTATTTTGAATCGACATGATGCGGCACTCCTTTAATTTGAGCAATTAATTTTACAGCTAATGCTTTACTGTTGCTGCCTTCTTCTAGTGTTCCGGTACAAGATGGACATCCCATTTCGCAAGGACATTTTTCAATCATGGACAGAGCTTGATCTAAAACGGTGTTCCAAGATCCATATACCTTTTCACTTAAACCGATCCCGCCTGGATAACGGTCATAAATAAAAATAGTAGGCTGCTGGTTATGAACGGCTTTTACCTGAGGAACAACATGTAAGTCATTTGCATCACACATTACAAAAAGAGGAGCAACGTGACGCAATACATGTGCAATACCCAATAAACCAGCTTCTAATTTTTCCTCAGAAAGATTTTCATTTTGAAAAGTAAGCCATGTTGCTGATGTATGAAGTTCTTCTTCAGGTAAATGAATTGGACCTGAACCGATGTTATCATGTGTTTCAAATTTGATTTTTTTAAAAATCGTCGCTTTTGCGACAACCATGACATCGCCATACGCTTTTGCGTTTTGGTCATTCTTCGTTTCTTTATCGACCTCTAAAACATTCAGCGAAACGGCAAGGTTAGCATCAGTAAAATAATCGACATCTACTTCACGTACATAAGCCTTCTTTTCCTCATAATCGAGCTTTTCAACTTGATATTGAGTTCCTTGATGAAGATAAATGGCTTCTTCATGTAAAAGAGTCATAGAACTAAAACGATCCATTTCACCAATAACTTTCACATCTGCCACATTTGTTTGATCAATAATAATAACGTTTTCCTGGGACGCTGAACGCAAGCTAATGTTGTGCGCCGGAAACGAATCATTCATCCAGTAAAAATGCTTTCCTCTCTTATGAAGCACTTGTTCTTCAACTAAAAATTCAAGCACATCTTCTATTTCCTGATTCCCGAACTTTTCGTTTTCCTGAAAAGGCAGTTCATAAGCTGCGCATTTTAAGTGATCAACTAATATGATCAAATTGTCGGGATTCATGCGGGCAGATTCAGGTGAACGCTCGAAAAAGTAATCAGGATTCTGTATGACATATTGATCAAGCGGCGATGAGGATGCAACCATGATGACAACACTCTCATCCTGCCGTCTGCCAGCTCGTCCTGCCTGCTGCCACGCGCTTGCGATCGAGCCAGGATAACCTGTTAAAATACAAGCATGAAGCTGGCCGATATCTACACCAAGTTCAAGGGCATTTGTTGAAACAACACCCATAATATCTCCGTTTCGGAGACCTTTTTCAATAGCACGGCGCTGTTTAGGGAGATAGCCACCTCGATATCCTTGTATTGATTTGGTGCCAAATTCTTTTTTTACCAATTCCTGCAGGTAAGTAAGCAGTATTTCTACTCTTACCCGGCTTCTCGCGAAAACGATTGTCTGAATGTGATTCTCTAAAAAGAGCTTAGCCAAATTACGGGCTTCAAGTGTAGCATTTCTCCTCACATTGAGCGGCTTATTAACAACTGGTGGATTATAGAATAAAAAATGTTTTCTCCCCGCTGGCGCACCATTATTGTTAATTAACGTCATAGGATTTCCGGTAAGCTGTTCAGCAAGCTCCTTTGGATTAGCGATTGTTGCTGACGTACAGATAAAAACAGGGTCACTTCCGTAAAACTTACAGATTCGTTTTAAACGTCGAATGACATTAGCTACATGACTTCCAAAAACCCCCCGGTATGTATGAAGCTCATCGATAACCACATACTTTAAGTTCTCGAATAAGGCTACCCATTTTGTATGATGAGGCAAAACAGCTGCATGAAGCATATCTGGATTCGTCATGACGATGTTCCCAGCTTTCCTCACGACTTGACGAATATTAGCAGGAGTATCTCCGTCATACGTATAGCTTTTAATATCTAATTCCATCTCATCAATCAGTTCATTGATTTCTGCCTTCTGATCTTGAGCAAGTGCTTTTGTCGGAAAAAGATATAGAGCTCTTGCTTCTGGATTGTTTGCGACCTCTTGTAATACAGGTAGATTATAACAAAGCGTTTTACCAGAGGCCGTTGGTGTAACTGCGACAAAGCTTTCTTGCCGGAGTGCTGTCTCATACCCTGACAGCTGATGTATATACAATGAAGAAATCCCTCTTTTTTTAAGAGCTGATTGAATATTTGGATGTAAAGTTTCCGGAATTGGGACATATACCGCTTCCCGTGGTTCTATCGTCTTCCAATGCACAATTTGTTTGGATATGTCAGGCTCACGCAAAACATCCATAACTTGTTGAATGGATTTTTTTCGAAACATGGTTCTCACCTCACTTTCTATTTTAACGAATATTTGTTCGTAATGAAACAAGGACTTAACCAGATTGTCTGAGTCCTGTCTTGTTTTTTCCTTTTTAAAATTGCATTAAAATTGACTTATGGAAATATTGTACTTTTCAATGATAGAATATAATTGACTAGACGAATAAAAATGTAAATGGGAGTGAAAAAAATGTCAGTAGATGTTTACCTTAATTTCAATGGAAATTGCCGTGAAGCTGTAGAATTTTACGCAGAAGTATTTAAGACAGAAAAACCTCAGATTATGACGTTTGGTGAAGCACCGCCAAACCCAAATTACGAACTTCCGGAAGAGGCTAAAGATTTAGTTATGCACACCCGTTTAAATATTGATGGCAGCAATGTAATGTTTTCTGATACATTTCCAGGCATGCCGTTTGTAGAAGGAAACAACGTAACTCTTGCCATTGTTAATAAAGACATCGAGCAAATAAAATCGATATACGAAGGCTTAAAAGAAGATGGAAATGTTGTGATGGAACTACAAGAGACGTTCTGGAGCAAACTTTATGGACAAGTTACAGATAAGTTCGGCATTCATTGGCAATTAAATTATGATAATGGGGAAAGTTTCTAAGAGCATTTGTAACTCTTATTATTAAGGGGGGACGACTCAAAAGTATAAAAACTTTTGGGGGTCATGACTCTTTTTATTAGGCTGTTTTCGCATTGTTGCTCTTGAAAGTGGTTGATTTCCATTTCAGATGCTCGCTTTCCGCGGGGCGTGCGGTGAGCCACCTTGTCGCTTTGCGCCTGTTGTGTCTCACCTTCAAGGAAGTTTGTGTGCTCCTGCGTCTACAAGTTAAGCCTGACGAAGCGTGTTCCTCGTCGCATGCCTTGCAAGAAGTATATTCAGGTAGTTGGCACGCAGGAGTCTCTCATCTTACCCTCTAATCAACTGTCAATGAAGAGGATTTACAAAATGACCTGAAAGCAACTCGATGAGATAGCTGTAAAAATAAAAAATTGGGGCTGCCAAAAGATAGTTTATCTTACTTTTGTGACAGCTCCTTTTTAATCATAATCTTGAATCAATTGGCTTCTATCGTTGAAAAACTGTTTATATCCTAAATGCAAAAATAGAATTACTGAGAGTGAAACGCTTCCTACGATACCTAATATGACAGCTATTTGGTATTCTATCGCAACGATAGGTGAGGTCCCTGATAAAATCTGACCTGTCATCAAGCCCGGCAAAAAAACAATCCCCATACCAACCATAGAATTTATAGTGGGAATCATAGCTGCATCAAAAGCTTGATTTGTAACCTTTTTTGAAGCCACTTTTGGTGTTGCTCCCAGCATTAAAGCTCCTTCAACTTCCTCCCGATGTGATTTCATACCCGTAATCAGGTTATTCACACCTAATGTGATGCCTGTCATTGAATTCCCAATAATCATTCCAGCGATCGGTATAAAATAACGTGGTTCATACCATGGAGATACGTTTATTACGATAAAAATAAAATAAAATAGACTAAAAAATATACCTAGCGTCATAGACAGCGCAATTATTTTTTTCATCTTAAGATTAATCCTTGTGTTCGATCGCTTATATACATTGTATATAGCAAATACTTGCATAATGCAAATGGATAATAGGGTTAATAGAGGGTGCGTATTCTCAAAAAGGTATACTAATATATAGCCCGCTAAAATAAGCTGAATTGTCATCCGGACAGTCGCTAACAATATTTCTTTTTCTCTTGGAATTCTTTTAATCTTAACAATCAATATCAAAATCAAAACAAAAACGTATGCTGCAAGGAGCTGCCAAAACGAAAAATCAATGATTTCCTTCATTAGTTGTCTTCTCCCTTTTCAAACTGAATTCCATAAGATCTATCGTATAATCTGCAACTTGTGCTGCCAATTCTTTATTATGAGTAACAAAAATGAGTGAAAGATTTTTGTCTTTTACATACTCCAATATTTTTTGTACCACAACCTCTGCCGTTTCCTCATCCAATGCAGAAGTAGGTTCATCGAGCAATAACACCTCTGGATTCATAAGGATTGCCCTCGCTATAGCTAATCGCTGTTTTTCTCCTCCAGAAAGATTTATTGCATTTTCATTTAGATCCTTAATTAATTTAAACTCTTCCAGGATGCTATTCATTTCATCTATACTTGGATGCTCTTTTTCTGAGAATGTTGAACCTATCGCTAAATTGTCTTTAATAGTCCCTTCAAATATTACGGGGGTTTGTGGTACCATAACTGATTTCCTCCTTAATTGAATAGGATCTAAATCAGAAATTGATTGTTTTTTGTAAGCTATCTGTCCTTCATCTGGGGTAATCATGTTATTTAATACTTTCAGCAAGGTGGATTTCCCGCTGCCGCTGTGACCTAGAATACAAGTTATAGACTGTTCGGGAATAGTAAGATTGTCAATTTTTATCAGTTCGTTTATTTTAATATTTGTTAATTTGTACAAACGAAACTCTCCTAATCGTGTATAAAGAATCAATCTTTTACTTTCCCTCATAAAAGCAATACATAACATTATCTTTGGCATTTAGGACAATAGAATGACTTAATTGCCGAACTTTCTACCCTTTCAATTTCAGTTCCGCATCGGAAGCAATTTTGCCCTTCCCTTTCGTAAACAAGGCGATTATCATTATACCCTCCTGTTTTCTTATCACCTTCGTACATCGGGTTGTCCATATAGCCCCCCAGCTCAATTGCCTTTGTTAATACTGGTTTGATTGCACCATACAATGATTTTGTTTGTTCCTCTGATAGGTCATTTGCTTTTTCAAAGGGATTAAGGTTTGCTTCATAACAAATCTCATCTGAATAGCAGTTACCGATACCTGCAATAAATTTTTGATTTACTAGTAATGGCTTTAGTGCTCCTTTTTTCTTGCTGATCATCTTTTCAAAATCTTCTGCACTTAAATCAAATGGTTCAGGTCCAAGATCAGCAAGTGTCTCTCCTAATTCCTCGTTCGATAAAAGATGAAGATACCCCAGCCTCAATCCAATGAAATAAAGCTTAAGATCACCAAAGGATAAAATCACTTGTTTTGTCCGGTCAGGCGCATTGCTTACATTCCCTAAAAACATCCATCCTCCAAGCATTAAGTGCAACAAAAGGTTCTGTCCTGAGCTCAACTCAAAAATAAGATGCTTTGCTCTTCTATTGATTCGGGTTATCGTCTTCCCTTGAACGTGGGAAGTGAAATCTTTTACATGCTTATTAATTGATTTATCTCTATTAATCTCCACGTCAGTAATGGTTTTATTAATAATGTTGTGACTTAACAGTATTCGATATGTTTCCATCTCTGGCAGTTCTGGCATAATTAGTAGCTCCTTAAGGTTCCTTTCCTTATTATTTAGCCTGGTTATATTTTTATGTACAAAAAAAGGACAGCCGCGTTAGCCATCCTTTTATACCTTATATGCTTGTTCTTAAATCCCAAAGCTCAGGGAAGAAACGCTGATCTAATACTTTTTTCAAGTAGTTTACACCAGATGATCCGCCTGTTCCTACTTTAAATCCGATAATTCGCTCAACTGTTTTCATATGACGGAATCGCCACTGCTGAAGCCAGTCTTCAATGTCTACTAGCTTCTCTGCAAGCTCATATAGATCCCAATACTTTTCAACATTTTTATAGACTTCAAGCCAAGCTGCTTCAACGGAATTATTGTACTCATAACGTTTCGTTACATCACGGTTTAACATTTCTTTATCAATATAGAGTCCTGCTTTAGCAAGCGCATGAATTGATACATCATAAAGACTAGGTGTATGAAGAGCAGCTGTCAGCTGTTCATGCAGATCTGCATCTTTTTTATAGATTTCTAAAATATGAGGCGTTTTATAACCAAGAGCAAATTCAATCATGCGATATTGATAAGATTGGAAACCAGATGCTTGTCCAAGTTTGTCGCGGAACTCCATATATTCTGCTGGAGTAAGTGTTGAAAGAACATCCCACGATTCAATGATCTGAGACTGAATCTTTGATACGCGAGCAAGCATCTTAAATGCTGAATGCAGATTACCGTTTTCTATTGATGAAATAGCTGATCTTGTTTCATGTAAGATTAATTTCATCCAAAGTTCACTTACCTGGTGAATGATAATAAACAGCATCTCGTCATGGTGCCCAGAAAGCCTTTTTTGACTTGATAAGATTTGATCAAGCTGAAGATATTCTCCATAAGTCATCTGATTAATAAAGTCAGTATAAATCCCTTTTTCAGTTTCTTTACTGTCCAATTTTTTCTGTTCTGTCATTTGATCCACTCCCCATAGGACATAAAAACTTTGTTAACGCTTTCATTATACATGAAATTTTGAATTTCTTTTAGCATTTCTTAAAAATGACAAACCTCAAAAATTTTTAAATCGAACTTTGAAGGTAATTGTAAAATTTTACCGAAATAGACAAACATTCAAATAATCGTATAGGAGGTTTCATATGACACAGATTCAAACGAAGTACATTGATATCTTTGATAAATGTAAAACAAATGAAGGCTATTTCGGGGATTTCCGGGTTTCAGAAGATCAGTATTTTGTATCGCCAGTTTTAGATTCTGTTCCTGGAACAGTGATGTCATTTAATGGACAGGACAAAATCATGTGGGCTACTAACAATTATCTAGGGTTGGCAGAAAACGAAGATATAAAGAAAATAGCAGTGGAAACAGCCAAAGAATGGGGTGTGAGTGGTCCGATGGGCTGCCGCATGGTTAGCGGCAACACGCGGGAGCATGTACTTCTTGAAGAGGAACTCGCTTCTTTTGCTGAAAAAGAGTCTTCTATCCTTTTTAACTTTGGTTATTTAGGCATTATCGGCACGATTGCGTCACTTGTTGGCAAAGATGATATCGTAATTATGGATAAGCTTTGTCATGCTTCTATTATAGACGCAGCAAAACTCGCGGTCAGCGACCCGCGGAACCTTCGTGTTTTCCGGCATAACGACATGAACAGTCTTGAAAAATTATTAAAGTCAGTAAATAAGAACCGTAAAGGCGGTGTACTGATACTAACAGAAGGTGTGTATGGGATGACTGGCGACATCGTAAAACTTGATGCGATCTGTGACCTGAAAGAAAAGTATGATGCCCGTCTTTTTGTCGATGATGCACATGGATTCGGAGTAATGGGGCCGAGTGGAAAAGGTGTTGGTGAGCATTTTGGAGTTCAGGACAGAGTGGATATATACTTATCTACTTTTGCAAAAGCCTTTACTGCTATTGGCGGTGTTTCAGCTGCAAGCAAGGAAGTTGTGGATTGGATTCACTACAATGCAAGAACACAAATTTTCGCAAAAAGTTTGCCGATGGTTTATGTAAAAAGTCTTCGGAAAACATTAGAGCTTGTTTCGTCAGGTCATGACCGCCGTCATAGACTTTTTCAAGTATCACAAAAGCTTTCAAACGGTTTAAGAGAATTAGGTTATTTTGTTGCAGATACTCCTTCCCCTATTATTTCTGTTTATGTTCCTGGGGGAGATCTTCAAATAGGACTTCATTGGGTTAGATACTTAAGGGATAACGGCTTGTTTCTACAAGCTGTTATGTATCCGGTAATCCCAAGAGGATTGTTCATGTTCCGCATTATACCGACTGCAAGCCATACAGACGAACAAATTGACACAACTCTTCAGATTTTTAAGAGGTTACGCGATGAACAAGGATTGAAACTGAATGTTAATCTAAGTGCAGTCGACAGAATATATGCAAATAATTAAAGGAAAAAAGCTTGAGTTCAGTTCTCAAGCTTTTGTTTTTCCAGAATTTCTTTTATTTTTATTAAGTCTTTTTTATTAGCTTTTTTCATCATTAAAGACATAAATGGAACAAATATTTTAGAAAAACCTGATGGAACTCCTTTATTCCGTAAAGTCATTCGTGTTTGATTTTCATTGATAGATTCCCAAGTATAGATCGTTTCCATTGGAAACGGCCCATCAGCCGTTTTCATAACGAGTTTTTGCCCTGGAATATAAACTGCAATCTCGTATACATACTCCAATCTTCTTCCTAAAAACTCTGCTATGAATGCTATTTTTGAACCTGCTTGTAGTGTTTTATCGGTTTGCCATTCTGCAGTTTTGATGTTCACATACCAATCTGGAGCATGATCAGGATTCGCTGCATACTGAGCTACCTTTTCATGAGGGCTATTAATAATTATTTCTGTAAAGACATTTACCATTTCTGCACCTTATTTCTTTTCTATAAAATTCTTTAAATGAACAAAAAGAAGTTCATTCCAGCCATGCCGATGAGCTTCTTCCCAATGTGGTTCAAGAATTCCTGCGGCATGGTGTGTCAGTTGAAGAACAGTCTTGTTATCATCCTCCGATAACTTATAAGAATAAAAGCTGTTAACAGCACCACTCATACCCAACAGTCCATTTAAACGAATTTCCTCATTCTCTTTAAAATAAGTTACTGTTCCCCATAAGGCACCCTCACCATTACCCCAGTCTTCGTAAAAGCGGCCATTCAATTGGGGTTCAAAGATTAAAGTTGAGCTTTCTTCTCCAAGTCTAAACTTCCACCAGCTGTTTATGTCTTGCGTCAAGGCTTTAAATACCGTTTCTTTTGCTGCCTGTATAACAATCTCCTGCTCGATCTCGAATGAGTCTACTTTTCTTTCAGTTGTTTGTTCCATTTTCTCCTCTTCCCTTTCTTCCACTAAGTTTTTTAGCTGCATCAATCCTTGGGCAAGTGGTGCCTCATATTTACTGACCCACCTGTTATAAAGCTTCTGCAGCGGGATTACATTTAAATAGTTGAGGCGCACCCTTCCTTTTCGTCTAATAAGTACGAGGTTAGCATCTACAAGAACATTAAGATGTTTCATGATTGCATATCTCGAAACATCATACTTTTCAGTTATCTCACCTGTGGAAAGTGGCTGCTTCTTTAAATCGTCCAAAATATCAATACGAATTGGATGAGATAATGCTTTAAAGACATCTACGAGATCTTGGTTAACCATTTCGCTAATTACCACCCTCTTTGCTTTTAACTTATATGTGCCAAATTGGTAACATTTAATGTGTGACTAAATGGTAACATTATAAATATAAGTTGTCTACAAAAAATAAAAACCCGGGACGAATAGACTGACCTAGTCATTTGAGACAATAATAAAACACCCTTTAGGCTGCCATACTACCAAATTCAATTGGGGTGTGGTAGCCTAATTTTTCTTGGATACGTTCTTCATTATAATACTTCATGTATTGATCTACTTGTTCCCTGATTTTATCCATCGACATAGAATTAAACTTCACATACTGAAATCCTTCAGATTTTAGATTTGAATGGAAGGACTCGATAACCGCATTATCCCAACAATTTCCCCTTCTGGACATACTGCTAATCAATTTTCTTTCGTTTACTAAATGTTGATACGTATAGGATGTATACACACTTCCTTGATCAGAGTGAATAATGACCCCTTTGGGGTTCCCTCGTGATTCCAAAGCTGCTTTTAACGTATCTGCCACAAGAGGGGTTTGTTGATGGGTATAGAGCTTGTAAGCCACAATTTGATTATTAAATAAATCCATTATGGTTGATAAGTACAATGTGGTTGAACCATACTGAATATACGTTATATCTGTTACCCATTTTTGATTAGGCAAAGTTGCTGAAAAATCTCGCTGTAAAATGTTTGGTGCGACAATGATTGATTCCCCTTGAGATTTCCACTTGCGCTTTGGTTTTACACGGCACTGTAGATGATGCTTTTGCATAATACGTTGAACAGAATTTCGATTCAAACTAATTTGATGTCGACGCTTTAGTAAATTCTTAATTTTACGATGACCATAACGATAGTTAGTCTGTTCACAAAGGGAGATAATGGCCTGCTCTGATTTAGACAGTTCATCAGATGGAGCAGACAACCAACGATAGTATGTGGATCTTGGAACGTTTAAAGCGCATAGAACAGCCGTAACTGTGTACTTTTTTCGTAATCTTTTTACTAAACGGAGAACTACTTCTTTTTCAGCTCCTTTTCGATCTCCAAATACTTTTTTAAAATCTCATTCTCCTGTTTATAGTGATTGAATTGACGTTCTTTCTTTTCCTCTTCACTAGCTGAATCAGGCCCTTGACCATAAGAGTATTGCTTGCCTATTGGCTGATTAAACCGATGTACTTGATTTTCCCGATACCATTTCATCCATGTTTTTATTTGAGAAACATTTTTAATGTCATACTTATTCATGATTTCTTCATTCGTAAATTGGCCACTCATTTTATCCTTAACTACAGCCCACTTTGTTTCTTTTGAATAAACGTTTTTGCCCACGCAAAAACACCTCCGATTATCACTTTTAATAAGTGTATCATTTCGAAGGTGTTTTATTGTGTCCCATTTATCTAGGTTAGTCTAGAATCCCGGGTTTTTTCTTACAAGGAGGTTGCTGGATTAACGAAGTCCGCCTAACGCTTGTGCTACAAGACGCTTAGTGATTTCGCCACCAACAGATCCGTTTGCACGAGAAGTTGTGTCTGGTCCAAGATGTACTCCGAACTCAGCAGCGATCTCTTGCTTCATTGCATCAAGAGCTCCTTGTGCTCCAGGAACTACGATTTGGTTGCTTTGGTTACGTGCCATGCGATTTCCCTCCTTTGGGAGATAATATGTACGGAAAAGCAGAGATGTTTTTCCGTTAAAGGTAGTATGGGTCAATTTTGAAAACCTATTCATAGAAATATAAATTTTTTCAAAAAAAAACAAGAACTCATTATAAGTCCTTGTTTTGCGTCTCTTTGCTAAGTAAATCTTCTTCTACTAATTGAGCTCTTTTTAATTCTTTTGCAGAATGTTTTTTAAAAAATACAACTGTTCGCCACGCGAATATTGTAAAGATAGCAAGCGTTATAAAAGCTGGGATATACTCAAGTTTGTTTTCAGGAAACACAATTGGCAGCATCTCTTTGCACCCTCTCGTAAACATTACGACTTATTATATCAAAAAAGCAGAACAAATGAAAATCTATAAATAAGTATTCTTATTGTTTTGTATCTCTGTAGATTTACCATTTAATGATTTGTATAAAACTGTTAAACAAACACAAAAAGCTATTCCAATGCTGAATCCTGCAAGTATATCGGATGGATAGTGTACTCCAGCATAGACGCGGCTTACGCTCAAGAAAAATGGAAGAATTGCACCGATCCAAAGAATCCATGGTTTTTGGTATTTTTGATAGAGCAAGAAAGCTGAAAATAAATAGAAGGATGTTCCTACCATAGCGTTCCCGCTTGGGAAACTAAACCCATCCTCTTCTAATAAACGATTCCCTAATGGACGTTCCCTTTCAAATACGTTCTTTAATACCAGATTCAAACCATAGGATAATCCTATACTTGCAAGCAGAAGAATGCCGCTCAGCCATTTTCTAAAAAGAAATAAACCAATAACACCAAAGATGCATAGTGCCGCTAATACTTTGGCATCTCCAACATATGTAAATGCGGTAACCAGTTCAGTTAAAGTATCGTTTCTCATACTTAGAATAAATTCTCTTGCTGCATCATCGAATGCACTTACTATCCGAGTGTCATAAAATACAAATAATAAAAAACACATCAAACAGACACTTAGTAAAAGATTATACTTTTTCATATTCTTCATTCCCCCTAATACTTATTTTACGTTATATAACAAAAAATAGGAGAAAAAAAGCCCTCCTAGTTCGGAGAGCTTTCTCGTTCTTGTTCTTTTATATAGCGATTCCAGGGATGTTCAAGACATTCCTTGCTGCATGATCGTTTATGTTCCTTTTCACAGTCCTCACACATTAATAGGTGTGCATTACATTCAGGGTTTCCGCATTTCACATAACGTTCTTCAGGATTTCCGCAATGATAGCATCTGCCCACAACCGTTTCTTCTCCGCTTCGATTTACTGGAACTGAGATTCGTTCATCAAAGACATAGCATTTCCCATCCCAGAGCTTACCTTTTGCCTCTTCGTCATGGCCATAGCTGATTATTCCGCCTTCTAGCTGAGAAACATCCTTAAATCCCTCTTTTAAAAGAAAACCAGAGAACTTTTCACAGCGGATTCCACCTGTACAATACGTTAGTACTTTCTTATCTTTAAACTGACTAAAGTTTTCCCTCACCCATTGTGGAAGTTCTCTAAATGTTTCCACATCAGGCCTGATCGCATTTTTGAAATGTCCAAGATCATATTCATACGTATTACGTGCATCCAGGATTACTACGTCTTCTTGCTCCATAGCTACAAGCCATTCTTTTGGTGAAAGGTGCTTACCTGTAGTTTCATTTGGATTCACATCATCCTCAAGACTTAAATGTACTAGTTCAGGTCTCACTCTTACTTTCATTTTTTTAAAAGCATGAGTTTCTGAAGTTTCTATTTTGAAAACCGTATCTGCAAATCTAGAATCATTTTTCATATCATCCATATATTTTTGGGTCTGTTCAATCGTTCCGGAAACCGTTCCATTTATTCCTTCACGGGCAACTAGGATGCGCCCTATTAAACCAAGTTCCTTACAATAGGCAAGATGCTCTTCTTTAAAAGATTCCGGATCATCTATGGTTACATATTTGTAATACAGCAAAACTCGATATTGCATAATTCCACCTACTTCTGTTTCTTAAAAACTCCTTTCTTATAATAACAAATTATTAAAAAAAGAAAAATACAGGCTGCCCTGTATTTTAGATTTTATTAAGTGTATAGTTTCGCAATACTGAAGCGGCTTCATGGAGTTGTTCATCTTCGGCCAATTCTAAGGCTGTTCTTCCATCTTCTTTTGCTGAATAAGGATCTGCTCCTTGTTCTAAGTAGAAAAGAATCATTTCAGGATCATTATTGTGAGCAGCTTGATGCAGCACGGTCCATCCCCCGCTTTGTTTTCCATTAATATCAGCTCCATGAGAAAGCAGCATACTCATCATTTCTTTACGGTTATTCTTATTTGCAGCTGCCGCGTGAAGCGGTGTGTTAGCCATCTCATTTCCTGATTTAATATGTATATTTGCTCCATTTTGAAGCAAGAGTGCTGCTGCTTCAGTATTTCCGAAATGGGCGGCTAGATGAAGCGGTGACCATCCATCTTGAATCTGATTCACATCGGTATTCTTATCGTTTAATTGCGCTTGTAATTCGTAAACATTTCCTTCCATAGCTGCTTTATGCAAACTCATAACATCATCCCTTTACATTTTTTTAACTTACTTCAACAATTCGACATGGAATTCCTTTAAAAAGAACGAAACTGCCAGCATAGATACATTTATTTACAAAAATTCTCTGCCATTCCCAGTTGTTTGAGCGCTTTCATTGTGTGAATATTTAATTAGTGGGATTCGTTGGAGGAACTGGGATATCGGGGGATATTATGCGTTTAAAAATTGCTTCTTTAAGTATTTCAGCTTTTCTTTTAATGGGGTCTGCAACATATGCAGCAACACCATATACGGTTCAGCAGAACGATACTCTTTGGAGTATCTCTCAAGATAAAAATGTAAGTTTGAACAACGTAATTGGAATGAACCTATTAAAAAGTTCATCGATTTATGCTGGACAAACTCTTTATGTTCCATCGTCTTCAAAACAATATACAGTAAAAACTGGAGACACATTATATAAAATCGCTTCGGCGTCAAATGTTAGTCTATGGGCAATCCAACAGGCAAACCCGCAAGTACGACAAATCAACTGGGTTTACCCTGGACAAGTTTTAGATTTGCCAGCTTCTGCTGCACAAAAACCTGCCGCTCCTGCTCCAGCTCAATCTTCTGTTGGTGCATACGCAACTCAAGTTTCACAATTGGTGAATCAAGAGCGGCAAAAAGCAGGCCTTGCCCCATTAACACTTGATGCTGAATTAAGCAATGTTGCTTTGGCAAAAGCAAAAGACATGATTGCTAAGAATTATTTCGACCACAATTCACCAACTTACGGGTCACCTTTTGACATGATGCGCAGCTTTGGTATCAATTACACTGCAGCAGGTGAAAACATCGCAAAAGGACAGACTTCACCACAAGCTGTTATGAACGATTGGATGAATAGCCCGGGTCATAGACAAAACATTTTAAGCACAAATTATGATTCTATTGGAGTTGCTTATTATCAAGGAGCTTGGGTACAGCTTTTCAAAAAATAAAGATCTTCCAGACGATTTCCACGAAAAAAGCATGCAGCTTCTGGCTGTATGCTTTTTAAATAAACCTTTTTCGCAAACTTTGTTGCTATTAGAAGCGGTTGATTTCCACTCCAGGATGTTCGTTTTCCGCGGGGCGGGCGGTGAGCCTCCTCGGCGCATGGCGCCTGCGGGGTCTCACACTTAATTGATTCAAAGCAAAGCAACAATCTTTTAGAAAAGAACCTTATTTTTTCAGAAGCGAAATACGAAACGGAAATAATTCTCCTGTCATTATCTCGTTTACAATAGCTGGATCGTTAACCATGATTCTGTTCGCTTCTTCATTATCTACATTTTGCAAAATCACAACGCCGAAAGATGCATCTAGACATGGACCTGCCAGTACGAGCTTATCTTCTTGCAAAAGATTTTGAAGGTAGAAAAAATGAGCTTCTAATGCATTTTTTTCTTCTTGCGACTGATTTTCCATAAAATCTGATCGAATCGGTTTTATCTGATATAAAAACTCTCTGGTTTCCAAAATAATCTCCCCTTTATAAGGGAAATTCTCTTATTAAACCCTTAATTCCTTTTTAAAATATCCATATAAAAGATCCCAAAAATAAAAACTTTTAGATTTATCTGCTGTCTTTTGAATCTCTTTTCTTCTTATCTGAAAAAGGCTTTTTATTCGCTGGCACCCCGTTTTTCTGAGGTGACTGTTTCTTAAACGTATTTTTTTGAATATCTTCTATAACGACATTGCCTCTTTCTAGGAGCTGCTTTTGCAGGGGCACATCTATATTCGCAGTCCATTTCTTTACAGATGACAATTCAGCTTTTGTTACGAGTGAGACAACCATTCCTTCCTTCCCCATTCTGCCGGTTCTTCCTGAACGGTGAACATATTGCTTAACGTCTTCAGGAAGCTCAAGATGTACAACATGTGTTACATCAGGTATATCCAGACCGCGTGTCGCAACATCCGTTGTTAAAAGTACTGGAATTTTCCCTCGTTTAAAATCATTTAATACTTTTTGTCTCTCTTGTTTTGTAGAGTTACCTGCCAGAACACCAAGTTTAATCTTTTTGTATTCAAGTTTTGAAGCGAATTCATCCATTTTCATGGAACTGTTGATAAAAACAATCGCTTTGATGCCAGGTGTATGGCGAATCAGCTTTCGAAGATTATCCACCTTATCACGGTACTCGGATACCATGAACGAATGGGTCACCTGGTTTGCTGTTTCTTGTTTTTCCACTTTAATTATTGAAGGTTCTACTGCTAATTTATTAGACCAATCTTCTGTCTTTTTATTAATTGTTGCAGATACAAATACGAGCTGTCGATCTTTTAATGTGGCACCTATTACTTGTTCGACATCCCCGTTAAAACCAGCTTCAATAATATGATCCGCTTCATCAATGACAATCGTTTTAACTTCATGCACCTTCAGTTTTTTGTTTTGTATCAATTCTTTTACTCGCCCTGGTGTCCCAACGATATATTGAGGCTTTTTCTTCAATTTATCAAGCTGCCTCTGCATATTTGCTCCTCCAATTAGAGAAGCTCCGCTGAGCCCGCTGTTTTCGGTAAACTTTTGGCAAACTTCATAAATCTGCATGGCAAGTTCTCTAGTTGGTGCAAGAAATACTACTTGTACATTTTTTGTTTCTGGATCTAGCTTTGCAAGTGCAGGCAAAGCATATGCAAGAGTTTTGCCCGTTCCAGTCGGGGACTCAATAACGATGTCTTTATTCTCTAATAAATTTGGAATAGCGCGTTCCTGAATGTCAGTTAGTGAAGTGAATCCGCTTTTATTCCACGCGTTTTGGATAAATTCCGGAAAACTATGTATCAGTTGTGTCATTTTTTATACCCCTTAAAATATTCATTCATTTCTTTCATTGATGCGATAACCTGTTCAAGTACTAGTGAAAAACGTTCAGGTTCTTCTTCAGAAAAAGGCTTCTGTAAATGGATGGAGATCGTGTTGCTGAATACGTTTCTTGATTCTCCATATATATAGGTAAGTTTTTGCTGAATATCTCCTTTTAAATCACCTTCTGACCATTTTTTTAAAATGGATTGAAGCTGTTTGCAATCTGTTTCAATTTCATAAACAGGCGTTTCTATAAATATGGAAACCTTGCTGCCAGCCCCTTCAGGATTATCTTTTAGTTTTTCAGTTGCGTAATTTTCAAGGTTTGTATTTAAAGTAAGATTTCCTTTAAAAGACTGACTGATTCCTGAAACAATAAAATCAATTGAATAGCTTCTGCCGATAACGGCAAGATCCACTAAATCTCTTCGATCTACAATTTCTATCGCGCCAGCAAAATCTAAATCATATACGGCACCTTCAAGCACAACCTTTAGATTATCATAAACCGATGGATGATACATCTTGCTCGCTCCTTTATTTAAAAATAATTTATTTGTACGGTACGTGAAATTTTATTCTTCATCTGAACTCATTTGTTCTTTCATCTGGTTCAAAACATACAATACCGATTTTACCATTTCAGTGATCCGCTTATCTTTCATATTTTTTTGAAAAACATAAACACCCAGGTAACCAATGTTCTCGGCTGCAGTCTTGATCTGAATCGGATATAAGTATTTAGGTTTATTTGTGATCACCCATTCACGTGCCAGCGGCTCCCACTCTTGTACCCTAAAATGGATGCGGTCTGCAAACGGCTTAACTTCAGTATAGAAATCCGCTTCCGTTTCCCTTGCCTTTGTTTCTGTTTTATAAATATGAAACGCTTCATTAATATCAGCGATTAATTCTGTCGTTTTTTTGTACAAATTGCTCATAAAAAAGTCCCTCCATTCTTTATATCGTACCAAAGAATGAAGAGACTTACACTTTTCATTTCATTTATAGTGTAAACAGACTCACAAACCAGTTCTTTTTTGGCTTTTCCTTAACATAAAGCTTTTCTTCTGGATAATTGTTTTTTAGTAATGCTACCTCAAGATCCTGAAGACGTGCCTCCATGTTTTCCATTTTCTTTATAAGTTCTTCGAGTTCAGATGCATGCTGGAGCATTTGATAGGAAACAACTGCATCAGCTTTCTCTTCAACCTTCTTTTCTAATGCTTTAATAGCTGCATTAAGCCGGTCAAACTTCTCTTCAAACTGGGTTGGCAGTTCTACTGATTTCTCTGATGTTTGAAATGACTGGATTTGAATATCACTCATCAATAATCCATTGTCGAGCTGAGCTTTGATCTCTCTTAACTGCTCGATGTCTTCTTGCTTGAACAAATAATGACCATGTTCGTTCTTATCACATTGAATGTTAAAATGTCTGACCCAGCGCTGAACCGTTGTCGGATTCACCCCGAGTTCCTCAGAGACAGTTTTGGTCTTCAACACCATTTCCATTATGAATCCCTCCCCGTTTTCTTGTAGGAACTAATTTCGTGCTGTATCCTCTTATCCCCTTCACACGTGACAAAACTAGTTTTTATTCGGCAAAGAAAGTGCAAATTTACTTTTTCAACATAAATTCGACAGCTATTTGTTGATTGTTTGTATATTCAGTCGCATCAACCGTAAAACTAATATGAGTTCACGTTTTTTAAAAGGAGGTGCAAAAAATGAACGAAGACAGCAAACAGCAAAGGAAGCAGGATCAATATTCACAACAGCAAGGAACTGAAAAAACAGAACAAAAGCAAAACACAGGTTATGGTGATAAAAAACTGAATGGTCCAGATATTCCAAGCACGTAACAATGAAAAAGACGGTATCTCCTCTGCCGTCTTTTTGTATTTAACGATTTTGTATCCATTCTTTTAATAGAATGCCTATTTTAATTTGTCTTTGTTTTTGTTTATACCAATCTGTAAGACATGGTTTTTGAATTTTCTTTACGGGATGATAAAAAACCTCCGTATTCATTCCCTTTCTATACCAGTCTTTCGTAGACTTTCTATGATGGTGGACAATCGGATAGACCATCCTGAGAAGCGGTGTCTCCCTCATTTTTTTCGGATAGACATACTTTTCAAAATCATGCCTTGAACCGGTATGGGTAACAGCATCAGAAAAACGAATTATCTCCTCACTCCACCTCGACTCAAACAAAATGGTGTAAAGCATCTTTCCCGTTTCTATTCTATTTTTTACAGTTTTAAATCCATGAACTGAAATTCCGTATACATCGCCTGAAAGAACAGGAAAGAGTACTGTGCTGAAATGCATATAGTCTTGGAGCAGAAATGGCACTCCTGAAAATATCCTTTTGTTATAAAAAGAATTTTTAATCACTGGATTTTCTATCACATGCTGTTCATTGATGATCAATGATGTACATATTCTTTTTATATCCCTTTCGATCCAAAAGCGGTGCCATTCTTTTTTCATGAATGTTGAAACATAAAAGTTATCCAGCAGATCAAATAATGGAGCCCCTTTCTCTTTGGAGTATTCATAAAGCAGCAGCTGAGGATAAGCATCCTGGAAAATCAGCCAGTTTGCACGTTCATATGTATGAAATAAATGTTTTCTTGTATCTTTAGATAAAAATCTTGGAAGCCAATCTCCTTTTAGATCACACATGCTGTATCCAGCGTTTCGGGACACTAAACTTGCGAGCATTGCCCATCTTATCTCAGGATTTCTTTTAAAAAAAGCGGCATAGCTTACGGTACGTGAAATATTATCACGATTTTGTGAAATCGTATTATTCAAGATTGTCATTGTTATATCCTGATACCGCTCTTTCACACTGTGCCTCCTATGATTCGTTCTCTCTTTTATCGTTTGCTTCAGCACTATAAAATATTTGTATCGCGTAAGAAAAAGGAGTAAACTAGTCTTTATGAAAGATGCAAAATGGAAAAAGGAGGCATAAAAATTGGAGAAAAAAGTAATCATCTACACACAGGAAACGTGCCCTCCATGCTTCGCAGAAAAAGAGTGGCTGAAAGCAAATAATATTGAATTCGAAGAACGCGACATACGAAAAAATCAAAGCTATATGAAGGAAGTTATGGATCTGGGTGCTTCGGCAACTCCTGTTACTGTAATCAAGACAGAAGAAGGCAATCAGGTTGTAATGGGCTTTAAAGAAGATGAACTTTCTGTACTATTAAAAAAGTAAACTAAAGCGGGCTATGTGTATCTATTTTCGTAATATGCGCATAGCCATCTTTAATTGAAAAGGAGATGAATCATGGGAACCTTTCATTATCCAAATGGTAAGAAAGTGACTTCTGTAACTAAAACAAGATCGTCTTCCTCATCTTCTGTTAAAAAAGAAGTTTCATACAGCAACAGAGGGATGTCGCTCGAAGACGATATCAATCAAAGCAATCAATTTTATCTCTTAACGAATAAAGCGATCATTCACAAAAAACCGACTCCCGTACAAATCGTGAATGTTGAGTACCCGAAAAGATCTGCAGCTGTCATTCGTGAAGCATACTTTAAACTCGCTTCTACAACCGATTATAACGGTGTATATAAAGGAAGATATATTGACTTTGAAGCAAAAGAAACAAAGAACAAGACGAGTTTTCCGCTTAAGAATTTTCATGAGCATCAGATCACACATATGCAGCAGATTCTAGATCATGGCGGAATATCTTTTATCATTCTTCGATTCTCTTCTACGGATGAAAGCTATCTGCTGGACAGCTCTTACCTTGTTCACTATTGGAAGGAACAAAGCATGGGGAGAAAATCAATTCCAAAGGGTGAAATAGAAGAAAAAGGATATTCTATTACTAACGGGTATCAACCTAGGCTGAATTATTTAGAAACAGTAGATCGTGTCTATTTCTATCCTTCTCTTTGATTGTTCATAAACTCAGAATTGGCCACGAATATTGATAATGTTAGTTTTTTTATGAAGTTGAAAGGTTGGTAAAACTATGTCAAAAGATTACCGAAGCCGGGTAGAAAGAAGACAATCTTCTAATGGTTCTACACCGGCAAAGAAAACGAAAAAGCCAAGACGCAATTGGAAAAAGACTCTCCTATTGCTTGCAGTTATTTTAGGATTATTAGGACTTTTAACAGTAGGTGTAATCGCAGCTACTTCTCCAAAGCTTGATCCGAAGAAACTAGAAACACCTGTATCTTCTAAAATCATGGATATGAATGATAAAGAAGTTTCTCTTGTTTCAGGGCAAGAAAAAAGAATCAGGGTTAAGATAAATGAAATCCCTGAACCTGTTCAAAATGCGTTTATCGCAACGGAAGACGTCCGTTTCCGCAAACATAGCGGTGTTGATGTCAGACGTTTATTCGGTGCTGCATTCGCTAACGTAACAGAAGGATTTGGTGCTGAAGGTGCAAGTACGATTTCACAGCAGGTCATTAAGAACACGATCCTGACTAATGAAAAATCACTCACTAGAAAGATCCGAGAAGCTTATCTTTCTGTTCAGCTAGAACAAAAATATTCTAAGGATCAGATCTTGGAAATGTATTTAAATAAGATTTATTTTGGTAAAGGTGCATACGGAATTGCAACAGCCGCAAAAGTGTACTTTAACAAAGATGTAAGCGAACTTGAATTGCATGAAGCAGCTCTTTTAGCAGGGTTGCCAAAAGCACCAAGCTATTACGATCCAACTGTTAATCCAAAGGAAGCTGAACATAGACGGAATGTAGTCCTTAATTTAATGGCTCAGCATAAATTTATTTCTAAAGAAGATGCAGAAAAAGCGAAGAGTATTTCTGTAAAAGATAGTCTTGTAAAAGGTGAAGTTAAGACCGAAACACGTCCTTATGATGCTTATATTAAGCAAGTAATGGATGATGTAAAAGATATCGACGGTCTTGAAAAAGTAGACATCTTCTCTTCTGGACTGAAGATCTATACAAACCTTGATACAAAAGCACAGCAGGTTACAGAAGATGTATTGAAAGCTAAATTAGAGCCCGAGCATGAGCTGTTACAGTCTGGTGTCGCGATCGTTGATACGAAAACAGGTGCAATACGTGCTGTCGGCAGCGGCCGCGGAAACGAATTGAGCAACCAGTTCTCAACACGAATCACTCGCCAGCCAGGGTCAACTATCAAACCAATCCTGGACTACGGTCCGGCCATCGAAAATAAAAAATGGAGCACAGCTCATATGTTAAATGATGAGCCCGTAAAGATTGGTGACGTAACCATCAATAACTTCAACAAGAAAAACGTTGGAGATATTACGATGCGCCAAGCCCTTGTTGAATCTAAAAATACAACGGCTGTGAAGACATTCCAAGAAGTTGGTGCTGAAGAAGCTACTGACTTTGCAAATAAGCTTGGATTTGACTTAGATCCAGACACCACTTACCCGTCTTATGCGATCGGCGGATTTGAACAAGGAGTATCACCGCTTACAATGGCAGGTGCTTATCAAGCATTCGGAAACGGCGGTGTTTACACGAAACCGACTACCATCCGTAAGATTGAATTCCCTGACGGAAGAGTCATCGAAGTCGACCCAGAACCAAAAGCAGCTATGAAAGATTACACGGCTTACATGATCACAGATATGTTAAAAGATGTTATGGACCGTGGTACAGGGACACAAGCCAATGTGAGCGGATTAAAATTAGCTGGAAAAACAGGTACGACAAACTTCCCTAAAGACCTTCGGGATCAATACGGCATGCCAAGTAATGCTACAAAAGATGCGTGGATGGCTGGTTATACAACTACCTATACTGCAGCTGTATGGACGGGTTATGATAAATACCAAGATGATGAAGGAAATGCTCTATACCTGGATAAAACGAAAGACGATTATTCAAAGCAGGTCTTTAAAGACATCATGAGTCAGCTTAAGCACAAGAACACAGACTTCAAGAAACCGAAATCTGTGACTGAAGTTCCGATGGAAAAAGGAACTGGGAAACGTGCAAGTGAGTTTACGCCAGATTCTGAAAAGATCATCGAACTGTTCGTAAAAGGATCTAAATTGCCAGATGTAAGTGACAAGTTCGAGAAACCAACCGGCATTGAAGGACTTGAAGCGAAGTTCGATGAAAAGAAAAATGAGATCGAAGTAAAATGGAAATACGAGAAAAAAGAAGGTGTTACCTTTAAGGTCCTTGCAAGCTATAACGATGGACCGATGCAGGAAAGAGCAACTATCAACGATACGAAATTTGTTGTTCCATCCCCTGCTCCTGGTAAATACACGTTCCAAGTGATAGCAGTCGACAGTGAAAACAACACTGAAAGCGAACCTGCAGAAACATCAATTACGATTGAAGCGCCTGAAGGAGAACAACCGCCGCAGCCACCTGGTGAAGGTGAACCGGGCACTCCTCCTGGCGAAGGTGAACCAGGTACCCCTCCAGGTCAAGGTGAACCGGGAACACCGCCTCCTTCTGGCGGAGAACCTGGTACTGAACCTCCTCCGGGTCAAGAACCCGGTACTCCACCTCCGGGTCAAGGAGGCGGAGATGAGGAAGAGGAAGACGGCGGAGGCTTGCAGTTCCCTCCATTTAACCAGTAATAAACATTAAAAATCCGCCAGCTATTTAAGCTGGCGGATTTTTTATTTAATATTATATCGGTCTACTAAGTAGTTCCAAAACACAGGATAACCAAATGATAAATTCCAGAAGCTTACTCCAGCAAAACCGTATTGATCGACAACATCAAATTTCGCTTTCATACTTCGTAAATCTTCAAACCATACAATATGTTCTTTTTTATCTTTATCCCAATATCTGAAATATGGAGATTCATCCTTTCTGCTGTACTTAATGGCTGCCTGTCTTTTTCCGGCTAGCTGAGTTGCCTGAACAGGGTTCAGAGCTTTCGCAAATTCGCCGCCTGGTTTAAACGGTAGTGTCCAGTCATATCCGTATAGATTAATGCCCATTAATATTTTCTTTGGGTCAATCTCGCTAACAGCATAATCCAACACTTTTTTAACGGAAGCGATTGGACTAACGGCCATTGGAGGTCCACCGCTGTAACCCCATTCATATGTCATCAAAATGACGTAATCCACGATCTCACCATGTGCTTTATAATCATGTGATTCATACCATTCACCGATCTGTGTCGCACTGATCTTTGGTGCGACTGCAGTCATTACGATATACCTTTGCTGATGCATCTTTTCTGTTAAGATTCTTAAAAATTGATTATAAGCTTCTTTATTTTTCTTTCCTAAAAACTCAAAATCAACAGATATTCCTTGGTATCCTTTTTGTTTCATCATAGCTAATGAATTTTCTATCACTTTGTTCGTTATCTCTTTGTTTGTCAGTATCGCCGTACCTACCTCTTCACTGAACTCTCCACCTTTAATATTTGTAATAGACATGAGGGGTTTTACATTTTTATTTTTGGCTTCTCTTAAAAATTCGGTATCATCAAGCGGCTTTAGTTCACCTTTTTCATTTACTTCATAACTGAACATCGTAATATAAGTTAATCCCTTTGCGGCGGCTGCGAAATTTTCTTTTGCTTTTGGAACGGGTTCGGCAAATGCATTTGTCGTTATATCTTTTTTTGTTCGTTCAGGAACATTTAACTGCTTTCCGGCAGCTAAATTCATATCCGTAACACCTGGATTCGCCTGCTGCAGCTGTGCGACAGAAACCCCAATCATATCCCCGATCTCTTTCAGAGTATCTCCAGGCTGGACCGTATAGGTAAAAGGTGTAGGGATAAATAGTGTCTGGCCGACAGTTAGCTTGTCTTTTGATGTCAGCCTGTTTACCACAGCGAGCTCTTGCCATGGAAGTCTATAGTACTGCGAAAGCTTCCATAAGGAATCGCCTTTTTTCACCACATGAATCTGCATGTTACCCCTCCTTGAAACATCTCATGCTTTCATCATATGTCCAAGTGCCTTGTCCTTATGTTTTCCGCTTTAAAAGTATGACACTTTTCTTTTCCCATTCTGAAAATAATTCACTTAATTGAATAAAAGATTGATAATGATCCGGTTGTTCTTCAATAAATGAAAGGCGTTCTATTACATTTACAGGAAGTTGATCCAGTTCCTTTACGGTCTCTTTCCACTTTATCAGGTCCTTTTCATTGACAGTTTTACTGTTACCGTAGAATAAAGCCGTCAAAAACCGCTGAAAAAAGTAGATCATCGGTTCTTTTGCTTTATTTCGATTGCGTTCTTTAAAATAAGCCGCTATAGAAGGACTTTTTTCCTTCCATTCTTTAATAATCTCTATCAATTGTTCTGTATTTTGCTCCAATTGAGCTCCCTCCTTTTATCAAAAAGACTTAATCATATAAAAATCAGTCATGATCATATAAAAACATGAGCCCATTACATAAAAAATGAAGATAATCACATAAAAAATGCCTTTTCCAATTATTACCATTCAATTAAGAAAAATCTTAAAAAAACTGACTCAAGAGGTGGAATTTCCTCATTTGAGTCAGCGTATGATAATTCGTAATGTCATTTCTTCTTCTCTTTTTGATTCATCCGCTTTTTACCTTCGCGGCAGATGGAAAGTAGCGGACATTCAGGACAATTAGGTTTTTGCGCCTTACAATGATACCTTCCAAAGAAAATAAGACGGTGGTGTGTTGCTCCCCATAGGTCTTTAGGAATCTTTTTCATCAGCGTTTCTTCGACTTGCAAGACAGAATCCTTCCACCTGCAGATTCCAAGTCTTTTAGAGACGCGTTCAACATGTGTATCTACCGCAATCGCAGGTACATCATAAGCAACAGAAACAACTACGTTCGCTGTTTTTCTTCCTACACCTGGAAGCTTTGTCAGCTCATCACGGTCTTTTGGAATTTCTCCTCCGTATTCATTTAGCACGAGCTCACTTAATTTTTGAATGTTCTTCGCCTTGTTGCGATAGAGTCCGATTGATCTAATGTCATCTTGAAGTTCTTCGAGAGAAACATCCAAGTAATCTTGAGGCTTCTTATATTTTTCAAAAAGCTTTGGAGTTACTTTATTCACAAGTGCATCAGTACATTGTGCAGATAACAGGACTGCTATCGTCAGCTCGAAAGGATTTGAGTGATGCAGCTCACAATGAGCATCTGGAAACATGTCCTCGATCTGTTCCAGGCAAAATTGAATCTGAGCTTTGTTTAACACGTTTACATTCCTCCTGTAATGAAAAAGAAGACCCAGTTTTATCAGGGTCTGTTTGTTTTGCAGTTATGATTCAAGCCAATTATAAACGGGCCGTTTTAATTCACTGTCTTTTCTTGGTTTATCAGATTGGCCAGATTTTTGCAGCTGTCTAACACGGAATTTCTCTCCATACTGCTTTGCAGCTTCAGGAGTCTTTATTCCGTTTTTCTTCCACTCAAAAAGAATACGATCGATATATCTGAAGTTGAGCTTGCCAGACAAAACGGATTCCTTTAATGCAGTTAGTATGAGTTCTGGAGATTGCTGGTCTTCATCCATCCAAATTTTTAATGTTTCAAGCTCCATTGGTGATAGCGGGCGGCCGAATTCTTTTTCGAATAAAACAAATACATTCTGCTCAAGCTGTTCTTTATTCGTCTCTTTCTGTATTTGTTCCTCTTCTTTTAAACTATCCATTAGCCTGTTCCATAACGGCTGTAAGGTATACGCTTCAAAATAAACGCCTTTTTCTTTATCTTCGTACTGTTCCATCCCTAGAAGACCTCTCCCTACTAATGAACGAAGCATTGAAGACATCTCATGAGATGAAGTTGTCATCCTTTCAGCTAGTTCTATTGGAGTGGGAAAATAGTTTCCGGACTCAATAAAGACATGAAGCTGTATGAACAACATACATTCATTGTCCGAAAGTCCAATTTTTTTATAAGATTTTAAAAGCATATTTGGTATGCTGACTGATCCTTCTGACATCCATTTTTCAAATAACATTCCGTTCACTTGCAACACCTCTTGTACCATTATAGCATAAGAACTTGCTCTATCTTTTTATAAAGCCAAGAAAAAAACCTCCCTGCAGCAGGGAGATTTTTCATATTTATTAAGGATATAAACGGTTTAACAAACGAGGGAACGGGATCGTTTCACGCACGTGTTCCGCACCTGAAATCCATGCAACTGTTCGTTCTAAGCCAAGACCAAATCCAGAATGAGGTACGCTTCCGTATTTTCTAAGCTCCAGATACCACTTATAAGCATCATCTGTCAGTCCGTGTTCTTCATAACGCTGCTCCATTAGAGCAAGGTCGTCAATACGCTGGCTTCCTCCGATAATCTCTCCATAACCTTCAGGAGCGATCAAGTCTGCACATAAAACAACATCTTCGCGGTTAGGATCAGGCTTCATATAGAACGCCTTAATGTCTTTAGGATAATTTGTAATGAATACCGGTTTATCAAAGCTCTCAGCAATCGCTGTTTCGTGCGGCGCACCAAAATCGTCACCCCACTCGATATCATCAAACCCTTTTTCTTTTAACATTTTAATCGCATCATCATAAGAAACACGCGGGAAAGGTGCTATAACGTTCTCTAGTTTCGAAACATCACGTCCGAGTGTTTTCAGCTCGTTTTCACAGCGCTTGATCACAGATTGGACAATATGTGAGATGAACTGCTCCTGAATTTCAAGAGATTCTTCGTGTTCAACGAATGCCATCTCAGGTTCGATCATCCAGAACTCGATCAAGTGACGGCGTGTCTTAGACTTCTCAGCTCGGAAAGTTGGTCCGAAAGAATATACTTTCCCTAATGCCATCGCTGCAGCTTCCATATAAAGCTGTCCGCTTTGAGAAAGATATGCATCTTCTTCAAAGTATTTTGTATGGAACAATGAAGTAGTTCCTTCAGCAGAGCTTCCTGTAAGAATAGGAGGGTCTACTTTTACAAAATCATTGTTATAGAAAAACTCGTTTACAGCATGTATGATCTCGTTTCTGATCTTTAAAATGCTGTGCTGGCGCTTTGAACGAATCCACAGATGACGGTGATCCATCAAAAATTCTGTGCCATGCTCTTTCGGTGTGATCGGGTAATCTACCGCTTGATGCAGTACTTCAACATCTGTGACTTCAAGTTCCACACCAAGTGATGAACGCTCGTCCTCTTTTACAGTACCTGTTACGTAAAGACTGGATTCTTGAGTCAACCCTTTAGCTTTTGTAAAAATTTCTTCACCAACTTCGCTTTTTACAACGACACCTTGAACAAATCCTGTTCCGTCACGCAGCTGCAAGAAAGCAATTTTTCCAGAAGAACGTTTATTAGAGAGCCATGCACCAATCGTTACAGACTCACCAACATGTTCACGTAGTTTTTGAATAGTAGTTTTCACAAAATGTACCTCCACTGTTTCTAAAATCTGCCTCTATCAAAAAATTATGAATGACCGCTCATCAAAAATCAATCTTTCTTTGAATGGCGGACGATAAAACGTTCAATTCGGTCAAGTGCTTCCATGATCGTATCCAATGAAGTAGCGTATGAAAGCCGAACATTATCAGGAGCACCAAAGCCTGATCCTGGAACAAGCGCAACTTTCTCTTCCTCCAAGATTGCTTCAACCCATTCGTCTACTGTTGAGAAGCCTGTATTCTTTACAGCTTCTTTTGCATTCGGGAACAGATAGAACGCACCATTTGGTTTAACACAGCTAATGCCAGGCAATGTAATCAGACGCTCATAAACTTTGTTCATACGTTCTTCAAAAGCTTGACGCATCTCTTCAACCGGCTCTTGTGTACCATTGTAAGCAGCTAAAGCTCCATGCTGAGAAATAGTTGTTGGATTGGATGTACTGTGGCTATCCAAGTTTGTCATAGCCTTAATAATCTTAGCGTTTCCGGCTGCAAATCCGATTCTCCATCCTGTCATCGCATGTGACTTTGAAAGACCATTAATGATGATCGTCTGCTCTTTCAGTTCTGGTGAAAGTTCAGCAATGGATGTATGTTTCGCCTCGCCATAGATTAATTTTTCATAGATTTCATCGGAAACGATCAATACGTCTTCTTGAAGGCAGACTTCACCGATCGCTTTCAGCTCGTCAGCTGTGTAAAGCGAACCAGTCGGATTGCTGGGTGAATTTAAAATAAGCGCTTTTGTCTGTTTTGTGATTGATGTTTTCAAATCTTCTGCTGTAATCTTGAATTGATTCTCTTCTTTTCCTTCTACGTAAACTGGAACTCCGCCTGCAAGTTTAACTTGTTCAGGGTAGCTTACCCAGTAAGGAATAGGGATGATCACTTCGTCTCCTTCATCGATTATTGCTTGGAACAAGGAATAAAGTGAATGTTTAGCTCCTGTACTCACGATGATTTCAGAAGTTTCATATGTTAGCCCTTGATCTTCCTTTAATTTGTTTGTGATCGCTTTTTTAAGCGAAAGAAGACCGCCAGAAGCTGTATACTTTGTATGTCCTTCTTTCATAGACTGATAAGCAGCTTCAATAATATGTATTGGAGTATTAAAATCCGGCTCTCCTGCACCAAGACCGATTACATTGTGCCCTTCTGCTTTAAGTGCGTTTGCCTTTGCTGTAATTGCCAATGTTGTTGAAGGTGTCAATGCCTCCACACGTTTTGCAAGCTTCATTAAAATATCCCTCCACTATTTATTGTTCTGATTCTTTAAGCCGATAGATCTCATACCGTTTACCTGTTTCAAAGTATCCATAATAATACGTATAGCGATTTTGATCATCGATGTATACAACTTCCCATAATGGAATCTCATCTTCCATGCCTAATCGGCTGTCAATGATTTTTTCAGCATTATGGTTTTTTTTCACATAATCAATCATCTGTTTTTCTGAAAGCCCTTTTTTAGCAATCTCGGAAAAAATCTCTTTATCTTTTCCTACCCAGACAATCATGTCAGTACCATGCTCGTTCTTGCCTTCAACTACATAATAGGTTTCATTCTTGAAAAAGTGCTCCACATTTGTCACGGATGTGAGATTTTTTTCTATTTTTGCGATTTCAACAGCTTCAGCTTCTTTTTTCTGCGGTTTTGCGTGCACTCCGCTATAAAGATAGTATGTTTGCCAACTTGCTAAAATCAAAATGCCAACAATGATAAGTATCCACTTTTTTCCCATATTTCAGCCTCTCTATGTGCGATAGATTGTAAAAATCATCTTATCTTTATTCTCGTCATCTAACGCAAGCCCAAACATTAAATCCTGATGCTTTAATGTTTTGTTCAATTCTGAAACAACTTTGTACAAATCACTAGACTTGTCTACCTTAACTGTAGAAAGAACCTCGATTTTACTTTCCATTGTTCTTCCTCCTATACTTTGAAACTTATCCCTGTTTACTATAGCAGAAATTCTTTTAAAGTGGTACTTTAGAATGCCTAAAAACAGGGGATTATTCAACGTTAATAAAACATTTCACGGTACGTGTTCTTTTATTTAAGCTCTTTTCTAAAGGCTGTTTGGCATACATTGTTGCTTTTGAAAGTAGTTGATTTCCGCTCCAGGCTGCTCGCTTTCCACGGGGCAGTTCCACTCCAAATCCTTTTAGCTCTAGGCAGTAATTCATTACAACCTTTTCAATTAAACGAAAAGCCGACATCACAAGGTATATTCCCTCTTGTGTGTCAGCTTCTTCTTTCTAATCCATCCAGTCCCTGAGTTCTTCAACGAGTTCGTCGACCGGTTTTATAGAAACCGGCAGTTTAGGCAGTGACTGAATGAATGATTTTCCGTAGCGTGTCTCAATCATCCGGCGGTCAAAAACAAAGACTGCACCTTTATCTCTGCTGCTTCTTACAAGTCGGCCAAAGCCCTGTTTAAAGCGGATGATGGCTTGAGGAAGCGAAAGATCATAGAAGGGATTTCCTCCCTCCGCTTTCAATTTTTCGCTTTTCGCTGCCATTACAGGCTGATCTGGAGGCGTAAAAGGAAGTCTAATAATCACCAGGCAGGAAAGATCATCTCCTGGAATATCAATTCCTTCCCAAAAACTGTTTGTTCCAAAAAGTATAGCGTTATCGAACCGCTGAAAGTTCTTAGTCAGTCTTGCTCTGCTCCCGCTGTCAACACCTTGTGCGATCAGCACGAACTCTTCTTGGTCCATTAACGATTTAAAAGCAGAATGTGTTTCTTTTAACATCTCATACGATGTAAACAGGACGAGCATCCTGCCCTTTGTAACTTTTGCTATCTCATATAAAGAGGTTGAGATTTTGGCAACAAACGTTTTTTGGTCTACTTCATTAATGAGTGGTATATCTGTTGGCACCATAAGCTTTGACTGTTCCTCATACTTAAAAGGTGATGGCAGCTGTGCGTTTAAAGGACCGAAGTCGAGCAGCCCAAGCCGTTCAGATATATAACTGAACTTGTTTTTCACACTCATCGTTGCTGATGTCAATACAACACTGCTTTTTTTGCCAAAGAATTGATCTGCTAGAATCTGATCGATCTCAACCGGTTTTGCGTAAAGAGTAACAGCATGTCTCGGACCTTTTGATTCAGCTTCCATCCAATAAACTTCCTGAGATAATGGACATGACAGAAGGTGATGAAGAACTGCTGCTTCATCCTGCAGATCGTTTAAAAGGCCTTCAACATCAACTAAAAATCCTTTTTGTTTAACAGTAAGATGTTCTTCAAACTGATCAAAGCTCTTTAAAAGACGTTTAACCGGCTTTACCAAATCTGATATATACTGCTTAGCTCTCTCTTCCATCTCAAGTACAGGTTCCCAGAGAGCAGATTCTATGTCTTCTTTCGTATAACGAAGTGTCTGCTTTGTTAACTCTGAAGAACGTGAGGATTTAGCTTTTGTAACACAAATCGTTTTAATTTGCTTAAAAAGATCATCTAGCTCATTTTTAACATCTAGAAAAAGATTGTCCCATTTTGCTAGATATGTTTCATACTTCGGAACTTCCAAAAGATCAGAAAGTTCTCTTAATGTATTAAGCATGCCATCACTTTCAGTCGAGGAAAGTCTGTCCAGCAATTTTAGAAATGTGAAATAATCGGTTTCCTTGCCGAAATGATCGCTCACTACCTCTTCAATATGATGTGCTTCATCCAAGACTGCTTCTTTATAAGACGGAAGCAGCTGTGAGTCGGATTTTAAATCTGTAAACAATAAAGCATGATTCGTAATAACTAGATCTGATTCATGAGCAGCTCTTCTTTGCTTATGATAGTAACATCTCGAGAACCATGGACATCGATGGTTCAAGCATGAATTCGCATCACTTTTCACTGTATTCCAAAACAGTTTTCCGCCGGAAGCCAACGATAGTTCTTCTACATCACCCTGCTCTGTTTCAGTCAGCCATATAATCAATTGAGCCTTTGTAAAGTTCGTATCATAATTGTCTTCATGATGATCCTGAAGAGTATGTTCAAACTTTCTCAAACATAAGTAATGGTTTCTGCCTTTTAAAAGTGTTGCAGTAAAGTCAAAAGGCATAATTTTCTTCAATAAAGGCACATCTCGTTCTAACAGCTGCTGCTGCAATTGAACGGTATGTGTTGAAACCACAAGCGGACGATCCTTTTCCTTTGCAAAACGAACACCAGGTATGAGATAGCCAAGTGATTTACCGACACCTGTACCTGCCTCGATAACAAGATGCTGATTCGTATGAAGGGCTTCATCTACAAGCTCGACCATCTTTTGCTGGCTTTCACGGATCTCATAATGTGCCATGTGTGTTTTTAATTTTTGCTCTAAATCAGATACCCCATAACTTTCGAGATCATCATTAAAATCTTGCTGTTCTAATTTCAATGTCTTCTTAAGAGCTAGTTTACGGAAAAAATCATATGTTTCTTCATCTGCTAAAAAGACAGATTTCTCATTGATGATATCACTTACGATATTTTCTAATGAGCTCTGCAGTTTTTTCACAAATGGAGATAATCGCTCTAACGTCAATAACGGCAAGGTCTCAAGCTTATTTAAAAGATGCATGAGAAGCATAGCCGTTACCTCTGCGTCACTATCTGCCTGGTGGGGATTTTCATGTTCAAGCCCAAGGTATTCCGCAAGCATTCCTAGCTGATATCCATCGGCTCCAAGAAGGAGCAGCCTGGATAACTCTACGGTATCAATTAGAGGCATAGAGAGCGGTGAGTAACCGCAGCGATCCAGCTCTCCCTGTAGGAATGAATAGTCGAACATTACGTTGTGCGCAACAAAATAAGCTCCTTCTAGCATCTGAAGGAGCTTCGGCGCTGCTTCTTCAAATAACGGAGCATCTTTGACCATGTCATCATTGATGCCCGTTAATTGTTCAATAAAAGGGGGGATGGGAACGCCTGGCTGGATGAACGTTGAATATCTGTCCGTTATCTGTCCTGCCTCAACGGCGACCGCTCCAATCTGGATAATCCGGTCTCCTCTTGCTGCTGAATTTCCTGTTGTTTCAAAATCGATAACGACATATCGCCGTGTCATAGCCTTTTCACCTCATTCCCCTGTGGCTATCTTAATAGGTTATTAAAAATTAGTAGATGGTAGCCTCAGGTTCAACACCAAGCATTTCTTGTATCATATTATTCTTGTCCATGATTGCCACTTTTGGCTGATGATTTTTGGCTTCTGCCTCATCATACATAGCATAGGAAATAACAATAATCGTATCTCCTTCTTGAACGAGTCTCGCAGCTGCACCATTTAAACACATCACACCGCTTCCTCTTTTTCCAGGAATAATATAAGTCTCAAAACGCGCACCATTATTATTATTTACAATTTGAACTTTTTCGTTCGGCATCATATCAACCGCATCTAAAATATCTTCATCGATCGTGATGCTTCCAACATAGTTTAAATTAGATTCAGTTACGGTTGCACGGTGTATTTTAGCTTTCATTAAATTACGGAACATTTTTCTTCCTCACTTCCTTGTTTCTCTAGTATGTTGTCGATAATGACATTATCTATAAGTCGTGCTTTGCTGAATCTAACGCTTAATGCGATGATCAGCTTTTTGTCATCTTTAACTGGAGGAAGAAGTTCAGGATATGAGAGAACTTTGCAATACTCAACAGTTCCAGCCGTATGTTCCTCCAAGTATTTTATCATCTTTTCTTCTGTCTCACCACTATCGCAGTTCGATAGCCAGCTCTGCGCTTTCTGTAAAGATTGATACAAGTGGTGAGCTTCTTTTCTTTCTTCTTCCGAAAGATATACATTTCTTGAGCTCATCGCCAGTCCATCAGATTCACGTTTCGTTTCACAGCCAATGATTTCTACTGGAAAATTAAAATCATCAACAAGACCTCGAACTACTGCCACCTGCTGGGCATCTTTCAGACCAAAAAACGCTTTATCCGGTGATACAATGTGAAACAGCTTCGTAAGTACTGTTGCCACCCCGTCAAAATGACCTGTTCTGCTTTTTCCGCAAAGAGCATCGGTTCTTCTGTTTACAGAAACCGTGACAACAGGTTTATCTGGATACATTTCTTTTGTGTCAGGATAAAAAAGAACGTCTGCACCAGCTTCTTCTGCAAGTTTTTTATCACGTTCAAAATCTCGCGGATAACGGTCAAAATCTTCGTTCGGTCCAAATTGCAGCGGATTGACAAAAATACTTACCACAACGATGTCAGCCTCATTCTTCGCACGTTCCATCAGTGAAAGATGCCCTTCATGCAGATAGCCCATAGTTGGTACGAATCCTACCGAATTACCTTCTGTTTTTTCTTGCAGAATATATTTTTGCATGTCTTGGATGCTGTTCAATATAATCATGACTTAACTCCTCCATACAAACGGTCGATCGTTTCTGTTTTCATGTTAAAGCTGTGTTCTTCCTCAGGGAACTTCATCTGCTGTACATCTTCTTTATACTTCTGGAGTCCTGCGACCAGCATATCTTTAACATTTCCGTAGGATTTCACAAATTTTGGTATATGATGAAAACCATATCCGATCATATCGTGATAGACTAAAACCTGGCCATCTGTATGTTTACCTGCACCAATACCTATAACTGGGATAGTCAGTTTCTTTGACGCTATTTCAGCAAGCTGCTGTGGTACGCATTCTAAAACAATCGCAAAAGCTCCAGATTTTTCTAATAAGAGACATTCTTCTAAAAGTCTGTTTGCCTCTTCCTCTTCTTTCGCTTGCACGCTGTAACCGCCCATAACTCCGACCATCTGCGGAGTCAGCCCAAGATGCCCCATCACAGGAACACCTGCGTTCGTCAATGTTTCTATTGTAGAGATTACTTGTTTTCCGCCTTCAAGTTTTACAGCGGATGCGCCGCTTTCCTGCATCATTCTTCTCGCATTGTTCAGCGTCACATCAATTGAGCCATGATAGGTCATAAATGGCATGTCTGTCACGATAAACGTGTCGGCCGCCCCTCGCTTTACCGCTTTTGTATGATGAATCATATCTTCTAGCGTTACTGGAATGGTAGATTCGTATCCCAAAACGACCATTCCGAGAGAATCTCCGACTAATATAAGATCCATTCCAGCCTTTTCACAGATCACAGCAGATGGATAGTCATATGCCGTAACCATTGAAATTTTTTCGCCGTCTCTTTTCATCTTGAGAAAGCTTTTTGTTGTTTTCATACTTTTAGCCTCCCTGTTTTTTAACAGGGCCAGAGTGCAAAAAACCTTCTTCCAAAGAGGAAGAAGGCATAGGAAACATCCCTAGACGTTTTGATTGTTTGCTCCCTCTGTCCCGGTCCTGATTTTGGATCTAGGCAGATATATGGTTTATGTTCAAAAACTCGCAGTACTAGTGCAGTTCCACTGTAAGGATACTGCCTATAAGATTATTTTATCACGTACATAACTTAGTGAGAAGGAAATTCGATATCCGCTGAATAGATTGAATGGATCTCGCCATTGTCATCCTCGAGCAGCAGAACACCTTCATCTGTTATTCCTTTTGCATAGCCTGTAATAGAACCTGTGACAGACCTTGCTGTTATTCTTTTTCCAAGGCTGTAAGCACGCGCTTCCCAAAGAAGCTTTATAACCGCAAAGCCTTTAACCAGGTAGCTTCTATACAGGTTTTCAATCTCTTGCAAAACTGCACCTGCTATTTCAGCTCGCTTATAAGTTTTTCCGCCTTCGATCGCAAGGCTAGTCGCAATTTCTGAGATTTCTTCTGTAAAGTGCTTTTTCTCCTGATTGACATTCATTCCGATTCCAACAATAACAGAATGGATAGAATCGGCTTCTGCCTGAAGCTCAGTTAGAATACCAGCTACTTTTTTCCCTTTGATTAACAGGTCGTTTGGCCACTTGATTGCAGCTTCAAGACCTGTTACTTTTTCAATTGCTCTTGATGCAGCAACAGCAATAAGCAATGTGAGCTGCGGAGCTTTTTGAAGGGGGATTTCTGGACGAAGGATGAGACTCATCCAGATACCGGTTCCAGATGGAGACTGCCACGCTCTCCCAAGCCTTCCTCTTCCGCCTGTCTGTTCATCGGCAAGTACTATGCTTCCTTCAAGAGCACCTTCTCTTGCTAAGCTGTGGGCTATTTCCTGTGTGCTTTTAACAGAAGTTTTGTAAGTAACCTTTTTGCCGAACGTTCCATTACCTGTGTATAAAGAGACTTCCTCTGCAGTTACAAGATCAGGTGATGTGAGAAGACGGTAGCCTCTTTTCTGAACGGCTTCAATCGAATAGCCTGACTTTCTAAGCTCTGATATATGTTTCCATATGGCTGTCCTTGAACAGTTCAAGTTTTCACTTATCTGCTGACCTGAAACAAATTCACCCTCATTTTCAGCCAGCATGTGTAATAATGCTTCTTTCATTCTTTTCCCCACCTTCGCACCCAATCGCTGATCTCCCTTTCAGAAAGAGGGAGTTTACCTTCAACGATTTCTTTTTCTAACTCCTGAAAAAGTTGTCCTACCCACACGCCTGGAGCTTTTTGTTTAATTTTTAAAATGTCCTCACCGTTTAAAGGGATTTCATCTCTGGATTTAATAACAATTTCATTTGCTAGTTGTTTCAGCTTGCTCGCTTGTTCTTCAAAGGATTCATCCTCAAGAAGACATTTTAGCCTTAGACCTGATAGTGCCTCAGTTAAGCCTGTGGTGTACAAATCCATTTTAGTCCATTTAGTTTTTTTATATGAAGAAAGGATGTTTAAAACTGACTGGATAACCTTATTAGGAAGCTTCCATAACTTTAAGAAATCTCTCTCATCATCCACTTTAGTTAACACGATTACAGCCGCCCATCTTTGTTCTTCGCTCTTTAAAGAGCTCCAATCAAATGAGAGCAGGCTGCCTTCGCATATTTCCTCTATAGGGTATGGCATAAACGGGAAGACGCCGCAATTTCGCATTAGTTGCAGTGCTTTTCCTGTTTGTTCGCCTTCAAGCAGTTTCTTGAATTCCACCGTTATTCTTTCTGTAGATATTCTTTTTAGCAATGGTGCATTCTTTTTCAGGGCAAACTTTGTTTCTTCTTCAATGTTCATACCGTACACACTCATAAAACGGAATGCCCGCATGATACGAAGCGGATCTTCAGAGAATCGGTGATCAGGTTTTCCTACAGTCCTGATCTGCAGCTTTTTAAGATCATCTCTTCCATTGAATGGGTCGATAAGCTGAAAATTCTTATCCATGGCCATCGCATTAAAGGTAAAATCTCTCCTCGACAGATCTTCTTCTAATTTCGTGACAAACCACACTTTAGAAGGTCTTCGGAAATCTTCATATTTGTCTTCTTTTCTGAAGGTTGTTACTTCATAAGAGACTTGATTATATCTAACGATGACTGTACCATGTTCAATTCCGACAGGAATCGTTTTTGGGAAGATGCTCTGTATTTCTTCTGGTTTTGCACTAGAAGCTATGTCTATATCCTTTATCGGACGATTTAAACAATAATCCCGAACACATCCTCCTACAAAATAAGCCTTGAAGCCTTTTGATTCGATTTGCTCTATTACATAGGAAGCATCCTCAAATAACTTGTTCATATGAACCTCAACCCTTTACTAAAGAGTTATAGATTTCTTCGTATACACTCACTATTTTTTCAGATAAAAAGTTTTCCCTTACATGTCTAACGGAATTCTCTCTGAAACGTCTATGTCTTTCATCATTTTTTAATAAAGAGATAGCTTTATCTGCCACAGCAGCCGTGTCGCCCACTTCCACCATGTACCCTGTCTCACCATCCACAATCACTTCAGGAATACCGCCGATGCGCGTTCCAATTACAGGCACACCGCAAGCCATCGCTTCTAATAGAACGAGTCCGAAACTTTCTTTTTCTGATAACAGAAGTTTCAGATCACAGATAGAGAATAGTTCGCCTACATTCTCCTGCTTCCCTAAAAATAACACATCATCTTCTATATTAAGTTCACGGACCTGTTCACATGCTACCGTTAATTCAGGGCCGTTTCCGATCAGCAATAACTTTGATGGCATCTCTTTTCTGATCAATGAAAAAGCTTTGATCACATCCTGTATCCGCTTAACGGGTCTGAAGTTAGATATATGTACGATGACTTTTTCATCATCTTGTATTCCATAAGTTTTCTTAAGTTCTGAATTATTATCACGTCTGTAATACACCCGCTCATCAACAAAGTTATGTACAGGAATAATTTCTTTTTGAGTTTTAAGCAGCTGTTCGGTATCCTCTTTTAATTGGTGAGAAACGGCTGTTACTGCATCAGATTTTTCGATGCCGAATTTTATCATCTCACTTAATGAAGGGTCGTATCCTAATACGGTAATATCTGTTCCGTGAAGAGTTGTAAGAATTTTAATATTATCATCTAACATCTGCTTTGCGAGAACAGCGCATACTGCGTGCGGTACAGCATAATGCACGTGCAGAAGATCTAATTTTTCCCGCTTAGCTACCTCTGCCATTTTGCTTGCTAAGGCAAGGTCATAAGGAGGATACTGAAAAACCGAATATTGATTTACTTCCACTTCATGAAAAAAAATGTTCGGATAAAATTTCCCGAGACGAAAAGGTATGCTGGACGCGATGAAGTGTATCTCATGCCCTCTTTCCGCAAGTAATTTTCCTAGTTCAGTAGCAACCACCCCTGACCCGCCGACTGTGGGATAACAGGTGATTCCGATTTTTAGCTTCATAACAATCTCCTTATAAATTGTTGGTCACATAAGTTTGTTCAGGAATAAAACCTTCTGCATAAGCAGTCCCTGCTTCAAGTCCAAACAGCCTGTCTCTTGCTTCAACGCGCTCAATATAGCCGTTTGTGAGCGGTGTATCAACACTGTCCGCAGTTTTTATAAACTGAGAAGGGTATGCTTGCAAAGCTTTTATTTTATATGAATATGCTTCACTGACATTTAGAAACAATGAAGGTCTATCTGTACTGTTAATGAAATAATAAAAAATATTTTTTACTTTATGTGCATCGAGATCATCTGGATCCTTTATATTTTTGATACCAGCTGAAAAAACAGCTTCTTTAACTAGTTTAGCGCAATTCCCATGATCAGGATGGCGGTCGACCCAATAAGGAGCAAAAACATACTCGGGCTTGAACTTTCGGATACAAGAAACCATTCTCAAAATGAATTCTTCTTGTAAGTACAAACCTCTGTCCGGAAGCTGAAGATTCACTCTATTTTTGACACCTAGAATAACTGCTGCTTCTTTGGCTTCTCTTCTCCTGATCTCAACGCTTCCGTTTGATGAGAGCTCAGCTTCTGTTAAGTCACAGATGATAACTTCACGGCCGCTTTCTGTTTCCTTTTTAATTGCTGCTCCCATTCCGATCTCTACATCATCTGCATGTGCACCGAAAGCTAGCCAGTTTTTTAAATTCATTTGTTTTCTGACTCTCTTTCGTCGATTATTCTGCGCCAGTCTAAGTCTCCCCGTTCAAGTGACTTGATAAATAGTTCTGCCGAAGCTAAATTTGTTGCAAGCGGAATTTGGTAAACGTCACACAGGCGCATTAATGCAGACACATCTGGTTCATGCGGCTGCGCTGTTAAAGGGTCTCTGAAAAACAATACGAGATCCAGCTCATTTTCAGCAATTAGTGCACCGATCTGCTGATCACCGCCTAAAGGACCAGACTGTAACAAGTTAATAGAAAGATTTGTGGCTTCGTTTATTTTAGATCCTGTTGTTCCGGTAGCGTATAAAGTATGTTCGATTAAGATGTCCTTATAAGCAATAGTAAAATTAATCATATCGTTTTTCTTTTTATCGTGCGCAATAAGAGCTATTTTCATAATTACACCTCTTATTCCATAATATTTTCAAGACCATACACAAGGCCTTCGACGTTCATAACACTTTCAACAGCCATTTTCACTCCTGGCATGAAAGACGCTCTGTTCATAGAATCATGGCGGATGGTCAACAGCTGTCCTTCTCCGCCAAACATAACTTCTTGGTGAGCTACTAGCCCTGGCAATCTCACACTATGAATCCGGATACCTTGAAGCTCTGCCCCCCTTGCACCTTGCAGATCTTCATTTTCATCTGGATGCCCCTGCCTTTTTTCTTCGCGGACTTCAGTAATGAGCTGAGCAGTCTTGAGTGCAGTACCCGATGGTGCATCAAGCTTTTGATCATGATGCTTCTCAATTATTTCAATATCAGGAAGATATTTTGCAGCCATCTGAGAAAATTTCATCATCAAGATAGCTCCAATCGCAAAGTTTGGTGCGATTATAGCACCAGTATTCTTTTCTTGTGCGAGCTCTGTCAGCCTCTCAAGATCCTCATTAGAAAATCCAGTAGTGCCGATAACCGTTCTTAATCCGTGGTTAAGGGCGATTTCAAGGTGTTTTTTTCCGATATCAGGTCGAGTAAGGTCGACTAATACATCTGCTTCCACCGACTGGATACATCGTTCTAAATCATCGTAAACAGGTGCTTCCATAGAAACAGGAGCCCCTTGCAGATCTTTCACTTGCACTCCGTCATTTTTAGAGTCCACGGCAGCTGCCAGTTCGAAATGAGATGCAGCTTCAATCATCTTTAACGCTTCTGTACCCATCTTTCCGCGGGGACCTGCTAAAATAATTTTTATTTTATCCATTGTTTCTCTCTCCTTCATCAATACGTGTCCATCTGTCTTTATCCCGTGTTTGAAATTTATTCATTACTGTACTAAGTGCTTCATCCAAATCTATATTAAGGGAATTCGCAAGGCATATTAAAACAAAGAACATATCTCCAAGTTCTTCTTCTACTGTTTTTGCATCCTCCGATGACTTTTTTGGTTTTTCACCATAATGGTGATTCACCTCACGAGCTAGTTCACCAAGTTCCTCGGTTAATCTGGCAAGCATTGCAAGAGGGCTGAAATAGCCTTCTTTAAACTGTGATATGTATTGATCTACAACGTCCTGACTTTCTTTTAAAGTACGGTTGGCCATGATGGTGACCCTCCTTATCTTTTTAGTACCACCTTTATGTTATCGGTATTTTTTATGTTTGACAAATTTCATGAAATTTTGATTATAATAGGAAGGCGTGTTTTAAAGAAAGGCTCTATTCTAAAAGATTGTTGCTTATGATCATTTATCTCTTTCACTTTATTGATAAGTTGATTGTAGTGCAAGGTGCTTGCAGACGCAGGAGCACCATCTTTCTTTGACCCGCGGAAAGCGAGCGACATGTAACGGAAATCAACTACTTTCAATAACAACAAAGATTACGAAAACAGCTAAAATAAACAACTCGATTTAGACAGAAAAGAGGCATTATATGATTTATCCTATCAAACTAAAAAATATTCTTTTCATCCTATTTGGTTCTGCTATTTTCTCTTTTGGAATTGTTCATATTAATATGACGAACAATTTAGCAGAAGGCGGTTTTACTGGTATCACACTTATTCTTTATTTTTTGTTTTCCATTGATCCTTCCTATTCTAACCTTGCCTTGAACATCCCATTATTCTTTGTAGGATGGAAACTGCTTGGCAAAAACTCATTCATTTATACAGTTATTGGGACTGTTGCAGTATCTGTCTTCTTATTTATTTTTCAGAGATATTCATCCATTATGATAGACCTGAAAGAAGATATGACACTCGCTGCTCTGTTCGCTGGTGTATTTATCGGCGTCGGCCTCGGTATCATATTCCGCTATGGAGGAACAACGGGGGGAGTTGATATCATTGCACGGCTTGGCCATAAATTCTTAGGCTGGAGTATGGGTAAAACCATGTTTATATTCGATTTTATGGTTATCGCAATTTCACTTGTTTATTTAAATTATCGTGAAGCTATGTATACTCTTGTTGCAGTATTTATTGGAGCACGTGTAATTGATTTTATGCAAGAAGGGGCATACGCCGGAAAAGCAGTGATGGTTGTCTCAGAGAAAAACGCAGAAATTGCTGCGAATATTATGAAGGAACTGGACCGGGGTGCAACTTTATTAAATGGTAAAGGAACATTTACCGGGCAGCTTCGTGAAGTTCTGTATTGTGTAATCGCGAAGAACGAGATCGTTCGTATAAAGCAAGTTATCGAAAGAATAGATCCACATGCCTTTGTGACGGTAAATGATGTTCATGAGGTAATCGGAGAAGGTTTCACTCTCGATGCGGATAAGAACCCTATAGGAAGATAAAAAAACTCCCGAGATATCGGGAGTTTTTCATTAGTCGTCTTGGTTCATTCCTAAGAACATGAATATAAATCGTGCTAATTCCAGCAAAGCAACTAATGCGCCAGCAACATATGTCAATGCTGCAGCGTTTAATACTCTGCGAGCTCCGCGTTCTTCATTGTTGCGAATCATACCAGTTGATACGATTTGGTCCATCGCACGAGAGCTTGCATTAAACTCAACAGGCAATGTTACGAACTGGAACAATACAGCGGCTGACATGAAGATAATTCCCAGCAAGAACAGGTTTGTTGCTTGAAAGAAAATTCCGCCTAATATCAATAAGAATGAAAAGTTCGATCCGATGTTGGCAACAGGTACAAGTGCGTGTCTGAAACGCAGGAAGGCATATCCTTCAGCATCTTGAATAGCATGGCCTACTTCGTGGGCTGCAACAGCAGCACCTGCAATCGAATTTCCATAATAGTTATCTTCAGATAAACGAACTACTTTGCTGCGAGGATCATAGTGATCAGAAAGCATCCCTCTAACAGGTTCTACTTGAACATTATACAGCCCATTTTCATCTAAAATCTGTCTTGCTACTTCTGCACCCGTTTTACCAGTGCTGTTAGCTACTTTTGAATATTTCTTGTACGTACTTTTTACTCTCATTTGCGCCCAAATGGGAACAATGAGCAAAATTGCGAAGTAGATTAAAAATCCACCCATTTTTTGCATTCCTCCATATAAAAAGCTATTGTTACAAACATTTTACGTTTTAACCCTATTGCTTGTCAAAGAATTCGCATTGCCTTATCTCTTTCCAGGCACTCGAAGCTCCTCTTCTTTATCACCTTTATATTTTCTCCAGCCAACATAAAATAATGTCGATGAAATAATTCCGCCAATTGAAAAGATCAGCCAAAACAGAGAAGGCTCTGAATTATCCTTTTTAGCGAAAAAAAGAGCTTCAAAGTCTGCTGCAGCTGCTTCAAGATGTTTCTGATGTTCGGCATCTGTCAAAATTTTAATTCTGTTGGTATCTACATAGGAAACATGTTCATCCAATTTTTCAATCTTGTCGGGACTTAAATCAACCATCAATGCAGGTCTAACTGTTTCATATCGTTCTAAAAGAAGATTTGCTGCTTGATGAAACGCTGTTGAATTTTGATCACCGATTTCTTTTTCCATAGTAATAAACGGTTCGAGCATCATCAGACCAGTCTTTTTCCATAACGGTTCATAATTGGTTTGCAAGGCATCAACAAGGAGACGGACTTCTGTGAGTTTGTTAAGCTTCTTCTCTTTCGTCCATTCTGGATTCTGCAGAGATGTTATTGCATCCGAGAATGTGTATTCTACAAGACGCTGCTGATCAGGTCGTAACGATAGCACATCTTCAATATGGGTGATATTTTCCGAGGTGAATTCAAGAACATCTGCCGCCTCATTATACCTTTCAATTTTACCTAGTTCCCATATTTCACTCGTAAGCTCATTAATCTCTGACCAATCTTTTATCGTTGTATGGTTCGATGCATATACAGGCATCGCAGCTAAAGAAACGATACAAAAAATCAAAACTGTCCATCCTACCCTTTTCATCCGTTGTCCCTCCTGTACCCTTATACTAAAAAGTATGAGAGCTGGGACAAGGTTAGACCTAATTTAAGGCAATAAAGAAATGGCTAGGACTTTCTCATTCGCCAGACAAGAACCACAGATAGTACAGAAAGCCAGAATGTAAGATAACCGATTATTTCTTGATAAGGAGCTAAAACAGGATATCTTGGCATCATCCCAAATACATAATCTACGATTTCGTTATGAAACAGCCATAACGCAGCTGCACAGGCATGCCACATTTTAATTCTATAAAAAGGGGCATACAGTAGACCTTGTACAGCCATTCCGAGGTGAGAGAATATAAGCATATAATTAACGATATTCAAGGGAGTTCCGATAAAAGCTCCGCCTATGTTCATCCCTACTGCCCAGATTCCATATTTAAATAATGATGCCGCTGCAAGTGCTTCAAAAAGGCCATTTTGCTGTTTTAGCAAAAACCCTATAAGAACAAATACAAAGAAAAGTGATGCTGTTGGGCTGTCCGGAACGAACGGGAGAAAATACCACGGAGTTTCAATAAGCTGATAGTAGTACCAAATATAGCCGTAAATCGTGCCTAAGATATTTACGAGCAGAAGAGTCATTAGGAACCATCGTTCTTTGATGATTGCAGAAATCCACGACATTTTTATGCTCCTTTACATTTAGAAAAAAAGCCGGCCCATACCGAGCCGGCTTTCTACATTATTTCTGTTCAAGTTTTGAGATGAACTCTGCTAATTGCTTTAGCTCTTCGTCTGAACCTTTAAACGCGTTTGGCGGCATGCCTGGCGGCTTACCTTCTTTAGCGATTTTCATGATTTCTTCAGGCTTCAAACCTGTTCCAATCAATGATGGACCAGAAGCTCCGCCAGTCAGAGTGTTGCCGTGACAGCCAACACAGCTCTGCTGCTGGTAGATTTGATATCCTGGATCATTTTGGTCAAAGCTTACATCAACAATCTTACCTTGAGTCTTCGCTTTTTCCCAATCATGAGTCACAACGGATTCCCATGTTAAATATGTAACGGAAATCAAACCTAATAGCATTAATCCAGTTGCAATCGGACGTTTAGAAGGACGTCTCTCCAATCCTGTATCTAGGAACGGCGCTAACATTAAAGCACCAAATGCTAGACCAGGAATAATTACTGTACCAATTAGAACATAATCCCCTGCCGCATACTTGTACTTCAAGAGCTGGTATAAAAATAAGAAGTACCAGTCTGGTAGAGGAATATATCCGGCATCGGTAGGATCAGCTTTTTTCTCCAAAGGAGATTCATGAACGATAGTCAATACTAGGTAACCGATTAAGAAAACGGCACCAACCATCCACTCTTTTAAAAGAAAGTTTGGCCAAAATGCTTCTGTTTTTCCCGGGAACTCCGAATAGTCTTTCGGTATATTCGGTTTGCGTTCAGCAGGAACACGAGAGTCTCCGACAAACTTCATTCCTTTACCGCGATGCATATATTTCCCTCCTTTGCTCTCATGAAACTTATAAATCATTGCTGGTTTTTACAACGGTCCGGAAATACCTTGTTTACGGATCATTAAGAAGTGGGCACCCATTAAGCCTAACAATGCTGCAGGAAGGAAGAATACGTGAATCGCAAAGAATCGCGTAAGCGTCTGTGCTCCGATAATCTCTCCGCCGGCAAGGAATGTTTTAGCGATTGGACCAACAACAGGAATTGTCATAGCAATCTCAATCCCTACTTTTGTCGCAAATAGCGCTTTCATATCCCAAGGCAATAGATATCCTGTAAAACCTAAACCTAACATAACAAAGAAAATAAGTACTCCGACAACCCAGTTTAATTCTCTTGGCTTTTTATAAGCTCCCTGGAAGAATACGCGCAATGTATGTAAGAACATCATTACGATAACAAGGCTTGCGCCCCAGTGGTGCATTCCGCGTACGATAACTCCAAATGCCACTTCATTTTGCAGGTAATAAACGGATTCCCATGCATTCACGATATCAGGCACATAGTACATTGTTAAAAACATACCTGAAAGAATTTGAATAACCGTGATAAAGAAAGTTAATCCGCCGAAACAGTAAACAAACGCAGAGAAATGATGTGCGGGGTTTACGTGTTCAGGTACCTCATGGTCTGCAACGTCTCTCCAAAGCGGCGTAATATCCAGGCGCTCATCTACCCAGTCATAAATCTTTTGTAGCATTCATTACGCCCCCTTTCTTGGTTTTGCCTTTCCTAAGTAAAGCTTCCCATCTTTCACCTGGCTGTCATATACATCAAGCGGTGCAAGAGGTGCAGTACCCTTTACGTTTGTTCCATCCTTCGTATAGCGCCCTAAGTGGCAAGGACAGAAAAACTGATTAGGGTGTGATGGATCTGTGTTCCAGTCTACTGTACAGCCTAAGTGTTTACAGATTGGAGAAAGTGCGATGATATCACCGTTCTTCGCTTTATAAACCCAGGCAGATTGAGTAACATCAGACTCGTACCAGCCATCTTTTTGTTTGATTTTAAAGTCGAAACGCTTCGGTTCGTTCGATAGCTCTTCTATACTCGTAACCGCTACCAATTTTTGATCAGAACCCTCTTTTAAAATCGGATCAAGGGCGAAACGGACCATTGGCATAAGCATGCCGGCAGCCATAAATCCGCCAACGCCAGTTAATGTGTAGTTTAAGAACTGACGTCTTGAAATATCTTCCTTTGACATTGTTTTCCCCCCCTTATGCTGTAAATAACGGTCCCTCCGGACTTTTACACACATATTACTAGGACATAAACATGATAGCTTAAGTTGTCTTTTACTGTCAATATGAACATGACGTAATTATCATGAATTTATCCCGCGCTGCCAATCATTAAAGATGAGCTGAAAAAGCGGTTTTACTTGTTCTTTAATAACTTCCAGCCTATATTTTTCATCCATACTTTCAAGAGGCAGCGCAGGAACCCAAAAAAGCTGCCCTGTAATAGTATGTTCAAATTCTTTCCAATACACATCACTAGTCATCAAAAAGATGTGTTTAAAGTGTCCGGAGTCTTTAACATGTTCTAGCAAACTTTTTAATTGCTCGATTGGTGAATGTTCTTTAACATATGTAAAATTAGGAGCTAAAAACATCCTTCCGTGCAGCTGCCGTTCAATTTCGCCGCAAAGCATCTCAGTATATTCCCCCATCGTGACACTGCTCTTAAAATCTTGTTTAAAATCGATGGGGGTTAACGGGATTAACAGACTATCAACATATTCCCCAGATTTTAAAAATACATCTGCATCACTTGTCTTCCATCTCATAATTAGTCTCCTTATGCTATTCCTTATTCTGTTCTATATCGTACCACAATTCTGCTGGTTTTAACTTATTCTATGTAAATATGCATAAGGGTTGTCGGAATTTGGCGACGATGCTGACTCGTGGATATTCGACAAAAACTTGTGGATTAAGGCGGCAAACTTTTGGATTCGGACAGAAAGAAGGCATAATGAACATCACTTGTTCCAAATCTGCTCCTTATATTTGGACATCGATAAACACAAAAAAGGATGACTCAATGAGTCATCCTTTACATTTAAGATGGCTGTTTTTCAAGGTTCTTAAGCTCGGTCGTCCACTTGGTAAAACTATCATAATCTTTTTGATCTAATGCTTCATCGATCTTAGCCATAATATCGTTTTTACGATAAGTTTCAATAGACTTTTCTAGAATCATCTCAGCCCATATGCCGTACTTTTTGTCCATGGACATATTTTGAGGCAGGTGCGGGTTCTCTTCCAGCACTGAGGCATACTCAGGTGTAAGTCTCGAAGCATTAAAGTTGAGCTCCAAATAAATTTCTTCTTCCTGATTTAAACGAATATCATGGAAAGACTTTTCTGCATCCGTTGTTAAAACATTTTGTTTGTAAAACCGGAATGGAACACCATCTGTACATTGAGTAGACATGATAATAGCTTTAGGACAATACTCTGCTTTTTCAACAAAATGAACTTTTTCCATCAGCTGGTCATCACTGACTAAATAATTTAAAAGCCATACACATTCGCGCTTCTTTAACTGATAATGATTAAGGAACCATTTGATAAAATCCTTCTTTTCAAGGACCGAAACGGTGCTGCTCATTGCAATCCCCCCATCATTCAAAAACACGTCTTATTTATAATATTTATATTCTCTCATTGCTCTTAAAATCCTTCTTTGCTTCAGAAAGTTTTAAAATTCTTCCAATCTGTTTAAAACATCCTCGATATCCGCTCTTTCAGGATTCATTGTTAGCAAGAACTTCATTATTTTTTTAGCTTCTTCCTGTTTTCCTTCTTCTAATAAAAAATAAGCATATTCTTCTAAAAACACGGGATCATCCTGAAAAAGCTGTGCAGCTTTTTCATACCATATTAAAGCTTCATTAAAATCCTCTGTTTCCTTATTAGCGGTTGCTAGATGCCAATACATAAGAGGAATTTCTTCTTTTGTTTCCGTAAGCGGCTTGTAGAGGCTTATAATATCTTCAAATCTCTCCTCGCGTAAATATTGATCACCTAAGCGCAGCAAGGGCTCAATAAGGGCTGGATTTAACGCGAGTGCTTTCTTTACCCATTCTTCACCTTGATCTGGATTATGCATCTTATAAGCGAGTCTCGCAGCCTGCAAGTATATGTTTTCGTTATGTTCATCTCTTTTCAAGCCATCTTGGATAACTTGGTACGCTTCATCCAATGCTCCTTCTTCCTCATAAGATTCAGAAAGAACGCTGTATAGCGTCGTATAATCTGGATCCATATCCTTCAATTCTTCTAGAGCTGAAATGGCTTCTTTAAATTCACCTGCTTTAAAAGCAGTAACTCCATGACCAAACAAGCTATATAGATCTTTATGATGGTCAAGACCTTTTCTGTAAAACGGAAGTGCCTCCTCAAATTTTCCTGCACGGCTCAATGCCTCTGCATATCTTAATGGAAGATCTTCGATTTCAGCATTATTATCAATGGCTTTTTGAAAAAGCGGCAGACTTGAATCGAACTTTCCTTGTCTTAAATAAAAATCTCCCAATGCATATGAAAGTATAGGGTGTTCGGTATCTTTTTGATGTGCGTCCATTAATTTTCGTTCTGCAACTTCAGTTAAACCCATTCCTTCATAAAGGTCTGCTTGAAGAATTAATGCCCTTAAATACTCATCGTCATTCTTATCAACCTGCTCTAAATAACTGATTGCTTCTTCATCCATACCTTCATCCAGACAGCATTCAGCAATAGATACAAGAAGCTCTCCGTCTCCAGGGTATTTCTTCAGCAAGTTTTTCAGCATGTTCATAGCTTTTGAAGTGTGTCCCCAATCCAGATATACTTCAGCAATCTCAAATTGTTCTGCATCGTTTGCATTTTGTGCTAATTGTTCTAATAGAGACATGCCTTTTTCTACATCTCCATGTTCTACGAGTCTAATCGCATCTTGGATTGTGTTCAATACATAAAACCCCTTTATCCCATGTTTTCTTGTGCCTATTATACACGAGAACTAAGAGATTCTCCAAAACGACGGGGCTGGGTTATAATAATTTCTTTTCCATAGCCTTGCTTCTTTTCTGAATTTTTATCAGAATAGACGATTGTACCTCTTACAATGACGGACATAATCTTTTCTTCAAAGCCTTCTGTTGATAGTAAACAATAATCTGCATCACTGCCAGAGAAAAGTCCGCCTTTTTGAGGATATATTCCGAGCATCTTTAAAAAGGGAAGCGGAAGCGGCTCATCTTCGTTCAAATCCTTATAAAGAGTAGGTATCTGCATATTTGCTGAAAGATCGTTCCATTTTTTGTGCCATATTTTTTTCTTCTTATCTTCTATATCTAAAGGAAATTTCGGAAAGATGACAGTACCATACGGAAAATTAGCTTCTCTGATCCTTTCCCATACTACGCGTGTCAGCTGACTGAAATCATCACAGATCAACTCAATAAAAGGGATCTTTTTCTGCTTGCAATAACGGATAATATTTGGAGTGATTTTTTCTGGTGATAAAGAGAGACCGATGCAATAATCAATTGAACTTGATATAAGCAGGTGCCGTGTTCTTTTTAATTCGTGTTCAGCTTCGTGGAGATAGTCGATCCTTGCTGAAGTTATTAATGTGGTTGTGCCGCGCTGTGTTTTCTCAACCGCCTGTCTCCTAACATCCTCTACGGTCATTTTATTGATAGACATTAGTGGCGTAATATGACCGGGTATCATCTTAAAACCATGCATCGACATTCTCATAACATTCATTCTAAGAGGCCCTTGTGATACATATGATATTTTTTGAGAATCTACTAGATAAGAAAGTACTGTATTTGTACCAAGCGATTCTAATGGGCGCTCAATAATATACCGCATAGCTCGCCTCCTTTTATCTCTTTAAGACAAGCTATGATTCTATTATAAAATATATGATAAAAGAAAAATAAACAAAAAAAGTCCTGACATGTAAGCGTTGTCAGGAAAGTATAATATGGATAGGAGTGGAGAGAAACCATATTAACTACATTATAAATAGAGTATTCTGAAAATGCAACACTTTTTTGAAAATTATGAAAATAGCCCGAGTATCTGATCGATACCGGGCTAAAATATCAGTTCACACTTTCAACAAGGGATTCTATATATGCTTCTAAATGTCCAATTATTTCTTTGTTATGTTCTTCTTCACCTATCGTGATTCGAATCATCGTTGGAAAACCGAGTGCACTTCCTGAACGGACAATGTAGCCTTTCTTTAATAGATAATTAAATGCTGAATCTGCGTCAGAATTTACATCAAGTAATATAAAGTTAGCCTCTGAAGGGTAGTAAAGAAGGTCTTTTCTTTCACAGAAAGAATAGAAGAGTTCGAGCCCCTCCCTGTTCTTCTGTTTACACTCATTAATAAAGCCCTCATCCTCCAATGCGCCTATTGCTGCTGCTTGAGCAAGTCTTGATGTATTGAATGGTTCTCGAGCTGGCTCCATACCTTTAATAATAGATCTATCCGCTATACCGTATCCTATACGGAGCGCAGCTAGTCCATGTGCTTTAGAAAATGTACGCAGAATTACTAGATTAGGATAATTCTTTAAATAATGAATGGTATTAGGATAATCATTTGCCGAAACATATTCGAAGTATGCTTCATCACTAACCACAATGACATTAGAAGGAACCTTTTTCATAAATTGAACAAAATCATTTTCGGGTATGTAGTTCCCCGTAGGATTGTTCGGATTACATAGCCAGACGATCTTTGTCTGATGATCAATTTCTTCAATCATTGAATCTAAATCATGGTTACCGTTAATTAACGGCACCTCTCTAATTTCTGCTCCTTCAATAACTGCATTGTGGCGGTATTGAGGAAAAGTGGGAGCAGCCATTACGGTGTTCGTTTCAGGAGATAAATAAGCTCGGCAAAGAATTTGAACAACTTCATCGGAACCATTTCCAAAAATAAGCTGTTCTTGTTCTACCCCTAAATAACCAGATAATTTTTCTCTAATCTCAGCTGCATATCCATCCGGATAAACTTGAAGATTTGAAAGTTCTTCTGTTATCTTATCTTTGGCTAATTTAGAACATCCATAAGGATTCTCATTGGAAGCGAGTTTGATTATTTTTTCTAATCCTAACTCACGCTTTACTTCCTCAACGGGTTTACCTGGTTTGTATGGCTGTAATGATAACAACTGTTCTTTCGGCTGCATTTTCCCACTCCTTTTTTAACGGCTATAAACAGGCAGCAACGATTCTACATACTGTTTAAACTCTCTAATCGCTTCTTCTCTGTTATTAATAAGTTCATTCTCCAGCGATTCAATCTTCTTAACGATGGCGCTTCCTACGATAAATCCATCACTTGTTCCTTCGAATTGTTCGATTTGATTTCTTTTAGACAATCCAAATCCTACTAAAACAGGAACAGCAGAATTTTCTTTAGCAGCTCTTAGGAAATCGTTCAATCCATCACGGAATTCACTTCTTATTCCAGTCACTCCAAGTGAAGAAATGCAATATAGAAAACCTTCCGCTTCACTAGAAAGCATATTAAGCTTTTCTTTATTTGTAGTTGGAGCTACTAATGAGATCAAAGCAAGGTGATGAGCTGAGCACATTTCTTTTAGATAAGAGCTTTCTTCATAAGGTAGATCTGGCACCAAGACGCCGTCAACGCCACCTTCTTCTGCTAGCGTCATGAAGCGATTTTCTCCTAATTGTAACAAAAGATTATAATAAGTAAAGATGATTACGGGAATCTTCAAGCCTCTCTCCCGCAGCTTTGAGACCAGTTTGATCGTTTTCTCCAGGTTCATTTTCTGCTTTAATCCCCTCATGCCTGCCCGCTGGATAACTGGACCGTCCGCAAGAGGATCTGAATAGGGCACGCCAAGTTCCAGGGCTGCCGCACCGCAATCTTCCAATGCTAAAGAAAGTTCTATTGTAGCCTCTTCACACGGGTCACCTGCCATAATATAAGGAACGAATCGATAATCAGCTGAATTTTGAAAAGCTGTCCATCTCTTATTCATGCTGATTCCCTCCTTCGGCTTTTTCCATAAGTGTATGAACATCCTTGTCTCCTCTGCCGGATAGGCATACGACTACTGATTCATCTTTGTTCATATTCTTTGCAAGTTTTAGGCTGTACGCTACCGCATGGGCACTCTCTAGCGCACAGAGGATGCCTTCGTTCAAGCATAAAGACTTTAACGCTTCTAAAGATTCTTGGTCGGTTACAGCTTCATACTTTACCCTTCCGGTTTCATGAAGATAAGCATGTTCAGGTCCGATTCCTGGATAGTCCAATCCTGCAGATATTGAATAAGGCTCCGTAATTTGACCTTCTTCCGTTTGCAGCAGTTTTGTAAGAGATCCATGTATCACGCCGTTTGTCCCCTTTGATAAGGTAGCAGCATGCTGATTCGTTTCTATTCCTTTGCCTGCAGCTTCTATACCAAAAAGAGGAACATCTTTATTGATAAATGGTGCAAACATTCCGATAGCATTGCTTCCTCCGCCGACACATGCAACAACTGCGCCTGGTAAGCTCCCGTCATTTTCCCGGGTAAATTGATCCATCGTTTCAAAACCGATTACCTGCTGGAAATTCTTCACCATTTTAGGATAAGGATGCGGACCGACAGCTGAGCCGATAAGATAAAACGTATCTTCAACAGCTGCCACCCATTCCCTGATCGCTTCATTCGTAGCGTCTTTTAGCGTTTGACTTCCGCTCGTTACCTCGATCACTTCTGCACCTAGAAGTTTCATACGAAAAACATTCAACGCCTGTCTTCTTATATCCTCTTTTCCCATATATACTTTGCAGGAAAGGCCGTATTTAGCGGCTACGGTCGCTGCAGCAACTCCATGCTGTCCCGCTCCTGTTTCAGCAATAATTTTTTTTTTGCCCATCCTAACCGCTAAGAGTGCTTGTCCGATGGCATTATTTATTTTATGAGCCCCAGTGTGATTAAGATCTTCACGTTTCAAATAAATCTTTGCACCTCCATTAACCTCACTCAATCGTTCAGCTAAAGTTAGAGGAGTTGGTCTTCCTGAATAAATAGCAAGTTCGTTTTGAAACCGCTCCTGAAACTCCTTGTCTTTCATGGCTTCTTCAAATGCTTTTTCAAGTTCTTCAAGTGCAAACATTATTGTTTCAGGTACATATTTTCCGCCAAAGTCACCATATCTTCCTCGGTGATCAGGTACGATTGCTGCTGACATGTGAAATCATCCTTTCCAGTTTTTTTATCCGTTCACTGCTTTTTTTCCCCTCGTATTCTATGCCTCCGCTCAGATCAACCCCATATGGATCATATTCAAGCAAGGAATTGATGTTTTCCGGGTTGATTCCGCCTGCTATAAAACACGGAACATTTTCTTTTTTTGCCTCTTTTAAAATTGCCGGCACCTGAGTCCAGGAAAACGAAATACCGGTACCTCCGAATTGCCCTTTCGATACAGAGTCAACTACAATTGCATCTGCATATTTTGCAAATACAGAAATCTGTTCGGAGATCGTGCCGCTATAAGGAATAGCTTTATAGACTAGCTTTTTTGTACGTTTCTTCAGATTAATAATCGTACTAACCGATTCATTTCCGTGGCATTGAATAATATCAAGCGGAACTTCTTTTGCCGCCGAAACCATCTCTTCTATTGAACTATTCTGAAATACACCTGCTAAAAGTTTTCGTTTTTCATGGAAACGAACCCATGACGAGACTTCTTCAGGGGTTACCTTTCTTTTGCTTTCAGCAAAAACAAAACCAATAATATCAGCTCTAGATGAAGAAAGAAGCTTGTAGTCATCCTCTGACTGGCAGCCGCAATATTTAACGTACATTACCATAGATCTCCGTTATTTTCTTTTCAATAGAATCAGCACGCATAAGTGATTCCCCTATCAGCATTCCGTTCACACCATGATCTGAGAGTCTTTTCACATCAGTACCCGATTTAATTCCGCTTTCACTGATCACTATTGTTTCTTTTTTTATATAGGGAAGCAACGAAAAGGTGTGATTGATGCTAGTAGTAAAGTTTTTTAAGTCACGGTTGTTTATTCCGATCATAGAAGGGTTACAAACTTCATAGACTTGATCGATCTCCTCTTTTGTGTGGACTTCTATTAAGCACTCAAGACCGCATTCTTCTGCAAATTTATGAAGTGCTTTTAACTTTTCTTTCGTTAAGCAAGCTGCAATCAGCAATATTGCATCTGCTCCATGTTCAACACTCTCAATAATTTGCCTTTCATCAATTATAAAATCTTTTCTCAGCAACGGAATGGAAACATGCTTTCGAATTTCTTTTAAATATTTAAGGCTTCCCTGAAAGAACTCATTATCTGTTAGAACCGATAAGCAAGCTGCTCCAGCCTCTTCATACTCTTTAGCAATGCTTACAGGATTAAAATTTTCTTTAATAATTCCTTTGGATGGTGAAGCTTTCTTCACTTCTGCAATCAATGCTGGCTTATTTTCAGATCTCAGCAGATTCAAGGCAAATGGACGATGGTCTTTTTCAATAAAATCTAAATTCGCTGATCTCGTGATCGGAGGAAGAACATCGATCTCTTTTTCTTTTTGCTGTAAGATTTTAGTTAACAAGAACTTTCTCCTCCTCTTTATTGATTGATAATAGATGTTTATATGCTTTGCCTGATCTCAGGCAGTTCTCGATCACTTCAACGCCTTCCCTGATCCCGTGAACACGGTTTGATGCAAACAATGCTGCAGCCGCATTTAGGATAACGATATTTTTTGCTGATTCATTTCCTTGACCTTTTAATATAGCAGTGATTAATTCCGCACTTTCTTGCTTATCATTTACAGTAATATCTTTTAATGAACCTCTTTTCAGCCCTGCTTCTTCTGGTGTATATGAAAATTCAGTAATTTCTCCTTTTTCAACTAAAAACATTTTTGTCTCCCCAGTAATCGAGCATTCATCCAGCCCATCTTTTCCTGTAACTAAAAGTGCTTTCTTAATACCGAGTATTTTAATAGCTTCTGCCATCGCTGCTGCAGCATTTTCATCACTTACACCAATCAGCTGATAAGATGGCGACATCGGGTTTACTAGAGGACCAATAATATTAAAAATAGTCCTAAAAGATAGCTGCCGTCTTAAGTGAGCGACTTTTTTCAATGATGGATGAAAATAAGGTGCATGTAAAAATGCTATGTCATATTTATTTAACTGTAAATTTGCTTCATAACTGTTTGTAGCCACTTTAATTCCGAGAGCTTCTAACACATCAGAACTTCCGCTTTTGGATGTGACCGCTTTGTTCCCATGCTTAGCTACTTTGATGCCAAGAGAAGATAAGATGATGCTGACCGCAGTAGATATATTAAAGGTGGATGCTCCATCACCGCCCGTTCCGCAAGTATCCATAATTTCATCCGGGCATCTTCTGCTGACTTGTTTTGAAAGTTTTCGAATCGCCTTTACAAAACCTGTGATTTCTTGAGCGGTCTCACCGCGATAGCTCATAATACTAAGAATAGAAATGGCTTCTGCATCAGTTACACGTCCATTAACGAGGCTTTCCATAAAATAAAAAGCTTCATTCTCTGTCATCGTTTCATTTTTTACTAATTTTTTATTAAGTGATTGAATCATAAGAACACCCCTTTAAACGTTTTGTTTTGTTCTGCACTGAGATAAAACAATCGTTCAAGGCGGGTTATGAAAGGATAAGATCATAAAGCACACCTCCGCAGATTACGGAGAGTGAGGGGGTAATAAGAGGACGATTCATTTATGGACCATGTACTCCTTACTATAAAAGGATACAAAAAAGCCATGCAGAAATAACCCGCATGGCATATGTACATTTCCATTCTCGGCTCTGCTCCACTCAAACTCTCTCAACTTGTCTCAACTAAGCTCTAAATACTCTAACCTATTGCTCTAAACTTATCAGTTACATTAAACCATTCATTTTAATCTGTCAACTATTAGAAAGTGAAATCCATATAATAATTGATTATTTTTTTCTGTAAAAGAATGGTTCTTCTGATTCTAATCCGTACAAACCAGGATTAAAGATCTGTTCTGTGCTCCCAACAAATAATACTCCTCCTGGACGCAATGCTTTACTGAATTTTTCATATAAAACCGCTTTTGCTTCTTCTGTAAAATAAATCATCACATTTCGGCAGACGATTAAATCAAAGTCTTTCCCGAATGGATCGGAAAGAAGGTTTTGCTTTCTGAATGTTACATGCTTTTTTATATCGTCATTTACTTTTAAACCGAGTTCCTGCTTTGAAAAATAACGCTTTTTTTTCACATTCGGGACATCTTGAGCAGCTTTTTCAAAGTAAAAACCGTTTTTTGCCTGTTCTAAAACTTGTTCATCTAAATCTGTCGCCAATATAGAAAAGTTGGAGATCCCTTTAATTTCTGAAAGCATCATCGAAAGTGTATATGGCTCTTCCCCTGTCGAACATGCTGCACTCCATGCTTTCAAAGATGAACGTTCATCTAAGAGCCTCGGCAAGATCTTTTGTTCAAGCACTTCCCAGCGAGATGGATTTCTATAGAACTCAGAAACATTAATAGTCATTCTGTCTAAAAATTCATCCAGCATAGTCCTGTCATTTGATAACGATTGATAATAGTCAGAAAAGGAACCGAAAGATCTCTTTTCTCTTAATGCGATCAGTCGCCGTTTCATTTGTGCTTCTTTATATTTTGAAAGATCAATTCCCGTCTTCAGCAAAATGTTCTTTTTAAATACCTCATAGTCCAAGTCCATTTATTTCTCTCCCGTTTGTCATATGCTGCTGCTTTGTTCACCATTCATATCCCTTATATCGGTGGACTTTAAACTTTTTTCATGTCCTCATTGAAACGCAAGGTACAGTTATTCATTTGTTTCCATAAAATGTTAAATTATATGATAACCGCTCATTTTTATGTGATTGTCACCATTTTTTATGGATTATTGCGACTTTTTATATGATAATGTCTTTTTTTATATGATTATTAAATATGAACTTAAAATTTGTTTTCTCAGAAGGAATTTCGCGGAAATCGAGCAAACTTGAGCGGAAATTAACTATTTTTCCAAAAAAAATTTTACTAAAACAGTCTAAAAAAAAATAACCGGCCCAAGGGCCGGCTAAAACGCTTTCATTTTCACATAAAAAAAATTAGATCCAAACAGAAACAGCTTTATCGTAAGAAACTAGTTCTTCTTCTTTAAAGAATAATCCGATTTCGCGCTCTGCACTTTCAGCAGAATCTGAACCGTGGATGATATTGTTGCTTACTTGTACAGCATAGTCACCGCGGATTGAACCAGGAGCTGCTTCAGCAGGGTTCGTTTTGCCCATCATGTTACGAGCAGTTAAGATAACGTCTTTACCTTCCCAAACCATTGCAAATACAGGTCCAGAAGTAATAAAGTCTACAAGCTCTCCGAAAAACGGACGCTCTTTATGCTCACCATAATGTTCTTTTGCAAGATCCTCAGAAATGTTCATTAGTTTCGCACCAACTAACTGAAAACCTTTCTTTTCAAAACGGGATACGATTTCTCCGATTAACGCACGTTGAACGCCATCTGGTTTAACCATTAAAAACGTTTTTTCCATGTATTCCCTCTCCTATCATCTATGTATAGTATATGTGGGACAAGTTCCCCAGAGAAATCGTACCAAAAATTTTTAAAATTAGCAATGGCTCAAAATTTCCGGCAAGCAATATAATCTGCTACTTTCAGCAAGCTGTCTCTTGCATCCGTGTCAGGTAAAGATCGTGCAGCCTTTTTAGCACGGTTCAGGTACTTTTCGGAGATTCGGGATGCATACTCAATCCCGCCAAGGCTTTTAATATCTTTTAATAGCTCTGCAAGAAGTTCTGAATCCTTATTTTGATAATAGAGATTCAGCTTTTCTTTAAATTCAGGATACTTGCAGATCGTGAATAAAGCCGGAAGTGTTATATTTCCTTGCTTCAAATCACTTCCTGCCGGTTTTCCAAGCTGTTTTTCTGATGCTGTAAAGTCTAAAATATCATCGGTAATTTGAAAGGCCATTCCAACACAATAACCGAACTCATAAAGCATTTTCTGAAGGGAAACATCCGCTTTTGATGTGATGGCTCCTAATTGACAGCTTAAAGCAATCAGCAAGGCCGTCTTACGTTTGATACGCTTAAAATATTTTCTTATGTTCTGATCGGTATCAAATTGTTCGTTAATCTGTTCTATCTCGCCTAGGCACATCTCTTTCATTCCTTGCGCCAGAATTTGATGTGCACGCGGAATTTCGATATCCGTCATTAACTTTAGAGCTGCAGCAAAAATATAATCACCCGTGTACATGGCGATTTTACTGTCATACTTTGCCTTAACCGTCTCTCTTCCTCTTCTCATGTCAGCATCATCTACGACATCATCGTGGACAAGAGATGCCATGTGGATTAACTCTAATGCTGCTGCAGGTTTTTTTACCTGGTGAATGTTATATGTACCAAACTGCGCAGAAAGCAGAACAAATACAGGGCGGATTCTTTTTCCCCCTGCTTTTAATAACTCCATGCCGGCAGTATGAATCATAGGCTGGTCAGAACTAACCGACACCGCGAGCTGGTGTTCTATTTGCTGTAAATCTTTTTTTAAGAATGAGTATAAGTCTTTTAACTTCACTTTTATTTCACCCTATCGCCTGTTACTTATACGAAAACTTTAAGATAGAGGGTATTGTCTGCAACAATCCGCACTCTTTAGCAAGCTGAAAATAAACACTTAGTCCTTTTTCATGTTCGCCATTAAACCCATAATTTAACCCATTAAAATATGATTCCCAAAAGGCAGCAGATCCGCCATGCTCCATGACTGCACGTTCAACAACAGGTGCAAAATTTTCTCGGAGACAGCGCTCTTTGCTCTCTGTCATACTTTGGCCAACATAAGAGAGCAACTCTCTCTTTTCTGTTTCCATCTCTTTACGATAGGCCATCACAGCAAAAACCATCGGAAGTCCTGTTTCTTGATACCAGATCTCTCCAAGGTCATACACATAATAGCTTCCGTTCTTTCTTTTGGCTGAAATTGCATCATCACCTATCAGGAGACATGCATCATACAGCTCAATCATTCTTTCGAAGTGCGGTGTTTCCACTTCGAAAGAAGGCTCAATTTTGTAAAATTGCTGCGTGATGATCTTTAATAAGGCAACAGATGTTTCAGAGCTGGACGTTAAAGCTATCCTTTTTCCGCCTAACTCTTCTAACCGATATTTCGAAAACAAAAAGATAGAATTGACTTTTCCGAAAGCAGAAACAGATAAATCTGGGATAAGGCTATAGCGTTCTGCGTTTTTCCCAAAAGAAAAAGAGGAAATCCCTCCTATGTCTACCCTTTTTTCTTCCATCAAACGGTTAATTTTAGAAGGAACGGCATCTGTTATCGATACACCGTTCTCCTTTAATCTTTCTCTGTCCAAATAAAAATATAGGGGTATGATGTTTGTATAGCTTATTTCCCCAATGTTCATAATCTATCAGTCTCCCCAGCGTGTAAACAATTCATGGTGAACACCTAAGTTATCCAAGACTTTCCCTACAAGGAAATTTACTAAATCGTCCATCGACTTAGGCAGATGATAAAAGCCTGGCATGGCTGGAACGATCTTGCCCCCAGCGTCAGTAACCTTTATCATATTTTCCAGGTGAATCTTATGGAGCGGTGTTTCTCTTGGAACTAAGATGAGTTTTCTGCTTTCTTTCAGCATAACATCTGCCGTACGCTCCAACAGATTGCCAGAAGCTCCATGCGCTATTCCTGACAAAGTACCCATCGAACAAGGTATGATAACCATTCCGTCATTCTGATAAGATCCGCTCGCGATAGGCGCATTAAAATCGCGAAGCGTATGATAATGGAAGCGTTCACTGCCAAATGAAGCAAAGCGTTCTTCCAAACAAGCTTCCCGGTCCTCAGTATTCCAAAGAAGCTCTTCTCTAAATACTTGCCATCCTGCTTCAGTCACAACAAGATGCACTTTGTGTCCGCTCTTCAAAATTTCCTGTACAAGTCTAATACCATATACAGCACCGCTGGCACCGGTAATTCCTATTGTAAAAGTTTTCATAATAAAAGGTCCCCTATTGAAAAAATAAACATAACAACACTTAAAACACCGTTCATCGTAAAGAAAGCAACATCTAGCTTTGATAGATCATGGGGCTTTACCAATGAATGTTCATATACCATGATAGCACCTGAAATAAAGACGCCAAGGTAATAAATCCATCCCATCCCTGACACTGCACCTAGTGTAATGAAAGCTATGAAACTAGCAGTATGAAGCCATCTGGCAGTAATCAGCCCTTTTGCAATGCCAAATGAAGACGGAATAGAATATAGACCATGTGACTTGTCATATTCCGCATCCTGCGTTGCATAAATCACGTCAAAACCTGCCGTCCAAAAAAGCACACCGAAAAACAATAGAAACGCTTCCTGACTTAATGTACCTGTTGCACCAACCCATCCGCCGAGGGGGGCAAGTGCAATTGTAATCCCAAGGACAATGTGGCACAGATAAGTAAAACGTTTCGTATAAGAGTAAATAACAAGAAAAAAGACAGCAAGCGGAAGCAGTTTTACAGAAAGTGCATTAAGCTGGTAAGCACTAACAAGCAATAACGCTAGAGACACTGCGATAAATAAATATACTTCACCTATCTTTAAAAGCTTTGCAGGAATAGCCCGAGTCTTTGTTCTAGGATTTGCTCCATCAATCTCTGAATCTATCGCCCGGTTAAGGGCCATCGCAGAACTTCTTGCACCAACCATAGCTAAAGTGATCCATACCCATTCCGATAGAGATGGCATGGTACCTTCTTCAACAAGGCTCCCCATTATTGTACCTAAATAGGCAAAAGGGAGAGCAAAAATGGTATGTTCAAACTTAATCATTTCTAAAATAATCTTAAATTTTTTCCACACACTTCAACGCTCTCTTCTATTGCGGTTTTTTACCTGTATGCATAGCAGCAGCACCTAATGCATACGATTTTACTTCAACTTCGGTCAAACCTGATTTTTGAAATAGATCTTTCAGTTCTTCTTTTGTCAAAAAAGCTTCAGTTGACTCTTGCAGCCAAGAGTATTCTTGATAGCTTTTGGCGAAAAGCTTACCAAAGACAGGCATTATATACGTAAAATAAAATTTGAAAACCTGTTTAAAAATTGGCACTGTCGGATGTGATGTTTCCAGGCAAACCACTCTTCCTCCTGGCTTCACTACCCTTGCCATTTCTTTAAGCGCCTGAAAATAGTCAGGTACGTTTCTGAGTCCGAAACCGATTGTTACAACATCAAAAGTGTTATCTCCAAAAGGGAGCTCCATTGCATTCCCATGTACAAATGCTACTTGGGGAAGTGAGCGTTTCTTTAATTTTTCCCGTCCAACCTTCAACATGTTTTCACTAAAGTCCAGACCTGTTACATGACCGCTTTTACCTGCAGCTTCAGCAAGCGCAAATGTCCATTCACCAGTTCCGCAGCATACATCCAGACAATTGTCACCCGGTTTGACACTGATTCGTTTCATTGTGTCATTTCGCCATCTGTTATGCTGTTTGAAGCTGATCAAATCGTTCATATAATCATATTGATCTGATATCTTTTCAAATACAGAGTGAACCCGTTCTTCTTTACTCAACATCGGATTAACCCTCTCCTAACATTAAGTCATTTTCAATACATTTATAAATGCTGCAGTCTTCGCGCTGAAAGATATGAGGCAACTCAACTCTTTTTTCTCGCAAATCTCTTTCAAACGAATTTAAAAATACTAATTGATCCTCGTTCAGCGACATTCTCTTTTCCTTGCCCTGATAGAGGGATATGAGAAGATATCGCTCTATGAACGGAATATATTTTTGCAGACCAAACGATTCAGCAGCTTTTATATACAATAAGCTTTCAATTTGACCTGCAATCTTTAAGTATTCCACGCTGCTTTTTTTGATTTTAATTTGATGCATAGAAGATTTATGTTCATTAATTTTTTGGACAGCATTTGACAGCTTTGATATCAAATCTAAATTTTCGCACCGGGACAATAACAGATAGTAGAGGCTGCTAAAATAATCTCCTGATAAAACAACGAGCTGCCTTCTCTTTTTATGTGAAGCAATGTCTTCATCGAGAATATCTTCATGCCGATCCAGAGCAGACTGTATCAAAAGTATTGAACTGAAATATTCAGCTTCAACGGCTTCATCCAATTCAAGTTCATTGAGCAGACAGTACACTATAAACACTTTCGCTTCATCAAAAACTGGAGGCTGCAGAAACTTATCGACATAACTATGCTGCATCAATAAAAGTGTATGCTGTTTTAAACGTTGAATTTTTTCCCTGTTGTTCATCATATACCTCCAAAGATACAGCGAAATGTGCCTCATTATTATAACATAGTCGCCAATTGTTTATGGATTCAATCGTTATTTCGGACATAAAGAAAACTAGGCTGACCGCCTAGCCTGTCCATCCGGCATGTATGTATCGAACATTCCTGCCAATGGTAAGTTGATTTTACTTTTAAGCTATTCTTATGATTCTGTATCTACTTCACCATGCTTAGTGTATATAACTGCTTTTCCTCTTACTTTTACAGCAGAAGTATGCTCGGTAAATTGCGCGATCATCACTTCACCTTTATCTAATTTTTCTGAGTGGTGAAATCTCGTTTCTGTTCCTCGGGTTAATCCAATTACATTTACACCATTTTCTTTAGCTTTTATAACAAAAAAGTCAAATTCTGATTTCATTATTGGAAACCCTCCTTAGTTTTTAATAAGGCTTAATACTTCTGCCCTTGCTGCTGCGTCTTTTTCAAAAACACCTCTAACTGCGGAAGTAACAGTCATGGAACCAGGCTTTTTCACGCCGCGCATCGTCATACACATATGCTCTGCCTCGATTACTACAATTACACCATGCGGTTCAAGTGTTTCAAGCAGGCTGTTTGCAATCGTTGAGGTTATTCTTTCCTGCAGCTGCGGTCTTTTTGTTACAGCTTCCACTGCTCTGGCTAGTTTGCTCAGTCCAGTAACTTTACCGCCTTTTGGTATGTAACCTATGTGAGCCTTGCCAAAAAATGGTACAAGGTGATGTTCACACATTGAATAAAAAGGTATATCTTTCACAAGTACTAATTCTTCGTGATCTTCTCCAAAAATAGTTGCAAAATGTTCTTTTGGATCTTGATTCAATCCTTGAAAGACTTCTTCATACATTTTTGCTACACGTTTCGGTGTATCTATTAAACCCTCTCGTTCAGGGTCTTCCCCAATAGCTTCAAGTATCATTTTTACTGCGGTTTCAATTTTCTCACGTTGAACTTCTGCCACGCTCTTTGTCCTCCAATTCCAATAACACAATAGCAAAATTTTAGCATACTGGTGAAAGAATAGCAAAAAGAGAAAACCCTTTCAGCATGAGTGGAAGATAGAAAGTTAAACTGTTTGATGTTTTAAGATCTGAATTGCACAAAGTGAGTTTTCGCTGCTTAAATGAAATTTTACTGATGATAGTGATGCAGGAGAACAAAGCTGCCTCATAATGAACAATAAAAAAAGACCGTGAACGAATCACGGTCTTTTTGCCCTATGTATTAATTATTTTACAGCGTCCTTAAGGGCTTTCCCTGGTTTGAAAGCAGGAACTTTGCTTGCAGAGATTTCGATTTCTTGTCCAGTTTGCGGGTTGCGGCCTTTACGAGCTGCACGCTCACGAACTTCAAAGTTACCAAAACCGATAAGTTGCACCTTGCTTCCGCTTTGAAGAGTGCCAGTGATCGCTTCGAAAACAGCGTCAACTGCTTTAGATGCATCTTTCTTAGAAAGCTGAGCTTGCTCAGATACTGCGTTGATAAGATCAGTCTTGTTCATTCCATTCACCTCCTCTCAAGGAATTCTCTACAGGTATATCGGTAGTGAAATATTTTTTTAAAGTATTATTTTCATATGTAATATACAGGATTTTACTTATTATATCTGTAACAAGCCTTATATTATACGATTCGTTTAAAGAATTCAATCTTTTTTCGACGTTTTTAGCGATTTAACCCTTAAATTTCCTTATTTTTTGACCTTTTTTTACAAGAAAACAAGTTTAAAAGGTATAAAAGTCTACCTTTTTCCGAATCCTTTTTACTATTTTTATCATGGAATAAAAGTCCGTAATGTTTTAAGTGCAAGGTGTGTGACTCCTTCAGGAGCAACGTGTCAGGCTAAACCTCTAAATGCACGTTTTCAAGAAAGCCCATGCAGCATGCCCCGCGGAAAGCGAGCACCTGGAGCGGAGAACAACTACTTTCAACTACCCACAAAGTCATACACAAACAAGCTACATACATCTTTTGTTTATTGCATTAAATATATTGCTCCTTGAATAGTTGATTGGAGCAGAAGGTGCGAGACTCCGGCGGGCTCAGCGTGACAGGTGAGACACCTAATGGCGCAAAGTGCCTAGGTGGCTCACCGCATGCCCCGCGGAAAGCGAGCACCTGGAGCGGAGAACAACTACTTTCAAAACAGCTTAAAGAACCCACAAAAAAACACCAAAAAAAAGACTCCTGGTTATAGGAGTCTCAAAGTTATAAAATAATGGCAATTAAACCGCCTGATCCCTCATTAATAATACGTTCAAGCGTCTCTTTTAATTTATATCTTGCATTTTCCGGCATTAATGAAATCTTTCCTTGTATTCCTTCTCTTACAATAGAATTTAAGGAGCGTCCAAAGATATCAGAATTCCATATTGACAGTGGATCTTCTTCAAAATCCTGCATTAAATATCTTAGCATTTCTTCACTTTGTTTCTCTGTTCCAATAATCGGTGCGAATTCGGATTCCACATCAACTTTAATCATATGGATCGAAGGTGCGATAGCCTTAAGTCTAACCCCGAATCTGGAGCCCTGACGGATAATTTCCGGCTCATCCAAGCTCATATCGGTGATAGCAGGAGCAGCAATTCCATATCCAGTTTGCTTCACCATTCTTAGCGCATCTGCCACTTGATCATACTCTGTCTTTGCATACGCAAATTCCTGCATAAGTTGAAGAAGATGATCTTTTCCTCGAATTTCGACCCCAACAACCTCTTTTAAGATCTGATCGTACAAGTAATCCGGTGCAAAAAGATCGATTTCTGCAATCCCTTGCCCCATTTCAATCCCTGCTAGTCTTGCATCATCAATAAAGTCATAGTTTGCGAAGAAGCCTACCACTTTATCAACATCGCGCAGACGTTTAATATCTTGAACTGTTTCTCTTACTGCTTCTTCATAGCTTTCACGCAGCCAATGATTCTCTCTTAGCACCATTACCCAGCTTGGAAGATTCACATTTACTTCTAATACCGGGAACTCGTATAAAGCTTCACGAAGTACATTGTTAATATCGTGTTCCGTCATCCCCTCAACACTCATTGCAAGTACTGGAATGTCATACTTCTCACATAGTTCATTACGAAGCTGCTGTGTATCCGGATGGTGCGGATGAGTTGAATTGATCAGCATTATGAACGGTTTTCCTACCTCTTTTAACTCATTAACAACACGTTCTTCTGACTCTACATAATCATATCTTGGAATTTCTCCGATTGAGCCATCCGTAGTTACGACAACCCCAAGTGTTGAATGTTCTTGAATAACTTTCCTTGTTCCGATTTCAGCCGCTTCATGAAACGGAATCGGCTCGTCATACCAAGGTGTATGAATCATTCTAGGACCGTTTTCATCTTCGTACCCTTTTGCACTTGGAACAGCGTATCCAACACTGTCTACGAGACGGATATTTACATCAAGGCCTTCCCCAACATTAATCTTTACCGCATTGTTTGGAACAAATTTGGGTTCAGTGGTCATAATGGTGCGTCCAGCTGCACTTTGCGGCAATTCATCCTGAGCTCGCTGACGTTCTGCTTCATTTTCAATGTTAGGCAGGACTACTAGCTCCATAAATTTCTTAATGAATGTAGATTTACCCGTTCTTACTGCTCCTACTACTCCTAAGTAGATATCTCCGCCCGTCCTTTCGGCGATATCTTTAAAAATATCGATTTTTTCCATTCGTTTCCCTCCCGATCCAAATAAAGTTCCGGATGCTAGTCTTGGACAATACATCGTATGATTTTGTCCTATTGATTATGACAAAGGAACGGAAATTTTTATTGGAACCTCTTTTCTCTGTTGTATAGTTCCATTAAAACGGGAGGGCGCACTACTGTGCCTACCGATGAAACTATAAAGCTTGTTTCGTTATAAGGATTTCCAAAAAAAATCTCTCCGCCTTTTCTATGAATGTATTAGAAAAAGGGAGAGTTCATGCCTATTTTATAAAAAAAACAGGCTCATTGTTTTCGACTTTATAGGGAACTGAATAGACCGGTACAAAATAGGAATGTTCTGCTAGCAGATGGCGGATATCTTCGTGCTTGTCCAATTCATCTTTATAGCTCTCGATCGCAGGTTTTAAGTCTTTTCTATAATCTATAAAAATTTTTGCATCGCCGTTTACCATCATAGGCAATTTCTTGCCCGTAAAAGGGCTGGTAACGAAAGGATCTTTTTTAAATCCTAATTTTTTATAATCAAGCGTGTATCTTCCTTGTTCCTCAATCTTCTTAAACGGAGGATAACGGTGTTTATCCATATAGATGTTTAACGCAACCTGTACATCCTGAATTTTATCTGTTAAAACTAGATCTGCCAGTTTAACAGTTGGGTTTGTTTCGACATCTATCAGTACATATTGGAATGTTCCGCCTTTTTCATAAGAATTACCAGGCGGTTCCTGCATATATTTTGGAACGAGTTTATTAAAATCAATTAAATATTTTTGATAGATATCTGTGTCCGCTTCTTTTGTTTTAATAGGCAATACACCAGTATCTTTTTGAAAGTTGTCAACAGCCGTCTGTACAGCTGTGATCTGATCCTGATAAGGTATGCGGTTTTGCAGCTTTCGTTCTTCAGGATATAGACATCCTGAGAGAGTTAAAAGGATAAGCAGTAAAGGAATCAGCCATTTTTTTTGCAAATTGATCTCCTCCTCTACCCTTGTACAGGTCCGCTAAAAACGACGATTATAATTAGTATTCCAGCCACTATCATACAGATCCATGCGAAAAAAGAAACGGCTCCCTGTATAACGCCAGATAGTTTAGAACGGCTGAACATGATTGAAAAAACTGCAATAAACATTAGTCCGATGGCTGATAGTGCCACCCACATTTTCAATAAACCTTCACTCATATGTATCCTCCTTGTCCACAGCGTACATTATAGCATAATTTGATCTATTTCTTTAAACTTCATTTCGTATAGAAATAAAACTGGGCTTATCTCATACGCACTTCCTGGTCAGTTGACGTATTCCTTGCTTATAAAACAGTTTCAGCTAACGAAAGTGTGTTTTGGTGAAATACCCCTACGGGTAGTGAAACAAGAATTCCCACGGTAACATGCTATAATCCCACGTTAGTTTATTTTTTTCTCACATTAATTTAAATAATCACACGTTAATTGAAAAATAGCCACGAGTCGACACACCCTGACAAATTCCGCGCGTTAGATACCCCTCACCTCACGCTCATAAGACAAAAAAACACCCGGCAGCAACCGGGTGTTGGACTAAATACTCCTTTTTTTCGTTCATTAACTTATTAATCAGACGAAGAATAAACTGTTAACAGCTTTAATACAGCCGCCTATTTTCCTTCGAACATTTTAGATAGAGTTGCCAAATCTAGAGGGATGTTATTATTCAAAACAGCCTGAACGATCTGGTCTTCTTTCTGTTTCGTGACAGCTACCCCAGCCATAGAAGATACTTGGGAAATCAGCATTCGAATCGTGCGCTCATCACGTAAATTAGAACCGCTTACTGATTGTGCAAGTTTGAAAATATCGTCCTTTTTAACGCTCGTTTTTTTCTCGATCTTGTCAAAAAATTGTTGATCACGTTCCACCTGAAGTCCTCCTCCCACTTCCTTTTCATCCCTATCGTATGCAGCATTACAAGAAGGGTGAAAAGAAAAAAGGCGATTGCCTAAATATTTTTAGACACCCGCCTATTCGGACTAGCTTTTTAAGGATGAAACATCTTCAACTTCATGTGTTCGAGTTCGCTGCATCAGCTCATCTACGGCCTGCTTTGCGCCTTTGTTGTTAAAAAGGACATCGTAAAGCACTTGTGTGATCGGCATTTCAACTTGCTCTCTCTTGCTTAATTCGAAAGCGGCTTGGGTTGTTCTGACTCCTTCAACGACCATTCCCATATTATCAAGAACATCGTCGAGTGCCATCCCTTTTCCAAGCATATTGCCTGCACGCCAGTTTCTGCTATGTACACTCGTACAAGTTACAATTAAATCGCCAATACCCGTTAAACCTGAAAAAGTTAGAGGATTAGCTCCCATATGGGTTCCAAGACGTGCAATTTCCGCAAGTCCTCTGGTGATCAATGCTGCCTTAGCGTTATCTCCGTAGCCTAATCCATCAGATAGACCTGCCCCTAGAGCGATGATATTTTTTAGCGCACCGCCAAGCTCAACACCAATTACATCAGGGTTCGTGTAGACACGGAAATTTTGGTTAATAAACAAATCTTGAACTTTTTCTGCAGTTTCAATTTTTTCAGATGATACAGTAACAGTCGTTGGCTGTCTTAAAGAAACTTCCTCCGCGTGGCTTGGGCCCGAAAGCACAACCACTGCTTCTAGAAGCGACGCAGGCAGCTCTTCTTCAATGATCTCTGAAATTCTTTTATATGTACCAGGTTCAATACCTTTGCTCGCGTGAACGATCGTGACTTTACGAGTTAATGAATTCTTCAGCTGGCCGAGGACATCCCTCATCGCTTTTGTAGGAGTAACGAGAACGATGATATCTGCACCTTCTATACATTCTTCAAGCTTTACAGAAGCTTTTATACTTTTAGGAAGCTCAATACCAGGCAAGTATTTCTCGTTGCGATGTTCTTCATTAATCTCAGATACTTGTTCTTCTCTGCGTCCCCATAAGCGGACATTGTGACCATTATCAGCTAATACGATAGCAAGAGCTGTCCCCCAGCTTCCAGCCCCTAATACAGCAACATTATCCATTCATGTCACACTCCAAATTATTAAATTTTGCGTTCGGTCCCTTTTAGCAGCCTTTGTATATTTCCCCTATGACGCCAGACTGAAACTGCTGAGATACAACCGCCCGTTACAATCGCAAAAAATGGCAGGCTATAATGATACAGCATAAAGAAAGGTGTCAGGATTAAAAAGACGATCGAACCTAGAGAAACAAACCGGCTAATCCAAATCGTAAGAATAGCAATTATACCTGCTATTAGAGATGGAAAGAAAGATATAGCTGCAAAAACACCGATTGTTGTTGCAACTCCTTTCCCGCCCTTGAATCCAAAGAATACTGGGTAATTATGACCAATTACAGCTGCAAAGCCGCACAGTATTGCGATATTTGGACTAAATCCTAGCCATAATGGTACCAAAACAGATATTATCCCTTTCATACTGTCTAATAGCAAGACAGCGATGGCAGGTCCCTTTCCAAGCACTCGTAATGTGTTGGTGGCACCTGCATTGCCGCTTCCATGGTTTCTGATATCTTCATTTTTTATCAGCTTTGTAAGCAAATAACTAAAGCTGATGGAACCTAAACAATAAGATAATAAGATGAGGAGAATCCACATCATACTATTACCTTAATCATTTTTCTTTCTTGCAAAAATTTTGATTGGTGTACCGACAAACCCGAATGTTTCACGAATTCTGTTCTCTAAAAACCTCTTATAAGAGAAGTGGAAAAGCTCAGGATCATTAACGAAAATAACAAATGTAGGCGGTTTAGAAGCTACTTGAGTTGCATAGTTTATCTTTAACCGTTTTCCATTATCCATCGGTGCAGGATTCATCGCAACTGCATCCATGATAACCTCATTTAATATGTTCGTCTGAACTCTTAATGAATGGTTTTCGGCAACCTGATTAATCACCGGGAATAGATGATGAAGTCTCTGTTTCGTTAATGCAGATACGAAAACGATCGGTGCATAAGATAAGTAAAGGAAATGATCACGGATCTTCTGCTCGAATTTCTGCATCGTTTTATCATCTTTTTCGATGGCATCCCATTTATTCACTACAATAACGACCGCTTTTCCTGCTTCATGAGCAAAGCCAGCGACTTTTTTATCCTGCTCGATGATGCCTTCTTCTGCATCAATGACCATCAAGACGACATCTGAACGTTCAATCGCTTTCATAGCTCGCATAACGCTGTATTTTTCAGTAGTCTCGTATACTTTTCCGCGCTTGCGCATTCCAGCTGTATCGATAATTACATATTTTTGATCTTCCTTCTCAAAACTGGAATCAATTGCATCACGAGTTGTACCTGCAATGTTGCTTACAATAACGCGTTCTTTTCCTAAAATTGCGTTTACTAAAGAGGATTTACCTACATTCGGTCTGCCGATTAATGAGAAATAAATCGTGTCATCGTCTTTTTCTTCTTCAACAGTTTCAGGAAAATGACTGACAACTTGATCCAGAAGATCTCCAAGTCCGATTCCATGAGTACCAGACACACCAATCGGTTCACCCATTCCTAGACTGTAAAATTCATATAACAATTCTTTTCTTTCCGGGTTATCAATTTTGTTCACACCTAAAACAACAGGCTTTTTTGAACGGAAAAGCATTTTGGCTACTTCTTCATCGGCTGCTGTAATTCCATTCATGCCATCTACTAAGAACAAGATAACATCGGCTTCTTCAATAGCTAGTTCTGCTTGTTCCTTCATCTGGCTCATAAACGGTGCATCACTAATTTCTATTCCACCTGTATCGATCAAGTTAAATTCGGTATTCAGCCATTCGGCGGAACTATAGATACGGTCACGGGTAACACCTGGCATATCTTCTACAATGGATATGCGGTCACCGGCAATTCTGTTAAATATAGTAGATTTCCCTACATTTGGTCTTCCTACTATAGCTAAAACTGGTTTAGTCATGTTTGACACTTCCCTTTTTTTCCTGATCAAATCAATCATTTCTTTATGAATTCATCATTACTTTGTTAAATTACAATAAAATTAGACAAGTCCACTTATTTTAGCAAATTCTTGAGATCTTAGACAACTTAATAATAATAGGTTTCCATCAAATCGGCTTTGCTGGATTAACCTTTTTATAAGAGACGCGCCTTAATTTTTTGAACATATCTACCAATATTACCATACAAAATAGAATCATTGTAGTGGAAGCAAGCAAATCCAATACAAACATCGAACCTATTTCTAAATATCCTGTAAGTCTTAAGATCAATAACTGATATAATGAATCTCCAATAAAAATACCGATTAAGGGGACATAAAATAAATCAATATTTCTTTTTAAAATAAGAAACAGCATAGCTGCTAGAAAAATAATCAACAAATACTTTTTATCGATGAACAGTTTAGCGGGATCATACAGCGCAAAAATCTGAAGCATTACATAGCTTACTGCTATAATAAAACTTACTGCTAAATAATAGAGGAGCTCACCTGTACTGCGGATAACATGAACAAGCCCTATGATTAAAAAGTAAGCAAAAGCTGCGTTAATTGTACCCAATGAAAATGAAATATCATAACCAGACAATATTATGCCTGGAAGCAAAATGAAAATCACTGTATTTCTGAATTGATTTTTTTCAAATAAGAAGGTTGTTACGACCCAGCCGATCCACATGAACCAATAAAAAAGTATGCCATCATTCATGAATTTCACCTCGATAGCATTATGCCACTTTCCTCACCCGCTTAACCTCTATAAAGAAAACTTGACTGACGTCAAGCCTTTCTTGTCAGCCATAGTAGCGCTTATACTATCCACATAAACTTGTTGCCACATCGAAAATCATCGTGCTAACAAGTTATACTTTCTGAAAGTGTAAAAAAAGCCCCCGATTAAAATCGGGAGCTTTCAAATAAAATTACTTGTACCCTTTTAGCTGGTCACCAATCATCTCAGCTAACGAAAAACCTTTTTCTTCTTTTGGAAGGTTTTGTTTAAGGTTTTCTTTTTCTTTTTCATCTTGAACAGCTTTCATACTTAAGCTCATTCTTTTTTCTTTGCTGTTGACATCAAGCACTTTAACAGATACTTGCTGTCCTTCTTTAACAACTTCACTCGGGTTTCCGATATGGCGGTTTGCCATCTCTGAAATGTGCACGAGCCCTTCAATCCCAGGTGCCACTTCAACAAATGCACCAAAAGCAACGATTCGTTTCACTGTACCTTCAATGACACTTCCAGGTGTAATAGAAGAACTAGCTTCTTCCCACGGTCCAGGCTGTGTTTCTTTAATTGAAAGCGAAATTCTGTCATTATCGCGGTCTACAGAAAGTACTTTTACTTTAACTGTTTGACCTTCGCTTAATACTTCTGAAGGGTTATCTACACGATTATGAGAAAGCTGTGATACATGGACTAATCCGTCGACTCCGCCAATATCCACAAAGGCGCCAAAGTCCGTTAGACGCTGAACTTTACCTTCAATGATTTCTCCTGGAGCTAGGCTGTCTAAGATCTCTTGCTTTCTTCCCGCTTCTTCCTCTTCAGTTACAGCACGGTGTGATAATATTACACGCCCTTTTTCAGTATCAAGCTCCACAATTTTAACCGAAAGCTTCTTACTTTTGTAATCTGAAAAGTCTTCTACAAAATGAGATTCAACCATTGAAGCAGGAATAAATGCACGTACCCCTAAATCTACAACGAGTCCGCCTTTTACTACATCGTGAACTGTAACTTCAAACGATTCTTTCGCGTCGTATTTTTCTTGTAGCTCTGACCAGGATTTTTCACTGTCTACCGCTTTTTTAGATACAAGTAGCTTGTCCTCTGTATGAGAAAGCACTTTAACAGTGATTTGATCTCCTTCATTTAACACATCACTTACCTTTTCAATAAAAAGACTCGAAACCTCATTAATTGGTAAAAATGCGTCTTGTTTAGCGCTGATATCAACTAACGCGTGTTTGTCTTCTACTTTCAAAACCGTACCTTTAACGATTTCGCCTGATTCAGCTTGGGTAGCATTTGTTAAACTCGTGCTCATTTCCTCTGTCATGTTCGTGGCCTCCTCAAAAAATTAAAAAATAATTTATTGAACTTTCGCTTTGAAAGAACATTAACATTGTAAAGAACAAACCTATTCGTTATCTTTTTTCAATTGTGCTATATGTTTCATTATAAGCTCTGTAGCTTCTTTAGCGGAAGCTTTTTGCTCGCGTAAATGTGTGAAGTCTATCGGCTTGCCAAAGATAATTTTTAAGCTTTTGCCCTTTTTATACTGGCCTACTATTGCACAAGGGACGATATGTGCTTCGGATTTAAGTGCAAAGAACCCTGCACCTGCCAAACCCTCACCGATCTCACCTGTTTTGCTTCTTGTCCCTTCAGGAAAGAGGCCTACTACCTTTCCTTCTTTTAAAAGGTTCATGCCTGTTTTTAAAGCCGTCTTATCGCTCATTCCTCTTTTTACAGGAAACGCATTAATTTTTGGCATTATATGTTTTAATACTGGGACCGAAAAGAGTTCTGCTTTTGCCATGAAGTGAACTTCCCTTGGTGAAGCAACTCCAACAAGTGGAGGGTCATAGTTGTGAATATGATTTGTACACAGCAAAACCCCGCCAGCATCCGGCATATTTTCTGCCCCGATTATTTCAGGTTTAAAAGAACTATTAAAATAAGTACCGCAAAGCCATTTTCCGAAAGAATAAAGCTTCATATTAACGTGCCCTTTCCTCTGCAAAATTAAGAATGCTTGAGACTACTTCTTCGATGGTCATGCTCGTTGTATCTAGTTCAATAGCATCTTCTGCTTTTCTTAATGGAGCAGCTTCTCTTTCGCTGTCTCTTTTGTCTCGAAGTGAAATTTCACTTTTTAACAATTCAAAATCTGCCGGGAATCCTTTTGCAAGATTTTCTTCATATCTTCTGCGAGCGCGTTCATCTACTGACGCGATCAAGAAGATTTTCAGTTCAGCATTAGGCATCACATGTGTACCGATATCCCGGCCATCCATTACTACTCCGCCTGATTCAGCAAGCTGCTGCTGTCTTTTCACCATTTCAATCCGTACTTCTTTTTGCCGGGCAACAAAAGAAACATTATTTGTTACTTCTGCTGACCTGATTGCTTCTGATACGTCTTTTCCATCAAGATATACAGCTTGACCTGTTTCTGTCTTCACCAATTCGATCTGTGTTGTTTGAAGAACTGATTCAAGAGCGATTCCATCATTTAAATCTGCCCCTAAGGAAAGAGCTTTATAAGTTAATGCCCTGTACATGGCACCAGTGTCAATATAAATAAAAGAAAGGCGCTCAGCTACTTGCTTTGCTACCGTACTTTTTCCTGCACCCGCAGGGCCATCAATGGCAATCGATAATAATTTTTTCATGTTTCCTCCTACCCCATACCTATGACAATGCATACATAGCAATAAAAGCAGGTAAACTTCCCCCTGCTTTTTTCTGTACATAATCTGAAAATGACAGATTAATTCTATATCTATCTTATCACAATTCTTGCTTAACGGTCTATCGTTTCCAAAGCAGGTTCTCTTTCACCTTTTATGACACCTTCATAATAAATGCTTTTATTCGTATACATTTTAAACGAAGGGATTTCTAAAAAAACTTGTGCGATCAATAATAATATAAAATGAACGATAGCAAGCTGAATTAATAACCTGTCTAACCTTTTAATCTTAGTCACCTTCTTTTCGGGAGTAGTATTCCCCGAAAAAAGATAGCTATTCTAAATAGTTGTTTCCTTTTTTTTCATTAAAAGCTGCTGTTCAAAACAAAATCTTATAATATGCTGTCTTGATTTTTGATCAATTGATTCGAACTGGAGCGGTGCCCTTTGTCTATCCTTCGCATGTCCATCTAAGATCCTCAATACTTTACATTGAAGATCCAGGTAAATTTTCTCACCTGATTGCATTGGAAGAACAGTTAAACATTCCAGCATATCTCCTTTTGACACATTATGTTTTACCGGAAGAGATAAAAGCATTCCCCCAGCACTAAGGTCAAGCACCACAGAATTAAATGGAGGGTATGAATCATCCACATTGCTCACCGCTGTATCCAATAAGGTTTCTACCCGGACAAACTCTCTTCGCTGTATCTTATGTATCTCTTCCTCTTTGGGAGAGGCAATTATTAATACTGGTATCTTCTCAATCTTCCTGCCCAGCAGTTCTGTGCGAAATGTAAAAACATTCTTTTCCTTATCCACAAATGATGCTTTAAACTGCGTGCCATCAAAAAAATATTCTGTACGATTTGTTATTTCATTACTTGGATAATCGATATAAATCCGATCATCTTTCACTTCACAAATCTTGCACCTGTATTTATCCTTTTTATCTGAAAATAACGGTTGCAAATATAACGGTTCCCCAACAGCAATCATAAAATCTTCCCCCAAAATTGCGTTTCATTAGCCTTTCCCTTATTATGACAGTTATTAAAAAAAAGAAAAAGCAAAATTTCAAAAAGCGAAATTTTGCTTCTTTTATTTGGATCATTTCTAAAAGATTGTTGCTTTATCATTTATTTGTAGTTTCTTCTTGCCAAGTTGATTGGAGCGGAAGGTGCGAGAATCCTGCGGGATCAGCGGACAGGTGAGACTCCTAAGGGCGCAAAGCGCGAAGAGGCTCACCGCACGCCCCGCGGAAAGCGAGCACCTGTAGCGGAAATCAACCACTTCAAATTGAAACAAAGTTTACGAAAACAGCCTTTTATTTAGATCTCATTATAAGAAGGTTCTGCTTCTTTCAGCTTTTTAACTTCTTCTTCGTTTCCATTCTCTGCATTGATGAAAACTTGATAGGTTTCATTTCCAAGTACCCCTAGGAATTCATAGCAGAAAACCTCTTCATTAATATCATTTCTTATCAATGCTTTGCTTACTTCTTTTACTTCAAACTTCGGATTCAGATTTGTTCTTGCTTCTTTCTCCGTAATTTTGAATTCTGGAATTCGTCTATCCTGATGAGCCAACAGGAAGTCAGTCCCTTCATAACCCATAATATCACCGTTATCGAGGGCGACTTTTACAGTAACCACTTCTGGATAGATTCGCACATCGTCTTCAAGCCTTGCATAGGTGAATACAGCAATATTGTCATATTGATCACTCGATACCATTTCCATCTTGCTCTCCATGTGCTTTTTTAAGAAGTCTTCAGCCTGGAACATGGCATCATTCAGTGATATTTTCGGCTTGCCTACACTGCGGTCATAGAGCACGTAAAGCGGGTAACCGCCTTTCTGTGTAATGTCCATATAAGTTGTACCTTTAGTATCTGGGTTGTAAAGTGTCAGTGAATAAGCATCGTATTTCGCATCTTTACCTGATTTTTCAACTGTTATCTTTACGTTTTTCTTAAGATCGAAAAACTCGATAGCAATCTTTTTAGCATCTTCTTTCGTAATCTTTTTCCCTTTTAACTGACTTAGATCACGGTTTTTCATCTTCATCATGTTAGATACTTCAGAACCGAAATTCACTTCTGAATATCCTTCAACATTCTTATCTACTGTTTTAAAACCATCGATTATCGTATTATCTTCCTGCGTTTTATTTGTTGCTAACGCCATCTCTACATCCATCCAGCGGAGATTGTTCTTTTGAGCCAATGATTCTGTTCTGCGCAGTTCATTCTGAATTTCTGTTGCGTTAGCGTACAAGTCCTTCAAAGTCTTATATTCTTTATCAGATAATGGATTTTTATCTAAATCTCGAACTGCTGTTCTGTAACTGAATTCTCCCATTTTAGCTAAGAATTCTTCTGTTTTATTAAAAGGAAGCAGCGCTAATGGGAGCTGTCCTACATCATTATTAGCTTCAGATGTTAATCTCCAAACTTGAGCTAATGCAGGTGAAAGCTGGTTTCTGGAGTTCATAGCCAGCGTTTCTCCAATCTTGTCGTGAAGTGCATCAACATGGAAGTTCAGATCATGGAAAGCCCGCTGATAGTTATTTTCCGCCTGCAGAAGAACAGCATTCTTTTCTTGGTGCTCTGTATAGCCCCAATATCCTGTCCCTGCTACAGCAACGAACAACAGTGCAATAAGGATTGTGCGTATCATTATATGTTCACCCCTTTATTAGTTACAAAAAATGTGCTTTCCGATTTTCTTGATTTGAGGACGTCCCCAGATCCAGCCTGAAGTTGCTGTATCAGGGTTAAAGTAATATATGGCTTCACCCGTTGGATCCCAACCATTTAATGCATCCATAACAGCTTTTTTCGCCTGCTTATTCGGGGTTAAGTAAATCTGTCCGTCCGCAACTGCCGTAAAAGCACCTGGTTCAAATATTACACCTGAGACTGTTTTAGGAAATTGAGAATCCTCCACACGGTTAATAATTACGGCAGCAACTGCTACCTGTCCGATATAAGGCTCGCCCCTTGCTTCACCGTATACAGCATTGGCCATCAAACTAATATCATTCTGTGAGTATCCATCTGGAATATTTTTCGCAGGTTTTACTTGTGCCGGCTTAGCTGTAGCTTTTCCTCCGCCCGCTCCGCCTTGTGCAGTGCCTTTTTTAGCTGCTCCGCCTTTAGCACCTCCGCTTTTCGTCTGTTTGCTCTTTGGAACTCCTCCATAGTATGAAAATTTATTTCCTGAATTAATTTGCTTTGTCACCCAGGCTTTGTCATACTTTGAAGCTTTCACAAGTTTTTGCTTTGCTTTAGCTCCCGCTAAGCCGTCTATATCCATACCAAATTCATATTGAAAGTTTCGTAATGCCCAATAGGTTCTCCATCCAAAAACACCGTCAATGTTTCCTGTGTAAAAGCCTAGATATTGAAGACGGGATTGAAGTTCTACTACATCGTCTCCAGTTGCTCCTTTTTGTATGACTTGGTTCGAAAACGCATGTGCATTGTTTTGACCAAATCCAGCAAATAACCCAAAACAAAGGGCGATTGCAAAAAATGCTCCCTTTATGTAAGCTGAATTTCTTTTCATGAGAAAGTTAGCCTCCTGTAATTTTAATCTCCATTTCTTGTTATACATGTATCATTTGTAATCCGGTTTTTTTTATTCAATTTCAAAGTCTCATTGTAGAAGAAAACAAAAAAAAGACCGGTTAAATACCAGTCTTAGCATCTGCGTTTCGATATGGATTTAATGATGAATTAGCAATCCTTACTTTTCTTAAGGCGAACCACCATAAGAAAATCATGAACGGGAACATATAGAAGAAGATATACTTGGTGCTTGATAGAAGCAAGAAATTAAATGTTCCATGAAGAAGAACAGGGATTATTAGTGAAAGACTTAAATAAATGACTTGTTTCTTTCCGGATGAAAATTTCCCTTTCCCTAGATAAAAGCCCATGATAACACCAAACAATGCGTGCCCACTTACTGGAAGAAGGGCACGGATCAATGCTTCTTCGATCCCGAACGTATACAGATAAAAAATGTTTTCCAATGATGCAAAGCCGAGTGATAATGCAGTTGCATATACAATTCCATCATATGGTTCATTAAATTCTTCATGAAGGTACGCACCATAAAAAACTAAGAACCACTTTAAAAATTCCTCAAGAGCTCCGCTGACTAAAAAGGCATCAGCAAATAAAGGAACGTTCATCTCTTCCTTAAATCCAAATTGCAGGACCGTTACAGGAAATACGAGAAGAACTCCAAATATATAGACCTTTACTACTAACGATAAAGGTTCAGTTTCATATTTATCCTTAAGGTAAAAAAATGATAATAGAGCAATAGCCGGAGCCACCGCTGCAGAAATTACAGCTAGCATGTCCTGCCTCTTTTCTACTGTTTTTTTCTATCGTAACATGATATTTTAAGAAGTGGAATAGAGAACAATAAGAACAAGGAGGGCGGCAATATTGAAAAAAATATTATTGATTCATACAGGCGGAACAATAGCAATGGAAGAGAATAAGAACACAGGCGGTGTCAATACGAAAGAGACACATCCACTTGAAGCCACAATCTCAGAACTGTCTGATATAGCCGAAATCGTGGTAAAGAACTACGTTAACCTGCCTTCTCCTCATATTACCCCTTTTCACATGCTTGAACTTGCTTCGTTTATTAAGGAGCAGACAGAAGCAGATCGATATGATGGGCTAGTAATCACACATGGTACAGATACTTTGGAAGAGACAGCTTACGTTCTTGACCTGATTTTAGAAACTCCGATTCCTGTCATCGTTACTGGGGCAATGAGATCCAGCAACGAACACGGCTCTGATGGACCTTATAATCTCATTTCGTCTGTAAGAGTTGCCTGCGAGCATCAATCATTAGGCAAAGGTGTTCTGGTCGTATTTAATGATGAAATCCACGCTGCTAAAAACGTGACAAAGACGCATACAAGCAACATCGCTACTTTTCAAAGCCCGCAGTATGGACCAATTGGAATCGTTACAAAAAGAGGAGTACTCTTTCATCATACCCCTCTCCGTTCAAGCCAGTTTCAAGTAAAACATTTTTCTAAAAACGTCATATTATTAAAAGCTTATGCAGGAATGGATGGAGAATTGATAAATGCTGCATCAAAATCTGCTGACGGTGTTGTGATCGAAGCACTCGGGCAGGGTAATTTGCCTCCTGCTACTGTTCCCGCAATTAAAGAGCTTATCTCACGGCAGATACCTGTTGTACTCGTTTCCAGATGCTTCAATGGAATTGCACAGGACATTTATTCCTATGAAGGCGGCGGCAAACATTTGAAAGAGCTCGGTGTCATCTTTTCTAATGGTTTGAACGGACAAAAAGCTCGTCTTAAACTTATGATCGCACTGGAAATTACTAATTCTGCTGAAAAGCTGCAGCAGCTGTTTCTTGAGTAATTAATGATAAAAAAGCCGAAATCCAAATGGATTATCGGCTTTTTTCTCTATCTAGAATCGTATTAGCTACCATTTCTCCATGAAATCTTCCATTTTCTATAAAGATCTCATTAGCATTGTTTCCTGCTGCGATTACACCTGCTATGAATAATCCTTCCACATTTGTTTCCATGGTTTCCTCAGAATAATAAGGACGTCCTGTTTTAGAATCAATGTTTACACCCATCTTTGAAATAAAATCGTGATCTGGATGATAACCGGTCATAGCAAACACAGCATGAAAAGGGAAATATTTTTCTTCATCCTTTATATCAACAAAGATTCCTTCTTCAGTAATCGCTTTGACACAAGCGTTAAAAGTCATTTTTATGGTTCCTGCTTTTTCGCACGCTTCAAATTCTGGAAGCACCCAGGGTTTTATACTTTGAGAATACCCACTGCCTCTATAAAAAACGTGAGGGCGTGCTCCTGCTTTCTCCAGCTCCAAAGCGGCATCGATCGCAGAATTTTTACCCCCAATTACTGCAACATCCAAATCATAGTATGGGTGACCTTCTTTAAAATAATGATGAACATGAGGCAAGTCTTCTCCCTTAATGTTCATCATATTAGGATTATCATAGTAGCCAGTTGCAATAATTACATATTTTGCTTCATATTGAATTTCCTCATTTTTCCGATTAACGGCAGCTATCGTAAACGCACCATTGTTATTCTTAACTACAGATTCTGCCCTCATAAAAGTATGAATATTAAGCTTATTCCGTTTAACCACTTCTCTATAATAAGTTAACGCATGAATTCTGTTAGGTTTTCGCTGTTCATGAACAAAGGGGAAATCCCCTATTTCCAGCTTTTCGCTCGAACTAAAAAAGGTTTGATGTGTAGGATACTTATAAATCGTATTAACCACATTTCCCTTTTCTATCACACAATAGGTTATGCCTTTCTTCTGCAATGCCACTGCAGCTGCTAAGCCGCATGGACCGCCTCCAATTATGCAAACATCTATCTTCACTTCTTCACCACTCCAAAAAAACGTCATGTCTTTATTTTTGCCTAAGAAAAAATCTCCTATCATCATATGATAGGAGATTTGCTCTTGGTTTGTAAAGAAAACCAGACCTTATGGCTAGAGGTGAATTATTAAATCCAGCCTCTGAAACGGGAAGCCTCAGCCATCTTACGAACACCGACCATATAAGCCGCAAGTCTCATGTTAACTTTTCTGTTCATAGCTGTTGTATAAACCGTATCAAACGATTTAACCATCACTTTTTCAAGCTTCTCTTCAACTTCTTCTTCAGTCCAATAGTATCCTTGGTTGTTTTGAACCCATTCAAAGTAAGAAACTGTTACTCCGCCAGCACTTGCTAATACGTCAGGTACAAGCAGGACTCCTCTTTCTGATAAGATTCGAGTTGCTTCAAGAGTTGTCGGCCCATTTGCTGCCTCTACAACAATTGTTGCTTTAATCTGGTTAGCATTTTTCTCTGTAATCTGATTTTCGATCGCAGCAGGCACTAAAATATCGCAATCAAGTTCTAACAGTTCTTGATTTGTTATTGTGTCTTTAAATAATTTAGTAACCGTACCAAAGCTGTCTCTTCTCTCAAGCAGATAATCGATATCAAGTCCTTCAGGGTCATGAAGACCTCCATAAGCATCTGAAATCGCGATAACTTTCGCTCCAGCATCGTGCATGAATTTAGCAAGGAAGCTTCCTGCATTACCAAATCCCTGTACAACGACGCGAGCGCCTTCAAGCTGAATACCTTTTTTTGCAGCAGCTTCTCGAATACAGATCGTAACACCTTTTGCCGTAGCTGTTTCACGTCCGTGAGATCCACCAAGTACAAGAGGTTTGCCAGTGATAAAACCAGGTGAGTCAAACTCTCTGATTCTGCTGTATTCATCCATCATCCAAGCCATAATCTGCGAATTTGTAAATACATCAGGAGCAGGGATATCTTTTGTAGGTCCTACAAGCTGACTGATAGCTCGTACATATCCGCGGCTCAATCTTTCAAGCTCTCTGAAAGACATCGTACGCGGATCACAGATGATTCCGCCTTTACCGCCGCCGTATGGCAGATCTACAATTCCTGCTTTTAAACTCATCCAAATTGATAGCGCTTTAACTTCTGTTTCTGATACATTCGGATGAAAACGAACGCCGCCCTTTGTTGGACCAACAGCATCATTATGCTGGGCACGATATCCTGTAAAAATTGTAGTGCTTCCATCATCCATTTTAACCGGTATGCGGACAGTAAGCATACGGATCGGTTCTTTAAGCAACTCAAAAACTTCGGAAGAATATCCTAATTTATCGAGCGCATCCGCGATCACGGATTGCGTGGATTTGAGCACATTGTCATTTTCATGATGATTGTCGGATTTTTGGTCTGTAGTATTTTGGGCTGTCATTTGTTTACCTCCCATATTTGTCACCTCTAAAGTTTAGTCAAGCTTCAGTGACAGTATACACCTTTGCAAGACTGTTGAGAAGAAAAATTTAGTGAATTTCACCTAAAAAGAAAACGCTTTCTTAATCACATACTGTTACGAAAATACCTAATATTCTGCCAATATACCTATAACCATTGTCTGTCGAATTTTAAAGAGATATACCCCACCATTCTTAATACAGATGGGGTATTGATTTAATCACTATTTCTTTAATGATAGCTCGATTAATTTTTCAATCATAGCAGGATAATCCATGCCTATTTCCTTAGCTGCATCTGGGAAAAGACTTGTCGGTGTCATACCAGGCAGTGTGTTCACTTCTAAAATAACAGGCTCTGTGCCATCGTAAGGAACGATAAAATCTACACGGGAATATACTTCGCACCCTAGAACTTCGTGAGCAATAACAGCCTGCTTCTGTAAAAGTGCCGTTGTTTCTTCATCTAATCTCGCAGGAACATAGTGTATGCTTCCACCCTCAGCATATTTCGATTCATAATCATAATAGGCATTTTTAGGCTCAATCTCTACGACCGGCAATGCTTGCATATGGCCGTGTTCACCCATAACAGCAACTGTTACCTCTTTCCCGCTTACAAATTGTTCTACAAGGACAGTATCATCATGCATGAATGCCTCAGCGATCCCTTTAAGAAGTTCTTCCCTGTTTTGAGCAATTGTTAACCCTATTGTTGATCCTTCTCTATTTGGCTTAACTACAGCAGGAAAATCGAAAGATAATTCTGTCTGATCTTCTTTATAAGATTTTTTGTATAATACCTTTTCTTTTGCTATATTAATGCCTGCTTCTTTAAAGAACTGTTTTGATTTTGCTTTATCCATTGCAATCCCTGAAGCTAAAGCCCCAGATCCTACATACGGGATATTCAACATATCTAAAAGTCCTTGAAGACGTCCGTCCTCACCATACTTACCGTGAAGTCCCAAAAAGACAACATCTGCTTCTATATCGAGCAACTCATGTAATCGTGATGGATGAAAATCGATACCAATAACGTCATGTCCCTTGCTTTCAAGAGCAGCAATAATTTGTTTTCCTGTAGATAGTGATACTTCCCGTTCAGCAGATACCCCGCCATATAAGACTGCAATTTTCATTAATGGTCACTCCTAGCCCAAAAGTTTATGTATTTATTATATTCCCTGACCTTTTTACTGTTCAGCGGTTAAAAAATTATTACTAATCATAACACGATTTTTCGGAAATCAGGAAGGTGAAATATAAATGAGGACGCAGAAATTTTGCGCCCTCCTTCCTGTTTTTGTTATTTAAAATAACGATGAAGCTCTTTTACAGCTTCAGCCTTCATTAGTTCTTTTCCATATTCGATTACTCTATAGCTTGTAATTGTTGAGGAACTTCCGAATTCAGCAAGAATTGCAATAAATAGATCCAGATTAAGTGGTTTAACTTCTTCCTCTTCAAACTTTAAGTAAAAATGATTATTAAAAGAGAACAATCTGCCACCCTTTATTTCTAGGGAATGAAGACGATTCGCCAATAGAATTACATCTTCAAAGGATGAAAATTCATAAAAAATTTCATCATTCTCATCCAAGGTAACTTGCATCTCTATATAATCTTCATCATATTCCTCTTCCAGATCATACTCATTGATACCTTTTGTAACAATAACAACCATACCTTGAGCAGGAAGTGAAAATACTTCAACCGCAATAGGACCGTCAGCTTTAAACCCTACCTCATCATCAGCTTCAGTCATCATATCACGGAAAAGCTGATGCACTTTCGGAATGTCCTGCCATATTTCTTCTTTTGAAATACCACGTTCATTCAAATCATCAAAAGTTAGGAAGATCTTTATTTTATTATAGGTTAACCGTTCTACCCGCATCTCTGGTCCCCCTTACGATCGGCGCTATTATGTCTTAATTACAATATATGAGTTTGTGATAAGTTGGTGATAAACAAACAAGCCAATTATAGCGTACATCATTATTTATTTTTAAGTCTCTTAGAAATCCAGTCTTCCCATTCTGCTTTTGTGCTGCCGATTAACAGATCACTATATGTCCCCCTAACTTCTGAAGACAGGTGGCTTACAGCAGATCCACCCACTCCAAAAGAAGTTTCAGGGAACTTCCCAAGAAGATTTTCAGCCCATCTTAATGTTTTTGTTGCTGGCTCCACTATGGTACACGATAAAAATACCATCCTAGGTTCTACTTCTTTTATTACAACCTCAAAATCTTTCTCTGGAATTCCGTGACCCAAATAGATCACTTCGAACCCTTTCCTTCTTAAAAACAGCGTAAACATCTGGAGACCTAATTCATGTTCCTCGTCTATACCGCAGCCTGCAATAACCTTAGGCAAATACGGGTCTGAAGGAAGCCATTGCATAAGTTGTCCTATTTTAGTCCGTAAAAAGGATGAAGTAAAGTGTTCGTGAGCAACTGTTATTTTTTGATCTTCCCAAAGATGGCCTACCTGTACTAATAATGTACCCAAAATATCAATTATGACTTTTTCCAAATTATACATGCTGAATGCCTGACTTAATAGATCGTTAGCTTTCTTTTCCTGAAATGAAAGCAAAGCATCTAAAATCATATTAGACATTTCAGCAGCACGATCAGTATTTTCAATTGAAAAAGGTGCAGGTTCTTTATAGAGTTCCCCATTCTGGGCAACGTCGACCGCTTGGCTAATTGTGAATCCTTGATTAACTTTATTCACTAGCCATTTTAATATGTATACTTGTTCATCGGTATATAATCGGTGTCCAGCTTCATTCCGATGAGGCTGAACAATAGAATAGCGTCTTTCCCAGGCTCTAAGTGTACCAGCTTGTATGCCGAGCATTTTGGAGACCGCTTTAATGTTGTACTTCCCTTCACAAGACATCTGCACTTCCTCCAAAAAATAAGTTAAGAAGAGTATATCTGAAAAAACATTGTACTGTAAACTTTTTGCCTTAATTCAGAGTAATCAGATGTGCTTCACAAGGCGCTCCAAATCGAAGAGGCAAATGCGTTGCACCAAATCCGTTGCTGACTAAAAGCTTATAATATCCTTCATCGTACCATCCGCCTCTTTTGGCGATTCCTAGTGGCCCCAGCCTGATCTGGCCACCGTGTGTATGTCCTGACAGCACTAAACGAATCTGATACTCTTTCTTAATTTTCCTGGATATATCTGGATTGTGACTAATAAGGATACGGCATGAAGAACTGCAATTCATTACGGCATCTTCCAATCTGTCTTTTCCGAAAGAAAGATCGTTTATCCCAGCAATATCAAGAACTTCATTATTTCTTTTCAAAGAAATACATGTATTATCTAAAATGATTGCACCATTATCTGATATAGTGTTCTTTAAATAATTTATATCTACATCATAATCATTGTTTCCCCATACAAAATGAACAGGTCCAATTTTAGACAGCATCTTTATATTATCTTCCACTCTGTCCATCGGAACTCCTTTTTCCACCAAGTCCCCTCCGATAATTACAATGTCTGCTTTTTTTGCTTTTTCAACAAGTTTAATTGTAATCGTTCTTCGATGGACGTCTGAAATGAAAAAGATTTTAAAATTCTTAAAAGAAACAGGGAGTTTGTCTATGTTTACCGTATCTATACTGACACGATTTCTGTGTGCTTCAATATACATATATAGTAAAAGTGTAAATGCAGCTAATAAAAAAATGTAAATCATTATTGCCTCCTGCAAATGTTTAAATGATCATACACAGAACTGTTTCAGCTCATAAATTGAATAAATGCGGCGATAATTTTTTGAATATTTAAAAAGTATTAGTTGAAAAATTTGTAAATTTAACGTATGATTATTTACAAGAATAACAAAAATTTAGAGAGGAATAACATCATGACATTAACTAAATTAAAGAACAAATCTCTCGTTACTGACCTTGATTTATCATATAGCATGCGACTTGGTTTACCTATTGAAGTGTACTGCCCGGAAACACACCAGACCATTGCCTTTGGCAGAATAGATCACTTCTGTGAAATGACAGTAATGATACAAGGTCAGCGCCACGATAGAGATTCAGTTTTATTTTTCGGCTGTCCATGCCAGTAACCTTCTATTTGTGAAAGATATTAATGTTGTATTCTTTTTTCATAAATTCAAATACGATATGCCTCTGATTCCATTGTTCCTCATCGCTCCACCATTCTTCATTTCGGTCAATAAAATCTGAACGGATCGCTTCGAAATCATCATCTGCTTTTTTGTACTTTTTTTTCATCCAAATCATTTGAAAACTAGAGAAAATAATAAATATTGTACAGATCCAAACCATCTCATCTCCAAAAATCAGGGTTAACGGATTTTCAAAGGATGATGCATCAGGAAGTTTAAAAAAATAGAGATAAACAAAGGTAGCAATTACAACAAAGATCATTGACGATCCCCATTGATTAATTGCTTTTTTCCATCTGTCTTTTTCTGCTTTCTTTTCTACAAGCTGGGCTAAAACGATGCTTGTCAGCTCATTAACAAAAGGCTTTATCCTCCAGTGACTCAATGCGTTCATACACAAAACCTCCTGTAGAATAACTATGCCTATACAAGCAGATTCATTCTTTTTAAAATGCTGTTTTGGTATACTTTGTTGCTCTTAAAAGTGGTTAATTTCCGCTCCAGGATTGTCACTTTCCGCGAGGCGTGCGGTGAGCTCCCTCGGCGCGTTGCGCCATTAGAAGTCTCACCTACAAGGAAGTTTGTATGGTCGCATGCCTTGCAAGAAGTATAATCAGTTGGCTGGCACGCAGGAGTCTCGCACCTTGCTCTCCAATCAACTTGCAATTGAAGAAATTGAAAATGACCAAAAGCACAATCATTTAGAGAAGTGCCTTCTAACAAATAAAGACCGTCAAGAATCCATTATGTTCCTGACGGTTTTTATCGTTCGATCTCAACTTGCTCAACACCCTTTTTATCTTCACTATGGACCGGTGTGGATATTTTTTGTGACCAATATTGATAAGTCACAGTCAGACCGATCAATAAAATAAAAGTAAACAGCAGAAGCCTCGTTAGCCAAAACATAGAAATTTTTCGCTGTTTCTGGTTATTCTCTTTCTTTTTTTTGACCTCTTTTTTCTTTCCATGCACTTCACTCCTGGAAGGAAGTGTACTCGTTTGAATTTCGCTTAAGTCAGCGGCTTTTATTCTAAGATTCTCTGCCTGATCTTTCTCCATTAAAGTCACACTCCATTCTCGGTGTCTTTTTTGCCTTTTTTATGTTCTCTGGCAATCCAGCAGCCTGAAATAAAATCAATTAAGTAATGAGCAAAAAAAGGAACCCAGATTGTTCCAGATATCTCATATAATAGCCCTAACCAAAAACTTAAAAGGGTCACAATACTGAATAATAATGGCTTTTTAATGTACCTGACATGAAGAAGTGAAAAGATAAGGCTTGTAATAACTAAACCTAATAAAGGTTGTAAGACCCCGCGAAAAAGCCATTCCTCTGCAAATGCAATAATACCTGTCAAAATAAAGATATGAGGATATGACAGAGAACTGAAGATTTTATCATTAATCCCGCCATCATCCAAATAATGATCAGGAAGCCTTTTTTTTAATTCTATAGATAAAAATGGTAAAAACAATCCGGTTGCTCCGGCTAAAAGCAGATATTTATTCGTTAGGGGAATATCCATATTCCACGGAAAAGAAACATCAAAGAAAAAAGCAATTCCAATAGCGATAACTAAAAATAAACCTTGTGAGATATAAACATTCACTAATAATTCTTTTGGAGTAAAATCATCAATCAACTTTCCTTCTTGGGAATTATTCATAATTGCTGTTACACTTCCTGTCTAAATAACCGTTTAAGTTCATCTTCCCATTCGTGATAAGTATTTATTTCTTTTTCTTGTTTTCCGTAAAAACGGACCAGTTCACCTTGACAGCCGCTGCAGCATTCATCCATGGCTGCTATTTCTTCTTCACCGAAATATTTCAGCAGCATATTTCGTTTACAGCCTTCATCCATAATCCACTTTTCAATCATTCTTAAGGATTTTAACTTTTCTCTTTTTCTTTCCTCTATTTTTTTCTTAAGTATTTTTTTCAATAATTCCCTTTTCTCTTCTGGAACACACTTTTCAAAAAGTACTCCTGCATTGTTTAGGTGGTATTCCATAAATCTTTGGCCAGTTTCAGATATACCAGCTAACTGCAAACGCTCAAATAAGGTATGTTCGGCAAGTGCTTCATAATCCGATAAAATGTAATCTATTTGATTATCATCAGGCAGCTCATGTTCAATAAAGTGAAATGGAACCTCTAAATCAGATGGATGATAAAGAAGAATCGCTGCTGACGGCTGCATATCCCGTCCGGCACGTCCAATTTCCTGAACATATCCTTCTACATTTGCTGGTGCATGATAATGAATTACATACCTGATATCAGGCTTATTTATGCCCATTCCAAATGCATTTGTGCATACGATCAGCTGCAGCTGCGAATTAAGGAATTGCTTTTGAACTAGCAGTCTCTCATCCTGTTCCATACCTCCATGATAATAGGATACATCTTGCATCCCCCTTTCATGAAGAACAGAGACAAGCTGTTCAGCACCTTTTCTCGTATTTGTATAAAGAATTCCCGGACCTTGTAAATCATTTATTAAATCAATTGCTCTGTCTTGTTTTTTCTCTATTTGAGAAAAGGACTCAACAAAAATAGAGATATTTGGCCGATTCATACTATGTATATGAACTTTCGCATCTCTCATTTCTAAATAATTCCGAATGTCTTCTTGCACTTTTACTGTAGCTGTTGCTGTTAATGCAAGACATACAGGGTTTCCGAGCTCTTTCTTAATAATTGCTAAATCCAAATAATGCGGGCGAAATTCATGTCCCCATTGTGAAATACAATGTGCTTCATCTACTACAAAGAGCGACCAGTCGATCGATAGTAAAGCAGATCGTACATATTTATTCTGCAAGATCTCAGGGCTTACAAAGACAAACTGGTAATCTTTTAAGTGATGCAAAACCGATCGTTTATCTGAATGATCTAAGAAACTGTTTAACGCCACCGTTCTCTTAAAGCCAGCCTGTTTGAATTGATCAACTTGGTCCTGCATAAGAGATACTAACGGAGAAACGATTAAAGCTCTTCCTTTCAATAAAACGGCTCCCAATTGATAGATCAGTGTTTTCCCCGTCCCAGTAGGAAGCATGCCTAGTACATCATGACCTGAAAGAATATCTTCTACTATTTCTTTTTGTCCCGGTCTGAAATTATTAAATCCGTAATACTGTTTAAGTGCCGTTTCCAACTGCATGTTTCCCACCCTCTTTTGCCAGAACAAGCCGTATTTGCAAATATGTTAAATGCGGAAATGCTTCTTTAATCGGCCTGAGTTTATTTTCTCTTGTTTTATTATAAAAAAGGATAACTCTTTCTTTATCTTCCTCGCTTATGTAAGGATAAATCGAAAATTCGGGGATCTCCCGAGCGATTTCTACGAGGTGATCTTCCATTGTACTCAATTTCAAGTTTCTGATTTTCATAATTTCTTGTATGTCTTTTTCTTTTTGCAGCAGATGATAAGTCTGCAGTGCAGATTTGGTTAAGGCGGGTACAGCAATAAAATCCCTTATAAGTGAACTTAATACAGGATACATCTCTGGCTGCTCTCTCATGGATTTGAAAATTTGATGGAGTACTGAACGAAACCGAAGTACCGTTTCAATTCTTGTTAATCCCCACTCTCTGGCAGACTGTTCAAATGTATTTCCAACACGTTTGTAGCCTGACAATTTTTTAACAAAAATTTCAGCACCCTCGGTATCGCATGTTTGCAACACGATATTTAGTTCTTTGTATAAATGGGATGCAATTTGCATTCTTTGCTGTTCAGATCTAGGAAAAAGGATTTTTACTTTTTCAACAGCTTCCCGGTCTCTTATAACCGGAGAAAAATCAAAGTTATTATAAAGCGAGTTTGACAGGGACTGCACAAATAATGTAATGACCTGCCAGCATTTATGTTCGATCGAAGCGTATTTTAGACCATTTAGCTTTTCTATGAATAAATAGCGGTCCTTGATCTCCCCGAGGAACTCTACTCCTTTTTTAGTTACAAAAAAGACATTGTCTTCTTTAAGCTTAATCAGTTCATCCTTATATAGCTCATCTATGATTGAGTTAAAATCATCTAACGTTAACCCTTTTAACGATGCATAATATTGTTCTATCTCAAACCATTGACTATCTGACAATGACTGTGATGTTTTCTTTCCAGTTAATATGTAGTAAATACCTGAGCATTTTCTGCTGCCATCTACTTTTTGCAGCATGTCCAATATTATGGCATTGCAAATATCCATACGTTATCACCACTCTATTTTCTTACATCTATTTTATCAGATTATAGGGAATTGAGAGTAAAAGTGTTATATTTTGAAGGAAGCTGGGTATAAAAGATAAGATGAGGATACTAATTTTCTATTGAAATGTAGAGGGATACTTATTACAATATGATTAGAAGACCCTTTAATAAAAAATGGTTAAATATGTATGACCGGATTAGTTTTCCAATTCCTTAGGAGGTATTCATTATGCCAAAGTATACGATTGTTGACAAAGAAACTTGTATCGCATGTGGAGCATGCGGAGCTGCAGCACCTGACATTTACGATTATGACGATGAAGGAATTGCATTTGTAACTCTAGACGAGAACCAAGGAATCGTTGAAATTCCAGACGTATTGTTAGAAGATATGCAAGACGCTTTTGAAGGCTGCCCGACTGATTCAATTAAGGTTGCAGATGAGCCTTTTGATGGCGATGCATTAAAATACGAATAGACAATAGTTACGCGCCCTCTTTTAAGAGGGTTTTTTTATTTATTTTATTAAGGATGATTCTCATTGTCAATTAGTTTCTTTATATTATGAAACCGCTATCTTAAAAAACATGGTTGTACCCTTATTCAGAATGTGTTAAATTATCAAAATATTGATGCAACTTATAAAGAATTCGAGGGGTGGAAACGTGACAGCAACCGTATTAGTTTGTGATGGCATTACAAGTGATGGGATCGAACCTTTAGTAAGACTCGAAGGTATAGAACTCATCTTCGGAAAGATTGATGATATCGAAGATCCCGAAATGATTGAGGGAATAATGGTAAGAAGTGCTACTAAAATTACCGAATCTGTTCTAGAAAGATTTTCAGGATTAAAAATTATTGCCCGTGCTGGTGTTGGTGTAGATAACATCGACCTTACCGCAGCGACCAAAAAAGGGGTTCTGGTTGTTAATGCTCCTGAAGGCAATACGATTTCAACTGCTGAACATACATGGGCAATGATGATGTCCCTTGTACGTAATATCCCTCAAGCTAACCAATCTGTTAAGATAGGTGAATGGGATAGAAAAAAATATACCGGCCAGGAACTTTATCAAAAAACTCTTGGAATTATCGGTATGGGCCGCATCGGTTCTGAACTTGCAAAACGTGCTAAAAGTTTTTCCATGAACGTTCTTGTTTTCGATCCTTATTTTTCATTGGAAAAACAAAAAGAATTATCAGTTACTTCTGTTGATCTTGATACACTCATTCAACAAAGTGATATTATTACTGTTCATACCCCGCTTACAAAAGATACTCGCAAACTGTTAAATCACGACAACCTGAAAAACACTAAAAAAGGCGCATATCTCCTCAACTGTGCCCGTGGAGGCATCATTGATGAAGAAGCTCTCTTGCATTATTTGAACACTGGCCACCTATCGGGCTGTGCTCTAGATGTATTTGAACAAGAGCCTCCAATTAACCGTTCATTGATTGAACATCCTAATGTTATCGTCACTCCCCATATAGCCGCTTCAACCATACAGGCTCAAAAAAATGTAGCTTATATGGCAAGCGATGAGATTAAGTCGTTTATATTAAACAAGCCTTTAAAACATGCTGTTAACTTCCCGTCATTATCTAAAGACACTTATGAAAAACTTATCGCATATTATGACTTCTCACATGTACTCGGGTCGTTTACCACACAATTTTTCAAAGAGCCAGTCACCGAAATTTCCATCGGATATGGCGGGTCACTCTCTGAAACAGATACGACATCATTGACCAGAAGCTTTCTTTGCGGGTTCTTAAAAACGAGACTCGGCAGACCTGTCAACGATGTTAACAGTATGGTGGCTGCCAACGAACGCGGAATTGTAGTAGGAGAAAAACGAGGTACAGATGACTACGGATACCCAAACATTATTCATGTTAAAGTAACCGGACAAAATCACACATTCACTTTATCTGCAACTTTGGTTAAAGGGTTTGGCGGACGCATTATACAATTGAATGGGTACACAGTAGATTTTGTTCCACAAGGATCTCTTTTATATATTGAACATCGTGATACACCTGGAATTATAGGAAAAGTAGGTGCCTTTTTAGGGGAACGGAAAATAAATATCGCGACGATGCACGTAGGAAGAAAATCAGCTGGCGGTGAAGCTATGATGGTATTAACATTCGATTCACAGCTGCCTGAAGAGATTCAAAAAGAACTAGTCAACATTGAGGATCTGCTCGTTTGCAAACCTCTCGACCTTTAAACTGCACACTAAAAAACTTGGCTCTGATAAGCCAAGTTTTTTAGTTATCCTAATTCAACTTCTTTTCGTTCACCGTCTTTAAAAGTCATCAGTGTTGTATATCCTGTCTTTTTTGCAAGCTCGATAGAAGCTTCATAGTTTTCCCCTACTTGATGAGGTTCATGGGCATCAGAAGATAAAACGATAGGAATACCCTTTTTATAGCATAGTGAAAGCAGCTCGGGTTCAGGGTATAATCTCCCGACGGGCTTACGTAAACCCGCTGAAGAAATTTCCACACATGTTTTTGAATTTTTCAAAGCGTCTGTTACCCTCTCATACTGCTCCATTAAAAATTCCTCGTCTTTTGGAACATGATTAAAAATTTTCACCAAGTCAATATGTCCTACAATATCAAAAAGATTTGATTGTGCCAGTGTTATGATTTGATCGTAATAGGCTCTATATGTTTCGTACAGATCCCTTCGATCCCATTCTTTTCTGAATTCAGCAAGATCGATTCCAAAATCGTCAACCCAGTGAACAGAGCCAATCACGTAATCAAAGGGATAAGATGAAATGAAGGATTCCATCTCTTCGTGGCGGCATGGGGTATAATCCATTTCAATAGACATTCTTACGTCTAGATCTAACTTTTCTGCTTTCTTAAACAGATTTACATAGTCGTCCATCGCATAATAGCGTCTTTCTTCCATCCAAGGTTTAGAAACAATGTTTTTCGTTTCATAAAAATGATAAGCGTGTTCAGATATCCCAAATTCTTCGATTCCTTTTTGTTTTGCTGTCTCCACAAATTTCGTTAAGTAATCAATCGTTAATGTTCCTTTTTCGAGATGAGCATGGTAATCTGTCAGCATATTGGTCTCCTTTAAAAAAACGTTTAACCATATGTACCACGAATATCTCTTTCAATCAAGCATTTATGCTCCTAGTTTTACTCCGATAAAAAGCACACTGATACAGAGTGTTAAAAATAACACCGCAAAAAAACGATTAAGATAGTCTCTCATTTTGTCCTCCTAAAATTCAAGAATCAACTTTACTATCCTATTCAATTAATCAAATTTTTGAACTCGATTTTTAAAATTAGAGTGTGTTATCTTGGCAGACCGTTTTTTCGCTAGGCTGTTTTAGCAAACTTTGTTGCTCTTGAAAGTGGTTGATTTCCGCTCCAGGATGCTCGCTTTCCGCGGGGCGTGCGGTGAGCCCTGGTGAATGAAAGATCTATGAAGTGCTGCTCCTGCGTCTACAAGAATATCCTGCCGGAGCTAGCTTCCTCGTCGCATGCCTTGCGAGAAGAATACTCAGGTAGCTGGCACGCTGATCCCGCTGGAGTCTCGCACCTTGCACTCCAATCAACTTGCAAATGAAGAGAATGAAAAAATGACCCCAAAAGCAACAATCTTTTAGAGAAGAGCCTTTTCGCTAAGGGTGCCGCAGATTTTCTTAACTAAATAATGAAGTTTAACAGGGGCCAAATAAAAAACCGCCTTAATAGGCGGCTGTTTTGTTAATATTGTTGTTAAGCTGCTTCTCCATAATATATAGGAGAGGTTTGTATAGCACTACAAAGAATACCGCATTTCCAATCGCATGGTTCACATCAAATGGAAGACCTGCCAGATAATAAGGCCAGAATTTTTGTGTAATGACCCCGCCCATTATTACCGACATTATGAAACCGAACAAAAAGCCGCAGAAGCTTGCATATAAGCTCATGACCCACCATGGCATTCTATGACGGTATTTTTCGAGGAGACCGCTTAAAACTGCGATAATCCCCCAAGCGATCATCTGTCCGAATGACCATAGGCCGTGACCTAAAAATAAGTTTGTTGTTAAAGTGCTTAATATAGCTAAAATAAGCCCTTGAACAGGTCCAAGTACAAATGATGCTAATATTAGAATCGTTGTGTTTGGCTGAACGTTTGGAATCATTGCAAAGGCGATGCGTCCTACAGTTAAGATCGCTGCAAGCAAAGCAATGATCGTAATCCTTCTGATCGTCAGTTTATTCATACTTGTGGAAGTCAAATTCAACGGTATCACCAGGTTTCAATGTGATTTCTTTTGCACCTTTCATTGCTTCTTCACCATTAACAGAAAAGAACCATGATGTTTTATCCTGTTCGCTTCCGGCAATCCCTTCAATACTGCTGATAAAAGAATCATCAAACTGAGTTTCGATCTTAAAGTTATCCTTCATAACATCCATGATTGTAGTTTCTTCCGTAATTGCTACTTTCTTTTCTGCAACTTTCTCTTTGCCGTTATCTTTTGTAATCTGGACGGTTACTTGTTCTTTTTTGTTTTCTTCAGTTTTTGGCTGATCAGAAGCCTTCTTTGTCTCAGATGTTCCACACCCAGCCATTAACATCATCAATGCTGCAAATACTAAAATAAGTTTTTTCATCATAAAACCTCTTTCTTGTTGTAATCTTTTTTCTTTTAAGCTGTTTTCTAAAAGATTGTTGTTTTTGAGTCTCGTTTCTCGCTTCATTTGCAAGTTGATTGAAGCGCAAGGTGCGTGCCTACCTCTGAGAAGCTTCTCGCTAGGCATGCGACGAGGAAGCTCACATCGGTAGCATTTACTTGTAGACGCAGGAGCAAGGATACTTCCATGAAGCGGTCAGGTGAGACTCCTAATGACGCATAGCGGCAGGAGGCTCACCGCACGCCCCGTGGAAAGCGAGCATCCTATAGCGGAAATCAACTATTTTAAAAAGCAACAATGGTTGCGAAAACAGCTTTCTTTTAAATCACCAAACAAAAAAATCCCCTTCGACTACGAAGGAGATTGATAATTTGGTATCCAGGCAGAAAACAGCGGCCGTTTAATGGCACTGCTTTAACACCCCCCTATCCTCGTAGGCCATGTCATGTACAAAACAGGCAGGTCTCCTGGCTCTTGATCATCGTCCCCTAACGCCTTCCCGTTTTCACAGTGGCAGATCAATTAGGTTTCTCACAATTACAGTGGCGGGACCGCAACGGAATTTAACCGTTTTCCCTATTATGCTTGTCCGATTAGGACAGCACCTGTTTAAACACTTATGAAATTTTCTTTTTACAATCCAATTATAACCGACTGGAGAAAATTGTGAAATCATTTTTTCGATCTGTTCGCTGTTCCTTATGAAACAAGATTAATCGGGAAAGTATGATAATTTATTTCACAGTTCGAGGTATTACGAATGAGAATGTCGTACCTTCATTATTTTTACTATGAACATTAATTTGGCCGCCATGTGCTTCCACAATGTTTCTGGCGATTGCAAGACCTAGACCAGTACCTCCTGATTTTCCTCTTGTTCTTGCTTTATCGCCTTTATAAAACCGTTCAAAAACAAATGGAAGATCTTCCTCTTTAATTCCTGATCCGTTATCTTTAATGAAAAACTTAACTGCCATTTCACTTGATTCTATAGTCAGACGAACGAATCCCCCATGTGAAGTGTGGCGAATGGCATTATCTATTAAGTTTGTTAAAACTTGCTCAATTCGGTCAGGATCGATCTCCATCTCATTACGGATACCAGAAATTTCGAGCGTTAGCTGAATGTCTCTGTCTTTAGCAGGACCTTGAAACTTCCGTACTATTCGTTCTGCAAATGGCGGAATTGCTAATAGTGTATAGTGGAGCTTCATATGTCCTGCTTCTAATCTGGCAAGATCAAGCAATTCATTAACAAGCCTTCCCATCCTTTTTGATTCATCCAAGATGATACCTGCTAACTCCTTCTTTTCCTCTTCTGATTCTGCAACATCATCTACAATAGCTTCACTGTATCCCTGAAGCATCGCTATTGGTGTTTTAAGCTCATGTGAAACGTTTGCAACGAAATCCTCTCGCAATTTATCCATTCGCCGCTCTTCTGTCATGTCGCGAAGAACCGCCACAGCACCTCGAATTACCGAGTGATCATATAAAGGTGTCATAACGATAACCCATGAACGTCCCTGAATGTCAATTTCAGTCATCTGCTCGCTTTCAAGGGAAACAACTTGCTGAAAAAGCTGAGTAACAGCTATTGGAACAGTTCCTTTCACTTCACTCTTCATGCCTGATTCATAATAAAAAGCTTGTAAAAAGCGGTCAGCCGGAGGATTAGTTACAAGGATTTTCATCTTTCTGTCAAACGTAATAACACCATCTGCCATTGAACTCAAGATACTCGTAAGTTGTTCTTTTTCCTGGTTCAACGCTGTAATATTATTTTTTAGCTGACGTCCCATCCGGTTAAAGGTCATTCCTAGTTCACCGATCTCATCATGTGTTAAGATCGGCACCTTCATATCGAATTCACCTTTTGCAACAGATGTAGCTGCTTCTCTCATTTTTCTTAGAGGAGCTGTAATTCGTGTAGATAAAAAGAAAGCAAATATGATCGTAAGTATAATTGCTATACCTGCCGCTAAAAAGATAAGGTATTTCGTATGGTTTGTAGTTTTTGTTATATTCTCGATCGATTGGTAAACATATACGCCGCCTTTACCGTTTCCTGTTTTATATGGTTCACCGTAAATAATCATTGTATGGGCAGACTCATTGCCTTTCGAGAGAACCGGAAAATCATCGTTGATATAAATCTTTTTTCCTTCATCCACCACTGAAGATAATTGTTCATTATCACTAAAGACAGAAACTGGAATATAAGGCGCGTCACTAAAAGAATTTGGTGTGATAAATGATTCTTGATTTTCGTCAATAATCATAATGGACATTGAATAAGCTTCTGCCATTTCACTTGTGATCCTAATGGCTTCTTCTTTATTTTCATCATTCTCCATAATCAGAACAAGCCTGTCTGCCATTTTTGTTAGTTGTTCTCTTGCCTGATTATCATAAAAATTTTCGAAAAACTGGGTAAGCAATATTGTCAGCACTGTCAGTACAACTAAGACCAGCAACAAAATGGTTACCGAAAGTTTGCCTACAACACTTCTCCAAATCATTCATTTCCCGCCTCAAATTTATATCCTACTCCCCAAACTGTTGCAATCATCGAGGCTGCATCTGGAGAGACTTTGTTTAATTTTTCACGAAGTCTTTTAACATGTGTATCTACTGTTCTTAAATCACCAAAAAATTCATAATTCCATACATCCTTCAATAGCTGCTCACGAGCATAAACTTTATCTGGAGTTTTGGCTAAATAGTACAGCAGTTCATATTCTTTAGGTGTTAAGTTTACTTCTTTACCACCTGCTGTAACACGATGAGCGTCATGATCGATTGTTAGATGCTTGAATACAACCACATTTTTTGCAACGGTTTCCGTTTGAAGGAATTTTGTCGGTGAAGATCTTCTCAAAAGTGCCTTAACACGCAGAATGACTTCTCTTGGACTGAATGGCTTAGCGATATAATCATCTGTACCAGCTTCAAATCCTTGGATCCTGTTTAGCTCTTCACCTTTTGCTGTCAGCATAATTACTGGAGTGGCTTTCTTTTCTCTTAGTTTTTCACACACCTCAATACCGTCCATACCCGGAAGCATCAAATCAAGCAGAATAAGATCAAAATTAATTGATACTGCCATTTGAAGTGCTTCTTCTCCATTTTCTGCTTCATGAACTTCATAGTTTTCTCTTTCAAGATACATCGTTAATAATTTGCGAATTCGTTCTTCATCGTCAACCACTAAAATTTTTGCTTCTGTATTCATTATTTTTCAAGCCTCCACATAAAATCATAGTGAAAAATTTATTCTTATCATATCCTGTTTCTATCATACATGAATTCTTCCTGTTGGAACAAACAGGATACTCTTCATTTTACTCTATAAAAAAGCCCCTCTTGTTAAAGAGAGACTTTTATGAAACTTCTATTATGCATATGAGTGCAATCCTACTAATACTAGATTTACTGCGATAAGGTTGAATGTAATGATCCAGAATCCTAACACGCAAAGCCATGCAGACTTTTCGCCATGCCAGCCTCTTGATAGTCTTAGGTGAAGATAAGCAGCGTAGAACAAGAAAGTAATTAATGCCCAAACTTCTTTAGGATCCCAGCCCCAGAATCTCGACCATGCCTGTTGAGCCCAAATCATTGCAAAAATCAAAGCACCAAGGGTAAAAATCGGAAAGCCGATTGCTACCGCACGATAGCTTATTTCATCAAGAAGTTCAGGATTCATATTCACTTTCGGCTGAAGTGCCGCAGCAATTCTTTTTCTTAAGATTATTCGAAGCAGCCCATACAAGATAGCCCCTGATAAAAGAGACCAAATAAACGTATTTAATTTAATAGATGCATTTGCACCATTCATCCATGATGGAGTGGAAAAAAGAGGACCGAATGATTCATCCAGCTGTTCTCCGTTTGCTGGTCCTGCAATAGCAGGCATCTCGTAAACAATTTTTTCCGGCTGGTTCTGATCGTTCATGATTTCAAAGTTTGCTTCATAACCTGCACCTTTGAAAGCCATGGATATAATTATGAAACCTACTACACTTATTAAGCTGTACAAGATTATCTCAATCCACTTCGTCTTTTTAGAAGAAACAGATTGATCGACAGTACGAATTAAATAAATAAGACCCGAAACAAACGAAATAGCGAGTATTCCTTCACCTAAAGCTGCAGTAGTTACGTGAATTTTAAGCCAGTCGCTTTGCAGTGCTGGAATAAGGGGTGAGATATCTTTCGGAAACATACTTGCATAAGCAATAACAAGCAAGGCAACCGGCATCGCGAAAACACCTAAACCATTCGTACGGTAAATCAAGTATAAAATGATAAAGGCAAGTACCATCATCATCCCAAAGAAAGTTGTGAATTCAAATAAGTTACTTACTGGAGCATGTCCGCTGGCAATCCATCTTGTAATGAAATAGCCAAGCTGCGCTGAAAATCCAACGCAAGCACTAATGAAACCCATTTTACCCCACTTTTTTGTATGTGCTGCTTTTTCATTTTTCTTATCTGAAATAGACATCGCAAAAAACAGGGTAGAAATTAAATATATCATGAATGCGCTATATAATAGCGTACTGCTAATTTCAGCCATCCTAAACCCTCCTGCATGAACTGTACTGCTATTTAGTATTAGATTCCTTATCAACTAAAGCAGTTAAGCTTGTCTTTTCACTAAGGAAATCTAAATCTTTTTTCAAGCCATACCAGTTCTTATTCGTGTGAGCTGCTGCCCACACTCCATCTTGATTTTGTTTGATCCAAATTCTTCTATAGTTCCAATATAATCCTTGCGTAACACCTATCATAAAAATTACTCCGCCAAGAGCAATAATCCAGAGCGTATGGTCTTTTCTAATCGTCAGAGCCGTTAAGTCCTTTGTCTCTATACCTGCAAAGGACATTTTAAATTGATTCTCACCAGCTTCTATGTTCTTTTGAATCCCTACAAAAGCTTTTTCACCATTTGGAGTTTCAGGAGAATACATTGAAAATACAAAAGCAGGGTTATCAGGCAAATTATTTACTGTTGAAGGCTGATTTTGCTCATTAAGAATAAAGTTTGGAAAATACTCCTCAATCTCTACTCTATACCCATTTCCCAAATCATACTTTTTCTCCGGTTCATGAAGATCAACAGTCAGCTTTCCAAATTTTTTGCCAGTTGCCTTCTCCTCTAATTCGAAACTCATTTTACTGAATTCATTCAGCTTAAAATCAGTTTGATAGAGAGCAAATGAATCAAATTTAAAAGGTTCATTTACACGGATTTCACCGTCTTTTACTTTGACTAACTCAGGCTCCTCTCCTATTGTATGATTAGGCTTTGTTTTGTATAGTGTCACATTGCTTTGATAGTTTTTAGCTACTTCACCATCTACTGTACTCAGTGCACTATTAAACTTCTTTTCTTCCTTATCATACATTTCGAGAATAAATTCTTTGTTTTCTAAGTAATATTGTCCTTCTTCACTCTTTGTCCCAGGGATAGACGCTTTCTCGCCTTCTCTGACCCACAAAATATCATCTACATACATGCCGGGAAAGAATCTGAGCATTGCACCTGTTAAGAAGATAATTAGTCCGACATGGTTCACATATGCGCCCCACCTTGAAAAACGTCCTTTTTCAGCAAAGAGATTGCCTTTTTCTTCTCGCACCTTATACCGTAATGATTCGAGCGTATATTTAACGTCTTCTAACTCAACTTCCTTGCTTACAGAGAACAAGCGCTGGTTCTTCATGAATTCATCATGCCTTGTTACTCTTTGTGTTTTTAAGGCTTTATAAAGCGGGATTCCGCGATCAAGGCTCGCAATTATAATAGAAAGTCCTAACATTCCCAGAAGTATGATAAACCACCATGATCCGTAAAGATTATGGAAGCCCAATAAATAATAGATTAATCCAAGGGTTCCGTATTCGCTTTCATAATGAGTCGCGGGATCTACATTTGGCGGGATAAACGTTTCTTGAGGAAAAATTGTCCCGATTGCAGCAGCGACCAGTATGATGATAATCAGCCACACTCCAACTCTTACAGAAGAAAAGAAGTTCCAGGTATGGTCTACAAACGTTTTTTTATACGTTTGCGATCTTCTGGCGCTTCCTTCATAACGCATGCTTGTTAGTACTTCAACGTCGTTATCCAGTGGTTTCCCACAGGCTTGGCAAAGGCTTGTACCGTAAGGATTGGAGTGGCCGCATTCACATGTTATTGATTGCATCTTTTCACCCCGTTACGGCTTGATTTTTTCCATAAAGGAAATAATTTTCTCTTCAGACAGTGATTCACTAGTTCGTCCCACCACTTTCCCATTTTTATCAATAAGAATCGTAGTTGGAATAGGGCCTATACCGTATGCTTTCGTTACTTCTCTTTGTTTATCCATCGGTATTGGAAAGGTCAGACGGTAACGATCTGCAAAGTTTTTTACTGATACATTTGTTTCACTGACATTTACAGCAAGAATTTCTACACCTTGTTTTTTGTAGGTTTCATATTGTCTTTGCATATAGGGCATTTCCCGTTCGCATGGCTTGCACCACGTTCCCCAAAAATTTAAGAAGACACCTTTTCCCCGGTAATCTTCAAGTTCAACCCGGTTGCCATTAAGATCAGTAAGTACAAAATTAGGAGCAGTGTCTCCCTTTTTTATGTAAGTACCATTTTCTTCATAGATACTGTTATAGATTGTATAACCGATCGCTAATACTAAGATGGCAAGCAAAGCAGAGCGAAACCATAATCTTTTTCTCTTCAAAAGTTATCCGCTCCTTTTAGCCGCTTCCATTTTACTATAACTTGAAAAAAAAGCCTATCTACGGCTTTTTTTTGACGTTTGTGTGACAGCCATATTTCTTAGCTGCTTTATTTCATGTGGAGTTAATTCTCTAAACTCACCTGGATTAAGTCCTCTAAGATCAAGAAATCCATATCTTTCGCGCTTCAGCTTCATAACAGGACATCCGATCGCTTCTAGCATTCGCTTGACCTGACGGTTCTTTCCTTCATGTATCGTTAATTCTACGATTGCTGTTCCTTTCTTCTTATCGATAGAAGTAACTTTCACTTTAGCAGGTGCAGTCATACCATCTTCCAGGCGAATCCCTCGTTCAAGCTGTTTAATCTTTTCTCGCGGTGGAATTCCTTTCACTTTAGCAATATACACTTTATCTAACTGGTACCGTGGATGCATCAGCACATTCGCGAATTCTCCGTCATTTGTCATGATAAGTACACCTGTAGTGTCATAATCTAATCTGCCAACCGGAAATACTCGCTGTTCGATGATATCTTTGAAATAATCAGCAACTGTTTTGCGTCCTTTATCATCAGATACTGCTGTTATTACTCCAGAAGGTTTATACATCAAAAAATAAACGGGCTGTTCCCGTTGAATTTGAATTTCGTTCACTTCAATTTTATCTTTTGTACCGACTTTTGTGCCGAGTTCGGTCACAACATTTCCGTTCACTTTCACTTTGCCTTCACGGATTAATTCCTCTGCTTTTCTTCGGGAAGTTATACCGCTCTGAGCAATCACTTTTTGCAATCGTTCCATGATTTCACCTCATGTCTCATCATACCTTCATTATTCGTAATTCTCAACCACGATAAACGTAAAAAGAGCCTTAAAGGCTCTTTTTATTCGTTTTATGAGTAAAAAAGAAGTGATATCGCAGCGATGGATGCTAAAAATCCGATTAAGTCTGCTAATAGACCAACCTTTAAAGCATATTTCATTTTTTTAATTCCCACCGCCCCAAAATACACTGTCAGTACGTAAAATGTCGTATCCGTACTTCCTTGTATGGTTGAAGCCAACCTTCCAATAAAAGAGTCGGGTCCATGAGTTGCGATGAGATCAGAAGTCATACCAAGTGCACCTGTGCCTGAAATCGTTCTCATCAATCCAAGCGGAACAACTTCTGCTGGTATATGAAACAATGAAAATATGGGTCGCATAGCGAGCATAACATAATCTAATGCTCCCGAAGCTCTGAAAACAGATATGGCTACTAACATACCAACTAAGAATGGAATAATATTTATCGCAATGGAAAACCCTTCTTTTCCACCTTCAACAAAAGTTTCATAGGTTGGAACTTTTTTGTAGGTTCCATAGAGCAATATAAAACCAATCAAAAGAGGAATAAACCAAATCGAAAATGATTGGACGAAATTCATCTATTTTCCTCCCTTTTGCAAGGAGCGGTAATAGTAATACCTGTCGATCAGAATAGCTCCAACCGTTGCAACAGCTGTCGCTAAAAGAGTCGGGGCTACGATATCAGTTGGAGATTGAGAGTTATAGCTCATTCTTATAGCTATGATTGTGGTAGGAATCAATGTAATGCTGGACGTATTAATAGCAAGCAATGTGATCATCGAACGGCTAGCCTCGTTCTTTCCGCCATTAAGTATCTTAAGCTGTTCCATTGCTTTTATACCCATTGGTGTGGCTGCGTTTCCCAGTCCTAGCAGATTTGCTGCCATGTTTGATAAAATGTATCCCTGTGCCGGATGATCTTTTGGAATATCAGGAAATAGCCATTTAACAATTGGACGGAAAAGGTATGCAAGGACTTCTAACAATCCGCCTTTTTCTGCTATTTTCATAATCCCAAGCCAAAACACGAGAATACTTATCATAGCAAAACTCAAAGTTACTGCTTCCTTTGCACTTGTGAAAATTGCTGCATTTACTTTATCCATGTTGCCATTAAAAGCTGCAACAGCAAATCCAATCACCATCATACCGACCCAAATGTAATTCACCATGAGCCATTATGCTCCCTTGCTGCAAAGAATAGCTGATTCAGCATGTCTTTAAATGTTGTCCAAATGCCATCTTTATGAGGTTTTATTAATGCTTTTCCATCATAATAAAGGGGTAAATCTGCTATTCTTAAACCATTTAAATCTATAAAATACCTTCCTACGGGCTTAGGAATATCTTCTTCTTCCCATTCACCAGACTTGGGCAATTTATATAAATGAATGGAAGAAGAGATCTGCTTAATCTCTTCTTTCATTAACGGATAAGAAAAAGTACGGTTTGCTTCAACTTTTCCTTTATATCCTCTATCTTTAATACTTGATACTTTACCTTCTTTAATAAGCTCGGTCATTTGAAAAGAGTGAAATCCCCACTCGAACATATTTCTATGATCTTCCCAGTCATCAGGATCATTTAGTGTAACTGCGATAAGCTCCATTCCGTCTTTTTCGGCTGTTGAAACCAGTGTCCTTTTTGCGCGTTTTGTATAGCCTGTTTTCCCGCCAGTGGAATTTTCATATAGCTTCAGCATTTTATTTTTGTTTCTCCACACTCTGTCCCACTTTTCACCGGTTTGCTCAGAACGGTATACCTTCGTTGATGATATATCTTTAAACATATCGTTGTTCATAGCATATTTAGTCAAAAGTGCCATATCATAGGCAGTTGAATAATGGTCTTCATGTGTATCGAGTCCATGAGGATTTCTAAAGCGTGTATGTTTCATCCCTATTTCTTCTGCCTTTTGATTCATAAGATATGCAAATCCATCTAAGCTTCCGCCTACATGTTCTGCAATTGCAACAGCAGAATCATTTCCTGATCTCAGCATCAATCCATAAACCAGGTCTGTTAATGGGATTTTCTCACCAGGTTTTAAATAAAGAGAAGATCCTTCTGTTCTCGCAGCATGATCGGTTATGGTTACAGTATCCTGCATCTTTCCTGATTCAATGGCAAGGATAGCAGTCATGATTTTTGTTATACTTGCAATTCTCATGGGACGATGTTCATTCCGGCCATATAAAACTCTCCCTGAGGATTGTTCCATCAATACAGCTGCTTTTGCTGATACACCAGGTTCAGCTTTTGCTTCTTGCGGGAAAACTGCAAGTATAAGCGAGCATATTACAATGTAAATATGAGGTGAAATGATTTGTTTCATTCAAAATCCCGCCCTTTAGGTGTTTTGTAAAAGTTTATGCAAACAAGGACAGGTTATGAATGGGATTTACTTCCGCTCTTTTATTGACTAGGAAAGAAACGATGTTTTTCACCATGACTATTTTCATAATCAGTAAGTTCCATTAATGCTTTTTCTTCTGCTGTAATTCTTACACGGAGCATCAAGATATTTAATATTGTAAAAATCAAAGCGGTAACATTAGCGCCGAAAATCAATGGGATCACTAAAAGCTCCATTGATACGACTAAGTAATTAGGATGTCTTATAAAACGATATGGTCCTTTAGCCACAACTTCAGCACCTGGAAGAAGAATGATTTTTGTATTCCAGAATACTCCTAAAGAGGTGATCGCCCAAACCCGAATTACTTGTGCAATTAAAAACAATACAAACGGAATCATCCACCATGTAGGAGAAATTGCATTAAAGAACATTACTTCAGTAAATAAAAAGAGAAAAAATGAGGCATGCATAGCTACCATCCATTTATAATGGCTGCTCCCGACCTCAACTGCCCCCTTTGATCGGAGAGTTTTTTCATTCTTTTTGGCGATTTTCACTTCTGCAAGTCTCTGGATTATTAACAAAGTCCAGAAAATGAGAAACCAAGTCACGTTACTTCCTCCATTCAACTAACAAAAGCTCTGAAGAGAAACCAGGGCCAAGTGCTGCCATAATTCCTAAATCACCTTCGTTTTGTTTTATCTCCATAAATTGCTTCAAAACATAAAATACAGTAGCAGAAGACATGTTGCCGTTTGACATAAGTACATCTCGTGAAATATCAGTTTTGGAAAGAGGCAGGCCAAGAGCATCAACATATGCCTGAAGTACTTTTTTTCCGCCGGGATGAGCAATGAAGTTTTTAATCTGTTCTCCCGTTAAATGATTTTGGTTTAGAAACTCATCAACGTTGGGTTTTAGCCAAGTTCGTATTACATTAGGAATATCGCGTGAAAAAACAACATATAGACCTGTATCTTTTACCTCCCATCCCATTACATCTTCAGAATGAGGCTTTAAAGTAGACATGGTATCTACTATATAAGGCTTTAATTCTGCGGATGTATGTGCATCTGATTCGTCTCCGCATATAAGTGCACATGCAACACCATCTGCAAATAAGGAGGTACCTACAAGATTGCTTTTAGAAAAATCCTCATGCTGAAAAGTCAAGCTGCATAGTTCTACACTCAATACGATCACGTTTGACTTCGGATATGCTTTACAATAATCAAAAGCTCTCGAAAAGCCGGATGCACCACCTGCACATCCTAAGCCCCAGATAGGTATTCGTTTCGTATGAGAGGAAAAAGGAAGCATATTCATAATTCTTGCTTCAATACTCGGTGTAGATATCCCAGAACTGGAAATAAAAAATATTGCGTCAATATTTTCATACGGGATTATTGGACTGTCTGCGGGCCCTATGCATTTTTGTATGCATTCTGCTCCGAGATTCGTAGCAAAGTCTATGTATAAATCATTTTTTTCCTGAAAACTTCTCTTTTCTTTAAACCATTCAATCGGCATTACAAAATATCTTGATGAAATCTCACCATTTTGAAAAACTTTTAATAAACGTTCGATATCTGAAAATGCATCCTGAAATAAGTTCCTTGCAAATTCCATCGTTTCTTTTTGCGATAGTTTGTGCGGAGGATTAACGGTTTCGACTGCTGCTATTCTGGGCAAAAGATCTCTCTCCTTCGACTCGTTATACTTATTTTTAATTTACCCTTAACCCCCTATTTAAAACAGAACGGACTTCATAAAGGCTGTTTTCGTATACATTGTTGCCATTTAAAGTAGTTGATTTCCGCTCCAGGATGCTCGCTTTCCGCGGGGCGTGCGGTGAGCCCCAGTGGAAGATATATAAAGTGCGGCTCCTGCGTCTACAATAAAACCCTGCGGAACTAGTTTCCTCGTCGATGCCTTGCGAGAAGAATACTCATGTTAGCTGGCACGCTGATCCCGCAGGAGTCTCGCACCTCCACTCCAATCAACTAGTCGTAGATGCATACTTTAAAAAAAGGTTCAAAAGCAACAATCTTTTAGAAATTAGCCTACAAAAAAAGCAGCCTATGACTATTTGGCTGCTTTTAAAAATATTTATTCAAATGGCTTTAAAAAATTCGTAAATCTTCTTTCATCCGGATCCATAAAAAGACTCTTAAAATCTTCATATTCGTTAATGTAAACTCGTTTTCTTTTCAAATATGAATCATTTTTGCTGAGTGCTGCTAATGCTGCTAATTCACGTAGTTTATATTTTTGAAGATGCTGCTTCCAGAAATCATGCTGAGTTAATTCATCTTCAAGTTTTTCTTCAAAGTAACGTACATAGAGAAGATGAAAAGTATGTTTTTCACCATTTAATTCGTAGGATGCTTCTGAACGGTTAAAGAAATCCTCTGATGTATTCGGTTTTTCTTTTTCTAATTCTCTACCATCAATATGATGAATCAGCAAATCAGCTTCCCCCTTAGTTATCTTCAAAAGATATAGATTCCTGAAACTTCGAAAAGAATAGGTCTGCTTCCTGTTCCACGCTCTCCTCCTGGATGTTCTCCGGGAGCGGAGGCAGTTCTTTAATCGACTGAAGGCCGAAATGATCTAAAAATGCTTTGGTCGTGCCGTACAAGATAGCTCTCCCAGTTCCTTCTGCTCTTCCGACCTCTTTTACAAGGCCTTTTGCAGATAAAGTCTGAAGTGGTTTTTCTGTCTTCACGCCTCTGACCTCTTCGATTTCAGACCTTGTAATCGGCTGTTTATAAGCAATAATCGCCAAAGTTTCAAGAGCCGCTTGTGAAAGAGTGGAGTGACCAGGAGTTTCAACAAGCCGCTCGTAATAAACTGCATGATCTGGTTTCGTTACGAACTGAAGTGATCCCGCATATTCAACAATCGTCATCCCTCTGTCAGGTGAAAGGTAGCTTTTTTTCAGCTCATCAATAATCTCATTTATTTCCCCGCTGTCTTTTTCAAGCACTTGTGCAATTTGTTTTCTGTCTATGCCTTCATCCCCGCTGACAAAGAGCAAACCTTCAATAACCGCTTTTATTTCATCTCGTTCCAAATCCTTTTACTCCTCTATCATGGTAATATAAATTTCACTAAAATGGTCTTGCTGCTCACAGTTAATACTTTTTACTTTCATTAATTCCAAAATGGCCAAAAAAGTAACTACTACAAATTCTTTTGAGCTTTTATCAAAAAGATCGGTAAAACGTCTTTTTCCTCCAACAGAAAGAAGTGATTGTTTAATCTGGTCCATTCTGGTTTCTATCGGTATTTCTTGCCGTTCTATCGTCGTTTGTCTTGGTGACCGAGTCACTTTTTCCTGAAAGACTTTCTGCATTGCCTGCAGCATGTCATAAAGCGTTACATTTGTTACCTGCTGAGCTGTTTCATCTTTTTCGAACTGGCTTAAATCAAGCGGTTCTCTAGTATAAACTAAGCTTCTTGCAGCTTCTCTCTCTTTTAATTCATCTGCTGCAAACTTATATTTCCTGTATTCGATTAACCTTCTCACCAATTCGTCTCTCGGATCTTCTTCCACGTCTAATTCCATCTGCTGATCAAGAAAATCATCTTCATGCTTCGGCAGTAGCATCTTGCTTTTTATCGCAAGCAAAGTTGCAGCCATCACTAAATATTCACTGGCAACATCCAGTTTAAGCTCTTTCATGGTATGTATATATTGCAAGTATTGCTCCGTAATTATCGCTACAGGTATATCATAAATATCTACTTCGTATGTTTGAATTAAATGAAGCAACAAATCAAGCGGACCTTCAAATCCATCAAGCTTCACACTATATTGCATAACATTTCCCCAGTTTTTATCAACGTTTTTTGTATTATAAAATTATATCATAATTTCAACATTCAGAAGCTGTATTTTTATTCGTAAGAAGCCTATGTTAAACTAAATGCGTAAAAGCAAAGGGGTGGGGACAAAGTTGAATTATCCGAAAGCTTGGATTGATTATTTAATTTATTTCCATACTGATCAAGATTTTTTTGAGTGCCATGAAGTACTCGAGGAGCATTGGAAGAACGAAGGTATGAAAGGAAACCTATGGCCGGGGCTCATCCAGATCGCTGTAGCTCTTTACCACCAAAGACGCAGTAATATGAACGGTGCAAAAAGAATGATAACAAGCGGAATTCAAAAACTCTATGAAGAAAGAAATGCTTTGATTGAATTAGGATTGGATGTTGATACCTTATTTGAAGTACTAGAGAACAGAAAAAAAGAAATTGATCAGCAGAAAGAATTTACTTCTATTGCACTCCCTATGAGCCATCCTCTTCTTCACGCTTGCTTAAAAAAATCAGCAAAAACAGAAGAAGATTGGAAAACAAAGAGAATTCCTGATGATCAAATCATTCATAAGCATAGATTAAGAGACAGAACTCCAGTTATCGAAGAAAGAGAAAAACAAAAATTGCAGAAAAAACGAACTTTATAAAAAATGTGCTAGAATCCTTGCCATTCGCGGTACCCGGCAAGGATTTTTTTGCATAACGTATAAATTTATGTTTTTTATCAGGGTAATTTTCAATTTATCCATGGTAATGGCCGCTTTTTCCACATCTAAAATATTTATCGAAATTTCCGACAGACCCTCCTCTTCTATTTCCATAAAAAAAGCTCCGGAGACCCGGAGCTTTAGTGAACTAATGATTATTCTTCCCAAACCTTAACTTCTTTCATTACATCGCCTTGCTTAATGCGCAAAACAGTATCCATTCCTTCAGTAACTTGTCCGAAAACTGTGTGAACACCATTCAAATGCGGCTGAGGCTCGTGTACGATAAAGAACTGGCTTCCACCAGTGTCACGGCCAGCGTGAGCCATTGATAGAGATCCTGCTACGTGTTTGTGAGGATTTCCTTCAGTTTCACATGGAATTGAGTAACCTGGGCCCCCTGCGCCAGTTCCAGTTGGATCTCCGCCTTGTGCTACGAAACCAGGAATTACACGGTGGAATGTTACTCCATTATAAAATCCTTCGTTTGCTAGCTTTTCAAAGTTTTCTACAGTTCCAGGTGCTTCTTCTTGGTATAGATCAAATAATATCTTTTCACCATTTTCAAATTCGATTGAACCTTTTTTCATTAAAATAGGCCTCCTTATGTTTCATTCACCTACCATTGTACGGTGAAATGACATCCTCGTAAACTAATTTACACAAAAACCTTTGATTTAAGGGGTACATCCTGTCTAACTAAGTCTTCGTAAGTTTCTCGCTTAACGACAAGCTGTTCTTCACCATTTTCTACAAAGACAACTGCTGGACGCTGTATTCGGTTATAATTGTTTGCCATACTGTATCCATACGCTCCTGTACAAGATACAGAAAGATAATCTTGATCCGTCACTTCAGGCAGCTCCAAATCCCAAATGAGCATATCCCCGCTCTCACAGCACTTTCCTGCAATTGATACTGTCTGGGCAGGCTTATCGTTCATCTTGTTTGCTGTATATGCGTCATATTTTGCTTGATAAAGGGCTGGACGGATATTATCTGTCATACCGCCATCAACTGAAACATAATGTCTAACGCCTTCAATCTCTTTTTGTGAACCGATCGAATAGATCGTTGTCCCAGCATCTCCAACGAGCGATCTTCCCGGTTCAATCCATAATTCAGGCATTGATTTTCCTTCGAATTGAGCCATTTTACGATTAACTTCATCAATCATTGCCATTACATACTGTTCTGGCTCAAGAGGTGTGTCATCAGAAGTATATTGAATACCGAAACCTCCCCCTAGATTCACTACTCGAGGAAAATATTGATAGCTGTCTTCCCAAATCGCAAAGTGGCTAAACAGCTTATCAATTGCTAACGTAAAACCTTCCGTTTCAAAGATTTGAGAACCTATGTGACAATGTATGCCAAGTACCTCGAAAAACTCAGACTCAAGGACTTCTTGCAACGCCTTATCTGCTTGACCGCTTCCTAAGTCAAAACCAAATTTAGAATCCTCCTGCCCGGTTATGATGTAATCATGTGTATGGGCTTCAATACCAGGTGTAAGTCGCAATAAGATCTTGACTTTCTTATTCACTTGTCTGCAAAGTGTCTTTAAAAGATTTATTTCATAAAAATTGTCTACTACAATACAACCTACTCCTGCTTTAAGTGCGAACTCTAATTCCTCAACACTTTTGTTGTTGCCATGAAAATGGATCCGTTCTGCAGGAAATTCTGCTTGGAGTGCTGTATAAAGTTCCCCGCCGGATACAACATCCAAACTTAACCCTTCTTGATCCATGAGCTGAATGATCGCGATGGAAGAAAATGCTTTGCTGGCGTATGCTACCTGATATCCAACACCCTTTTCTTCAAATGCTTTCTTGAATCCTCTCGCTCTAGTTCTTATTAAAGAAACATCATATAGATAAAGCGGTGTGCCATACTTTTTTGCAAGTTCGACCGTATCTGCTCCGCCTATCCAAAGATGATTATTTTCTCCGATTTTAGCTGTGCCATGTAAATTCACAATTAATCCCCTCTCCATGATGATGGAGAATTCAATCCCGACAATACAAAAAGACAGCCGTAATTAAGGCAGGCTGTCTTGACCGTGCCCTCATGTCGGAATAGCTCTCCACTACTGTTGTAGTGACAGTCCGCTGCTTGTTCAGCAGCGGCCCAGCATAAAAAGAAATGGATCTCCTTCTACACTTCGGCAAATTGACCTTTCGTCATATTTCATCGTCTTCCATGAACTCCATATGCTACTTATTCGTTTTGCGCCTCTACCTCAAATGAGGCATATATTGAATTAATTATGAATTTTAGCATAATTTTTCTTAATCCACAAGGGACAGATACATTAGTTTGGCTGCTTTTTTCTATTCTGCGGATGTACGATGCTAGGACGCACTTTTGACAGCGGCACGGCAACCCGTACAAGAATCTGCAAAAACGCTTTTGGATTAAATGGTATGAACGGCCATAGATATGGCGTGTTTAAATTTTTTATGGTGCTTAAGTAAAGAATAAACAACGTTACTCCAATCATGTAGCCTGGGACCTTAAACAGTACCACTAATACTATAAGAACAAGTCTGGCTACTTTATTCGCTACACTAAGTTCATAACTTGGGGTCGAGAACCCACCAATTGCTGCTATGGCCACGTACAACATAACCTCTGGAACAAACAAACCAACATCTATTGCAATTTGACCGATCAGAATTGCAGCAATCAGCCCCATTGCCGTTGAAAGTGAGCTTGGAGTATGAATGGCGGCCAGCCTTAAAATATCAATCCCAATTTCAGCAAACAAAATTTGCAGGAACAATGGAATATTCGTTGTTTTATTAGGTCCAATAAAGTCTATAAAGTCAGGCAGCAGCTGTTGTTGCATTGAAAATAAAAGCCACATCGGCACCAAAAAAACGGACATGATTATCCCGCTAAAACGAATCCATCTTAAGAAGGCACCGATAAATGGTGTTTGCCGATATTCTTCTGCGTGCTGGACGTGATGAAAAAGTGTAGTCGGTGTGATCATTACACTTGGTGTAGTATCCGTGATGATTAGTACATGCCCTTCCATTAAATGCTGCGCGGCAACATCTGGTCTTTCTGTATACCGTACGAGTGGAAACGGGTTCCAGCCTTGCTTTACGATAAACTCTTCAATGGTCTTATCCGCCATGGGAATCCCATCTATTTCAATTTTGCTTAGTTCTTTTCTGATAAGATCTACCAGACCAGGGTCAGCAACATCCTGGATATATGAAATGCAGATATCCGTCTTTGATCGTTCGCCTACTTGCAGAATTTCATGTCTAAGTCTTTCATCCCGTATTCTTCTTCTCGTAAGAGCTGTATTAATAATGATGTTTTCTGTATAGCCGTCACGAGCTCCCCTTACAACTTTTTCAATATCCGGTTCTTCTGGTGACCTTCCCGGATAGCTTCTCACGTCTACAATAAACGCTTCTTCCTCACCATCAAGAAAAATGACGATCAATCCTGAAAGCATACGGTCTACCGCTTCATCAAGTGATTTTGTAAGTTCAACCTGCTGATGGGCCAGGTGATTATGTACAAGTTCCTTTACTTTCCCAGGAGATCTGTGGCCATGATCCATATCCATAAGCTCGCGATAAAGCATTATAATAAATTCACTGTCGCAGAGGCCCGTGCAATAGTAAAGCTGAAGCTCTTTTTTAAGCACGAAAATCTTGCGTACCCCAACATCAAAACTGACTCCGATACCAAGACGGTCCTTTAAGAACTTTTCGTTCTCTTCAATGTTTTTACTGATCGGTGTTTTGTTTTTTGTATTTGCCATGAGATTCGCTCCTTTCTAAAATGAGATTGATTGCCTTCAAAGTAATGGGAGCTCCTTTTTCTACGGAATCAAATCCGGCCATTTTGCCGATGTCCCCTACCCCGATAATGAAAGGAAGATTCAATTCATCTAAAATATAGACCGTATCCCCATTGATTCTTCCAGTTTCCAAATCAGGCACTCCGCTTTTATCAATCCCAAACTCAGTGAGTTCACCATATCTGTCCATCGAACAATGAACCTTTGTCCATTCTGCAAAATGCGTTTTAGATGCGACTGCAACCGCACCGATAACTTCAATGTCCTCTTGTTGATGAATAATTCTCATAGCCTGCTCACCAGGACCTTCACCTTTAAAGCCACAGTCATCAAACATTACAAGCACAGGATCATGAGGGGTTTTACGGATCATTTCAACAAGTTCTTCACCGCTTTTTTTAGTCGGATTTCCCCAAGACTGTGAAATACAGCGTCCGCCAATTATTGTGGCAGCATGTTCAACAACCCGAAGCGCATAAAGATCTCCATCAGTTATAAAAATAACCCGTTTTTTCACCCTCAATCACCCCTTTGGTTCGAAGATAACTGCAACTAAAAATCCAAAAAGAATAGCAGATGATATACCTGCAGAAGTTAATTCGAAAATCCCCATTGCTATACCGATAAATCCATGTTCATCAGCTGCTGCCATTGCTCCGTGCAGCAATGAGTGTCCGAAGCTGGTGATAGGAACAGTAGCACCGGCTCCTGCAAATTTAATGAGGTTATCATAAATACCGAAAGCATCCAGAAAAGCTCCAATTACAACAAATGATGATGTAACATGGGCAGGTGTCAATTTTAAAATGTCCATCATTAATTGACCAACTACACAAATTAGTCCCCCTACAATAAAGGCCCATAGAAATTCCATCTTACATACCTCCTTCCGCCCGCTCTAAAACTACTGCATGAGCGACAGTTGGAATTGTTTCTTTTTGCTGGACCATCACAGGATTTAACAGTGCACCTGTAGCGACCATCATCACCTTCTTTAAGTTTCCTTTTCGTATTTCATCCAGGATATAGCCATAAGTTACGACTGCCGAACATGCACAACCGCTTCCCCCAGCAAACACTTGCTGATCTGAACGATAGACCATTAAACCGCAGTCACAGTGATTATCAGAAATGTCATATCCTTGTTCTTTAAGAAGCATTTTTACTATTGGGGCTCCGACACCTGACAGATCTCCCGTAGCGATAAGATCGTATTCGTCAGGTGAGACATTCATCTCTTTAAAATGGGCAGCAATCGTATCTGCCGCGGCAGGAGCCATAGCTGAACCCATATCAAAAGGATCTTTAATACCCAGATCTACAACCTTTCCTACTGTAGCTGAAGTAATCTTTATATCTGATACCTCTTTACTTACTAGTGCCGCACCTGCTCCAGTCACGGTAAATGTTGCTGTATCTGGTTTTTGCCCGCCATATTCAGTTGGATATCTGAACTGCCTCTCAGCAGTTGCATTATGTGAACTGACCGCCGCAATAACTCTGTTTGCATAACCGCCGTCTACCAGGGCGGCTCCAAGCGCAAGAGATTCCATAGAAGTAGAACAAGCTCCAAAAACCCCTAAAAAAGGGATACCGTTTCCTCTGGCTGTATAATTTGAGGATACAATCTGATTTAAAAGATCTCCTGCAAGCAAAAAGTTAATGTCTTCAGGGTTTAGTTTTGATTTCTTTAAACAGAAATCAATTGCATCTTCCATCAGCTGCCGTTCAGCCAGCTCCCAATTTTTTTGACCGCAATGTAGATTGTTATAAGTCTTATCAAAATAGCTTCCGAGCGGTCCTTCACTTTCCATTGGACCAACAGCAGTACCAGCAGCATTCAAATAGATGCTGTTTGCAAATTTCCATGTTTGTCTGCCTAATAAATTCATGAGCTCACTCCTCACATCACATGCTGAAATATATATCTGATCATTCCAAAAATGTAAGCTGCAACCGCTCCAAAAACAATAACGGCACCGGCTAGTTTGAACAGGTTTGTTGCGACACCTAGTACTAGTCCTTCGCTTTTATGTTCTAGGGCAGCACTCGTTACAGCGTTAGCAAAACCCGTTACTGGTACAACTGATCCCGCTCCACCAAATTGCCCGATCTTATCATAGACACCAAGACCTGTCAGAAGGGCAGCGATCAAAATCAGGGTTGCAACAGTTGGGTTACCTGCTGTTTCTTGTGAAAAATTAAAGAACGTCATATAAAAATTTTGTATCGCTTGGCCGATTAAACAGATTAAACCGCCTACGAAAAATGCTTTTAAGCAATTGATCACATATGGAGGTTTAGGCTGTATTGGTTTAATTTTTTCAGCATAAGCTTGTTGTTCTTCTTTTGTTGCCATGTTGTTTCACTCCACTTCTTAATGATTGATATAATAGATCCAATGAAACAAGGACCCCGAAATTTTTCCAAACACAATGGCCATTAATATAATGATAATTTTTTCACCAAAGCCCACACGCTTCGCTAAAATCGGCAAAACATTTAATACCTCCGTTAATGCAGCGGCAAGCATTCCGACAAAAATACCAGCCAGTAAGCCGACCGGTGCAAGAATTATCGGAGAAAATGAAAATGAAGCATTTCTCAAGTTCATCCATCCCCCTAAAACCGCACCAAGTATAATGCTTAGCTCGTAACTTCTTATAAAGCTGTAGGTTTTTGAAAGCTGCATAAGCCTTGGTACAATCCCCAGAACCGTTATCAATGCAACGAGACCTGAACCTACAGTTATACCTCCGCCAAATCCAATAAAGGCAATAAGCAAAACTTTAATCGTCATTGATTTTCTTCTCTGTTTCTTTATTTTCATGGACGATTACATACTGATCGAGGTCTTGCTGGTAATTGAACATTTCTACTTCGAGCGGACTTGGTTCTTCATTAAGCCTTTTTCGAAACAAATGATTAAAAAATAGAATCATTCCGAGCCCCAGGCCAAATGAATAAGGAATCTGCAACAGCAGTGGCTGCTCCTTATAATGCCCAGTAATCATGTAATAAATTTTCTGATGAACAAGCTGCATGCTGACATCTTCATGAAAATTCATAATGGCAAGAGCCGAACCCGTGAAGAGCAGAAGCCACACGAGTACAAAATATACTGGAGCTAATGTTTTTTGTTTCATCTGGATTTCCAAGATGGACTGGGCGGGTCCGATCGTCTGAACATCGATCTCTTGGTTATTCTTTTGAATCGTACCTATTACCCTCATTACATCGATAACAATTAAATGTTTATCTTCGGGGGTTACTTCATGAATGATATATTTTTTAATCTCCCTTTCTTTTTCATCTGATGCGACGATTTGCGCTACATCTTCAATCGTTACTTTCTGATGCTGAAGGACTTGAACGCGTTGCCGCATACGAAGGTATATTACTTTATCCAATTTACTTCGCCTCTTTTCTTCAGCGCATTTGTGTTTAGTATGCGATTTGGCATTTCTAATCATGCTTTACAACAGAAAACAACCAAAAACTACCACTAAAAAAATAAAAAACCAGATAAGACTTATTAAGTCTCCATCTGGTTTTTCATAAATAACAATATTTTCTTTTCGAGTCTCGATACTTGAACTTGTGAGATGGCAAGCCGTTCAGCTACTTCGGATTGGGTCTGGTCTTTAAAATATCGTAAATACACGATTAGACGCTCCCGCTCATCCAGCTTGTCCATAATATCTTTTAAAGCAATTTTATCAAACCATTTACTTTCTGCATGATCTGAGATTTGGTCTAAAAGAGTTATTGGATCACCATCATTTTCATAAACAGTCTCATGTATAGACTGAGGTGCTCTTACAGCGTCCTGTGCCATAATAACATCTTCCACCGCTACTTCTAGATATTGAGCGACTTCATTAATCGTCGGTGTCCGTCCAAGAGATTTAGATAACTCGTCTTTAGCCTTCCGAACCTTGTTGCCAGTCTCTTTCAGAGAGCGGCTTACTTTTACTGTTCCGTCGTCACGTATAAAACGCTGAATCTCGCCGATAATCATCGGAACAGCGTAGGTCGAGAATCTTACATCGTAAGACAGATCAAATTTATCCACTGATTTTAACAGACCAATACTGCCGATTTGGAAAAGGTCATCTGCTTCATAACCTCTGTTTAAAAAGCGCTGAACCACAGACCAGACAAGCCGCATATTTTTTTCAACAATCGTATCGCGGGCGTGCTGGTCTCCTTCCTGACTTTGTTTAATTAATAATTTTATCTCTTCATCCTTAAGAAACGGTTCGCTTTTGCTGCCTTTCACCTCGACATCCATAGGCATACTCCCTTAATTACACATAGCTTTATTTTTGGTTAAGTATTTTGTCAAGTGAATCGTAGTTCCGTACGACGGTTCTGAGATGACTTCAACTTCGTCCATAAAATTCTCCATGATCGTAAAGCCCATTCCTGAGCGTTCCAGCTCTGGCTTAGAAGTATATAGAGGCTGTCTCGCCTGATCTAGATCAGGTATCCCCAAACCTTCGTCACGTATCGTAAGGTGGATAGTGTCCTCTTCTATTGCTGCCTCAATGTAAACCATGCCGGTTGCTTTATTTTCATAACCATGGATAATTGCATTTGTAACGGCTTCAGAAACAACTGTTTTGATTTCAGTTAATTCGTCCACAGTAGGATCGACTTGGGCAATAAATGCTGCAACAGTCACACGGGCAAAGGATTCGTTTTGACTTAAAGCTGAAAACTGAATCTTCATTTCATTTCTCATATTAAGCCACCCCCAATGCCTGCAGTGCAAGCTCTTCATCTTCCTCAAGCCTGATAATTTTAAATAAGCCTGACATTTCAAAAAGTCTTTTTACAGCAGGTGAAATAGCGCATACCACCATTTCTCCATCCTGATTCTTAATTTGTTTATAACGGCCTAAAATGACACCAAGACCAGAGCTATCCATAAAACTTAAACCTTCTAAATTAAGAATGATGTGGTTTACGGTATGCTTTTTCAAGTAATCTTCCACTTGTGATCTGAGCAAGTCTGCTGTATGGTGATCAAGTTCTCCGTCTAAGCGGATACACAAAACAGTGTGTTTAAGTTCCAGATTGACAGCTAATCCCACGCTATCCTCTCCTTCTTTTTTGGATAACGTGATTTTCTATAAAAATAGACGAATTCCTTCACTGATGACAAAACTAGTGGGAATTCGCCTATAAATGTCAAGAATAACAATGATTTATAAAGATTTTGACATTTGCCCTGCTGTACGTTTAAATAATTTCCACCAGGAAGCTTTCTTTATCGTTTCTGAAGCTAATACCGGGCTTTCTGTAATGAGGTCTTTGCCGTTCCATATCTTCAAAGAACCTATCTGCTGCCCTTTTTTAACTGGCATTTTTAAATCTTTATCAACCGTGACCTCTGTTTTAATCTTTTTAACAGCTTCTCCTTTTTTCAATAAGAGAGAGATATTCTCAGAAGTTACGACTGGAAGTTTTGGTTTGTCCGCTTTCTGTACTTTTACTTCTTTTACGATTTCATGACGATCAAATAATTTTTTTGTTGAGAATTGAGTAAATGCATAATCGAGCATAGAAGTTACCTGGGCGTTTCGTTCTTTCGGCGTTGGTGCTCCCATTACAACAGCTATTACTCTCATTCCATTTTTATTCGCTGTAGCTGTCAAACAATATTTCGCTTCATTTGTAAATCCTGTTTTTAATCCATCCACACCAGGATAAAACTTAACAAGACGGTTTGTGTTTACAAGCCAGAACTTCTTGTCTGTATCTTCACGCAAATAATCTTCATATAGTCCAGTAAATTTAGTTACTTCTTCATGTTTAAGAAGCTCTTTCCCCATGATCGCCATATCATGTGCAGATGTATAATGACCGGCTGCCGGAAGACCTGTAGCATTCTTAAAGAAGGTATCTTTCAAACCTAATTTCTTAGCTTTATCGTTCATCAAACCTACGAATGAATCTGCAGATCCTGCAATATGTTCTGCCATTGCAACGGATGCATCGTTTGCACTTCCAATCGCGATGCCTTTAACCATATCTTCTACTCGCATTTCTTCTCCAGGTTCCAGGAATATTTGCGATCCGCCCATGCTTGCTGCATAATCACTTACACGAATTTTATCGTTCCAGCTGATCTTCCCTTTGTCAATCGCTTCCATTACTAAAATTAACGTCATAATTTTAGTCATACTTGCTGGCGGAAGCTTTTCGTGGCTGTTCTTTTCATATAATATACTTCCACTGTCTTGTTCCATTAATATAGCAGAATGACTTTTTTCAGCTAGTTGTACTTTTTCTTTTTCCGCAGCTTCCGCTTTCGGAACGGAAAATGACGCTAACAGACACAAACTCAATAAACCTGAAATCAAGGCTTTCATACTTTTCCCTCCATTCATATAGCTTTATTTTTTCCATAATTTTTCACTTTATACCGTATTTGCCATGTGTGATAGATAAGAAAAGTTTTGTTTTTGAAAGTATAACTATCGCGGAGTAACCGTAATCGTTACATAGCGTATCAATCTTGTCGAAAGTTCTATATATTAAAATTAACGTGCGATTTTTAGATTTAACGTGCGATTAATCAAAATAACGTGGGATTTTTGTATTTAATGTGCGATTCTTCCGGATAGCGGTAATGAGGATGTTTAAAGTGTTCGTGGTGAGGACAAAACTCTTTAATATGTACTCCTCAAGAACACACTTAAGATTTGTATAAAGTATTTAATATTCATAAAAAAGCTATTTCTTAAAGAATGTTGCTTTTGATTCGTTTTTGCGAAGGACCTTCATTGACAAGTTGATTGGAGTGCAAGGTGCGAGACTCCCGCGGAAAGCGAGCATCCTGGAGCGGAAATCAACCACTTCCAAAGAAAAAAAGAGGCATGAACTCAAAGGTTTAATCCTATTGAGCCAGCCTCTTTTTCTATAATTATTGTTTAATTTCTTTATAAATTAAAGGTGGTGCATCAACAGCGTTTTTCGAAATTGTATAAGCGCTGCGGATTCTATTTTTAACATCTTCAACATTTTCAGTGTTGCTGTAGATGGTTACAAGAGAATCTCCTTTAGAAACTTGATCTCCAACTTTTTTGTTGAGCATCAATCCAACTGCCAAGTCGATTTCTGATTCCTTTGTTGCTCTTCCAGCACCTAAGATCATCGCTGCAGTTCCAATTTCATCCGCAATTATCTCAGACACATATCCGTCCTCATCTGCTGTTAACTCAAATGTATGTGCAGCTTGTGGGAGGTTTTCAGGATGATCAACGACTGAATCGTCGCCTCCTTGAGCTTTCAAGAATACTTTTAATGTTTCAAGTGCTTTTCCAGACGAAATCGCATCTTTTAACATTTCTCTTGCCTCTTCAAGTGAGCTTGCTTTTTTAGCCAAGTAAACCATATGAGAACCTAATGTTAAGCAAAGCTCTTCAAGATCTTTTGGACCCTTCCCGTTAAGCGTATCAATTGCTTCCTTGATTTCAAGCGCATTACCGATTGCAAGTCCGAGAGGCTGGCTCATGTCTGAAATAACAGCCATTGTGTTTCTGCCTACAGCATTTCCGATCTTAACCATTGCATTCGCAAGCTCTTCCGCTTCTTCAGGTGTTTTCATGAACGCACCCGCACCTGTTTTAACATCAAGTACAATGGCATCTGCACCAGCTGCGATCTTCTTACTCATGATCGAACTCGCAATCAGCGGGATTGAATTTACAGTTGCAGTTACATCCCGCAGACCGTACAGCTTTTTATCAGCTGGTGTAAGATTTCCGCTCTGACCGATAACAGCCAGTTTGTTTTTATTAACTAATTCAATAAATTGTTCATTGTCGATCTCTACGTGAAACCCTGGAACAGCTTCCAGCTTATCGATCGTACCTCCAGTATGACCTAACCCGCGTCCTGACATCTTCGCAACCGGTACACCGAGAGCTGCGACTAATGGAGCAAGTACAAGTGTTGTAGTATCACCAACACCGCCAGTTGAGTGCTTATCTACTTTAATGCCTTCAATTGCAGAAAGGTCAATCTGGTCCCCAGACTCCACCATAGCCATTGTGAAGTTAGCACGTTCTTCAGTTGTCATATCCTTAAAATATACAGCCATCGCGAAAGCTGACATTTGATAATCAGGAATTTCGCCCTTCGTATAATTTTGAATAATATGATCGATCTCAGCTTTCGTCAGTTCTTTTCCATCACGTTTTTTTTGTATTAAATCAACCATTCTCATGTAAAAAACACCACTTTCTTATTACGATACATCTGATACGAATTTTTTTACCAGCTGTATAATTTAGTTTTGCTTGATTACTTAAATTTCTTTTACAATGCCTTTCACTAAAGAAAGGAAATTAGCTTTTACCATCTCTGTTGTTTCCATTACTTCATCGTGAGTAAGCGGCTGATCTAAGATTCCAGCTGCCATATTTGAGATACAAGAGATTCCGATTACCTTCATTCCCGCATGGCGAGCGATGATCACTTCAGGAACTGTAGACATTCCAACAGCATCTGCACCTAGAACACGCAGCATTCTAACTTCTGCCGGTGTTTCATATGAAGGACCGGTATTACCTGCGTAAACTCCTTCTTTCAGTTTGATGCCAAGTTCATTTGATACTTTTCTAGCTACTTCCTGCAATGAATTCGTATATGCTTCACTCATATCAGGAAAACGAACACCAAACGAATTATCGTTTGCTCCTATTAAAGGGTTATCTCCCATATTGTTGATATGATCAGTAATAAGCATAAGATCACCAGCTTCGAAGTCTTTGTTTACCCCGCCTGCTGCATTCGTGACTACGATTGTTTCTACACCAATCAGCTTCATTACACGAACGGGAAACGTTACTTTTTCCATAGAATAGCCTTCATAATAATGAAACCGTCCCTGCATGGCTACTACTTGTTTTCCTGCAAGCTCACCAATCACAAGCTGGCCTGCATGTCCTTCAACTGTTGAAACAGGGAACTCAGGAATTTCTGAGTAAGGAATTACAACAGGATTTTTGATTTCTTCGGCTAAAATTCCTAATCCCGATCCTAGAATAAGTCCGATTTTAGGTGAAGAATCTAATTTTGATTGAATAAATTCCGCTGATGTTTGTAATTTAGTTGACATGTCTTTTCCCCCTTAAAGCTGGCTTAAAAAGCTTTTTCCGATCTCTGGTTTTTTTACATTATAATTTTCTGCGATTGTTGCACCTATATCTGCAAATGTATTTCCTATATTTAATTCTTTTCCTTTTTTAATTCCGTTGTGATAGACCAATAAAGGCACATATTCACGCGTATGATCAGTCCCATGATGAACTGGATCGTTTCCATGATCGGCTGTAATAATGAGAAGATCATCATCTTCTAACTTATTTAGGACTTCAGGCAGGCGAAGGTCGAACTCCTGAAGTGCTTCACCATATCCCTTCGGATCTCTTCTGTGGCCGTACAGTGCGTCAAAATCTACCAGATTCAAGAAATTAAGACCAGTGAAATCTTCTTCCATGGATTGAACCAGCTTGTCCATCCCATCCATATTTGATTTCGTACGGATTGCTTTTGTTACTCCCTCACCATCAAAGATGTCTGAGATCTTACCTAAAGCGATGCTGTCAAAGCCGCCGTCTTGAAGTTCGTTCATTACAGTTCTGCCAAATGGTTTTAATGCATAATCATGGCGGTTTGCCGTTCTTTCAAACGCACCTGGTTTCCCTGTAAATGGACGAGCGATGATTCGTCCAAGCATATACTTGCCTTCTCGTGTCATTTCCCTTGCTGTTTCGCAGATTTCATATAACTCTTCAATCGGTACGATATCTTCGTGAGCTGCAATCTGTAAAACTGAATCAGCAGATGTATAAACGATTAGTTTTCCAGTGTTCATATGTTCTTCTCCAAGCTCAGAAATAATCTCTGTTCCTGAAGCAGCTTTGTTTCCTAGAATGTCTCTTCCCCACTTTTCAGTCAATTGGTCTATTAACTCATCAGGGAATCCTTCAGGAAACGTTTGAAATGGTTCCTGAATGTGAAGACCCATGATCTCCCAGTGCCCTGTCATAGTATCTTTCCCATTTGATAGTTCAGGAAGCTTTGCAAAATGTGCAAGCGGGTTTTCTGTTTTTTCAATACCTTTCATTGTTGGATCAATATTTCCAAGACCCAATTTTTCTAAATTTGGCACCTGCAGTCCATTCATATGTTCTGCAATATGACCGAGCGTATGAGCCCCTTTATCACCAAACTTGTCAGCATCAGGTGCTTCTCCGATACCCACAGAATCCATTACGATTAAAAATGTGCGTTTAAAACGAGATTGTTCCATTTTTTCCTCCTGAAATTCTTAACTACACTCTATTTACTATTTCCTTTTAAAGCGTACAACAAACAAATTCTCCATGATGTCGGAAGTCTGACAACCAAAAACAAAAAAGATGCTCACGCCCTCGGGTGAAAGGCGGAGTAAACATCTTTTAATCTGGTTTTAGTGACATGGGTATAAATCTGTGTGGTTGAAATGTCAGCGTGGCCAAGCATTTCTTGTACTGCACGCAAATCTGCACCATTCTCTAAGAGATGTGTTGCGAAAGAATGACGAAGAGTGTGCGGCGTCAAATCTTTTTCTATTCTAGCCTTTTTCGCTAACTGTTTCAATATTTTCCAAAAGCCTTGCCTGGATAATCGATTACCATGGTGGTTCAGAAACAGTGCTTCCGTTTTCTTGCCTTTTAACATTTCCGATCGGCCGCTATTAATATATCGTTCTATCGCTGATTGAGCCATTTTTCCGAGCGGAATGATTCTCTCCTTGCTGCCTTTACCCATACAGCGTATGAACCCCATATTAAGGTGGATATCACTTATGTTTAACTGAACTAATTCAGATACCCGAATACCTGTAGCATATAGAAGTTCGAGCATGGCTTTATCTCTTTGCGAGAAAGGATCGTTCGAAGCTGGTGTCTCGAGCAATGCCTCAACTTCTTGGGGAGACAGCACTTTTGGCAGTTTTCTTTCTGTTTTTGGTGTTTCAATATGTACAGAAGGATCTTGAAGCGAAACCTTCTCTCTAAACAAAAACTGATGAAATGAACGTATGGATGCAATGTTGCGTGCTAACGTTGTGGAAGCCTTACCATTTTCTTTTAAAAATAAAAGATATCCCATAATATTATTGCGTTCAATCTGATCAATTGTTTCTATTGATTCCACTTTTTCTAAAAAAAGAACATACTGAGTCAAGTCTCTTCTGTAAGAGTCTATCGTATTTTTTGAAAGGGCTCGTTCAACAATAATATATTGAAGAAAATCCTGAACATGATCGTTCACTATACCCCTCCTTATTCACCCGTCTGATAGAAATAAAAAAGCCGTTTTATAATATTCGAATCTTTATCCGTACTTAAATTGAAAACTTTAACTGCTTTCCCTTTAGGTTCGTCATATTTATGATAATTTTCATATTCCTGGTTAATCCAAAGCAAACCAAAATAGAAAACCAGCGTGCATAAAGAAAAGGCTAAAAAAACTTTCGCCGTATTCCAAACGATTTTCATCCAGGAAACCATCGTGTCCACCCCTGTCCCTCTAATAGTACAGGTTATGCCCACATGCTCCCATATTATACGTAAAAGTTAAAACTACACCTCATACGTTACCTGATTCATAAACTTTTGTAAATATTTCTTTCCATTAGAAAAGTAATGAATAATGATAAAAAAGGAAGCGCTACTCTCCGCTTCCTTCACCTTCATTATTATCGGCTGGGTGACATCTGTGACAAATACCATGAAATGTCAGCCTATGATCTTTAATTTTAAAATTCCAGCCCTCTTCAACAACTTTTTCCACATCGCCAAGAAGGTCTTCTTGTATTTCATCAACAGCTCCACACTCAATACAAACCAAATGGTGATGAAAGTGATCGGCACCTTCCGTTCTAAGATCATAACGGGAAACACCGTCACCAAAGTTTATTTTATCTACTACTTTAAGTTCTGTTAAAAGTTCCAGTGTACGGTAGACTGTTGCAAGACCAATCTCTGGCGCTTTTTCTTTGACGAGTAAATAGACGTCTTCCGCACTTAAATGATCTTCTTCATTTTCGAGGAGGACTCTCACGGTCGCCTCACGCTGTGGAGTCAGCTTATAACTTTGTGAATGCAGCTGTTTTTTGATACGGTCGATTCTGCTTTCCATACCCGTTTCCTCCTTATGTATACACAAGACAATTATAAGCATGGAAAAAAAAGTTGTCAATTTAAAGTCATTTTAAATAACGATTTAAACTTATTATTAAAAAACAATTATTATCGCTTATTGTATCGACCACTTAATGACTTGTTCCATTAAGGACGGCGTAAAAAATGCTTCGAGAGTAGAAGCTAAAAATACCATGATGCCAACCCCTGCTACCAGCAAGGAATAACGCAGCAACTGCGGCAAAAACGGAACATGATGTCTCTTGAAAGCAAGCTGACGGATCATTTTAATAGAAAAAGAAATCGCAGCTACTGAAACGATAATAAAAGCAGGTATTAAAAGCACGTTTTGCGGAAGCACCGACACAAAAGATAATAAAAAACCATACCAGCCCATCTGATTAACTAAAAATCCTACAGTGAACCCGATAACTACACCTTTTAAAAATAACATGATCAAAATGACAGGCAGCCCGATCACTGATAAACCTAACAGCCACATAAGCCCCATATATTTTAAATAATGTCCAAAACTTTGAAAGAACATATCCGATCTACTAGTAAACCCGCCTTCTGAAGCTTGAATAAAAAAACGGGATAAATACGTATAGAGATCTTGTTTTTGATTAAGGCTTAAGGAATTAACGATGATTGCTCCAAATATTACTCCCATTAAAAATAAAACACCAACAAAAGCATACAGCGTTTTATTTTCCTGCAAGTGCTGATGCATATAGTAACGAAGATTATCCATGTGGCCCTGCCTCCTCTACCAAAACTCTTATTTCTATTCTATGAATCAGCAGAAGAGGTATGTCTCTTTTTTATGAATTGATAGGTTTACCTGTTACTATCTTGCCGTATGTTCCCCCTCCGCCCCTCTGGATGGAAAGTTCTCCAGAACGCGCAGAAAGGATGTGATCAGCAAGTGATGGTTTTATGATTTTTTTTAACTGCTCTGCAGGTGCAGCATGAATAATATCCATATCTGTACCGAATGCTTCACGCAATTTAAGCAGTGTTTTAGGACCAAGACCTGGTATGAACTCCAATGGTATTTGGTGTACATATGGAGGACGGTTTATTGAATTTTGTTCTGAATTGCTTTTTAGCTCTTGTATTCTGTCATGAACTCCTTTTATAAACTTGCTGCTGCCGCATTTCCGGCAATTATTCATGTTTTTATAATCGAAAGTATCCAAACATTTTTCACATACTGAGTTATAATACTTGCCCAGGTAAGGATTTAACCCGTAGTTAGCAATTATTCCCCTTCCTTCTTTTCCTTCTAAAGCCATTTTGAATTCCTTGAAAGTAGGTACAGCTAGAGTAATCATCTGATACTCGCGGGCAATCTTTTCTAAAGAATGAGCATCTGAGTTTGATAAAAACGGATAAGATGACAATTCATTTAACCGAGATGCCATCTCTGTGTTTGAGCTTAGTCCCAGCTCAACAGCGTCTATTAAATCTGGATCTAGAACTTCATAGATAGAAGATTTAACCCCTTTTCCATACAAACTTTTAAATGGAGTAAAAATATGAGCGGGGATAAATAATCCTCCTAATTGCTGAACTGTTTTTTGCAGCTCTTTTGCACTCCCGTACATTCGCTGTGAGCTCAAATTAATATTCTTCATCCGAGCACCCAGCCAGCTGCTCAATGTTTCCATTTTATCCATCTGGCATATATACTAGGACATGGAGAGGACCTTGGCAGTTTTCATCATTAATTTCAATTTCTGTTCCTGGAATCAGAGTGAGTCCATTTACTTCTAATCCACCGTCTTTATGTTCATTTAACTGCCCGTTTTCCTTCATTTCTTTCAATTCATCTAAAACTTCAGGTGCATGACAATCTATAATTCCGATGATATCCATACCTTTTTTGTATTTCGCTTCATATAAAATATTCGAAAGTGTTAAAGTACGAGAACCTGTTATCTTAACTGGTCTTCCTGTTCGTGATGCACCAATATGAATATGCATATCGGCAAAAAAAGGACGAAGATTATCTGCCTGCTGCACGAGCAAGCTCCATATACATTACACCGTAGGCGGTTTTCGCATCATGAATTCTTTCGTCTTTCACCATTTGTCTTGCTTCGTCAACACTTATTTCCATAGCATTTAAGAATTCATCTTCGTCTGTCATCTGAGCACCTTTTTTTATTAGTGAATCCGTAAAAAATAAATGAATCAGCTCATCAGCAAAACCTGGGGAAGTGTAAAAAGAACCGATCGGCTCCATTTTTTCGCAGCTGTACCCTGTCTCTTCAAGCAGCTCCCGTTTTGCACATTCCAGCGGGTCTTCTCCCTTTTCGAGCTTGCCTGCAGGAATCTCAATGATGGTTTTCTCTAGAGGTTTGCGAAATTGTTCCACCATGAGGATTTTCCCTTCATCTGTAACAGCTAGTATTGCTACAGCCCCTGGATGCTTAACAATCTCACGTTTTCCGATCTTTTTGTTAGGCAGTTCCACTTCTTCTACATATAAATCTATAATCTTTCCATTATATATCTGTTCCTTGGTTATCGTTTTTTCTGTCAAATTTTCCATTTTACACACTCCAATGGTCTATTTATTTCTTTCACTACATAAAGTCTATCATACTTTGGAATACTTCCATTACTTGCAAGTAAAAGGGGGGGTTATTAATGAAGATCTATTTGCAGCCAAAAGGGATTACATTAGTAGGCAAAGCATGGCAGATTAAATATATGTTAAGAAACTATATGCGCCAGCACGAGCTCGTTCAAGACTGGATTGATGCAACAGCACCTAAAAAGTAGCTTCCCAGAAATCGGGGAGTTTTTATTTTTGTCTATTTATGTGATACGTTTAATAAAAATAAATTCCGGTAAAATACCATTTGGAGGTGAAAAAAATGATTAACAAAAGAAGGATTGGTACTTCTGAACTTTATGCAGGTGAACTTGGACTTGGCTGCATGTCCCTTTCTCCTGACCTTGGAAAGGAAAACGAGAGCATTGTGAAGACAGCTCTCGATCATGGTATTAACTATTTTGACACAGCTGATCTATACAATTTTGGCTGGAATGAAGAATTAATAGGAAAGCTTTTAAAAGATGTAAGGCATGATATTATCCTAGCAACTAAAGGCGGAAATGACTGGAATGAAGCTAAAGATAGCTGGAATTGGAATCCGTCTAAAAAGTACATAAAATCTGCTCTTAAAGAAAGCCTGCGTCGCTTGCAAACGGATTATATCGATCTTTATCAGCTGCATGGCGGAACTATCGAAGACCCGATGGACGAAACGATTGAAGCTTTTGAAGAACTGGTATCTGAAGGATTGATCCGTTATTACGGCATATCGTCAATTCGTCCGAACACAATCCAATATTATGCTGAGCATTCTAACATCCAAAGCGTAATGATGCAGTACAGCCTTCTTGACAGAAGGCCTGAAGAACTTTTCCCTTATTTAAAATCCAAAGAAATCAGTGTTGTAGCACGGGGACCTGTCGCAAAAGGATGGCTTAGCGAGAAGGCATTTGTGAAGAATCACGACGAAATGTTTCTATCTTTTAATGGAAAAGATATTCAACAGAAGTTAGAAAAGGTTAAAACGATCATCCCGCAAGACGAAAAACTTACTCAAACGGCATTAAAATTCATTCTCAGTCACTCAGTTGTAGCAACCGCTGCAGCTGGAGCAAGTTCGATTGAACAGCTGTTAGAAAATATCAATACCTTTAAATCTCCTGGGCTGACTGAAAGTGAAAGAAAAGAACTTGAGGCTTTGTTTCCAGCAGAAACTTATGAAGCTCACCGGAAATAAGAAATTCGGGGCTGCCTAAAGTAAGTTCCCCTTACTTTTTTGGACAGCCCCGAATTTTTATTTTGCCAATTTCAAAATCATTGCAATCCCCTGGCCACCGCCGATACATAGACTCGCGGCGCCGTATGTTTCATTCCGCTTCTTCATTTCGTATGCAAGTGTTAATAGGAGCCTCGCACCGCTTGCTCCAACAGGATGTCCTAATGCAATAGCTCCTCCATTTACATTTGTTCGGCCGCGGTCAAGCTTTAGCTCTTTTTCCACAGCTAAGTACTGGGAGCTGAATGCTTCATTTATTTCAAATAAGCCAATATCATCAATAGACAATTCCGCTCTATCCAAAGCCATCCTGATCGCAGGAACTGGACCGATACCCATGACATTAGGATCAACTCCTGTAACAGCCCATGAAACAATTTCTGCTAGAGGATTTAGTTTCTTTTCTTTTATATCTTTCTCATGAGCAAGAATTAAAGAAACAGCTCCGTCATTTATAGATGAAGAGTTTCCTGCAGTTACTGTTCCATCTTTTTGGAAAGAAGGACGCAGCTGGCCAAGTTTTGAAGAGGTTGTCTGCGGTTTAATTCCTTCATCTTCTGTAAAAAACTCATCATTTTTTAAAGGTACCGACACGATCTCATCTTTAAATCTTCCGCTTTCACTTGCTGCTGCAGCTTTTTGATGACTATGGCTTGCATATTCATCTTGTTCTTCTCTCGAGATGTTATACTGTTTTGCTAAATTTTCTGCAGTAATTCCCATCCCGCATCCTATATACTCATCACTAAGTGTTTGAAGCAGCATATCCTCAAAAGAGATTGCACCGAATTTTTGATTGTGAAACCGGTGAGTAAATGAAGCATGAGGAGACTGTGACATGTTTTCAATTCCACCGCATAATGCTATGCCGCCTTCATGATCTCGTAGATTCTGCATGGCAGAGACAACAGCTTGCAGTCCCGATCCGCATAGCCTGTTGACCAGCATTGCAGGAACACTTGAAGGAACACCTGCCTTTAGCGCTGTATGACGCGCAACATAAGCAGCATTTTTACTAGAGTGAATAACATTTCCGTATACCACATCTGTTACATCCGAGGGAGTTATGTTGGCACGCTTCATCGCTTCGATTGCTGTTGTTTCTCCAAGCTGTGTCGGGGATATATCTGTTAATGATTTTCCAAAAGAACCAAATGCCGTTCTGGCACCATCAATTAAGTAGATACTCATATACTGCACCTCTTTTAAAAGATTAAGAACCCTGCACAAATGATGATTCCGCTGACAAAAAGGGCTATTAAGCAGAATCCCATAATATCCTTTGCTTTTAAGCCTGCAATCGCAAGCGCAGGAAGTGCCCAGAATGGCTGGATCAAGTTCGTCCAAGCATCACCCCATGCCACAGCCATAGCAGTCTTAGCATGAGATACTCCAAGTGCATCTGCTGCATCAAGGACTACATGCGCCTGAACAGCCCACTGTCCTCCGCCTGACGGGACAAAAATATTAACGATTCCAGCACTTAAAAACGTAAATAAAGGCAGTGTGTATTCGTTTGAAATAGCTACGAACCATTGAGACATCTCTGTAACAAGACCTGAGCCAACCATCATCCCCATGATACCTGCATAAAAAGGAAACTGAATGATTATTCCGCTAGCCCCTTTAACCGCTTCTGCCACACTATTAATATAGTTTCTTGGTGTTTTATGAAGAAGAATACCTAAAAATAAAAAGAGAAAATTAACAAAATTGATATTTAAATTGAAGCCGCTTGTTGCGAAGAAATAAACCATATAAGCAATACCTAAAATACCGACTATCATCGAAAGCCACATGCTGTTTTCAAGCTTTTCAGCAGGTGTATCGGCTTCAGCTAAGGTTGCAGCTTCAACACTGTCATCCAGCAATGAAGGGTCAATTTGATAGGCTTGTTCTTTACTCATCATGAGCCTGTTCGTTATCGGTAAAATGATAAACAATGCACCAACAATAAATAGATTAAAAGGGGCAAATAACGTTTCACTTGTCGAAATGATACCCATCGATTCTTCCATAAAGTGTCCTGGAGTGGCAATCGTAAGCGGGATCGATCCTGACAATCCAGCATGCCATACAACGAACCCGCTGTATGCACTCGCAATCAGCAGGCGATAATCCGTGTTCTTTACCTGCCGCGCAAGCTCTTTAGAAAAAATAGCTCCAATTACTAAGCCAAATCCCCAATTGATCCAGCTCGCTAATAGTGCTACAAGTGTAACGCTGATAATGGCCTGTCCTGGTGTGCGTGCGAATGAAGCAAGTTTTCTTAACATCTTTTTGAAGAATGGAGAACTCGCCAAGACATATCCTGTCACTAAAATAAGCACCATCTGCATCGAAAATTCTAGAAGTTTCCAAAACCCGTCTCCCCAGAAAGAAACCATTTTTACCGGGGACTGGCCGGTTATGGCCAGTCCAAGTAAAAATACAACTCCTGTCAGTATTATCACGAATATAAAAGGGTCGGGTAAATACCGCTGCATCATTTTATTTGAAGCACGGGTTAATGCTTGGAACATTGGACACCCTCCTTTTAATATGCGTTTAGTTTAATATCATCTGAGACTGTGAGTTTAGCTTCTGTTGAATTTAGAACATCATCAACGGAGTATCCTTCTGCAACTTCTTTTAAAACAAGACCATTTTCGGATACATCCATTACAGCCCGGTCAGTAATGATTCGCTCAACTACTCCTTTTCCTGTCAAAGGAAGCTGGCAGCTCTTTAAGATTTTGCTTTCTCCTGCTTTATTTACATGTTCCATGATTACGATGATTTTTTTCGCGCCATGAACAAGGTCCATCGCCCCGCCCATTCCTTTGATCATCTTGCCTGGAATCATCCAGTTAGCAAGGTCGCCATCCTCTGAAACTTCCATTCCGCCTAAGATAGCAATGTCAATATGACCGCCGCGGATCATAGCAAAAGATTCAGAGCTGTCAAAATAAGATGCGCCTTTAATTGCCGTTACTGTCTCTTTCCCAGCATTGATCAGATCAGGATCTACTTCGCTTTCAAGAGGATACGGTCCTATGCCGAGGAGCCCGTTCTCCGATTGCAGTACAACCTCCTTATTATCCGAAATGAAGTTGGCTACCATCGTTGGCATTCCGATTCCCAAGTTTACATAAAAGCCTGATTCAATCTCTTTTTCTGCACGCTTCGCGATTCTTTCTCTGATATTCATAACGGTTCCCCCTCCTCTTAGCCTTGTTTTACTGTTAAGCGTTCAATGCGCTTTTCTTGAGTTCCTACGATTAACTTTTGTACGTACACACCAGGTGTATGTATGTGATCCGGATAAAGATCTCCGATTTCAACAAGCTCTTCTACCTCTGCAATTGTTACTTTACCTGCAGCAGCAATCATCGGGTTGAAGTTACGAGCTGTTTTGTTATAGATCAGATTTCCTGCTTTGTCTCCTTTTGCAGCACGAATTAAGCTGAAATCTGCAACAATTCCTTCTTCAAGCAGATATTCTTTTCCGTTGAACGTACGTGTTTCTTTTCCTTCTGCGATCGGTGTTCCAACTCCAGCGGGTGTATAGAAAGCTGGAATTCCAGCACCACCTGCACGAATTCTTTCAGCAAGCGTTCCCTGCGGGATAAGTTCTACTTCAATTTCACCTGATAAAACTTGTCTTTCAAACTCTTTATTCTCACCAACGTAAGACCCTACCATTTTCTTAATCTGTTTGTTTTTAAGAAGCAGACCTAATCCCCAGTCATCTACTCCGCAGTTGTTGGAAATCACGGTAAGATCTTTTGTTCCTTTTTCGACTAAAGCAAGAATTAAATTTTCGGGAATGCCTACTAATCCAAAACCGCCTACTAAAAGAGTTGATCCATCTTTAATGTCTGCTACAGCTTCTAGAGCTGAATTCAATATTGGTTTCATGCCCTGTCTCTCCTTTTTTAATGTTTTATAAGTGCCGAATCTCTTTTTCCCCTTCTAAAACATTAATTTTCTTCGTTTTCAAAGATAGAGGCTACTCCCTGGCCTCCGCCGATACAAAGCGTTGCTAAACCGCTTTTGGATTTTCTTCTTTTCATCTCGTGAAGCAATGTAACAACAATTCTTGCACCGCTTGCTCCAATCGGATGTCCAAGTGCAATTGCTCCGCCATTTACGTTTAATTTCTCTTTATCAAAACCAAGATCTTTTCCTACAGCAAGTGACTGACTCGCAAAAGCTTCGTTTGCCTCGACAAGATCAATATCATCCATTTTCATGTTAGTTTTCTTCAGGACTTTTTGCACCGCTTCAACAGGTCCTATGCCCATTACTTCTGGAGCTACACCTGCACTAGCGTTCGCCTTTACGACTGCGAGTGGTTTTAATCCAAGTTCTTCTGCCTTTTTTCTGCTCATTACAACAAGCGCAGCTGCACCATCATTGATCCCTGAAGCATTTCCTGCTGTAACCATTCCGTCTTTCTTAAAGGCTGGTCTTAATTTGGCAAGCTTTTCACTTGTAGAGCCTGCTTTCGGATATTCATCCTTATCTATGATCAATGGATCTCCTTTTCTTTGAGGAATCTCCACTGCTGTAATTTCATCGTTAAACTTTCCTTGTTCTTGAGCTTCAGCACACTTTCTTTGACTTTCAGCTGCGAATTCATCCAGTTCCTCACGGGAAAGCGAATGCGTTTCACATAGATTTTCAGCTGTAATTCCCATATGATAATCGCCAAATGCGCACCATAAGCCGTCATTAATCATAGAGTCGACCATAGGGGCATTGCCCATGCGCAATCCATCTCTAGCTCCGTTCAGCAAATAAGGAGCCTGGCTCATATTTTCCATACCGCCGCAGACGATTACATCAGCCTCATCCAGCCAAATTGCCTGGCAAGCAAGATGAAGTGCTTTTAACCCAGAACCGCAAACTTTATTGATTGTCATACTTGATACACCAATTGGCAGTCCTGCTTTTATCGCTGCTTGACGAGCCGGATTCTGTCCCAATCCTGCTTGGAGAACATTCCCCATGATGACTTCATCTACTGCATCATGCGGGATCCCTACTTTTTTTAAAGAGTCTTTGATTGCAATTGCTCCTAATTCTGTCGCTGCTACCGTTTTTAAACTTCCCATGAAGCTTCCAATCGGCGTTCTGACAGCGCTTACAATGACAGCTTCTCTCTCTCTTGAAACCATTTGTAGTCTCCTCCTCTTTAAAACGTAAAAATTTCTGAAAATTCCTTTATATCATACCATAACAATTCAAAAGTATTGCAACCAACGATTTTTTACAGTTAAAATAAAAACAAGAAAACGGTTTCAAGGAGGGGTTTTTACAAAGATGGAATTACCCGAGAGAGTCACTCTGATCGAAGTCGGCCCGCGGGACGGACTTCAAAACGAGAAAAATTTTATTAATGCAAAAGATAAGATTCATTTTATATCCCTATTAAAAAATGCTGGCTTTCAAGAGATGGAGCTTACCTCTTTCGTTTCACCGAAGTGGGTCCCTCAGATGCAGGACGCTGGTACAGTTATTGAACATTGCATGGATGACCTGCGTAACTTTGTTCTGGCACCGAATAAAAAAGGAATTGATATGGCAATTGAAGCTGGCGTGAAGCACATTGCTGTTTTTGTAGGTGTAAGTGATTCATTTAACAAAAAAAATATCAATAAGACAACAGAAGAAAGTATGAACGAGTTAAGACCGCTGATCGAGGATCTGAAACGCAGAGGTTATTTTGTAAGAGCTTGTATCTCTACCAGCTTTTATTGTCCATTTGAGGGAAAGATAGATGAGCATGCTGTTCTAAAGGTTTGCCAGGACTTTGAGGAAATGGGTGTTGATGAACTCAGCGTGGCTGATACGATTGGAATGGCAAATCCTATTGAATGCTTTGATTTGTTTACTTTATTAAAGCATCACCTGCGCTCTACTACACTTATAACAGGACATTTTCATGACACGCGCGGTATGGCACTTGCGAATATTTTCGCGAGTATGCAAGCTGGCATAGACCGCTTTGACACATCTGCAGGAGGACTTGGAGGATGCCCATTCGCACCTGGCGCCTCAGGAAACGTCGCCTCAGAAGATGTAGTCTACATGCTGTCCCAGATGGGAATCTCTACAGGCATACAGCTTGATAAACTCTTAGAGGCATCTGCGTTTATCTCACCGCTTCTTTCAAAACCAGTTTCAAGCAAACAGTTCGGTCTTCTGAAAAATGTTCTTCAAGGGTAAAACAATAAAGGTTTATCTCTAATAATTTGTTGCTTTAGAGTTTTTTATTTCATTCTCTTCATTGACAAGTTGATTGGAGAGCACGGTGCGAGACTCCTACGGGATCAGTGGGACAGGTGAGACTCCTAATGGTGCAACGCACCAAGGAGGCTCACCGCCCACCCCGTGGAAAGCGAGTACCTGGAGCGGAAATCAACCACTTACAAGAACTACAATGTTTGACTAAGAAGACAAATAAAACACGGGCTTATTAGCTGCCCGTGTTTTGCTCTGTTTTATCGTAATATTTCATCGCAGGGTTTAAGATCTCGCTTGGACTTTTTAAGGAAAAATGATTGCCTGCCCGTGCATCGATCGTCATCTTTTCATCGAAGAAAACCTCCGTGTTGTAATCCAAATAAAGATCAGGTCCGTTGGTCAAGATTCTCGTATCATTATCCTCTGGTTTATCAACCAGCCATAATGCTGCAACACCGCTCACAACACACCCGCATCCTTCTGTATCATGCTTCAGTTTTAGGAATCCCTTTTTACCTTGCATTCTATTTTGCAGTCTTTCCAGCGCTGCATCAGTAAACACGATTTCCATAAAATTAAAACTCACCTTTCTTTTTTAAAACGTCTATCGCCCAGTCGCACCAGGACAACCAGCTCTCCATATACCGAATGCCAAATTCGCTCGTCAAATATTCTCCAAGTTCCTTTTCTTTATAAATACCCTTTGGAAAATTTTCATCTTGCCATTTTTTCGTCATCATGAGTCCCATCTGATGATGTTCTTTGCTTTTTTCCAGAAAAGCTATTGCCTGTTCAACCGGAATAAAATGAAACATCGAAACTCTTAAGAGCAGATCATCCTTCAGCTTAGGAACATTTACAGGCTTATTCAGCATCCATTCGAGCAGCTGTTCAAATCCCTTGTCAGTAATTTTATATATTTTCTTATCTGGATAATCAGTTTGTTGAATGATTTTAGATTCTGCCAGTCCCTCATCTTCCATTTTAAGAAGTTCACGGTAAATCTGAGTATGATGGGCTGTCCAAAAATGGATAACTGTTTCTTTAAATTGCTGTGTAAGCTCATAACCTGTTGCTTCATTTTTTGCTAATAAACCTAACAGCGCATACCTTAACGCCATTTGTTACCCTTCTTTCTCAATGTACTGAATTGAATTGTAACATACTTTTCACAAATTCTTTATTCAATTTACTTGATATAAAACTGATACTTTTATTATATTATAGTTATACATATGTGAAAATACACATATCAATCTAAACGTAGGAGAGGAATCTATGAACTGGCTGACAAAATTTAGTTTGAAAAACCCGGTAGCAATATTTATCTTTTCTTTTTTATTGATTGTGAGCGGTGTTTTTTCGTTTACAAATTTAAAAGTGGATTTGCTTCCTAATGTTGAGTTTCCCCAGTTAACGATCCAGACGGTATACCCTGGAGCTTCACCTGAGGATGTAAATAAGCAAGTTACCGACAAGCTTGAGACTCAATTAAAACAAGTAAAAGATGTAAAGTCTGTGAAGAGTTCTTCACTAGAAAGTGTTTCGATCATCAGTATGGATTTTCCTTTTTCTGCAAACATGGATGATGTTGAAGATCAAGTGAAATCCATTATTTCAGAAACTGATCTGCCAGACTCTGTTGAGCCAGATGTCAGCCGCTTTTCTTTCGGTACAATTCCGATCTATAACATCTCCTTGTTCCCTGAAAAAGAAGGCGAAGATATTCAAGCCTTTGTTGACAGCGAACTCGTACCTGAACTAAAGAAGATTCAAGGTGTAAATAACGTATCTGTCGGCGGTGTAAAAGAAACATTCGTATCCATTACACTCGATCGTGAAAAAGCAAAGCAAGCTGGTGTTACACTTAACGCTGTCAAAGACTCCATTAAAGGCCGAGATCTCTCATTCCCGGCAGGAACCGTTACAGATGATTCTATTACTGTTCCTGTTCGTGTAGAAGAAACCGTTGATACAATTGCAGAATTAAAACAAATTACGATCTCGGGTGCTGCTGCAGCTCCATCAGGAAGCCAAGGCGGAGCAGACGCCCCTGGAGAAAGCGGCGGACCTCCTTCTGCCGGCGGCCAAGAATCTCCTGCGCAAGCACAGGCACCTGGATCATCTCCTGGCTTTAAGCTTGGAGATATTGCTGAGATTAAAGAAACTGAAGATGTAAATGAAATTACACGCTTCAATCAAAAATCTTCTCTATCTATGGCTGTTACGAAAAAACAAGATGCAAATACGGTTGAGATAGCAGAAAAAGTTATAGAAGTTCTTAACAAAGAAAAATATGATGATAAATTAAATTATGCAATTGGATTCGGACAGGCAGAAGGCATTAAAGATTCTGTAAATACACTCGTTAAAGAAGGTCTTTTCGGTGCCATATTCGCTTCACTTGCTGTACTCATCTTCTTAAGAAACTTCCGTGCAACAATTATTGCGATTATATCTATCCCGCTCTCATTGTTAGTATCGGCAATTTTCTTAGACCGCCTTGATATTACGCTTAACATTATGACTCTTGGCGGAATGGCCGTAGCTGTCGGCCGTGTAGTAGATGATAGTATCGTAGTTATCGAAAATATTTTCAGACGGATCAGGAAAGCTGATGGTGCGTTTGACCGTGATGAATTGATCATTGATTCTACTCGGGAAATTTTAAAAGCGATCGTGTCTTCAACCATTACAACAGTAGTAGTTTTCTTACCGCTTGGACTTGTTGGCGGTGTCACGGGAGAATTCTTCCTTCCATTTGCATTAACCGTTGTTTTTGCTTTATTAGCGTCACTGATTGTAGCCGTTACAATCGTACCTATCCTTGCAAAATATGCATTTAAAAAGGTAAAGCCTGAAAAAAATGACGGTCCTATGCAGCGCGGATACGAAAAACTGATTAAAGCATCACTGAATCATAAGATTATCGTTCTGTTAACGTCCTTTATTCTCCTTGGAGGATCATTCTTCCTTGCTACAAAACTAGGAATGGTATTCCTTCCAAACGAAGAGCAAAAAACATTGACAGTCAATGTTGAACTTCCTGCGAGTACGAATGTTTCTAAAACGAATGAAATTTCCCTGGAAGTAGAAAAATATTTAGCTGGACGCGATACGATTAAAGATGTTACTGCAGGTATCGGTTCACGTGATTTCCAAACCGGTCTTAAACGGCAGAACGTAGCAAACTATTTTATTAATCTTAAAAAAGAAACAAACGTTGAAAAAGAACTTAAAGAATTAGAATCCGGAATAAAAGAAATTACAGACGAAAAAGCAAAAGGAACAGTTCTTAGCTTACAAGAGGTTTCAAGCGGAGGACCTCCTTCTAACAATGAAGTAAACATCGATCTTTATTCCAATGATTTGGATGATCTTCAAAAAGCAGCAGCTCAAGTTGAAGAGTATATGAAGACACTTGATTCTATCAAATATGTGTCAAATAACTTCAAAGATACACAAAAGCAATGGGCTGTTGATATCGATACTGAAAAAGCAGCTGAAAAAGGTGTCTCAGGATTAGCTGTCCTTGGTGCAGTCTCTGATGTTACGAAGCCAGTTGAAGTTGGGGAATTGACACTTGATGGCGACGAAAAGAATGTAAGAGTTGAATATGATGAAGCTGTAAAAACTCTTGATGAGATTAAAGATCTCACTGTCTTTGGAACCTCAGGCCCAGTAAAGATTTCTGAGGTTGCAGAGGTATCTGAAAAAGAAACGGTAACTGCCATCCAAAAGCTTGATGGCAAAGTCTATGCGCAAGTTTCTGCACAAGTAAAAGGTGATAATGTTCAAAAAGTAACGCAAGAAGTAATAAAAGGTGTAGAAGATAATGTTGATCTGCCATCATCTGTATCAACAGAAGGCGGCGGCGGAAGCGAAGAGACAATGGATACGTTTAAAGATCTCGGTCTGGCAATGCTTGTTGCAATCGGTCTCGTATACTTAACGATGCTGATTACGTTTGGCCGTGCACGTATACCGTTTATTATTCTTTCTTCTCTATTATTTGTTCCCGTCGGGGCAATCGGAGGATTATTCTTAATCAATGAACCGCTATCTGTGAGTGCTATGATTGGAATATTGATGCTTATCGGTATTGTAACAACGAACGCGATCGTACTAGTTGACCGTATTGGACAGAACAGAGAGGTCAAGGGCATGCCAGTTCGTGAAGCACTTCTTGAAGCAGGAAAAACTCGTCTAAGACCGATCTTAATGACGGCCTTTGCTACAATTGCGGCACTTATACCGCTCGCATTGACTACTTCATCTGGAACATTAATCTCTAAAGGATTGGCAATTGTAGTCATTGGAGGACTCACTACTTCCACTCTGCTAACTTTAATTATTGTCCCAGTGCTGTACGAACTATTCTTTCGAAGGCAGGCAAAACGCGAAAAAGCAAAGACTTCAATTAATTGAAAAGGCTGCTTTTTTTGCTTTACTGCCATTAGAAGTGGTTGATTTCCACTCCAGGATGCTCGCTTTCCGCGGGGCGTGCGGTGAGCCTCCCTATCGCTTCGCGCTGGCGGGGTCTCACCTGTCCCACTGCTCCCGCAGGACAAGGAAGGCTTAGACAGCGTTACATCGCACGAAGAAAATGTGATTTTTCATTTTCGAGGAGTCTCGTACCTTACACTCCTATCAACAAGCAACGAAGGAGCTCCACAAAAACGATCCAAGACAACAACCTTTTAAAAAAAAGAGCCATTTGAAAAGAGTACCGCCTCTCTCTGAAGAGGCGGTACTCTTTTTATATGAGCCAAATTGCTGTAATTTTTATTATAAGAAAAAAATTCGGGACTATAGGCCATGTTTCACTTTTAAAATTAATGGGAAATATATCAGCAATTCAAAATCTCAGGAGGCTATAAAAATGAAACAGATTTGTTCAAAAAAAGTTAAAGTTACAGCTAAATATACCGTAAATAAAGCACTTGAAATTATGCAAGCTGCTAAATCTATTAACAGCCAGCTTTTTTTGTCCAAAAACGGCCATACCGTTCAAGCATCAGGACTTTCCCAGCTCGTATCATTTTTCCTTACTTTAAAAGAAGGCGATTCTTTTCTGTATATCGTTGAAGGAGCAGATGCTGAATCAGCTTTAAATGTCATTACAAAAGATACAGCTTTTTAAGCATTTAGACTTATTTATAATCCAATCCTTGCTTTCATTTTCTTTTTAAATATCAGGGGTAATCCAACAATAACAAAAAGCAAGGTTGTTCCGATCCAGATGACTTCCTTGCTTTGAGATGTCATAGAAGTACCAAGATAGGTATAAGCTATCGTTCCGGGAATTATCCCGATTGCTGTTGCAATTGCGTAATCTTTAAATTTCACTTTAGTAATTGAAGTTAAATAGCTTACAAGATCATAATTTAATACAGGAAGCAGCCTCAGCAGCAGTACATAACGAAATCCTTCTCTCTCAATATTGCTGCGTATTTTATTATACCTTTCATTTTTCCATTGCTTACTTTTCTTAAATCGGCCTAACCGGTTAACAGCATAATAAGTGACTAGCCCTCCTCCAAGCGAGCCGAGATATGTATATAAACAACCCCAGTAGAAACCAAAAGAAAGACCGCTTGTTATTGCAAATATAGACGATGGAAATAAAACAAACGGCCTCACCGTATAGAGCAATATAAAGAGAAACGGTGCCAGCAGCCCCCATTGCATGATCCAATTTCTAAATTCTTCAGGACTAAACCCTTTATAATTTTTTTGCAGCCACAAAACTAATAAGACTAAAATAGCCGCACTTAACATGATGATCAGCCATTTTTTTGTGATTTTCATAATTCCTCCATGAGAAATCTAATTTAGTAAGCATTTTTCCTTCTTCTGCACATATCCATACATATGTGTGATTGGCAAAGGAGGTTATATTGTGATTGTAAAAGCTACTGCGCCCATTTTTGCAGACCGTGCTGCGAAACTTGTGGAGCTTACAGGCAGTTTTCAAGAATCTATTTATATTAAAAAAGGAGACCGCACAGCTGATGGAAAGAGTTTCTTAGGTATTATTGCTCTATCCATCTATCCAGATGATCCGATTGAAATTATTTGTGATCCACCCAGTACTCACCTGAAAGATAAGATTCTCTCATCAGGGCTTTTTGCTTCTTGTAACGCTTAACATCAATATCGGATTCAGCAATTTCTATTATATAATCTTCCCAATTTCTTGGCTAATTTTTCCTATAAGTAAAAAAGCCGGGAAATAACCCGGCTTTATATTCCTTTTAGTTGCTTGTCTATCTGATTTACTCTTTCTTGCAAAGTTACTTTTGTTTCATTGAGCATTAATTTATAGATTTCGAGAATCATATTGCTGTAATTTGTACCCGGAACCGCCCATTTTCCGTTTAATTGGTTCCATGCCGTTGCACTTCCCCTTTGGACGAGACCGAACCTTGGGTCAACCAAAGGATATTGCGGAGGTAAAGGCTCTGTGGAACTATATGCATACAGATGCTGTATATGAGCCAATACACCTTCTTCTGGTGTTTTAAATGTTGCTCCTTCTGTCTTCCCGGTTGCGCCAATTCCAGCAAAATTATTTTGAGATGCTTTTACACTGCCCTGAAAGCGGAAATATCCAGTTTCATGAACAGCTTGTGCATATGCCGTGTCTCCTCTGATCCCGTATACTTGTCCGATCTGAACATATAATGCAGCTAATTCTGGCGCATTCGGATTTACTTTACGAACAAATCTTTCTATTTCATAGGCAGAAAGCAATGTTGTTCCTTGTATTGTTAGGCCAGCTGGAGGTGTTGGCTTTGGAGGTTCCGGTTTTGGAGGCTCTGGAGCAGGTGCTTGCCCATTATCTTCTCCTTTTACTATTACATAGGCATCCTTTATTCCTAAAGCGCGTATCTTCATGACGTGAGCTTCAGCATTGTCTCTTTTTTGAAAAGCTCCAGCTTGTACTCTGTAATATTTTTTATTGCTTATTGTCTCTTCGTCAATAAATGCTGAAATCTTCTTATCTGCTAAAAACCGAACTCTTACTTCAGCATTTTCTTTTTGTTCAAAGGCACCAGCTATCGCGATAAAAAGATCTTTCGTTTCCTGCTGTTTTTGTTTTAATGAAAGCCCCACAGCAGCCCCTGATGCAATGGCAGCAGACACTTCATTTTGGAAATCCTGTCTGTTTAATAGAGCAAGGTTCGCAGCGTTATCGATAAACAAAACTTCCAGTAGCACAGCTGGCATCTTCGTTTCACGCAGAACATGAAAATCCGCCTGCTTCTGCCCTCTATTTCGAGCTCCGTATTTATTCATTACTGCTGCAGTGCGAGCATGTATTGCATTTTGTATTTTTTTTGTTTCAGCCCCGACGTATACATATACATAACTTTCGAAACCTTCCCCGCCACCACTGTTTTGGTGAATGGATAAATAAAAATCTGCCTTTTGCTTGTTAGCAAAATCAGTTCTGTCATCTAATGAAATAGTTGTATCTGAGCTGCGAGTCAGTAATACTTTCACTTCATAATTATTCTGCAGATACGACTGTATTTTCTTGGCGATCGCCAGGTTAAATGTTTTTTCAAATCTGCTCTTATTTACCGCGCCTGAATCATTTCCTCCATGGCCCGGATCAATAATAATGACTTTCAAAGTGTCACCTTCTTTTAATCCATTTCAAAAGCTTGAGTGCGCTTACTTCTATTAAAAATGAAAAGAAGGTATACTAAAAGAGCCATATGACTATTTTCATCAAAAATGGATAATTGACTAAGGTGGGTAACTGAATGGAAGCTGCTTTATTTGGAAGTGTTTTATCTGCATTAGCAACCGGCTTTGGTGCATTACCTGTTCTTTTCTGGTCTCAGGTGACACACCGGTTCCGCGATATACTGCTTGCTCTTACCGCAGGTATCATGGTCGCTGCATCAACTTTTAGTTTAATACCTCAAGCGCTCGAACTATCAAACTTAACTGTGCTTACAATCGGTATTACTCTTGGCACATTGACACTGATGATCTTAGAAAGATTCGTCCCGCATGTAGACTTAGATCATACTAGAATCCTTAAAGGCATTGATGCGAAAGCAGCTTTAGTTATTGCTGCTATTACACTTCATAACCTTCCTGAAGGGCTATCAGTAGGTGTAAGCTATGCGAGTGATGATGCTGGCCTTGGAGGATTGATCGCGTTTGCGATCGGTTTGCAGAATGCTCCTGAAGGATTGCTGGTTGCACTCTTTTTAATACATCAAAAGATGAATAGACTAAAAGCCTTTTTTATTGCCACTTTAACTGGAGCTGTTGAAATCGTTACGGCTATGCTTGGTTATGCTCTAACTTCATACGTTGAAAACCTTGTTCCTTATGGGCTCTCTTTTGCTGCGGGGGCAATGCTGTTTATTGTTTATAAAGAACTTATTCCGGAAAGCCACGGGGACGGACATGCCCGTTCAGCAACGTTATCCTTTATTGCAGGACTTTTAATCATGATTTATTTAACACAGATTTTCGGCTGATGCACAAGAAAGAAGCTGGCTCAGAATTTTGAGCCAGCTTCTTTCAATATGTGTATTCTATATCCACGATGTCCATCACTTTTAGAAGATGCATCGTGTTTATTTTATCCATTACGCGCAGTTCTTTTTTTATTTCATCCACATAATGAACATGGCCGATGAGCTCGGCTATCTTTCTTTTTTGATAATACTTGAATTTCAGTTCCCGGTTCTCCTCCATTGCCACACAGATGATTTCATTAAATTCTTCATATTTTTGTTCATCAAGCTCTGGTTTTCTTCCATAATCCAGACCATCCTGATGTTCTCTTAACATTTTCACATGCTCTGGAAGCATCATAGCAGTCCATTTTATCGTTCCTCTGTCACGAATCACCGTTTCTCCCTCCCTATGCCTTATGTCCGCCTAAGAGACGGCTTCTGTATAGAGCAGTCCCTCCTTTTGTATAAGAAACAGCCCGCAAGAGAGAATTTGAACCATATTTTTGTCTGATCTCGTCCATGACATAGCCGATTTGTCTTTTTTTCGGATGATCTAAAGAAAAGAGAGTGAGCTGTGTTTCCGTATCCTCACACACGTTTGACAAAGCAATCGATATTTTGCGTACAGTCTGCCCCTGATAAAAGGTGCGAAACAATTCCAGACAAACTTGATAAAGCTCCATCGTAATATTAGACGGCTGCTCGATCGTCTTAGAGCGATAAAAGCCTCCGCCTCCTTCATCTTTGCTGTACCCTACTCCAAAACTTATCGTCCTCCCTGCTTTTCCTGCTCTTCTTGCACGTCTTGCCACCTCTTCACACATCTCTAAAATGACATGTTTGATCTCGGTAATATCTGTATAGTCTCTAAGCAAAATCTGGCTTTTCCCATAACTGATCTGTCCCTGCATGATGGGAGCACCGATTTCGGATAAATCGATCCCCCATGCATGATAGTAAAGCTGATTGCCCATGATGCCGAATTTTTTCTCTAAAAGTTCGAGCGGATAATGCGCCAGGTCACCCACTGTCACAATCCCCATCCTGTTTAAGGTCCGCTCCACTCTTGACCCGATTCCCCACATTTTGCTTAAAGGAGATAGAGGCCAGAGTTTCGTTTCAACATCTTCATACCCCCACTCGGCAACACCTTTTTTCTTCGCTTCAAGATCTAAGCAAAGCTTTGACATCAGCATGTTCGGTCCAATTCCGATCGCACACGGCAATCCAAATTCCCTCCAGATATCCCGGCGGATTTTTTCAGCTAATTCCTGAGGACTTCCCCATAACTTTTCCGTTCCGTCTGCTTGAAGAAAACTTTCATCCACACTGTATGTGTGAATGGATTCAGGCGGGACATAACGGTGCAGCAGCTTTGTAATTTCCATTGACCTCTCGAGAAAAAAGGACATTTGGGCGTTCACTACAATGATGTCTTTATTTTTAGGAATTTCAAACAAGCGGTTTCCAGTGCGGATGCCGAAATCTGCTTTCAATTGCGGAGAGGCAGCAAGAACGACACTCCCCTGCCGTTCTGTATCTCCCACCACTGCTAAATAACATGTGAGCGGGTTTAACCCTAAGCGAACAGCAGCACAGCTGGCGTAAAAGCTTTTCATATCCATACACAAAATGGTACGCTCAGGCATATCTTCATAGTTCATTTGTCACAAGCCCCCTTATCACAATACGAACATCTGTTCTTTATATGTATACCCATTTTAACCGAATGTATGTTCTTATAACAATGGTAATTTTTTCAGCATTTTTTGCAGATTGACGTTTTGGGCTCATAAGTCTAGGATTTATAAAGGAAAGGCAGGTGAAAAAAATGAATCGCTTATTGCTTCGCAAAATGATTTTACGGGCATTAAAGGATTATTTATGGGAGGAAGAGGATTGCATGCTGACCGAACAAGAATGGAGTCAGCTGGAAATGAAAATAATGAAGCAAATCAAAGAGGAAGATCAGGAAGAAGCGATGTACGCTATAATTCAAGACGTTGTTTATGACTATTTTACAAATAAATAACAGGCCTGCTTCAGCAAACAGAACCTGCCAGTATGTGAGGAATTCTGGACCGTTTCCCAGAGGATTTGAACCTTAATCAACGAGTTTTGGATGCCAATCCAAAAATTTCGGGCTTCAATCCACAAGTTTTAGACCTCAATCCAAAAATTTCGGGTCTCAATCCACGAGTTTTGGTTTTGAATCCACAAATCTTAGTTTTAGGCCAGAATCGACATACAATTCACTCTTCCTGTTTACATAACAAAATTACGGTAGCCTACTTTTGCCGGAATGATTTTCCCCCGAGTTTTTCCACTAATCTCGGCATGACTTGATAGGCTGTACTGCCAATATTCATCCACCATGGCAGATTAATCTCACGTACAGGACGCTGCATAGCCTCTAAGATCTTTTGTGAAACGTGAGAAGGCTGAAGCATAAACTTTTGAATATTTTTTACATAGTTGCCCGATTTGTCAGCAAGCGTGAAAAAATCTGTAGCGATCGGGCCTGGATTAACTGTTGTTACATGGACACCTTTATGCGCTACTTCAAGCCGCAGTCCGTTGGAGAAACCCAGAACGGCATGTTTTGTTGCTGCATACACACTTGATTTTGGTGTAGAAATTTTCCCAGCTTGTGATGCGATATTGATGATGTGCCCGCTGCCTCTCTCGAGCATATGCGGCAGAACCGCACGAGTACATGCCATCAAGCCTAAGACATTTGTAGAGAACATCCCCTCAATATTCTCCCAGGGAGCATCTGCAAATTCCTCAAAGACTCCAAAGCCAGCATTATTTACTAAAATATGTACGTTCTTTTGATCAATTAAAACTTGGGTAAAAACTTGCTCAACGCTATCAGGGTCTGAAACATCCAATGTATAGAAAGGGGCTTTAATTCCAGTTTCATTAAGGATTGTATCCTGAACGATTTTCAACTGGTCTTCCCTTCTTGCGAACAAGACTGGCAAAGCCCCTTTTTTCGCAGCATCCAGCGCAAGATGTGCTCCGAGTCCTCCAGAAGCTCCTGTAATCGCAACCACTTTATTTTTTAGTGTACTCATCGAACTGCTCCTGTCTGCCTAAAATAAAATAGCCCTTCTTCTTCTGCTTTTATAATTCTGCCCTCTTCTTGAAGAAGGTCTAGATGGCCTGATACTTCAGATACGACTAAACCAAGCTGCTTTTCATACAGCTTTGGAAAAAGACGGACACACAATTCAAATACAGTTAATGGCTCATCATTTAACAGCTTTTCAATGGCTTTTGCGCGCTCGTTCTGATCATGCAGCCTTTTACGTATTAACTCATGTGCATTTTCAAAAGGCTCACCATGCCCAGGATAAACCGTTTGAAGATTTAACGTTAATAGATTTTGAAGTGTCTCACGATACTGAAGCAAAGTTTTTGGCCGGTCTTTTTCATGAAGTACCGGCGGCTCTAAGAGTGCATTTGATGAAATATGCGGCAAAAGAACATCTCCTCCAATAAAAACACCTTGCACCTCATTGTAAAGAGATAAATGATCAGGAGCATGTCCCGGCGTTTTTAAGAAAACAAAACCTTCATGTCCAGGAACACTTTCCCCAGGCAATGGTGTCAGATCAGGCATGAAAGGAGTAATAAACTCACGGTATTTTTTCAGTTTCAATAGTTCCAGCCTTCCTAATGAATCTGGCACACCAAAAGAACGATAAAGATCTATATAGAATGAATCAGCCCATTTCAAAAAATCGCTGTCGCCGCTGACATAAGGAACAGCTTCTTTGAGCATCAGTGTATCCACACCTGCCTGCTGAATTTCTTTAGAGAGACCAGCATGATCAGGATGATAATGTGTGCATATGTATTGATCCAGATCTTTAAATGAGAGTCTGTTTTCTGTTAAAGAAGATAGAAGGACCTCTCTTGCTTCATCGGTTCTTGGACCAGAATCGATAAGAGTAACCGCATCACCAATAAGGAGGCAGCAATTGACAGGACCTACATCAAATGGTGTAGGCAGGGTAATCGGAATAATAGTTGCAGCTTTTGTCATGATTTCCTCCAAATAATTACTTGTTGACATACATATAGAAATCATAGCATAATGTTTTTTAAAATATAAAAGATTTGGATAATATAATTTGCGTTGAAAGGGATCACTAAGTATTCTCCCCCGATCAGAGAGTGGAATCCGAAGGCTGCAAGATTTCATCGGAAAAGGAAATGCTGAACCTGCCCTTAGAGCATCTGGAGAAATCCAGCGCAGTTCTGCGATACAGGCGTTTCGAGCGGGCAAGAACTTTTGCCAATAAAGGTGGTACCACGGATTACTCCCATCCGTCCTTTAAACAGGACATGGGAGTTTTTTTATACTCAAAAATTGAGGGAGGGATCTGTCGTGAAAAAAGAAAAAATCACATTTATTGGTGCAGGAGCTATGGCGGAAGCGATCATGGAAGGGGTTATTAAAACAAATAAATGGCAAGCAAATCTTATCACGATTAAAAACCGCAGCAATTCTGGAAGGCTTAAAGAGCTTCAGACAAAGTACGGTGTAATCCCTGCTCCAACTATAAAGAAAGCAGTATCAGATGCTGAAATTATCATTTTAGCTGTTAAGCCAAAGGATGCTTCGCAAGCTGTCAAAAGTCTTGAACCTTTTATACAGAAAGAGCAGCTCATTATTTCTGTTATGGCAGGAATATCAACAGGAACAATTACAGAATGGACGAATAATGAAAATCCTGTACTTCGGGCAATGCCTAATACATCAGCATCAATCGGATATTCTGCAACCGCTCTTTCCAAAGGTATATCTGCTTCAGATGTTCATGTACAAAAAGCAGTTGAGCTTTTTGAAACGATCGGAACCGTAACACTTGTGCCAGAGGATAAGCTTCATATCGTTACAGGGCTCTCTGGCAGCGGTCCTGCTTATATTTATTATATTGCAGAAGCGATGCAAAAAGCAGCTGAAGAATTAAGTCTGTCCCATGAAGAGGCTAAAACATTAATTTCTCAAACTCTCCTCGGCGCCTCTCTTATGTTAAAGAACACATCAGAATCTCCAATAGAACTCCGAAAAAAAGTAACAAGTCCTGGCGGAACAACTGAAGCGGGTATAGGAAAGCTGGATCAATACCAAGTACATGATGCTTTCATAGCTTGTATTAAGAAAGCAGTAAGACGATCTGAAGAATTAGGTAATATTAAATAAATTTAACGGTCAGTTTCTTGAAAGGCTATTGTTTTAAATACACCATTAGGGGTCAGTGTAATGGTTATAATAACTCCTTTTTCAGTTGAACCTTTTTTGAGCCACAGCTTAAACTTTTCGACAATATCTTCGTTTTGAGCTAAATTTCGACCCATATATAAATAATCAACGATATCGTAATCCGGATACCGTTTTCCGGTTTCGAAAACAGCCAGTCTTCCCCATTTTGCATAGGCTGGCTCCTGCATGCCAGGATATGCCGCGTGTACAGCGGGTTGAACATACGAAGATACTAGAACCCCGGCTAGCAGCAGTGGAAATATTTTAAGAAAAATTTTCATTTCATCATCTCCTTTCGTTTATTTTGTTCAAAATTCCTTATTTTTTCTGCGAAAATTGCCGATTAGAAAAAATTGACAAGCCCAGTCCCTGACTCTTATCATTTAAAGAAGAGCTAGATTTAGGGAGGGATTTAAGTGATAGAAACAGAAATTTCCCAAAGATACCTTGAATTGCGCATTCAGTTTGAAAAGTTCACGAAACGATCTCTTACTGAAAAAGAGCTGGTTTTTATTCGCTGGCTTACTGAAAAAGGTGCCAACGTTGAAGAACATAAAAGAGAAGAAACAAAAAAACGGTCAAAACGCCGAAAATAACCATCTCCCCTCCTTGCAGCAGGAGGGGTTTATTTTATTTCCCTTGCCAATTATTTTCGCCTATACTATCTATAACTAAAATGAACTGTCGAGGAAGGTGCTCATTTAAATGACTTATATTTTTGCCCATAGAGGCTCAAGCAAAGATTGTCCTGAGAACACGATGGCAGCATTTAAAAAAGCTTTTGAAGACGGCGCAGATGGCATCGAACTCGATGTACAGCTCTCAAAAGACGGTGTTCCTGTTATTATTCATGATGAAAAACTCGATCGGACTACCAATACAAAAGGCAATGTTGCAGATTTTACATATGAAGAACTTACAAAGATTGATGCGGGAAGCTGGTTTTCAAAGAAGTTTGGCAGTGAACATGTTCCATCACTGCAAATGTTTTTAGAGTGGATCGCTCCCCTGCCTATCCTTCTTAATATAGAGTTGAAAAATAATGTGATAGAATACAGCGGTCTTGAAGATAAGACATTGCAGCTCCTGCACCAATATGGAATGGAGAAACGGACGGTCATTTCCTCGTTTAATCATTACAGCCTGGTGAAAATCAGGAAGATGAATCCGTACATAGAAACAGCACCGCTTTATTCTTCGGGTATTTTTGAACCTTGGGAGTATGTTAGAGCGGTGTGTTCTCAATCCGCTCATCCCAATTACAAGTCACTTCATCCATACATTTTGGAAGGATTTAAACGACATAATATACCGATACGTCCTTATACAGTGAACAGCCAAAAGTGGATGGCATACCTGTTTGAATGGGGGATCGAAGCAATTATTACAGATTATCCAATAATCGCAAGAAATGTACGGAATGGCGATGGACCGGCTCCAAAAGGCAGATTTCTTCAAAAATGGTGGTAATTCGTTTTACAATGAATGAAACTAAAGTTTCTCTTTAGCAGATAAAGGAGATGTTTATTATTCAACCGTTATTATTTGAACCATATTCGATCCGGGGTGTTACTTTAAAAAATCGTATCGTTATGTCACCTATGTGTATGTATTCATGCTACGAACAAGATGGAATGGTAACACCCTGGCATATGACTCATTACACGTCTAGAGCAGTTGGACAGACCGGTCTAATCATGACTGAAGCAGCAGCGGTAAGTCCTAAAGGGAGAATCAGTCCGGAAGACCTCGGTATCTGGGATGACAGTCATATTGAAGGGCTGTCTGGTCTTGTTAAGTCCATTCACGAAAATGGCTCTAAAGCTGCCATTCAAATTGCGCATGCTGGCCGTAAAGCAATGATTGACGGACCGATTATCGCCCCTTCAGCTATTTCGTTTTCGGATAAGATGAAAACTCCGGAAGAAATGACTTTGGAGCAAATCGAAGAAACTGTAAATCAATTTAGAGCTGCAGCAAAAAGAGCTAAGACTGCAGGATTTGATGTCATAGAGATCCACGGAGCTCACGGATATTTGATTAACGAATTCCTGTCTCCGCTATCTAATAGAAGAACAGATTCTTATGGCGGGAATCAGCAAAAAAGATACCGTTTCCTGCAGGAAATCATTGCTGCGATAAGACTTGAATGGAACGGACCGCTATTTGTAAGGATTTCAGCGAATGATTATCATCCTGAAGGAAACTCCCCAGAAGATTATGTAACCTATGCTTCATGGATGAAAGAGGATGGAATCGATTTGATCGACTGCAGCTCCGGCGCAGTTGTTCCAGCAAAGATTAATGTATACCCAGGCTATCAAGTACCTTTTGCAGAAAAGATCAGGAACTCTGCAGATATCGCTACAGCTGCTGTTGGATTAATTACAACAGGACGCCAAGCAGAAGAGATTCTGCAGAACCAGAGAGCAGACTTAATCTTTATCGGCCGTGAGTTTTTAAGAGATCCTTATTGGCCTCGATCTGCAGCCGAAGATCTAGGAATCAACATCCAGAGCCCTAAACAGTATGAGCGCGGCTGGTAAAAGAGTGTATGAAGATAAAAAAACTGGCATCCACACCGAGTTAGCAGGTAGAGATGCCAGTTTTTTGTGAGGTTATTTTCTAAAAGATTGTTGCTTTTGGTGGGGTTTTTGTAATTTGCCTCCATTGGCAGGTTGATTGGAGTGTAAGGTGCGAGACTCCTGCGGGATTAGCGTGCCATCTACTTGACTAATCTTCTCGAAAGGCATGCGACGAGGAAGCTAGCTACGGTGAGATTTTCATGTAGACGCAGGAGCAGCGTTTCATATATCTTTCGCTGTGGCTCACCGCACGTCCCGCGGAAAGCGAGCATCCTGAAACGGAGATCAACTACCTTCAAAAACAACGAAGTTTATGAAAACAGATTTTGTGTAAGATGCCCTAAATTTCATTAATCCCACGGTTATTGCAAATAATCCCACGTTAATTTTAATAATCCCACGGGAAATAAACATAATCCCTCTGGAAAATCCTAAAAAACCACGAGTCGACAAAGTTCGGTATGTAGCAGCATCGAGCTCTTCAATTTCAGCTGCTCCATCTCATCTTTAACCATTTATAGAGCAAAACACATACAAGCAGCCACGTCCCGCCTGCAAGAAAACCTCCAAACACATCGGTTGGATAGTGGACACCTAAATATACACGGCTGAATCCCACCATAAAAATAAATAAGCTCGTAATGATATAAATTATTTTTTTATAGGGTTGCAGAAATGAATAATTTTGAACGAGTAAGTATGATAGCAATCCAAAAAAAGCGAGGGAGATCATCGCATGGCCGCTTGGGAAGCTGTAGCCTGTTATTTCGATCACACGGTCAAATTCGGGTCTGATCCTCTCAAACGATATCTTTAACCAATGGTTTCCGTATCTTACCCCAATTAAACATATCCCCAACACTAGTGGCTCTCTCCATTTTCTTTCAGCCAATAGCCAAATCACTGAAAAGAAAATCAAGACTCCATATTGGTACGGCCGGGAAGCTGCATCAGTAATAAATATAAAGAATGAATTTAATCGAGATTGATGCAAGTCTGATACATTCTTCATCGACCACACATCCACAGCTTCTATAAAGGGCTTGTGATACAGATAGGCGAACATCATAAATAAAACCATAAAAACTGTAATTAAAATGAATGTTCTTTTCACGCTGTTATTTAGGGTCATTAAAATTTCCAGCTCCTATTTATTTTTTCCCCTCTTGATTATTCCTTCACCATGTTTTCTTTCGATAGATGAAAGCACGTCATGCAATAAAGCTTCTTTTTCATTTTTTTCAACAGAGAATAGATCGAGCTGATAAGTAGCATTCTCTCTTTCCACAACCTCTGTTGCGGTTATTCCTAATAGTCTTACCGGTTCTCTGTTCCAGTGCTGCTTAAACAAATGCAAGGCTGTTTTTGAAATTTCATGTTGATCTTGAGTTGCATTTAGAAGCATCTTGCTGCGTGTAATTGTTTTCCTGTCGCTGTATCTAATAGTGATGGCAATAGTTAATGCCACATATCCTTTTGTCTTTAGACGTGTCATTACTTTTTCAGCGAGTCTTTTAAAAACCGGTTCTGCTTCACCTGTGCTTATAATATCCTCACTTAATGTTGTAGAACTTCCGATTGAACGATAATCACTTGCAGAGCTTGGATCGACGGGCCGCGAATCAATGCCGTTGGCTCTTTCCTTCATTTTTAAACCATTGATGCCAAAACGCTGTTTAAGTTCATAATCTGCCGCTTCCGCTAAGTCTTTAACAGTAATAATTCCGTACTTATTTAGTTTTTCTTCTGTTTTTTTTCCGATGCCATGCAGATCTCCTACTTTTAAAGGCCATAGATTTTGAGCAAGATCTCTTTTTCTTAGAACGGTGATGCCTAGCGGCTTTTTCATATCGGAAGCCATCTTAGCAAGAAATTTATTAGGTCCGATACCAATCGAGCAAGGAAGATTCAACTCATTCAAAAGCCTGTTCTGAATTTCTTCAGCTGTCTCCAAAGGCTGTTTGCATTCAGTCACATCCATATAGCCTTCATCAATTGAAACAGGTTCAACCCATTCTGTATATTCTTGCAGAAGCTGGAACATTCTCGAGGAATAACTTTTATAAGTTTCAAAGTCAGGCGGAACAACAATCAAGTTTGGACATAGCTTTCTAGCCTGCCAAAGCGGCATCGTCGTCTTGACTCCTTTTTCTCTTGCTTCATAGCTGCAGGTTACGATAATCCCTTTACGTTCCTCCACATTACCTGCCACAGCAAGCGGTTTTCCACGCAGATCTGGATTTTCTGCTATTTCAACGGATGCATAGAAGCTGTTCATGTCAACATGAAAAATGATTCTTCTTTTTGGCGTGGGGGATTGATACAAAATGAAAACTCCTTTTTTTAAAAGGCTGTTTTGGCAAACTTTGCAGCTCTTGAAAGTGGTTGATTTCCGTTACAGCATGCTCGCTTTCCGCGGGGCGTGCTGTGAGCCTCCTAGGCGCTTTGCACCCTTAGGAGTCTCACATTTAAGGAGGTTCGTGTGCTTCTGCGTCTACAAGCAAAACAGCATCGAAGCGTGTTCCTCGTCGCTGCCTTGCAAGAAGCATATTCAGGTGGCTGGCACGCAGGAGTCTCGCACCTTACACTCCATCAACAAGTCAATGAAGAGAATGATTTAAATGAGCCAAAACCAACAATCTTTAGAGAAGAGCCTTTTAAAACTTATTTATTAGTATATGTTAGCGAATGAGCTTTAAAAACAAAAGAAAAAGACAAGGTATCTACCTTGCCTCATGCAGTCTTTTTCCAGTATCCTCAACCCAATCAACAAATTCTTCGCCATGAAAATGCTTATTTAAATCCTTATGTAATTGAATAAGATCCCGATAAAATTCTCGTTTATCTCCATCTTCGAGCCACTTTTGCAGGAATCCATATATTTGGCAGTTGAAGCTTGTTGATTCCTTATGTTTTTCAATACCTTTTTCAGTTAAATAAACATAAGAGATACGGCGGTCATCATTCTTTTTCTCTAGTGTGACGAGACCTTTGTCTTTTAACCGTTTAAGCACCTGCATTACAGTGGAGACATCCCATAAACCGAAATAGGCGATCTTAGAGATTGTAATATCCTCTTCAAGAGAAACAATCCATAAAATATGCTGTTCTGCTTGTGTTAATCCGATTGCTTTTGCGGATTTCTGCCAGTCCTCTTCCAGGACTTTATACACACCACGCATATAATTAACCATCATATGCATGTCCGATAACTGACTCATCCCATTTCCTCCCCCGAAATAAGATTTTTAAAAATTACCAATATTTTCTTTTACATGATAAAAACATCTTACATAATGCTTAAATAGACTGTCAACTTTAAAAGATAAATTTGTTAATTTTTATGACAAAAACAGGCATCCTGACCTATATAAAAACAAAAACTTGGCGAAAATTCGCCAAGTTTCGTCAATGTCATTTAATTTCCAGAAGCAACTTCAATTACTGCCAGCACCATTTCTGCAGTTTTTGTCAGTTCTTCAAGAGGCATTCTTTCATTTGTTGTATGAATTTCCTCGTAGCCAACAGCAAGGTTTACAGTTGGGATCCCGTGACCTGCGATTATGTTAGCATCACTTCCGCCTCCGCTATGAAGAAGCCTGTGTGGACGACCAATCTTTTCAGCTGCTTTTTTAGCAATTTCAACAACATGGTCTCCATCACTAAACTTAAATCCAGGGTACATCACTTCAACCTTTACGTCCGCACGTCCGCCCAGTTCAGCCGCAGCAGATTCATAGGCTTCTTTCATCTTTTGAGTTTGGGCTTCCATCTTTTCATGAATTAAAGAGCGAGCTTCTGCTAACACAAATACAGTGTCGCAAACGATATTTGTTTGTTCACCGTGACCTCCGCCATGGAAGTGTCCGATGTTTGCTGTTGTTTCCTCATCAATTCTGCCAAGGGGCATGCGTGAAATCGCTTTGGCCGCAATTGTTATAGCTGAGACACCTTTTTCAGGCGCTACACCAGCATGTGCAGATTTACCGTAGATCGTTGCTCGTACTTTTGCCTGTGTAGGAGCTGCTACAATAATATCTCCAACAGGTCCGTCACTGTCTAATGCAAACCCGTATTTTGCTGTGATTTTTGAAGCGTCCATTGCTTTTGCTCCGACTAGGCCGGATTCCTCACCAACTGTGATGATGAACTGAATATCGCCATGAGAAATATTTTTTTCTTTTAGTACTTTAATCGCTTCAAACATAGCAGCAAGACCCGCTTTATCATCTGCGCCAAGGATCGTTGTACCGTCTGTTACAACATAGCCGTCTTTAATAGAAGGCTTGATTCCTTTACCTGGAGTTACCGTGTCCATATGAGAAGTGAAATAAATTGTATCTACTTCCTTTTTGTTGCCTTTTAAAGTACAGATTAAATTTCCTGCTGCATGATCTGTTTTAGATTCAGCATTATCTTCATATACTTCGACTCCAAGCTCTTCAAACTTCTTCTTAAGTACGATTGAAATTTCTTTTTCATATCTTGTCTCAGAATCAATTTGAACAAGCTCTAAAAACTCGTTTAATAAACGATCAGCGTTTACCATATGTATTCCCTCGTTTCTTATAGTGGTATATTTCCATGCTTTTTGTATGGTCTGTCTTCTTTCTTGTTGCGCAGCATGTCCAACGCCTGAATACACTTGATTCTTGTTTCTCTTGGATCAATTACATCATCAACCATCCCATTTGCAGCTGCAATATAAGGGTTAGCAAACTTCGTGCGATACTCTTCAATTTTTGCTGCTCTCGTTTTCTCAGGGTCTTCACTGTTTTCTATTTCTTTAGCGAAGATAATATTAGCAGCTCCCTGAGGTCCCATTACTGCAATCTCAGCGTTAGGCCAAGCGAAGACTATATCTGCACCGATAGATTTACTATTGAGCGCAACATATGCTCCGCCATATGCTTTACGAAGAATAATTGTGATCTTAGGTACAGTAGCTTCCGAATACGCGTATAAAATTTTTGCACCGTGCCGTATTATTCCACCATGTTCTTGTTTAACTCCAGGGAAAAATCCGGTCACATCTTCAAATGTGATGATCGGAATGTTAAATGAATCACATAACCGTATAAAACGGGATGCTTTATCAGATGAATCAATATCAAGTCCTCCAGCCATGACTTTTGGCTGATTACATACTAATCCTATCACTTCACCCTTGATTCTTGCAAAACCTACAACTATATTTCTTGCGAATTGAGCGTGGACTTCCATAAACGAATCTTTATCTACAACTTCATTTATGACCGTTCTGACATCATAAGGTCTTGTTGAATCAAATGGAATGATTTCAGTAAGTTCCGGACGGTAATCTTTTTCATCGCCCCAAGGCAATACAGGCGTCTTCTCATTATTATTCTGCGGAAGATATGAAATTAATCTTCTAACATCTTCTAGTACTTCAGCTTCAGATGGTGCTGTAAAGTGCGCGTTACCGCTTTTAGATCCATGGACTTCAGCACCGCCCAAATCCTCAGAAGAGATTTTCTCTCCTGTTACCGTTTCAATTACCTTTGGGCCGGTGATAAACATCTGACTTGTCTTTTCAACCATGAAAACAAAATCGGTAATCGCAGGTGAATATACTGCGCCCCCTGCACAAGGTCCCATAATAACGGAAATCTGCGGAATTACTCCTGAGTAGATGCTGTTTCTATAAAAGATATGCCCATAGCCATCAAGTGACATAACACCTTCCTGTATTCGTGCACCGCCAGAATCATTTAGACCGATAAAAGGAGTACCGTTCTTAGCTGCAAGGTCCATTACGGCGGCTATTTTTTTGGCATGCATCTCACCTAGCGCACCGCCAAACACGGTAAAATCCTGTGCGAATAAGTAAACAGGACGGCCATGTATTTTTCCATAACCTGTTACAACCCCTTCGCCTGGTGCTTTCATACCGGAAAGCCCGAAGTCATGAGTGCGGTGTTCCATAAAAGGGTTGAGTTCAACAAAGGTATCTTCATCCAATAAAAGATCGATCCGTTCACGTGCTGTCAGTTTTCCCCGCTCATGCTGCTTATCAATGCGGTCATCTCCCCCGCCTAGTTCAATCTCAGTCTTCTTTTCGTAAAGTTCATTTATCTTTTCATAGATGTCCATTTTTAAGCTTCCTCCTTTTTACTCTTTTCACAAAGTTCGAACAACACTTTATGGGAAGAAGAAGGATGCATAAATGCAACTTGAGCCCCTCCTGCACCAATAACAGGAGCTTCATTAATCATTTTGATGCCATTAGATTTCAATTCCTCTATACGGCTTTGAATATTTGAAACTCCTAAAGCGACATGGTGTACTCCCTGACCACGCTTCTCAATAAATTGAGCGATCGGGCTGTCATCAGACATTGCTTCTAATAATTCAAGCCGTGTTTCCCCAATTTTAATAAAAGCCACCTTTACTCTTTGTGAAGGAACCTCTTCGATCGCTTCAAGAGTAAGTCCTAATTGGTTCACATAAAAAGGCAGTGTTTCGTCTAGTGAAGATACAGCAATGCCTATATGATCGATTCTTTCAGGCGGTGTTGCGGAAACTTTAGAAGAAGATATCCCATCGCGTTCAAAAACCGTTTTCTCAATAAATTCAGCCGTTTCTATAGTCGGTGTTCCAGGGGTAAATACTTTTTTAATTCCCTTTGACTCTAAGAAAGGAATGTCTTCCCATGGAATGACACCTCCGCCCACGACAATGATATCATCTGCTCCTCTCTCTTGAAGAAGACGCATCACTTCTGGAAAGAGTTCGTTATGTGCACCAGAAAGACAAGACAACCCAATCGCATCCACATCTTCTTGTATAGCAGCAGATGCAATCTGTTCTGGTGTTTGTCTTAAGCCTGTATAGATAACTTCCATTCCGTAATCTCTAAGTGCCTGAGATATTACGAGGGCACCTCGGTCATGACCATCCAGTCCTGGTTTCGCAATTAATACACGGATTGTTTTTTTCATCTCTCTCCACTCCTCCTATTTCTTAGACTCCGGTATATTCTCCAAATTCCTCACGAAGCACACCGCATATTTCTCCCACTGTACAATAGGATTTTACACACTCTAAAATGACAGGCATTAAATTCTCTTGACCTTTTGCGGCCGATCGCAGCTTTTCCAACTGAGCGCTCACTCGGTCCTTGTCTCTATCAGACTTTAATGTTTTAAGTTTTTCTTTCTGTTTTTCACCTAATTCAGGATCAACCCTTAAAAGCTCTGGCTGAGGCTCATTATCAATCGTGAATTTGTTCATGCCAACAATAATTTCCTGGCCATTTTCAATTTTCTTCTGGGTTTCATAGGAAGTGTGGTGAATCTCACGCTGCATATATCCTTGTTCAACAGCTGAAACTGCTCCGCCCATCTGCTCAATCTTATTCAGATACTCGTTTGCTTTGCTTTCCAGTTCATCTGTAAGGCTTTCCACATAATACGAACCAGCAAGAGGATCTACCGTATCTGCCACACCTGTTTCATGTGCTAGAATCTGCTGTGTCCGAAGAGCTATTCTTGCTGATTCTTCTGTTGGAAGGGCAAGCGCCTCATCTCTTGAATTGGTATGCAGACTTTGCGTTCCACCAAGTACGGCAGACAATGCCTGTGTCGTAACTCTGACAATATTATTATCGGGCTGCTGAGCTGTTAGAGTGGAGCCGCCTGTTTGTGTATGAAACCGAAGCTGCCATGATTTCGGATTTTTTGCTCCATAACGTTCTTTCATTAATTTTGCCCACATTCTTCGTGCTGCTCTGAATTTTGCAGCCTCTTCAAAAAATTGATTATGAGCGTTAAAGAAGAATGCTAAACGCGGTGCAAAGTCATCGATCTTTAGACCAGCTTCCAGTGCTGCATCGACATATGCAAGACCATTAGCGATCGTAAACGCCAGCTCCTGAGCCGCATTGGCTCCTGCTTCTCGTATATGATAGCCAGATATGCTGATCGTGTTCCATTTTGGTACATGTGATTGACAATAGGCAAAAATATCAGTAATTAAGCGCATTGACGGCTTTGGCGGAAATATGTAAGTCCCGCGGGCAATATACTCTTTTAAAATGTCATTTTGAATGGTTCCAGATAGCTTATCTGCTTCTACTCCTTGCTTTTGGGCGACTGCTATATACATGGCGAGCAGTACTGAGGCAGGCGCGTTGATCGTCATGGAAGTACTGACTTTATCAAGCGGTATATCTTTTAATAGAGCTTCCATATCCTCTAATGAGTCGATAGCCACACCTACTTTACCAACTTCACCGCGTGCCATCGGATGATCTGAGTCATAGCCGATCTGGGTAGGCAGATCAAAAGCAACAGAAAGACCTGTCTGACCTTGCTCTAACAAATAGCGAAATCGTTTATTCGTCTCTTCTGCAGAACCGAATCCTGCATATTGTCTCATTGTCCAAAAACGAGCTCGATACATTGTAGATTGTGAGCCGCGTGTATATGGATATTCTCCAGGGAGCCCTAAAGTATCAAAAGGATAGTTTTCTTCCTCAGCACCATAAAGGCGTTTAATTTCAATATCAGATGATGTATGAAATCGTTCTTTTCGTTCGGGAAATCTATTCATTGACTGCTCCGTTTTTTCTTGCCAGTTCTTTAAACGCTGTTGTTTATCCATTAGAAGCCTCCTGTTAACAAAGAAAAATATTCTCAACATAACATCTTTCGTTTTGAAAGCGCTTTTTCCTGCTTGAATCCGCAAATTTTCGACGAAAATTGCAAGTATCTGCTTATAGAATTCTTGTTTCTCATTTGCAAAAACGATACAATTGAATAGGAAAAGCTATAGGAGGGAATCTGCTGTGTCTCAAAAAATGATGAAAACGATAGTATATGTTATGATTATTTCTCTTGTATTAAGCAGTCTGCTTACTGGAGTAGCATTGTTCTTATAATTAAAACATAAAATAAAATTTAAACCCCAGTCTCAGCTGACTGGGGTTTGTTCGTTTTTTATTCCGAGCGTTCTTTCATATATTCTTGAAAGCTCTTTTCGATTGAAATGACTTTAATCTTTGTTCCTATTTTAATTTTGCTGTAAATTTTTTGTACGTCTTTTTCATACATCCTGATACAGCCGGCCGTTACAAACCTTCCGATGGATGAAGGGTTATTGTTTCCGTGAATCCCAAATGTACGTCCGTCTGTGTTATTTGCATCAAATCCAATCCAACGAGTTCCGAGCGGATTGGATTTGTCTCCTCCAGGAATATCTTTTTTGCGATAATAAGGATCTACAGCCTTTACTGTGATCGTAAATTGCCCCTCTGGTGTCAATTCACTCGACTTACCCGTCGCCACTTTATAGACTTCTGTAACTTTTCCTTCTTCTATAAAAGCCAATCTGTTACTGGCTTTGTTAACAATAACATATGGGTCACCAAGGTCTTCGGCATTTCCTAATGGCCACATAGGTGATAAAAACAAAAGAAAAGCAATTTTGAAGTTTATCATGGCATCCACCCTGTCTTTTTTACTTAGTATTTGTTATTACAGGGTTTCTCATGAATTTGTACCGCCATTTATTTTGAACCTTTTTTTGATGAGCAAATAATCTTCAATATCTTGAAGCAATTGATACAATTTAGAACGTGTTTCAAATTCCTGTCTGTCTTTTGGCAGATGCATCTCCCGAAATTCCTGCCGCATTTTTTCAAGTTCATCTAAAAATAATGCTGCCGTATTGCCTGGATGGACCGCTGCGCCAAGACGCTCGAAGAACTCTCCTAATTTTTCTCCTTGGATATACGATTTATCAATTGAAGAAAGGATAGGAAGCATTCGCTGAATGATCTCAAATTGTTTCTCTCTCATTTTAAAATAGTGGTAATACTGATTTTCATAACGTAAAAAATGGTTCTCAACATCACGAAACGCAAGACTTTTCGCATTGGAGATTAAATCTGCACATTCTGTAATTTCTTTCCCGTCCCATTCATGGTTGTTATGAGCGAGATAAAGATGAAATTCATGAAAAATTTTCTTATATCTGTTCTCCAACTCTTTCTGCATGTTTAAAAGTGTCTTCTCCATTGAAGGCATGTATAAATTCATAATGAGACCCATTCCAATTCCAATGACTATAATACTTACTTCGTTTAGAACAATAGACCAGGAGATTTTCTGCAGAGTATACAGATGCAAAATGATGACTGAAGAAGTGATTATACCTTCTTTCAGGTTTAAAGCTACGATTGTTGGTATAAATAAGATCAGCAGTAAAGTTAAAGCATAAAAATGATAGCCTATCAGAGTAAAAAAGCCAGCAGCAAACAAGATACCTAAAAGACATGCCGCAAACCGTTCCCATGAACTGATCACGGAGCGTTTTTTTGTAATTTTAATACAAAGAATCGTTAATATACCGGCTGAAGTGTAAAAGTCGAGCTTTAGCCATTCTGCAATAGCAATTGCAAGACCTGCACCAATTGCAGTTTTTAAAGTCCGGTATCCAATCGTAAATTTCATGAATAGACGCCCTTTCATGCTACTTTCTTCATCTTTTCCCACATTTAAAAAATCTAATAAAATAACAGGCTGTTTTCGAAAACCTTGTTGCTTTTGAAAGAGGTTAATTTCCGTTGAAGGACTCGCTTACCGCAGGTGTGCGGTGAGCCCATTCGTCGCCTTGCGACATTGAATGGTCTCACCTGTCCCACTCATCCTGCAGGAGTCTCGCCCTTCCACTCCAATTAACTTTTCATAGAAGCACGTTGTCAAAATCTCTCAGTAGCAACCATCTTTTAGAAAAGAGCGTTTTGGAATCAGCCAAATTAAAAAAAGGACCTCGAGTTGAAGTCCTTTCGTTATTATAGCACTTTTTCTAAGAAAACTTGAGCTCTCTTTGTTTTCGGATTTTCAAAAAATATCGCCGGCTGTTCATCTTCTACCAATCTTCCGTCATCCATGAATAGAACACGGTCTGCTACTTCTTTGGCAAATCCCATTTCATGCGTAACGATAACCATCGTCATGCCGGTTTTCACAAGGTTCTTCATTACCTGCAGCACTTCTTTTACCATCTCAGGATCCAAAGCGGAAGTCGGTTCATCGAAGAGCATAATATCCGGATTCATGGCTAAGGCTCGCGCAATAGCAACACGCTGTTTCTGCCCGCCTGACAGCCTTGATGGGTAAGCATTCGCTTTATCAGAAAGTCCGACAGCTTGGAGCAGTTCAAGTGCATTTTTCTCAGCTTCTTTTTTGCTGGTTTTCAAAACTTGCTGAGGTGCAAAAGTGATATTTTCTAAAACCGTTAGATGAGGAAAGAGGTTAAAATGCTGAAATACCATTCCTATCTTTTTACGGAGATTATTTTCCAGCTGTCCAATCTCTTTTCCGTCAATTTTGATTGAACCGGCATTATGTGTTTCAAGCAGATTCAAACAGCGAAGGAAGGTTGATTTCCCAGAACCAGAAGGACCGATTACAGCAATTACTTCACCCTTGCTGATCTTAGTAGTAATGCCTTTTAAAACTTCATTGTTCCCAAAGCTTTTTCTTAATCCATTAACATCAATCACTTTTTGCGAGCCTCCTCTCCATCACACGTCCTGCTAAGGTTAACAGCATAACTAGCAGATAGTAAATCAATCCTGCAAGTAGCAATGGTTCAAAAAAGCGATAGTTGCTTGCTCCAACGATTTGAGCACGTCTCATAATATCGAGCGCTCCAATGACGGATACAATCGCAGATTCTTTAGTCAATGTAATAAATTCATTCATAAGTGCAGGTAAAATATTTTTCATCGCCTGAGGCAGAATAATTTTCAGCATCATAGAACGGTATGGAACACCTAAAGCGATCGCCGCTTCTTTTTGTCCCTTATCAACAGCATTGATCCCTGCTCGAATGATTTCTGAAATATAAGCCGCAGAATTTAATGCAAATGTGAGTACCCCTGCTGTAAAAGCGCCTATATCCATTCCTGTCAGCTGCGGGACTGCATAATAGATGATCAGCATTTGTAAAATTAAAGGCGTTCCTCTGAATACTGATGTGTAAGCATCTGCAAACCACCGCAGTATAGTTACTTTTCCAATCTTAAATAAGGAAAGAACTGTTCCCCATAAGAAACCGAGTACTAATGAAACCGCCACAAACTGCAACGTAACCCATATTCCATACAATATATAAGGAATAGAAGGCACGAGCTGGGCAAAATCCAAGTTCATGCCTATCACTCTCTCTCTCTTCTATTTTTTCACTCCGAACCATTTTTCAACGAGTTTGTCCAAAGTACCGTCTTCTTTCATCTTCTTTAACTCTTTGTTAAATTTGCTAGTCAGTTCACTATCTTTCGGGAATGCGATAGCGGAACCTGCTGCATCGGTATTCGGCAAAGCAAATGATGAAAGTTCTTTGTTTTTCTTTAAAAACTCATACGCTACTGCATCTTCAATAATAGCTGCATCAACACGATTAGATTTCATTTCTTGTACCAATTCAGTTACTTTGTTTCGTTGTACTACTTCGAAATTATGTTCTTTCAATAGCTTGTCCGCTTCTTTTTCTTGAATGGAAGCTAGTTGGACTCCAAGTGTTTTACCTTCAAGATCTTCAATAGACTTGATTGATTTGTCTTTTGTTACGATTAATTGCTGTGCTGCATAATATTCATCTGAGAAATCAACTGTTTTTTTCCGCTCTTCATTAGGTGTCATTCCTGCAATGACAAAGTCTGCTTTTCCGCTGTCCAAAGCTGGAATAAGCCCGTTAAAGTCCATATCCTTAATCTCTATTTCATAACCTAATTCTTTCGCAATATGATTAGCTACATCAATATCAAACCCTACAACATCCCCGCCTTTAGCTGTATCAACAAATTCATACGGCGGATAATCTGCAGAAGTAGCCATGATCAATTTTTTTCCAGAAGAATCACTTCCTGTGTCCGATGAACTTTTTTCTTCTACTGCACCACATCCCGCTAGAAAAGCGATGATTATGATAAAATAAATGCTTAAGAAATTGCGTTTCATTTTGCATGTCCCCTTATACAATGTAGTTATATTTATTCGTTAAAATGAATATTAACACATAAATAATCAAAAATAAGTATTTTAATAATTCTGAATGTATTTTTATTCAATGGAGGTGGATTCACTATGAACTTTGGAGAAGTTATTCCCGGTGTCGACTATCGAAAAAGAGATGCCGTTTATGCTGTTATTCTGGATTCTGAGGGAGAAAAAGTCGCTATAATGGTACAGAACGGAAAAGGTTTTCTGCCTGGCGGCGGAATAGAAAAATCTGAAGAACAACAGTTGTGTCTTATGAGAGAATGTGTAGAAGAAACAGGATTTAATATAAATATTGAACGCTACATCGGAAATGAAAAACAATATTTTCAATCAAGGCAAAATGAGTACATAATGAATAATGGGTATTTTTATGCAGGTGATTTCGGAGAATATGTAAAACCACCAATAGAGGATGATCATGAACTTGTGTGGATGGAGCTTGATGAAGCGAAACGAATGCTTTTTCATGAGTCACACCTCTGGGCTGTAAAGAAAACATTAATTAAGGAATAGTTTTAATTTCTCATAAATCTCTGCGAACGCTCATAAATCCTCGGCTGCGCCTTGATTTATGAGCTCTAAATAAAAAAAATAAGCTGCCTCTTTTATAAGAGACAGCTTATCACCGTTTTTACGCTTCCTTTTTGCAATACTCTTCAAAAGCGCTTCTTAATTTATTTACTACTTCCATTGGTTCGTGTCCTTCGATCTCATGGCGTTCAACCATCATTTGAATCTCTCCGTCTTTTAATAGAGCAAATGAAGGCGAAGAAGGAGGATACCCAGTAAAGTAAGAGCGTGCTTTTTCAGTTGCTTCTTTATCCTGACCAGCAAAAACGGTAACGAGTTGGTCTGGACGTACATCTTGTTTTACTGAATATGAAGCCGCTGGACGTGCGATTCCTCCTGCACATCCGCAAACGGAATTAATCATCACAAGTGTTGTACCTTTTCTACTAAATGCTTCTTCTACATCCTCCGGCTTAAAAAGCTGAGTATAGCCAGCTTCGGCCATTTCTTTACGAGCCGTTTCTACTACATCATTAAATAAATTGAATTGAAAGTTCATTTCGTCAGCTCCTTTCCTTCTTATTGTACTCAATAAAAGGAATATAAAAAAGAAAAATGCCGTAACATTTACGGCACTTTTCTTAGGGGGTTATGGGGTTTGGAGGTGTTGATGTTAAACTCTACCCCGTTTCAAACCGGCATAAACCACTTTCTAAAATTTTTTTAATAAATCGATGTGTTTTCTTTCGTCATGTTTTCAAGACGTTCTTTTACTCGTGCTAAGAAACGGCCGCAAACAAGTCCGTCAAGTACACGGTGATCAAGTGATAAGCAAAGGTTTACCATATCACGTACTGCAATCATCCCATTATTCATTACTACTGGACGCTTCACAATGGATTCAACAGAAAGAATGGCAGCTTGCGGGTAGTTAATGATAGGCGTTGACATAACAGATCCAAAAGAGCCTGTGTTGTTTACTGTAAATGTGCCGCCTTTCATATCATCGCCTGAAAGTTTATTCGTTCTTACTTTATCAGCAAGCTCTTTAACATCACGAGCGATTCCCTTGATCGACTTCTCATCTGCATTCTTGATTACCGGCACATACAATGCATCATCAGTAGCTACAGCGATAGAGATATTAATATCTTTCTTCTGAATGATCTTATCTCCAGCCCACATAGAATTTAATTGCGGGAATTCTTTTAACGATTCAACAACTGCTTTAATAAAGAATGGCAAGAAAGTAATGTTATAGCCTTCTTTTGATTTAAAATCACCTTTAACAGAATTACGGTATTCCACAAGATTTGTAACATCTACTTCAACCATCGTCCAAGCATGCGGAGCTTCGTGTTTTGAACGTACCATGTTTTGAGCGATCGCTTTACGGATACCTGTAACAGGGATTTCCACATCGCCAGGCATAGATTCAAAAGTGATTGGCTTTAAGCCTGATGCAGTTTCTTTTGACTGTGAAACAGTTTCTTGTTTAATTTCAGAAACTGCTGGAGCAGATGCAGCTGCTGGTTTGTTGTCTGCAGTTGGAATCTGACCAGAATCAATAATCTGCTGCAGATCTTTTCTTGTAATTCTTCCGCTTTGGCCTGTTCCTTCAACTTGGCTCAAGTCAATTCCGTGCTCAGACGCCATTCGGACAACAGCTGGTGAGTAACGGCCTCTTGCAGCTGTATCTTTTTTAGGAGCAGCAGATGCATTGCTCACTGGAGAGGGCGCTGTTTCAGCCTTTTTTTCTTCTTTTTTAGCAGGAGCGGATTCAGCGGAACTGCTTCCTTCTTCTGTATCAATATAACAGATCAGTTCACCTACAGAAAGTGTATCGCCTTCTCCAGCAACAAGTTCTTTAATTGTTCCGCTAAATGATGAAGGGACTTCTGCGTTTACTTTATCAGTCATCACTTCAGCTAGAGGATCATATTTCTTTACTGTATCACCAGGTTGTACGAGCCATTTACTGATCGTTCCTTCTGTTACACTTTCCCCGAGTTGAGGCATTGTAATTTGTTCTGTAGCCATTTAAGTTCCCTCCTTTTTGTTAAAATGCCGCAAGATCTCTCATGGCTTTTTCTACCTTATCAGGATTCACCATAAAGTGTTTTTCCATAGTCGGTGCATATGGCATTGCTGGAACATCTGGACCTGCAAGGCGCTGAATTGGAGCATCTAGTTCAAACAAGCAGTTTTCAGCAATAATCGCTGCAACCTCACTCATGATGCTTCCTTCTTTGTTATCTTCTGTAACAAGAAGTACTTTACCCGTCTTAGATGCAGCTTCAATGATTGCTTCTTTATCCAATGGATACACAGTACGAAGATCTAGAATATGAGCAGAGATTCCGTCTTTTTCTAACTTTTCAGCAGCTTGTAGTGCAAAATGAACACAAAGTCCATATGTAATTACGGTAATGTCATCACCTTCACGTTTAACATCTGCTTTTCCGATCTCCAATGTATATTCTTCTTCTGGAACTTCCCCTTTAATTAAGCGATATGCACGCTTATGTTCAAAGAATAATACAGGGTCTTCATCACGAATTGCTGCCTTTAAAAGACCTTTTACGTCATATGGTGTTGAAGGCATAACAATCTTTAAACCTGGAACATTAGCAAACAGCGCTTCAACTGACTGCGAATGGTAGAGTGCACCATGTACACCGCCGCCATAAGGAGCGCGGATCGTAATAGGACAAGACCAGTCATTATTTGAACGATAACGGATTTTAGCAGCTTCCGAAACAATTTGGTTTACAGCTGGCATGATGAAATCAGCAAATTGCATTTCTGCGATAGGACGCATGCCATACATAGCTGCACCAATTCCTACACCAGCGATTGCAGATTCTGCAAGCGGCGCATCGATAACTCTTTCCTCACCAAATTCTTCGATCAAACCAGTAGTTGCACGGAAAACTCCTCCGCGTACTCCAACATCTTCTCCTACAACGAAAACTTTTTTATCACGCTGCATCTCTTCGCGGATCGCTTGTGTTACAGCATCAATATATGAAATTACCGGCATCTTGTTTTCCCCCTTTACTCTGCGTAAACATGCAGAAGCGCAGTTTCAGCATCAGCGTATTTTGCGTTCTCTGCGTATTCTGTAGCTTCATCCACTTCTTTTTGAATATCTTCAGTGATTTGTTTCTCTAACTCTTCAGTTAAGATTCCATTCTCTCTCAAGTATGCAGCAAAAGTATGAATCGGATCTTTTGCTTTTGCTTCCTCTACTTCTTCACGTGTTCTGTATGCACGATCATCGTCATCAGAAGAGTGAGGTGTTAAACGATAAGCAACCGTTTCAATAAGTGTAGGACCTTCCCCTCGTCTGCCGCGATCAGCTGCTTCTTTTACAGCTTCATAAACAGCCAATGGATCGTTTCCGTCAACTGTTACACCTGGCATACCATAGCCGATCGCACGGTCAGAAACGTTTACACACGCCAATTGTTTTGAAATCGGAACTGAAATCGCATACTTATTGTTTTCGCACATAAAGATTACAGGCAATTTATGAACTGAAGCAAAGTTCGCTCCTTCATGAAAATCTCCTTGATTAGAAGAACCTTCTCCAAATGTTGTGAACGTTACAATATCTTTACCTTCCATTCTTCCGCCTAATGCAATACCTACTGCGTGAGGAACTTGTGTAGTTACAGGAGACGAACCTGTCGCAATACGAAGCTTTTTTGATCCAAAGTGACCTGGCATCTGACGCCCGCCGCTGTTTGGGTCTTCCGCTTTTGCAAATCCGGAAAGCATTAGATCTTTTGCAGTCATTCCAAACTGCAATACTACACCCATATCACGATAGTAAGGCAACACATAGTCTTTTTCGTTATCCAGTGCCATTGCAGCACCCACTTGTGCAGCTTCCTGGCCTTGGCATGAGATTACAAAAGGAATTTTACCAGCGCGGTTCAATAACCACATGCGCTCATCAATCTTTCTTGCTAAAAGCATTGTTTTAAACATATGGATAACATCTTCGTTCGTTAAACCTAATTGTTCATGACGTGTTTCTGCCATTGTTTTTTACCTCCTTAAAAATGAATTGCTTTTCCTTCAACTGCTAATCCCGCTTCACCAAAAACTTCTGAAAGAGAAGGATGCGGATGGATAGTATGTGCAATCTCCCATGGTGTTGCATCAAGTACTTTCGCCAGTCCTGCTTCAGAGATCATATCTGTAACATGAGGACCAATCATATGTACCCCGAGAAGATCTTCTGTATCTTTGTCTGCTACGATTTTTACAAATCCGTCGCTTTCTCCGTATACAAGCGCTTTGCCTATTGCTTTAAATGGAAACTTTCCAACTTTAACATTGAAGCCCTGATCTTTAGCTTGTTTTTCTGTCAGACCTACGCTAGCCATTTCAGGACTCGAGTAAATACACTTTGAGATATTGTCGTAATTAATCGGCTCCGGCTTTAAATTACAAAGGTGTTCTACAGCTGTTATTCCTTCATGTGAAGCTACATGTGCCAGCTGAAGGCCACCAATAACATCTCCAATGGCATAAATATGACTTTCAGCAGTTTGGAAATACTCATTCGTCTGAATGTATCCGTTTTCAATTTTTATGGTGGTGTTTTCTAAGCCAATTCCTTCTGTATTCGCTTGTCGGCCAACAGAAACGAGCATTTTTTCAGCTGAAAACTGTTTAGTTTCCCCTTTATGTTCCGCAGAGATCAAAACGCCATTTCCTGTTTCTAACGTATCAGGAAGTACTTTTGCAGATGTAACAAGTTTAATGCCTTTTTTCTTTAACACACGAGCCGCTTCTTTAGAGATTTCTTCGTCTTCGGTAGGTACAATTCTGTCTGCATATTCTAATACAGTTACTTCAACCCCAAGGTCATTAAGCATGGAAGCCCATTCGATCCCAATGACTCCGCCTCCAACAATAATGATAGAAGCAGGAAGCGTTTCCATCTCAAGAGCCTCATCACTTGACATAACATAATTACCGTCAATCTCTAGCCCGGGTAAAGAACGTGGTCTAGAACCTGTGGCAACGATTACATTTTGCGGGATTAAAATTTCATTCTCTGTGCCGTCATTAAATTCTACTGACACCGTTCCTGGCATTGGAGAAAAGATAGAAGGACCGAGAATGCGTCCTGTTCCCTCGTAAATTTCTATTTTACCTTTTTTCATAAGGCTCTGGACGCCCATATGAAGCTGATTGACAATCGACTGCTTTCGTTCTTGCATTTTTGAAAAATTAAGACCTAATCCTTCTATATCTACACCAAAGTCAGCAGCTTTTTTAGCTGTTTTGTACACTTCAGCACTTCTCAACAATGCTTTACTAGGTATACAGCCTCTATGAAGGCATGTTCCGCCAAGCTTTCCTTTTTCAACAACTGCAACCGTTTTACCTAATTGAGCAGCACGGATGGCGGCTACATAGCCGCCTGTTCCTCCGCCCATTATGACCAAATCGAAATCTTTTGACATCGCTCATATCTCCTTTTGCTGTTAATCCAGCGGCAATTCTGCAGGAGTCTTCCCTCCTGGATATTCCTTCGCCTGTTCTTCATTTCTTAAAACGCGAAGTCCACCTTCTGCTAACGCTTGAAGTTCATTCTCTCCAGGCTGAATGATACAATCTGAAATCCACTCAACACGATCTGTTATTTTTTTGACAAATTCTTTGCCAAAAGCTAGTCCGCCTGTTAGAACGATCGCATCAACTTGACCGTGAAGGACCGTACTTGCTGATCCGATTTCTTTAGCGACTTGATAAGCCATTGCATCATATACAAGTGCTGCTCTTTCATCGCCGTTCTCAATTTTCTCTTCCACTGTTCTTGCATCATTTGTTCCAAGGTAAGCAACAAGTCCCCCTTGTCCCACGAGCTTTTTCATCACTTCATCTGCGTAATATTCTCCAGAGAAGCAAAGAGAGACTAAGTCACCGATTGGAACTGTACCTGCACGTTCAGGGGAAAATGGCCCTTCACCATGCAGCCCATTATTTACATCGATTACACGTCCGTCCTTATGAACCCCTACCGTAATTCCTCCGCCCATATGAACAACAATGAGACGAAGTGATTCGTAGGATTTATCGAGCATTTTTGACACTCTTCTTGCTACTGCTTTTTGATTTAAAGCATGAAATATACTTTTTCGTTCGATATCAGGTACACCTGATATACGTGCAATCTCATCCATTTCATCAACTACAACAGGGTCTACAATAAAGGAGGGAATATTTAATCCTTCTGCTATTTCATAAGCAAGGATACCGCCTAAATTTGATGCATGTTCACCTGCAAACCCCGTTTTTAAATCTTGCAGCATTGGTTCGTTTACGCTGTAAGTTCCGCCTTCGATCGGTCTTAATAATCCCCCGCGGCCAACCACACAGCTTAATTTTGAAATGTTTATTCCCTCATAATCCAATGCCTCTAGAATGGTTTCTTTTCTGAATGAATATTGATCAATGACAGAATCAAATTGATTAATGGTATCTATATCATGCCTGATTGTTTTTTCAAAAACAGGCCTTTCGTTATCAAAAATACCTATCTTGGTAGAGGTTGAGCCCGGATTGATCACTAGTATGCGAAGTTCTTTTTGATGCACGTTTCAAACCTCCATTAATACAAACTCTTAGCGAGTTCGGCTTGACAGAATGTGTCGTTCATTTAATAAAAATTGACTTCTTGATTTTCTCATTCGCTCGATACGCTCTTCAGCAAGACGGTCAGCTGCAAGGTAAGTAGGAATGTTATCACGCTTAGAAATTTCAATAACACTAGCAATATTGTCATAAATTGTTTCCACTTTTTTAATTGCTCTCTCACGGTTGTAGCCATTAAGTTCGTCAGCAACATTTATTACTCCGCCTGCATTGATTACATAATCTGGAGCATAGACAATACCCATTTCATGGAGAGCATCACCATGTCTAGTTTCTTTTAGCTGGTTGTTTGCAGCACCTGCAATAACCTTCGCTTTAATCTTTGAAATTGTATCATCATTAATAATCGCACCAAGTGCACATGGAGCAAAGATATCGCAGTCAACACTATAAATATCGTCTATGTCTACAGCTTTAGCACCGAAATCTTCAACAGCACGCTGTACAGCTTCTTTGTTGATATCTGTTACGATTAGTGAAGCTCCTTCTTCATGAAGGTGTTTACAAAGTGTATAAGCAACATGCCCTACACCTTGAACGGCAATCACTTTTCCTTCTAAAGAATCTGTTCCAAACGCTTCCATAGCTGCTGCCTTCATACCGCGGTAAACACCATAAGCTGTAACTGGAGAAGGATTTCCGCTTGAACCAAACGCTGGTGAAACGCCAGTTACAAATGGTGTTTCCTGATAGATTAAATCCATATCTTCAACTGTTGTACCAACATCTTCTGCTGTAATATAACGGCCGTTTAGACCTTGGATGTAGCGTCCGAATGCACGGAACATTTCTTCGTTTTTATCTTTCTTAGGGTCTCCAATGATAACTGTTTTACCGCCTCCAAGGTTCAATCCAGCTGCAGCATTTTTGTAAGTCATCCCTCTTGCAAGTCTCAATGCATCTTCAATTGCTGCATCTTCAGAATCATATGTCCACATTCTTGTTCCGCCTAGAGCAGGACCTAATGTCGTATCATGAATACAGATGATAGCTTTTAAACCAGATTGTTTATCTTGGCAGATCACCATTTGTTCGTAATCGTAAGTCTCCATATATTTGAAAATTTCCATTTTGTATTCCTCCTAAAGTTTCTTATCAGTGATGACAGATTTTACAGCCAAAGCAATTGAGAGGTATTTACTCTCAGAAGAATCAGCTCTTGAAGTTAACACAATTGGCGCTTTAGCACCGCAAATGACTGCACCAACTTTTGCACGGGCAAAATATATGAGTGACTTGTATAGAATGTTCCCCGTTTCAATTGTCGGAACTAGCAAGATATCTGCTTTTCCTGCTACTTTTCCTGCAATTCCTTTATGTGCTGCCGCTTCCATCGAGATGGCATTATCGAGAGCTAAAGGACCTTCCACAATTCCGCCAGTTATTTGATTTCTTAAATTCATTACAGTGAGACTGGCAGCATCAAGAGTTGCCTGCATGGCAGGGTTTACATTTTCTACTGCAGCTAAAACGGCAGTTTTAGGCTGATCAACACCAGTTTGCTGAACAAAATCTATTGCATTTTGCAATATTTGACTTTTCTGGTTAAGGTCAGGATTTATATTCATCGCTGCATCTGTAACAAATATCAGTCTGTTATACCCCTTGACCTCAAACGCAGCTACGTGTGACAAAACTTTCCCTGTTCTTAAACCAAATTCTTTATTTAATACAGCTTTTAAGAGTACGGAGGTTGAAACGAGTCCCTTCATCAAGATATCCGCTTTCCCCTCATGGACTGCTTTTACAGCTTCTATTGCGGCTGTTGCTGTATTAGTTGGAACAATCTCAATCCCAGGTGTAGGATCGTTTGTATTCTTTTCTAGCCAGTCAGAAATCACTTGTTCATTTCCAAATAATATAAAATGGGCAATGCCCTCTTTATAAGCCCGCAAAACGCTTTCCATAACTTCTTGATCGCCTGCTTCTGCCACTGCGATTACTGGTTTCACTTGCTGATTTTTGGCTTGGCTGACCAAGTCTTCCAAAAGCATGTTATCCCCCCTTGTTAATCACAACTATAGATATGCAAGTTTCATGCCAAACAAATTTATAAAGATTTTTAATGTATCGCTATCGCTTTTGCAATACTTTGCAATAAACACGCAATTTTTTGCATGAAATTATTTGCGCACCTTATCATCTAAGCCATATTTTTCAAGCTTATAATAAAAATTACGCAAGGAAATACCTAAAGCTTTGGCTGTTTTCGTTTTATTTCCTTTATATCTGTTTATAGCATCTGTTAAAATGTTTTTTTCAAACTCGTCCATTTGTTCTGCTAAAGTGATTTCTTCCCTTAATTCGTTAAAAGAACGGTCCGTGTCTGAATCCGGCTTTTTATGATCAATTTGCTGAAGCAAAGAAATATGTTCCCGGTTAATTTTAGAATCCGTATGACTCATATGGATGATAGCCCGGCCCAATACATTTTCAAGTTCTCTAACATTTCCCGGCCAATGATATTTAAGCAGGAAATCTTCCGCGTCACTGCTTATGATATCAATATTTCGTCCGTAGTCCTGATTCAATTTTTGCAGAAGGTGATTTGCCAGCATTAAAATATCACTGTTCCTTGCTCTAAGTGGAGGAATATAAATCGGCATACGGTTTAAACGGTAATACAAATCCTGCCTGAAAGTGCCATCAGCTATCATCTTTTCAAGGTTAACGTTTGTGGCGGCGATAACTCTCACATTTATGGGAATCGCTTTTGTGCCTCCCACTCGTCTGATTTCATTTTCTTGTAATACACGCAGCAGTTTAGCCTGTGTATTCTGCGAAAGCTCTCCCACTTCATCTAAAAAGATACTTCCACCGTTCGCTTCCTCAAAAAGGCCTCTTTTACCGCCTCTTAAAGCACCTGAAAATGCGCCTTCAACATAGCCGAAGAGTTCACTTTCTAAAAGTGATTCTGAGAGTGCCGCACAATTAACCCTTATAAATTTATTGAACTTCCGGTCGCTTGCGTTGTGGATCGCATGAGCAAAAAGTTCTTTTCCCGTACCGGATTCACCGCGCAGAAGAACAGTTGCCGGCGTTGAAGCTGCAAGCTTAGCTTGATCAACCGCAAACCTCATCTCATCTGATTCACCAATAATGTCTTCAAAAGAATATTTAGCTTCAAGTGTACGTATAATCTGTCTGGCGCGATTCAATTCTTCAGTTAAGCCTTTAATCTCAGAAACGTCATGAATGACACCAACGCTTCCTTTTAATAAACCATCAACGATAATCGGCGCGACATTAACGATCACATCTTTTCTTTTCGGACCAACTCGCAGCCTTGCTCCCCTGACTGGTTTCCTCGTTTTCAAAACTTGCATATGAATACTTTCACCCTCAGAAATATCTGTTGTTGCGGGCTTGCCTATTACCTGCTCTGCTGAATAGCCAGTAAGTTTTGTGTACGCAGGATTTATCATAATCCCTTTTCCTTCTTCATCTACAACAGATATAGCTTCTTCCGATGAATTAATGATAGAACTAAGCATGATTTGTATACTTTTTAAGTTTGTGACTTCTTCTGCAAGATCTACGATTTCAGTTATATCCTTAAAAACAGCAAATGCACCAAGTTTCCGTCCAGATTGATCTAAAATAGGCGTTCTTGTTGTATAAATTTTTGTCCCGTTCGCAAGTATCTGTTCTTGGTTTACTTCCTCAATCCCTGAATCCAGGACCCTTGGAAGCTGACTGTTTGGCATTACTTCCAGAATAGATCTGCCTAATGCTTCAACAGCTGAAAGACCTGTCATTCTTTCGGCGCTTTTATTAAAAATGGTGATGTTCAGCCTTTGATCAATAACAATCATACCGTCATGAGTATTATCTAGAATCGTTTTGAACTGCTGAAGATTAGCTTCGGCAGCCTTAGATTGTTTAAGGTGATCTGCTAACTTATAAAATTGAGAATCTGAAATAATGTCTGATTCATGATAAACATCTTCCTGCAGCTGATTGGCTAATTTTTTATTTGTAGGTGAATACACCAAATAGTCTGGCTCAAGCTGAGGTGGAGATGAATATGAAAAAACCGGCACATCATCATGCGTTTTTTCCGCACCCATTTCAAGCACAAAAACTCCGATTGGTTCAAAAAAAGATGAAGACCTGATTAAACGAAGAATCTTTTTTGTTTCTTCAGGGGCGGTCATTAACAATACAGTTTGCAACATTACCCCTCCAAATTCTATGTAAAGTGAATGTGCAATATTTTTCACACATTTATCATACCGTAGCATGAAAGGGTTTGCAAACTGTAATATCATCGACAATAAAATAAACTTTAGGTACAATACATGTAGAGGAGTGAATGCAATCATGAGCAGGTATGCAGCATTAGTAATTGTTTTAATTCCTGGAATTATGGCCGTAATGGGCATAAAATGGATGAGGGACACATTATTTGGAGTATTGCAATTTCCTTTCCCTTTCTTGTGGCTCCAGTTTATCGCAGGATTTGTTAGTTTTTCAGCTGGACTTGCCTTTGTGGGAGGATTTATATTTTACCGTGATCGAAAAAGAAATAAAGTACAGTTAAAGTATAAGAAAAAATAACCAGACCAATAAAAAAATTGGCTGGTTATTTTTAACCTGAGCGAAGCGGCACGCAGAATGAGCGTAACTCAAGGGTTTTGAGTGTACGTGTAACAATTAAAAGAACACGTACCGTAAAAATAAAAAGGAACTAACTCAAATGAGTCAGCCCTTTTTATTTTTTATCCAGCTTTATGTTCGATGCGAAGTTTATCAGCGACCATCGCAATGAATTCACTGTTGGTTGGTTTTGCTTTGGACATAGAAACTGTGTAGCCGAATAGAGAAGAGATGCTGTCGATATTTCCACGGCTCCAAGCAACTTCGATCGCATGGCGGATCGCGCGTTCAACACGGCTTGAAGTGGTATTAAACTTTTTAGCGATATCAGGATACAATACTTTTGTAATTGATCCTAATAGTTCAATATCGTTATATACCATAGAAATCGCTTCTCGTAAGTACATATAGCCTTTTATATGAGCAGGGACTCCAATTTCGTGGATGATGCTCGTAATACTTGCGTCTAGATTACGCGGTTTATTTATAGATTGGAAACTGCTTCGATTATTTCCGGATGCACGCTGAACTGTTGTTTTTTCTGATCCGCAAATTTGGCGGATCTGACTAGCTAAATTATCCATATCAAATGGCTTTAAGATAAAATAAGAAGCTCCAAGATCAACAGCTTTTTTCGTTACATCTTCTTGTCCAAAAGCAGTTAGCATAATTACATTAGGCTGAGGCAGATCATCACTTGATCTGATTTTTTCTAAAACAGCTAATCCGTCTAAATGCGGCATGATAATATCGAGTACGAGTACATCAGGATTTTTATTTTCTAAAACGGAAAGACATTCTTGACCGTTATAAGCTACCCCAATTACTTCCATGTCTTCTTGACTTGAAAGATATTCCCTCAAAAGACTAATTAGTTCACGATTATCATCAGCTAGACACACTTTAACTTTTTGCACCATTAATTCCTCCCCATCCAACAATTTCTTGTTTTTCCCATTGTAAGATTTTCAACAATAAATCTTAAATCCCTTTATTTTGTTTTAAATTTTTTAAAATTATTTTATTTTTGTTGTAGAAAAAGCTGTTTTCTTCAATTTACTTCGAATTTCGACAGTTATTAGTATGTAAACATATATATTTGTCGAATTTTCTTTACTACCATTATACAAAATTTTCTTAAAGATGTCTAAACAATAAAGAAAACCTTTTCATTAGATATTATTAACAGGCTTTAAAAGCTTCTTTTCTGAAGGTTGTTGGCTACTAAGAGATTCTCAAGAGTTCTTCTTTGAATAGTTAATTGGAGCAGAAGGGCATGACTCCTGCAGGACGAGCGGGACAGGTGAGACCACTCAATGTTCGCAGTACGGAAGGGCTTAAAAGCGAGCCACTGCAGAGAAATTTAACCACTTTCAAAAGATTGTTGTTTTTGTTAATTATCTTCGTAGAAAAAGTTGATTGGAGTGCAAGGTGCGAGACTCCTGTGGGACGAGTGTGACAGGTGAGACTCCTGAAGGCGCAAAGCGCCAGGAGGCTCACCGCACGCCCCACGGAAAGCGAGCGACCTGGAACGGAAATCAACTACTTTCAAAAATCAACCACTTCTAATAGCAACAAATAAAAAAACAGGCAACTGTGTCAGCTCGCCTGTCTTCTTTCTTCGTATATATTTATACCAGCTTCATCCAGCATCCACTCAATATGAACACCATATCCTGAAGTCGGGTCATTTACAAACACATGTGTTACTGCACCAATAATTCTTCCGTTTTGAATGATTGGACTTCCGCTCATACCTTGTACGATCCCACCAGTAATTTTTAAAAGTTCGGGATCAGTGATTTTGATTACCATACCTTTTGTTGCCGGAAACTTTTGCGGAACTGAACTAATCACATCCACATCAAATTCCCTTACCTTTGAACCGTTGACTACGGTAAGGATTTTGGCAGGACCTTCTTTTACTTGATCAGATAATGCAATTGGCAGAGGCTGGTTCCAGCTGCCGTTAGAAATTTTATCGTTCAATCTCCCAAATATACCAAAAGGACTATTTTTTGAAATATCCCCTAAAACTCTCTGGTCATTTGAGAAGCGTGCTAATTTTTCTCCAGGATGTCCGTTCGAACCTTTTTCAATTGAAGTTACTGTTGAACCTAAGATTTCGCCATCATTTACTTTGATCGGCTTTTTGGTATCCATGTCTGAAATAACATGTCCTAAAGCTCCGTACTTAAATGAAGCTGGGTCATAAAAAGTAAGTGTACCGACTCCAGCAGCAGAGTCTCTGATATACAATCCAATTCGATATGACTGATCATTTTTATCCTGAAGGGGTTTAAGTGTTTTGTGCAGGGATTTGCCATCTCTGATGATTGTTACATCAAGCGGTTTTTGAGATTCCCCAGACTCTCTCACAAAAGGGCTGACATCGCCCATCTTTTTTATATCTTTTCCATTGATTTTGGTAATAATATCTCCTACCTGAATATCGGCAATTTCCCCTGGAGACTGCTTACCTGAATTCGTATTTACAAGATGATGACCAACAATAAGGACTCCGAGTGTATTTAATTTTACACCTATAGATTGTCCGCCTGGTACAACTTTTAAATCGGAAAGTACTTTTACATCCATCTTTTTAATGGGAAAACTTGCTGCTTCGAGAGTTGCCATACGATCACCACTTGTTTTGGCTTGTATCGAAACGATCTTTTCACTTTCCTTAGCTGTGGTATAAATTTCATTCTCTTCCTGCTGTATAGATGTACCTGCAGGAAGTGACTGAATCGAATTTTGTCCTTCAAAAATTGTAACAGATTCAGGCAGTTTCACATAATCACGCACAGGAGACAAAAAACCGATTCCCACTAAACTTCCAAGGAGAATAACGCCGATCATTCGCCGAAGTAAATCCTTAAACATCTTTCACTCTCCTCGCTCCAAGCTCACACCCTCACCATGGCTGTACCTTTAATTTAGCCTACGGACCATAAGATTATAACCGGCAAAAAAGAAAAAGCTATTCCTTAAATGGATAGCTTTTTCATGCATAATTGTTTTAAGATGATTTTTTTATGGTCTCTGCAAGCTGGAGCAATTCCTGTGCATGCTGTTTGGTCAAATCAGTAATTTCCACGCCAGAAATCATCCGGCCGATTTCATGAACTTTTTCATCCGTTTTTAAAGAAAGTACTTTCGTAACAGTTCTGCCCTGGAGAGTTGATTTTGAAATATGGAGATGTGTATCAGCCATAGCCGCAACTTGAGGAAGATGGCTGATGCATAGCACTTGGGAATCGACCGATACACGGTAGATCTTCTCTGCAATAGCCTGAGCGACTCGTCCTGATACTCCTGTGTCCACTTCATCAAAGATAATAGCAGTAATTCCTTGATTTTCAGAAAAAATGGTTTTTAAAGCCAGAATAACTCTGGATAATTCTCCTCCAGAAGCAACTTTTGATATAGGCTTCAAAGGCTCACCCTGGTTGGGAGAAATAAAAAATTCAACAGAATCCATACCTGTCTTCAAAAACTGATTTTCTTCCGTTCTTTCCATTACAACCTCAAATTCCGTTTTTTCCATATAAAGCTCTTTAAGCTGCTGCTGAATGGCTTTCTTTAGTGTTTTCGCTATTTCTGAACGCTTTTTTGTAAGCTTTTTGCCAGAGGTTTCTAATTTTGTTACAACCTTTGACTGCTTAGCTTTTAGCTCTTCTATATGGTTATCTTTGTTTTGAATGAGTTCAAGTTCCTTTTTAACCTTCTCCCCATAACGTAAGATTTCCTTTACAGAAGAACCGTATTTACGTTTGAGTTTACTAATTTCATCAAGACGCAATTCGATGCCGTTTAATCTTTCCGGGTTATACTCTAGTGAATCAAACATATCACGAATTTTGTACGTCAGTTCTTCGAGCACGTAGAAACTGCTGCCAAACTGCTCCTCGTCTGCCTTAAGTGATTCATCCAGCGCTGCTACCTGTGAGAAATCAGCCATGGCACTAGAAATAAGTTCAAGACCTTTACCTTCTCCATAAAGACTGTGATATGCGTCCTGGAGGTGTCCATGAATTTTTTCGAAGTTGCCGAGCATTCTCTTTTCTTCTTCGAGCTTGATATCCTCATCCTCGAGCAAATTTGCCCCAGTAATCTCTTCGTATTGATACTCTAATAAATCAATTCGCTGAGCGATCTCTTGCTCATTCCTTGAGAGTTCTGAAAGCTGTTTGCTTATATCTTTATATTCTTTAAACGCTTCTTCATAAGTAAAGAGCTCTTTCTTAAAACCTTTGTCACCAAAGCTGTCTAATAAGAATAGGTGTTTATCCGGCTGCATCAAATATTGAGTTTCATGCTGCCCGTGAATATCAACTAGAGCTTGTCCTATTTCTTTTAATACAGAAAGTGTGACGAGCTTCCCGTTTACTCGGCAGATGCTTTTTCCGCTATCAGTGATATCACGTTTAAGTACAACCATTTCATCAGTTATGGTTATCCCGACTTCTTCACATTTCTCGTAAACACGATGATACTCATGAATGTGGAATAATCCTTCAATTTCTGCTTTTTGTGTTCCATAACGAACAAACTCAGTTGAGCCGCGCCCACCTATTAAGAGGCCTATAGCATCAATAATGATCGATTTTCCTGCACCTGTTTCCCCTGTTAAAACAGTTAGCCCTTTTTTGAAAGAAACGCTTAAAGAATCGATAATAGCAAAATTACGAATACTTAATTCTGCTAACAAGTACACCACACCTTATTAAAAGATTTACAGCATATCTAAAAAACGCTGCGAAATATCCGAACTTACATCCTTTGAACGGCAAATGATTAAGATTGTATCATCACCGCAAATCGTTCCCATCAGATCTTCCCAATCCAGCTTATCAATCAATGCACCTATTGCATTTGCATTACCTGGAAGGGTCTTCATAATAATTAAATGATCCGCATGATCTATGCTTATAAAGCTGTCTGTCAGTGTTCTTCTAAGCTTTTGAAGAGGATTAAACCTCTGGTCCGCCGGAAGACTGTATTTATAACGTCCGTCATTCATTGGAACCTTTACAAGGTGAAGCTCTTTAATATCACGTGAAACCGTTGCTTGTGTAACATTAAAGTTTGCTTTCTTCAAAAGTTCAACAAGATCATCTTGGGTTTCAATATCATGATTGCTGATCATCTCTCGAATTTTAATATGTCGCTGTCCTTTATTCACTAGTAGATCCACCTCAATTTTTACACTGTCACATTCTGCCTTTATCTTATACTATTGTGCATAGGATGTAAATTTTTCATTAATGGAATAAAAAGAAAAGGCTGTTCTCGCAAATTTTGTTGCTTTTGAAAGTAGTTGATTTCCGTTTCAGGTCGCTCGCTTAAACTTTGTTGCTCTTGAAAGTGGTTGATTTCCGCTCCAGGATACTCGCTTTCCGCGGGGCGTGCGGTGAGCCTCCTGGCGCTTTGCACCATTAGGAGTCTCACCTGTCACACTCGTCCCGCAGGAGTCTCGCACCTTGCACTCCAATCAACTTATCAATGAAGTGAAAGAAAAAATAATCTTAAGCAACAATCTTTTAGAAAAAAGCCAAAGAAAAAGAGCAGGACTATGGCTATTCCCGCTCTTTTCTAAAAGTATTATGCGCTTCAGTAACAACTTCCTTAATTCTCTCGTCAGAGATAGGTGATCTATCCTGTTTATTTACTTCCCCATGAAGAAGAAACTCAATATTTCCGTCTCCACCGGTTATTGGAGAATAAGACAAATCCACAGGGTTTATGCCTGTTTTTTTTGCAAATTCAATTATTTCAAAAATAACTCTTTCGTGGACTTTCGGATCTCTGACAATCCCCTTTTTGCCTACTTCTTCTCTGCCGGCTTCAAACTGAGGCTTAATAAGAGCAATCACTTCACCATTATCCATAAGCTGAGCGAGAACTGGAAGAATAATTCTAAGTGAGATAAATGATACATCAATTGTTGCAAAATCCGGAATTCCATTTTCAAGCTGGTCAGGAGTTACATAACGGAAATTCGTTCTTTCCATTACAGCAACACGGGGATCATTCCGCAGCTTCCAGGCTAACTGGTTATATCCAACATCGATGGCATAAATAAATTTAGCACCATTCTGCAGGGCACAGTCAGTAAAGCCCCCTGTGGAAGCCCCAATATCCATACCAGTTTTATCTTTAACATCAAAAGAAAAGACTTTTAATGCTTTCTCTAGCTTTAAACCGCCTCTTCCCACATAAGGAATTAAATCTCCTTTAACATGTAAAGGGGCATCTGTTTCAATTTTTTCTCCAGGCTTGTCCATGCGTGTTGTTCCAGAATAAACAAGGCCTGCCATAACCGACCTTTTTGCTTTTTCTCTTGTTTCACACAATCCGCGGTTGACAAGCAGTACATCTACACGTTCTTTTTTCATGTAAAAAGACCCTTTTCTGCTTTTCTTTTAACCAGTTTTTTGACACGTTCAACCAGATCAGGAGTCGTAATACCGATCTCTTCAAGAAGCTTAGTTACACTTCCGTGTTCGATAAAGCAGTCAGGTATACCCATACGGTCTATTAAAACGCTTGCTTGATTATCGGCAGCATGTTCAAGTACAGCACTACCGAATCCGCCCTGTAAAATAGCTTCTTCCAAAGTAAGAATCGGCATGTTTTGAGCATATAATTCGTTCAGCATTTTAAAATCAAGCGGCTTAATGAACCTTGCGTTAATTACCCGAGCAGATACTCCAGATTTCGCGAGTATTTCCCATGCCTCAAGCGCCATCGGTATCGTTGTTCCAAAAGTAAGAATGGCAACATCATCGCCTTCTTTCAGTACTTCCCAAGATCCAATTGGAATATTTTCAAACTCATCGTCCATTTGAACACCAGTTCCATTACCTCTTGGAAAACGGATTGCGATCGGCCCATCTTCATATTTCAGCGCTGAATATACCATATGCTGAAGTTCATTTTCATCTTTACCCATCATTAGCACCATATTTGGTATATGGCGCAAAAATGCAATATCAAATACACCTTGATGCGTTTCTCCGTCTGCACCAACTAAACCTGAACGGTCGATAGTAAACAGAACATTCAAGTTCTGTCTTGCAACGTCATGAACTACCTGATCGTATCCTCGCTGCAAGAACGTAGAATAAATGGAAAGTACAGGCTTCATTTTTTGTGTAGCTAGACCTGCAGCCATAGTAGTGGCATGCTGTTCAGCAATCCCTACATCAAAAAGGCGGTCTGGAAAGGCTTTTCCGTAGTCCACTAGCTTTGAACCAATTGTCATTGCCGGTGTGATAACCGCAATCCGCTCATCTTTATGGGAGAGTGTTTCTAATGTTTTACTTACAACACCACTGTAAGAAGGACCGGTTTGCTGAGGCTTGATTTGTTCACCTGACTCGATCTTGTATGGTCCAACACCGTGCCAGCTGTCCTTTTTATCACTCTCAGCCGGTTCATATCCTTTTCCTTTTTTAGTAAGAACATGAATGATCACAGGACCTTTTGTTTTCTTTGCATATGAAAGGTTTTCAATTAAATCGTCCAAGTCGTGCCCATCTACAGGACCTAAGTACGTATATCCAAGTTCTTCAAAGAACATGCCTGACACCAATAAGTATTTTAGACTGTCTTTTACACGTTCAGCAGTAGCGGCAAGCTTGCCTCCAAACGCAGGTATCTTCCGGATCAAAGCTTCTAGTTCATCTTTCGCTTTATTATACTTTCTGGCTGTCCTCATACGTCCAAGAACGTTGTGCAGAGCACCAACATTTGGTGCAATGGACATTTCGTTATCGTTTAAGATGACAATCAGGTCTTTCTTTTCATGACCGATATGATTTAAAGCTTCTAGCGCCATCCCGCCTGTTAGTGCACCGTCTCCGATAACTGCGATGACTTTATCATCAGTCTTTTTAAGATCACGTGCAATTGCCATTCCCATAGCGGCAGAAAGAGATGTTGAACTATGGCCCGTTTCCCATACATCATGTTCACTTTCAATTCTCTTAGGAAATCCGCACAATCCTTTATATTGGCGCAGTGTATCGAATTGAGACGCTCTGCCTGTTAGGATTTTATGAACATACGCCTGGTGCCCGACATCCCAAATAAATTTATCTTTCGGGCTGTCAAATACCTTATGCATAGCGAGTGTCAATTCAACAACTCCCAGATTAGGACCTAAGTGGCCTCCTCTTACTGATAGTTTCTCGATTAAAAAAGAACGGATATCACCGGCTAATTTATTTAATTGTTCAGTCTCATATGATTTTAAAAAATGAGGATTCTGAATGTCTTCCAGGTTCATGGAATATGCCTCTCTTTCCATTAACGCCTTTTTTTCTCTTTCTTAGCAGGCGATAGCAGTTTAATTCTTAATTTTTCCTCTAAAAAATATAATAAACGCCCAACCTGAAAAATAATAAAGGTTGAGTGATTGATCGCATAAGATTTTCCTAATGCTTTTCCGCCGACTGTCAGTGCAGCAACAACACTTGTAAAGATGATTGTAATCAAGTACTCGAGATTTGAGCCATTATTCTGATCCATTGAAAGTGTTAACTCTACCACAACTGCAGCAGATGCTGTACCACTAACTATACCAGATATATCCCCAATTACGTCATTGCAAAAGTTCGCTACACGATCAGCGTTTCTTGTTATTAGAATAGCATGTCTTGCACCTGGTACTCGTTCTGAAGCCATCGCATGAAACGGAACTTCTTGAGCCGCTGTAGATGCTACTCCGATAATATCAAAGATAACACCGGTTAACACGATTAAAAAGACGATTCCCATCCCGATGCCCCACGAAACACCGTTAAGGAGGGCAGAAGAGACAACTGTAAAAATAGCCGCTAACACAAGAGTGATAACGGCAATGCTTGTACTCCATTTGAGTGTTTTAGAAAAGGAATGCTTCATGCATAACTCCTTCTTTTTTGGTAACTTTATGTAATAAGGAGTGGTCACCTTATTAAGTAAAGACTGCGGCTTAGGTCCAGTAGGTTTTCCCAGAAGAGTACGAAATGTCGCCATATTCGCGGTTTCCCTTTACTCTCTTCTTAACGCTGTCGCCAAACGTTAGACTAGATTACCACTTAGTCCGCACTATAATCCCTAACAGGTGTCTAGATAGCAGAACAGTCTAGGAGTTTTCCTCAACAGCCCTTCGCACATTCCCTAGCCTCTTTTGCAGAGTAGATTTCATATGGCATAAAGCTCAAAATCAGCGGCCAACCGATACAGGCTTTTCACACCATAATCCCCTCTAACACCACTCAAGGCAGGCTACGCTGCTCGCCTTTTCTTTTCCTGAAGATCAAGAAAAGCGGCAAGGCAGGTTCAAACCCCATTTCGCAGTAAGGTCTTTTGAACACAAACCGCAAATATGGGGGCCTCCGCGGAAGAAGGGTCATCGCCCACATGCCATTGTGGATCGCCCTTCAACCTTAACTCCCAGCATTAACCCAAGGCTGGGCGCCTCAAGCCAACACAAGGAACTTCATCGATGTGCCCTTTGGCGGATTTTTAGGCCCGCCTTCAGGAACGGGGGGCTGACTAGAATACTGCACCACTCCAAAGCAAATAATATCATATCATACTTCCAATTGCTCAACAATCTCTTAGTGATTTCTTTTTATAATGTAGTCAGCAATGGATGCTAATATGCCTGTATTTCTATTGATTTTACCTAAATGTTCCAACGAATTCCGAATATGATTTTCCATTTCTTTTTGTGCACCCTCAAGACCCAGCAATTTCGGATATGTCGTCTTTAAGTTTGCTTCATCACTGCCAATCGGCTTGCCTAGTTCATCCTGATTACCTGTGATATCCAGGATATCATCCTGAATTTGAAATGCGATTCCTATATGCCGAGCATAGAGCTGTAAAGCCAAAAGCTCCCCTTCAGTCGCATCAGCCGCAATTCCACCAGTTAATACCGAGCACTCCAGCATTTTACCTGTTTTCTTTTCGTGAATGCTCTCAAGTTCTTTAAGAGAAAGCTCTCTGTTTTCACCTTCAAGATCTTCTACCTGGCCGCCTACCATGCCTTCTGCACCTGCTGCACGAGAAAGAACGGAAAGCAATCTGACTTTTTGTTCCGCATTTAGAAAGACATTGTCCGAAATCAAAGAAAAGCTTTCTGTTAAAAGGGCGTCTCCTGCCAAAATAGCTTGGGCTTCTCCATACACTTTATGAGAAGTAAGTTTTCCCCTTCTATAATCATCATTATCCATAGATGGAAGATCATCATGTATAAGAGAATACGTATGTACAAATTCAATGGCACATGCTGCATCTAATACAAATTCAGGGTCTTTTTGAAAAGATTCCATTACTGCAAGTGCTAATATGGGGCGCAGTCTTTTTCCTCCTGCAGAAATGGAATACAGCATTGAATCCTTTAAAGTAGGCGGAGCATTAAGTTTATTGAGATAACCAATCATCCTATCTTCAACTAATTGTTTCTTATCCCGAAGATATTTTTCAAAATCAATCAATGATCTTCCTCCTGGATGACGAAAGGTTCTTCCTTTCCATCTTCATGCATGATCGTATCCATTTTCTTTTCAACGTTTTTAAGCTTTGTATGACAAAGCTTTGAAAGCTTCATACCCTGCTGATAAAGATCAATACTTTCTTCCAGCGGCACATCACCTTGTTCAAGTTTCTCAACAATCTCTTCAAGCTGTACCATCGCATCTTCAAATGTTAATTTTTTTTCCGTTTTTTCAGCCATTGGTTAAAGACCCTCCGTTCCAGTGATGTGACAATCGATCTGTCCGTCTTTAAGTTTTATCGTTAACGACTCACCAGAATTAACTTGTTTCACAGACTTGACGAGTTCGTTTTTTCCTTTTTTATAAGTAAGACTGTATCCTCTATCCATTATAGCTAACGGATTTAATGAGGACAGCCTTGAAATTTTATTGGAAAAATTCGTTTGGTGTTGTCTTACATGCCTGTTTGTTTCTTTGATTAAGTTCTTATGAAGCAAATTCACTTTTTCATTTGCTTTTTGCAGCTGGCCAGCCGGAGAGAATAGAGCTAACTGACGCTGCATCTGTGTTAACTGTTTCTGATGCTCTCCAAGAAATGTTTCTGCAGTTCTTTTTAGCTTATCTATGTGCCTGTCGAGTTCCTGTTCCTTCTGCTTCACAAGCTGAGTCGGATATTTAAAAGCATATGATTTCTGCAGACGGCTTAAGTGCTGCTGATGACCAGCTAAAAAATCACCCATAACTCTTTTCAGTCTTACACTTCTTTGGTGCAGCCGGTCACCGAGTTCATCCAAATGGGGGACAGCTAACTCAGCTGCTGCGGTTGGAGTAGGCGCTCTTAAGTCAGCTACAAAATCTGAAATCGTAAAATCTGTTTCATGACCTACTGCAGAAATAACCGGTAAGCGTGATAAAGAAATAGCGCGTGCAACGATTTCCTCATTAAACGCCCATAACTCCTCGATCGAACCTCCGCCACGGCCGACAATCAATACATTAGCTTTATTTAATTCATTCGCCTGTTCAATTGCACGGACAATTGATGGAGCTGCACCTGGCCCCTGAACTAGAACAGGAAACAAAGTAACGGTTGCTAAAGGAAAGCGGCGTTTTATCGTAGTTATGATATCCCTGACTGCAGCTCCTGTTGGAGAAGTAATAACTCCTATTTTTATAGGAAACTTTGGCAGCAGCTTTTTGCGTGATGAATCAAAAAGTCCTTCGCGTTCAAGCTTGTTTTTCAATACTTCATACGCTAAAAAGAGATTACCCACTCCATCCTGCTGCATCGTTCTTGCATAAAGCTGATATTGTCCTTGTGGTTCATATACGGAAAAGGAACCTTGAATCAAAACATTCATACCTTCTTCAGGCTTAAAGTTTAAATACTTATTATTTCCCGCAAACATAACTGCGCTTACTCTGCTATTTGCATCTTTTAAAGTGAAATACAGATGACCTCTGCTATGCAGTTTAACATTTGACAACTCACCTTTAACCCATACATCCTGCAGGTTGCCGTCATTTTCAAATAATCGCTTGATATATCTGGTAACAGCAGATATTGGAACATACCGATCGTTTTGCATTAGTGAACTTCCTTTGTCTTCTTTCTCCATTTTGATGCAAGCACTGTATTATTCATCAGCATCGTGATCGTCATTGGACCTACTCCGCCAGGAACAGGAGTGATATGTTTCGCTTTTGGCTTAACAGCTTCAAAATCAACATCTCCACACAATTTACCGTTCTCAAGACGGTTTACACCTACATCAATCACAACGGCACCAGGGCTAACCATAGCTTCGGTAATAATGTTTGGTTTTCCTACTGCGGCAATTAAAATATCGGCCTGCAGTGTTTGTTCTGCCAGATTTTTTGTTCTTGAATGGCAAAACGTAACCGTTGCGTTCTCTTGCAAGAATAGCTGTCCAGCAGGTTTTCCTACTAAGTTGCTTCTGCCTACCACAACAACATGCTTTCCAGAAATCTCTTCACCTGTCTGTTTTACCATCTCTAATATACCAAGCGGTGTACATGGAATAAACGCATGCTCGTCACCAGCATGCATTCTTCCGATATTTATAGGATGGAAACCATCAACATCTTTTTCAGGCAGGATTGTTTCAATAACTTTTGATTCACTTATATGTGAGGGTAAGGGGAGCTGAACAAGAATTCCGTCGATTTGTTCATCATTGTTAAAGGATTGAATGCAGTCTAACAAATCATTTTCAGAAATGGACTCAGGCAATTCAGTTAATACTGAGTGCATTCCCAGTTCTTTGCATGTTCTTTCTTTTGCAAGAACATATGAACGTGATGCAGGGTGATCGCCTACTAGAATAACAGCCAGTCCAGGTACATTTCCTTCTAGCTTTAGTTCCTGTATCTCTCTAGCCAGCTGCTCTCTTATCTCTTTTGCAATTTGCTTTCCATCTAATACAGTCATTCTAGGTCCCCCTCAAAAATTATTATTTTTTCCGGATATCTGAGATTATCTTACCTAATACACCATTTACGAAGCGTCCTGCTTCCTCACCGCCAAATATTTTAGCAGTTTCTATCGCCTCATTCAGCGTTACGTTCTTCGGAACTTCATCCATGTAAAGCCATTCATAAGCTGCCATTTGCAAAACAACACGTTCTACATTAGCAAGTCTTGAAAAGCTCCATTTTTCTAAATAAGGAGTTAGAAATTTCTCTATCTCTGCTTTATTTTCAACGGTTCCACTCACGATTTCATTAAGAAAATCATCAGATGGTTCTCCTTCTAATACGTGCTCCATAGCTTCTTCAATACTAATGTTACTCACTTCAATTTGAAAAAGCGATTGAAAGGCTTTTTCTCTAGCAAGTCTACGTTTCATAATTCGACTTCCTTTCTATATGCGAACAATTTCTATCTAGCATAATACCATATTCAGACGAGAGGTTACAATCCGAACATTTAATACTAAAACCCTTCAAAACATTCAGTTTTTTATCTAGAAAATGCTGTTTCCAAATACAATGTTGCTTTTGAAAGTAGTTGATTTCCGCTCCAGGCTGCTCGCTTTCCACGGGGCGTGCGGTGAGCCTCCTGCCGCTTCGCGCCATTAGGAGTCTCCACCTGACCGCTTCAGGGAAGTATTCTTGCTCCTGCGTCTACAAGTAATTGCTACCGACGTAAGCTTCCTCGTCGCATGCCTAGCGAGAAGCTTCTCATGTGGTAGGCACGCAACTTGCGCTACAATCAACTTGCAAATGATGAGAATTTAAAAAGCAAAAAGCAACATTCCTTTAGAAAACAGCCTTTAGTAACAAAGCATAAGAAAAAGGCTAAGAAAGAAAAAAATCAAAGGAGGAATCCCCCCTTTGATTTCTGTATCAATCTACTTCAGGTGCTTCATATTGTTTTTCTTTGGAGTCGAATTGAACGCCTACCACAAAAACATTAATGTCAGTTGCTTCTAGAGCAGTCATATCTAACAATGCCTGTCTGACATAATCTTGGATTTTTTGAGCAACATCTGGAATCGCAACGCCATATTTCATAGATACATAAATATCGATTGAAATACCTGACTCTGACAGCTCAACTTTTACGCCTTTACCATGCGTTTTCTTTCCAAGTCGCTCTACAACTCCACTTGCAAAGCTCCCTCTCATTGACGCTACACCTTCAACATCTGAAGCTGCAATACTTGCAATAACTTCAATTACTTCAGGTGAGATTTCAACTTTACCTAACTCTGATGAATAGCTCTCCATCTCAAATGACAGTTCATTCATTTTATGCACCTCCACTGTTATTCACTTTTTGAAGTTAAATCATGATTTTCTAAAAACTTAGTATTAAAATCCCCATTCACAAATGTTTCATGGTTTAAAAGACGCAGATGGAAAGGAATGGTCGTGTGAACTCCTTCAACAATAAATTCACTTAATGCGCGCTTCATACGATCAATTGCTTCTTGTCTAGTGTTCCCATAAGTGATTACTTTAGCAATCATAGAATCATAGAATGGCGGTATTGTATATCCAGGATACACGGCTGAATCAACGCGGACACCTAGTCCTCCTGGAGGCAGATACATGTCGATCTTTCCGGCAGAAGGCATAAAGTTCTTTTCAGGATTCTCTGCATTAATTCTGCATTCGATTGACCATCCATTAAACACAATGTCTTCCTGCTTATATTTTAACTTTTCGCCTGATGCTACTTTGATCTGTTCTTTTATAAGATCAATCCCAGTAACCATTTCTGTTACAGGATGCTCAACTTGAATACGTGTGTTCATTTCCATGAAATAAAAGTCACCGGTATTAGGGTCAAAAATAAACTCAACAGTACCCGCACCGGAGTATTGAACTGCTTCAGCGGCTTTAACAGCAGCTTCACCCATTTCTTGGCGTTTTTCCGGACTAATTGCAGGAGATGGTGTTTCTTCTAAAAGCTTCTGCAAGCGTCTTTGGATACTGCAGTCTCTTTCTCCCAAATGAATAACATGTCCGTAATTATCTGCAAGAACTTGTATTTCTACATGACGGAAATCTTCAATGTATTTTTCGATATAAACGCCTGGATTACCAAAAGCAGTTGCAGCTTCCTGCTGAGTGATAGCAATACCCTTTAATAGTTCAGCTTCGTTTTTGGCTACACGAATACCTTTTCCCCCGCCGCCGGCAGTCGCTTTAATAATAACGGGATAGCCAATCTTATTGCTGAGTTCAATGGCTTCTTCCTTATCCTTGATAATTCCGTCAGAACCGGGAACGATTGGTACTCCTGCATCTGCCATTGTTGCTCTGGCAACATCTTTAATTCCCATTTTGTTGATAGCTTCAGCACTAGGTCCTACGAATGTTACATTGCACTCTCTGCAAAGCTCAGCAAAATCGGCATTTTCAGCTAAAAATCCGTATCCTGGATGAATCGCATCTGAACCTGTCAACGTGGCTACACTCATAATATTGGTGAAATTTAAGTAACTGTCTTTTGAAGCAGTAGGTCCGATACAATAAGCCTCATCTGCCAAACGGACATGCAATGCATCCTTGTCAGCTTCAGAATAAACGGCTACCGTTTCAACACCTAGTTCTTTGCATGCTCGAATAATCCGGACTGCAATTTCACCACGGTTCGCTACTAATAGCTTATTAATCATCGACATACCCTCCTATTCTGCTTTCACGAGGAACAGAGGTTGTCCATATTCTACTAGTTGTCCGTTCTCCACCAAAACTTTTACAATTTCACCGTTAACTTCGGATTCAATTTCGTTAAATAATTTCATAGCTTCAATGATACATACGATGCTGTCTTTTGATACTTGGTCTCCGGGCTTAACGAAAGGACCATCGTCTGGAGATGAAGCTGCATAGAATGTACCAACCATTGGTGACACAACTTTATGTAAAGAAGAATCTTCTTCTGCAGCTTTAGATTCTTGCTGTACTTCCGGACTAGCCTTTACCGGTTCTGCAGCAGGAGCTGACTCTATTGCAGGTGGTGCTTGATTTACTACAGGCTGAACGGGTACTTCTTCTGTCTGATATGAAACAGCAGTTCCAGCATTCTTTTTAAGAACGATTTTCGAACCGTCATTTTCATATTTGAATTCATTGATACTTGATTTGTCGATAAGTTTAATTAGTTCTCGGATTTCTTGTATTTTTAGCATGAGATCTCGACTCCTTTAAAAAATCCTATCCAGGTTTATTTTTATTTAGCACCTTCTATTGTGACTAGGTCTTAACAAAAGTAATATACCATATTTCTTTTTTCATGGATACATTAGTTTCATGTACAAATTTAATAGTACACGATTCCTAAAGAGATTGTAAGCGATTACCGTTATGAATACTTTATTATTCTATTTTTGCCTATATAAAATAAATACAAACCGGGTTCCTATCTTTTCTGTCAAATCGTTTTGCTTGTTGCTCTTCTTTGACTAGTTGATTGTAGCGGAGAACTCCTTAGGCAACTATGCTTACAAAATGCTCTTTTCTAAAAGATTGTTGCTTTAGGCTTTTTCTATTCTCATCATTTGCAAGTTGATAGGATCGCAAGTTGCGTGCCTACCACATGAGAAGCTTCTCGCTAGGCATGCGACGAGGAAGCTTACGTCGGTAGCAATTACTTGTAGACGCAGGAGCAAGAATACTTCCCTGAAGCGATCAGGTGGAGACTCCTAATGGCGCAAAGCGGCAGGAGGCTCACCGCACGCCCCGTGGAAAGCGAGCAGCCTGGAGCGGAAATCAACTACTTTCAAAAGCAACAATGTATGCGAAAACAGCCTTACAAAAACGACTTATTCAAAATATAACACGAAATGCCACAAAATAAAAAAAGCCGGAATCACTCCGGCTTCATTTTACTTTGCGGCATGGTATTCAACAGCTACTGTTTTGCTGCTGCCCAGATGTTCGTTTGCTAAATTCATAATCTCAACAACTTCTTTTTTGGATAATTTATCTGCTTTTACGATCACTTTAATCTCATTATTCATCGTGCTGACAAGTGCATCTTTAAAGCCCATTGATTTAATTAGTGTTTCGAGAGTAGCTTCTTTCATTGTAAGTGACTGCAGTTCTGTCATTTTAGCCCAAGCCTCCGCTTGCACTTCTGCGGACGCATCTTCTGATCCTGCTACAGCTACATAATCAGCACTCATCTCGTCACGAACTTCATCACGCTCTAAACGAAGGGCTGTGAACATATCATCGTTTGCAACACCTGAAACTGTAGCATCTTTACCAGATTTTTTACCTGCCTCTAAGTATGCAAGATCATCAGTTCCACCTGGTGCAGTAATGTAATACACAGATAATACAATAATCAAACTAAGCATTGTTAAAAGCCAAACTGTTTGCTTTTTAAGTAACATTCTTTTAATCCCCCTCGTATTTTTTTGGGACCACAGATACATTGTGGCTGCCGATATCAAATACTTTTGTTATCACATCGATGATCATTGCTTTTGTTTGCAGATTTTCCGCTCCTTGAGCTACAACCGCTATACCCCTTATTTTTGGCTTTTCGGTTGTTATTACAATAGGTTCTTCTTTTCCATCGTTTTGAACGATTACAATCTTTTCTTCTGTCTTTTGATCTTCAATCGTTCGTTTTCCTCCACTTTTATCTGTTTCGGATGTTGTTTGCCTTTGAATGTTCTCGTCAGTTGCAACTTCTTTTCTCTCAGTTGTTTCAAGCTCTACATAAACTGAGACACTCTCCACTCCTTGGATCTGTTCTAACAGATCTTTCAGCTGATTCGAATATCTGTCTTCATAAGATCGAATGTTCTTGTTTGTGACTTCTTTTGTATCCTTGAATACGGCTTCTGATTCATTCGATTGTGTGTTGTTAGAAAGTGTTTGCATGGAAACATTTTTAGCAGGGGAGTCAATCATTTTACTTATAAACATAAGAGCAATTCCCAATAGAAGCAGTACAAGTAAGTATTTTTGTTTATTCCCTGCTTTATCACTTAGCTGCAGCCATTTTTTTATCTGTTCCCAAAATGAATGTTTCATTGGGATGACTCCTCTCCCCCTTCCATTTCCACCTCAAGCTGCTGTGCATCTAGCTGCCATTGGCTGGCCAAGAATTCTACTATCTCTTCAGGAACTCCATCTTTTTCAGCTTGGTCTCTCTTTTCAGAAATACTCACATCCACTTCTGATACTTCTGAGATACCAGCTGGTTCATGATGTTTAGCTAGTACAACTTTCACACCTGTTATATCTTCAGGCTTTAAAGACTCCGTACCGCTATTCGTATGGATTTGAAGATCGACAATTTCTAATTCATACGTCTTATTCAAATCCTCCTGAACTTGTTTTTTCATTGGGACAGCCATTTGCTCTAATATATATGCACGTTGTGCGCCTTGTATTTCACTTTTATTTTTTTCTATCGAATTTTTTATTTCATTTTCCTTTGCAGCTGCTGGCAGATCCATAGCTTGAAACACTTGATCCATATCAGAATTTAATAATTTAAATAGTGGAGACAGCATAGCAAGCAAAATAAGAAGGCCGATTACCATCTTGATATAACTCTGAAATTGGTTGCCTGGCAATAATAGCTCGATTACCCCTGCGAGCAGAACAAGCACAAGGATGTTCGTGATCCATTCAGTTAAGAATCCCACATTTAACGCCTCCCTATCGGACCATCAGCGTGACATTGCCAGCAGCTATTATGATGGTTATAGCAAGAAAAAACATGATAGAAACCGTCATTAGTGCTGCAAAGATAAACATGACACTTTTACCTATAATTCCTAAACACTCTACGATTGGTCCTCCGCCTAGCGGCTGCAGCAAGGCAGATGCCATACTGTAAATGAAAGCTAAGATTAATACTTTGATAGCTGGGAATATGGCAATCAGCAATAAGAGTGCCGCACCTATTATTCCAACCGAATTCTTCAGGAGTATGGAGGCACTCATGACTGTATCCGTTGCATCCGTAAACATTCTACCTACTACCGGAATAAAATTGCCCGTAATAAATTTTGCAGTCTTTATAGTAATTCCATCAGCTACTGCTGCTGTTGCTCCCTGAACACTCATAACTCCAAGAAAGACGGTAAAGAAGAATGCTAATGAGCCAATGCTTATATTTCTCAGCAGCTTTGCTAACTGAGTAACTTTGTGATGTTCTGACATTGTAGAGACGATACTTAATAAAGCAGATAAAAAAAGCAGAGGAAGTACAAAATTTTTAATAAGCAGACCGCTCGTGTTAACTAAAAATAAGATGACTGGATGGAAAAAGGCGACAGAAGCTATACTTCCTACAGTCGCCATCAAAGCCAGAAGAAGAGGAATGAGTGCAATCATAAAACTGAGCATCGTATCTATCGCTTCAACAGCATATGAAATGGCCACATGAAAACTATTAAGTGCCAATATAATCAAAACCATATAGATAATCGAATAAGCAACCTTAGATATTGCTGATTTATCAAATGCATTTTGTATAGATTGCAAAAGCATGCTGAATACTGTCAGTAATATTAAGGTACCGAGAAGTTTTCCATGAACAGCCATTTCATGGAACATAAATTTTAATAGACCTATCATGTAGGCTTTTATAGAGAATTCTTTATCACCTTTTACAAATTCAAAAAATGTACCTTTTTGGCTCTCCGGCAAGAAACCTCCGTATTCATTAGAGACGCTGTCCCAAAAATCTTTAATTTCATCAAGTTCCATGGATGAGATCTGATGCTCTACTATTTCAGAAGTGAAAGATTCCGCAGAAACAGATGCATGGCTGCCGAAAGTCATCGTAATCACGTATATTAGCAAAAAAAAGCTTGTCCGCATCATACTTCTCCTCATCCTTACGACCCGCTTTCTTATTTGGGAATAAGCGTCAGCACTGTTTCAATAATTACCGTTAAAATTGGAATTGCCATGACTAAAATTAGTATCTTTCCTCCAAGCTCTATCTTTGATGCAATTGCCCCTTGCCCGGCATCTCTCGTAATCTGAGCCCCAAATTCTGCAATATAAGCAATTCCAATAATTTTTAATAATGTTTCAACATAAACCATATTTACATTGGCATTAACTGCCAGCCTTTGAAGCATCGTTATAACCTGTCCGATCTTATCAATCAGGAATAAAAAAATTCCCGCGCCTACCATAAGGGTGATCAAAAAAGCAAAATTCGCTTTCTGCTCTTTCAGGACTAAGGCTAAGAAAGCTGCGACCAGTCCAAAACCAACTATTTGGATAATTTCCAATTGGTCTCCCTCCTTAGTTCTGAAACAAAAAGACTCCTTTTACTTTCTGAAAAAGATCATCAAGCAAAGTGATCACCATGAATAAAGCGACTACAAACCCCAATAAAGTTACCCAATGTGCATAATCTTCTTTTCCAATCATTTTTAAGACGGTATGCAGCATAGCCACAATTATTCCTAAACCAGCGATTTGAAACACTGCGTTTACATCAAGTCCCATGTAAAGTTCCCCCTGTTACATTAAAAGGATTACGATTAAAAGTCCCATCAGTACTCCGAGACTTTTGCACATTTTTTCATAACGCTCCTGTATATCTCTTGCTTCTTTTTCTTCACGATTCAAATGAGCAAGGGTCAGTTGAATTTGCTTTTGCTGATGTTCTTTATCGTGTCTGCCAAGGGTAGATCCAAACTGGCGAAGCACTTCGATCTCCCCGCTTTTAAACGATGTTTCCTTTGCCAAAACATCCAGCTGGCATTCCCAAGCTTCTTGAACAGTATAGTGTCCATCATTTAACAATTCAGAAATTGTTAGAAAAAAGGAAGATAACGGCACTTTTAAAGGTTTTCCTATATGTTGAAACGCTTCACCGAGCGGAGTTGAACCATACATGATCTCAGCTTCTAATGCTTGCAGTGTAACCTTTAGTTCTCGAAGCCGCTTCGGTCTCTCTCTGATACGCTTTGCCCATTCGAAACCAAATATCGTTGTAGCTGACAAAATAGCAAGGGCACCGATCCAGCTCATCATGCCGCACCGCCTGACGACCGGTAGATCTCATTAAATGAACCATCATAAATACGCTGAATCGTACCTGGTCCATTTTCGCGGCTTAAAATAACATATCTTTGAAACAATGAAAGACCAGATAAAGGTTTCATCACCGGTCTTTTAAGAGCATCTTCCAAACTGCTGCCATGCGCCGTGAAAATCATCTGCACACCTGCATGCATAGCCTCCTGAATTGCTTCACCATCTTCTTTTCTTCCTATTTCATCCACAATTAAGACTTGAGGACTCATTGATCGAATGAGCATCATCATTCCTTCAGCTTTTGGACAGGCATCAAGCACATCGACTCGTTTACCAAGTGAATGCTGAGGGATTCCTTTAATAGATCCTGCAATCTCAGAACGCTCGTCCACGATCCCGACTTTAAAAGATGGAATGTTTTTTTGTTTTATTCCGCAGCTGACCAGTCTTGCAATATCTCTTAAAAGAGTCGTTTTCCCTGTCTGCGGAGGTCCGATAAGCAAGGTATTGTGCCAATTTTTTTGAAAAAGATAGGGAACAAGCGGCTCGGCAATACCTATTTTTTCTCTGGCAATCCTGATATTAAAAGAGCTTATTTCTTTAATGGCTTTTACAAATCCCTGCTCTGTTATTACTTTTCCAGCAAGACCTACACGATGACCGCCAGAAATCGTAATATATCCGCGTTTTAGTTCTTCTTCTAATGCATATAACGAGTGCTGGCTCAGCCGATTAAGAAGAACTTGTGCTTCTTCTGCAGATACTGGCTTATGAGATGGATAGATCGGATTACTTGAACATACAATTTCTAATGGCTGTTCGATTCTAATTCTTATTTCTTCTACAGATTGAATAATGGCTGCAGGAAGATTGCGTAACATCTGCTGAATTTCTTCTGGAAACAATCTAAATATTTTTTCCATAGCCGGGTCTCCTTTTAAAGGCTCGTACTATAAACGTATGGCTTATCCTTACGCTTTATGCCAATAAAGAGAGGCTTAGTTAAGTATGAGGGGAAGATGTGCAGAAGTTTTTTAATTAGGTCTGATTTAAAATAATTAAGTCTAAGTGAGATAGAATTAGGTCTAACTGCAGGAACATTGAGTCTAAATTTATAAAATTACGTCTTTCGTCAAACCTCGACTTCTTCTTCAAAGAAAGTCCCTTTTTGTAAGCATTATTGCTATGTAAAGAGCCATAAAAAAAGCCTTATTCCGAAACGGAATAAGACTTTCAAATCTTTATTCAATATTTTATGCGCGTGAAACATATGCTCCATTTCTAGTATCAATCACAAGCTTGTCGCCTTGGTTAACAAAGAAAGGCACTTGGACAATCAAACCAGTTTCAAGGGTAGCCGGCTTTGTACCGCCTGAAGCAGTATCACCTTTAATTCCGGGCTCTGTTTCAGCAACAACTAATTCAACTGTGTTCGGAAGCTCAACTCCGATTGTTTCACCTTGGTATGTCATGATTTGAACTGTCATGTTCTCTAACAAGTATTTTAGTTCGTACTCAATTTGAGATGCAGGAAGTTCAATCTGTTCGTAAGATTCATTGTCCATGAATGTGTGTGTATCACCTGAAGCATAAAGATATTGCATTTTACGATTTTCAATGTGTGCTTTAGATACTTTCTCTCCGCCACGGAACGTTTTTTCTTGAATTCCGCCAGTTCGCAAGTTGCGTAGTTTTGAACGTACGAAAGCTGCACCTTTTCCTGGTTTTACGTGCTGGAATTCTAGAACTTGCCAGATTCCTCCGTCAACTTCAATTGTTAAGCCTGTTTTAAAATCGTTTACTGAAATCATGTTTTTTCCTCCTGATTGGTTAACTTATCGTTATAAGAGACTTTGTAGAGTGGGTAAGTGATTCATTACCATCTTTAGTTATAAGGGCATCGTCTTCAATTCTTACTCCGCCAAGACCTGAAATATAGATTCCAGGCTCGACTGTAACAAGCATGCCTGGTTCTAGGACTGTATCAGATTTAACTGACAAAGCAGGTCCTTCGTGAACATCTAACCCGATTCCATGACCTGTCGAATGTCCAAAATAATCTCCATAACCTTTAGAAGCTATATAATCTCTTGTTAACGCATCTGCTTCTTTACCTGTCATTCCTGGTTTAATACCTTTCATGCCAAGCATTTGTGCATCATAAACAACTTGATAAATTTCCTTTAGTTCATCTGATACATTGCCAATGGCCACGGTACGTGTAATATCTGAACAATAACCTTTGTAGTATGCACCAAAATCCAATGTTACTAATTCACCAGTCTCAATCGTTTTATCTGATGCTACACCATGCGGCAGAGCTGAACGATAACCCGAAGCCACTATGATATCAAATGATGAAGAGATTGCTCCGTTTTTCCTCATAAAAAATTCAAGTTCATTTGAAACTTCCCGTTCAGTCAAACCAGGACGTATAAACTCGATAATATGTGAAAAAGCGGCATCAGCAATAGACGCGGCATCCTTTACTATCTTAATCTCTGATTCATCCTTTATCAAGCGCAACTTTTCCACTAATCCTGTAACAGGAACGAGCTTTGTTTCCGCTTTATTTAACTGGTTGTCATATGTACGATATGTAGAGAAAGTAACATCATCTTGTTCAAATCCTAGTTTTTTAATAGATAGCTCGTTTGCTAATTTAGCAACTTCTTCTGGAATAGGAGCCGTGTGCATAACTACACGGTACCCTTTTGCTTGTTCCGCGGCTTGTGTCTTATACCTAAAGTCCGTTACCAAAATAGCGTCATTTTTTGTAATAAGAAGCACCCCTGAACTGCCTTTAAAACCGCTTAAATAGAACCGGTTTGAAGAAGAAGTCACTAGTAATGCATCAATATCGAAGCTCTCAAATAATTGTCTTGCTCTTTCTACACGATCCATATTCATTCCCCCAATTTAACATTGTTGCTGAAAGCCTGCAGTGCAAGTTTATAGCTTTCAAATCCAAAACCTGATATTTGTCCGATTGTAACAGGAGCTATTACAGATTCCCGGCGAAATTCCTCTCTAGCATGTACGTTTGATAAATGAACTTCAATTACAGGGACATCCACACTGGCAATAGCGTCTCTAATCGCATAACTATAATGAGTATAAGCCCCTGCGTTTAAAACGATTCCCTCATGATTACCGGAAGATTCATGTATGTAGTCGATAATTTCTCCCTCTGAATTGCTCTGATAAAATGAGACATGAAAGGAAAGCTCAGAAGCTGTTTTTTCCAGTTCTAACTGAAGATCGTCTAATGTTTTCGCACCGTAAATTCCTGGTTCCCGTTTTCCTAAACGATTTAAGTTAGGACCGTTAATAATAAGAATAGACTTTTTGCAGTCCATAAACGCCACCTCGCCTTTACACAAAAAAAATAGAATGTTCTTACAACATTCTATCATAGCGTTTAATCTTTTGGATAGTTACGAACTTTGTGCAGACTGCTTCTTATCCTGAGCCTCACCGAATCGTTCTCTATATTCAAATGAAATAGAATACCCTATAAAAACACCATATAATATATATATACAGAGTGTTGTTGTAATTGTATTTTTTCCAATTGTGTTTATCGGCTCCAAACCTGGAAAGATGGGATGAAGCAAATAAAACACAATGCCCCATAATGCAGCTCCAAAGACAATTCCGCCCCACATGGATTTAATTTTTGCAAAAGCGTAACGATACCCGATCGCCACTAAGATAGAGAGCAACGCAATAATCAGAATACTGATAAGCTGTCCGATCCATTGAGATTTCCATTTCCCTAATGCCCATGGTGCCAATACGAGTGCTGGACCTACCTTAGAAAAATTCAAGTAGTATGCAATGAAACCAAATGAAGCCCAAATCAGTCCTCCAAAAAAACCTACTCCCACAACTCTGCTCATAAACGAAGATTGTGATTCTTGTTTGTTTTGCTCTAATTGTTTATCGTCCATAAACGAACACCTCCAACACACTATAGTATGTCCATAAAATACCACGTCAAACTATATAGGGCTTATTCAATCATAATCCGTGTAAAAGATGTATAAAATGGGAAAAATACAAATAAATCATACCTTCTGGAGGAATATCCAGCTTTACTGTAGAATAGAAAGTACCTACAAAATTTTAGGCTGGGGGTCCAACATGACAAAAGAGAAAAAACCCGTTTACGGCGGTCAAGCTGTACTAGAAGGGGTTATGTTTGCCGGAAGACACACATATGTCACGGCAATTAGAAGAAACGATGATTCAATCGAGTATTTTGAACTTAAAAAGAAACCAGCTCCTGTGTTAGCAAAGCTTAAAAAGATCCCTTTTGTAAGGGGCTTTATCGCTATTATAGAAGCAAGTATGAACGGTACGCAGCACTTGAATTTTTCCGCTGAACGATTTGGTGTCAATCCTGGTGAAGAACAGGCAGAAGCAGAAGAGGAAAAACCTTCGAAATTTACTTTTTTCTTTAGCTTGGCGATAATCGGTGTCCTATCATTTCTGTTCGGAAAATTCGTGTTTACACTGGTTCCAGTATTCTTAGCAGAAGCTTTTCGTTTTATTGTTCCAGGTCATCTTGGGCAAAATCTTTTAGAAGGTTTGTTTAAGTTTATCTTCTTACTAAGCTATATTTATTTTGTTTCATTAACCCCCGCAATTAAGAGGGTTTTTATGTATCACGGTGCCGAGCACAAAGTGATTAATACTTATGAAGCTGGGGATGAACTTACTGTCGAAAATGTTAAACGGCACTCACGGCTTCATTACCGCTGTGGCAGCAGTTTTATCCTGTTTACAGTACTTGTTGGAATGGTGATCTATTATTTTGTACCATCTGACGTACTTTGGCAAAGAATTTTATCCAGACTTGCGCTTATTCCTGTCGTTTTAGGGGTATCTTTTGAAGTATTACAGCTGACAAACAAATTAAGAGACGTTCCAGTACTCCGATATTTAGGATATCCGGGACTTTGGCTGCAATTACTGACAACAAAAGAACCTGACGAAAAACAAATAGAAGTTTCTATACTATCTTTTAATGAAATGCTTAAACGTGACGCATCCTATGAAAGTGAGAAACAGCAAAATCAAATTGTTTAATTTTAAGGAGGTGAACCTGTTGCAACAGAATAGCAGAAGATTGCATCCTATCATTTGGTTTGTCATTTCACTGGCTGTTGTCGGAATCCTATATCAACTGATCACTTCACCTCGCCAACTATTTACAACCCTTCTGATCGGAGCAGCAGTGGTCGCCGTTTTTTACTTTATATTTCGCAGAACTTCATCAGGAGTAAACGGCAAATATAGAAAAGCAGTAAAACAATCAAAAAAACGGTATGGTTCCAATCAGAAGCCTTCAAAAACTTCGCCGTTATTTACAAACAAGAAAGTTAAAAATACAGCTCAGAAAAAACGCGCAAGAGAACATCACTTAACTGTTATTGAAGGGAAAAAGAACAAGAAAAAAAATCGAGCCTCCTTTTAAGGATCAGGCTCGATTTTTGTATGCAGGATGCGGATATGATTTTCCTGCGATCCAGCTCTGCAGAAAGTGTTCTGCCCTGTCATACCCAAACTGATAGAGTTCATTTTTCGCTTCAGCAGACAACTGAAAGTCGATAACTGATACATGTTTAACAGGCATAAATATAATATCTCTCGCATCGTGTGAATCAATGTAGCGATTATCATGTGCTTGCATCATGGTTTCAAACAAAGCTTTAAAAAGCTGTACTGCATTCTTAACCTGATGTGTCGGAATATGATCATTGATATAGGAACTGAGCTGAAAACCTAGCACAGGGCGTATTGGCACCCGGTCTTTTCTTTGAAAAAGCCACATCGGAAAATTACTCAAGACACCGCCATCGACAATATAGCTTTTTTGTCCAACCCGATTGAACAGCTTAATAGGATAAAAGAAGTAAGGAAGGCTGCAGCTCATCCGAACAGCCCTGGCTATTGGAAACCGTTCTGGAAGCAAACCGTATTCTTCAAGATCATCCGGAAGAACAATAAGTCTCCCACGGGTTATATCTGATGCGATAATCTTTAAACTTCCATAAGGAATATCAGCAAACGTTACGATTCCCCGGTTAGCCAAAAGGGTTGCCACCCAATTTTCTAAATAATCTCCTTTAAACAGACCTAGTTTCCAATAAAGCTTTAACCAGTTCATAAACGGAATGGGAACCTTACTTGTGTCCAAGAACTTTTTAAAATCAAGTGTATCAATAATCCTTTTCATTTCATCAGCTTTATACCCGGCTTTTACTAAAGCTGCCATTAACGCACCGGCACTTGTCCCCGCTACCCTTTCAAAAGAAAGTCCTCTGTGTTCTGCAGCCTCAACCGCACCGATCAACGAGAGAGCTTTAATTCCTCCACCTGAAAATACGCCGTCTATTCGCATTGACCATCTCCTCCACTACTATCCTAATCGCATGAAGATGTCCTTTATAACCAATTTTTTCAAAATAAAAAACAACCATAAAAAATTATGATTGTCCTTGTTCTTCGTTTTTAGCTTGCACTTCTCTTAATTCATTCAGGCGATCTTTGTCTTCTTCAAAGAATTGCACGAGATCTCCTATCCGATCAATAGCGTTCCAGCTTAAGTGGTGCTCGATTCCTTCAACATCTTGAAAGATGTTTTCCTCATCTACCCCGATTACCTTCAAAAATTCTTCTAATAATTCATGTCTGTATACTAAACGCTTACCTAGTTTTTTTCCATTCGGCGTTAAAACAAAGCCTCTGTATTTTTCATAAACGACATACTTGCCTTTGTCGAGTTTCTGAATCATTTTGGTTACAGAAGAGGGATGTACCTCAAGGTTTTCTGCAAGATCTGATACTCTTGCATATCCTTTCTCTTCTATTAGGGCATAGATGCGTTCAATATAATCTTCCATACTTGGGGTTGGCGGCAAAATGTTCCCTCCCTATAATAAAACCAATTGGTCTCTATAAAAAGGATACTATAGAAATGTTTGAGTGACAAGGGAATACCCTTTACCTGAATATTACGTAAAATACTCAATCTCGGCTTGCGGAAACATGGTATTAATATAATTTTCTACCGTCTCTCGCAGATTTGTGGCTTGATCGTCTTGATACACATACTTGCCTATTCCATATTTGCCCCACTTGTATTTACGTTCTTCCTCGTTCATTTCGAGCTTGCTTTTCGGATAATTTTTTTCGATTACCCTTTTGGCGGGCTTTGTAAAACGGTGCTGAATCAGTTCAAAAGTTAAATCGTTTGTTAAATGTTTTGGGAGCTTAGCCTCTAATATATCAAAAAGCTCTTTATACCCCTCTTCCCAATCCTTATGAAGATAAAGCGGTGCCACAATAAAACCTAATGGGTATCCGGCTTCAGCTACTTTTATGGCAGCATTGATTCTTTCCTCTAATGGGCTTGTGCCTAATTCAAAGTTTTTGATTACATAATGTGAATTAATACTAAATCGAAACCTTGTCCGTCCTTGATGATTGGCGTCCAGCAAATGATCAACATGATGATATTTCGTTGTGAAACGAAGTCTTCCTAAGTCCGTTTGACCAAAAAATTCAATCGCTTTTTTCAGAGAGTGGGTAAGGTGATCAATTCCAACGATATCTGATGTACATGACGCCTCAAACCGCGTAACCTCTGGTGCTCTTTCCTGCATATACTTTTCAGCCTGAGCAAAGATTTCGTCTGTGTTTACATAAGTTCTTAAATAAGGCTTGCTGCCAAGGGTGGTTTGCAGATAACAATAATGACAATGTCCCATACATCCAGTTGCAAGAGGTATTGCATATTCAGCTGACGGTTTTGACGTATCAAATTTTAAAGTTTTTCGAATACCGACAACAAGCGTTGACTTTGCGGTTCTGTACTTTTGAAAATCGTTATCTCCAGGCAAGTCACGTATTTGATTATGTGAAGTTGTCTCTCTTATTTCAACTTCGAGCTTACTGAACTTATCGAAAAGCTCTTTGCCTAATGGATATTCAAGTGCACGCGGTTCAAAATAAATGAGCTGTGGCATAAACGGTTTATTAGCACCGGCCATTTTACATACCCCCAAAATTCACAAATGATGAGGTTAGTATGTCCTAATATTGGCAAATGAAAAGAAGGAACCATTTCCAGTTCCTTCTTGCAATTCGTTTATAGTCCGCACTTTAATTGTGCATTACAGTTCGTACAAGTATTGCAGCCGCCGATTTCTTTTACTTTTCCCTTTCGGCAGACAGGACATGTGTTGCCTACTTCGTTACCGATTGTAACATCTGTTGAACGAAGGTCAGTAATCGTATCAAGAATGACGACTTTTTTCTTTTCTTCTTCCATTCCAAGGTCGATCTCAGTTTGTTCAAATGTTTCTTCAGCTTTAAGAGTCAGAACTTGCGCATCACGGCTTCCATCAACATAAACAGTTCCGCCTTTTGCGCCGCCTTTATACAAACGCTCATAAACTTTCTGAACTTGATCAACTGTATATCCTTTTGGTGCATTTACCGTTTTGGAGATTGAACTGTCCACCCAGCGCTGAATGACACATTGTGTATCCGCATGTGCTTCTGGGGCAAGCTCCATCGCTGCAACAAACCATTCAGGAAGTTCATTTTCATTAGCTTCCGGATTATTATCGAGATATTCTTTTACAATATCAGCTTTCACTTCAATAAACTTCCCAAGGCGTCCACTGCGGAAGTATGAGAATGAGAAGTAAGGCTCTAGCCCTGTTGAGACTCCGACCATGGTCCCGGTGCTTCCAGTAGGAGCCACCGTTAACAAATGGGAGTTGCGAATTCCGTATTGTAAAATATCTTTTCGCACATCTTCAGGCAGCTTTTTCATGTATCCTGTTTCAACAAAACGATTTCGAAGGTCATTAGTAGCTGTTTCTGTCTCACCTTCTAAGAATGGGAAGCTTCCCTTTTCTTTAGCAAGCTCGATCGAAGTTTTATAAGCGGTAACTGCGATCGTCTCAAAAATTTGATCCACAAGTTTATTTCCTTCTTCAGATCCATAAACCGTTTCACAGTAGATAAGCAGATCATGAAGTCCCATTACACCTAGTCCGACACGGCGCTCGCCTAATGCCTGAACGCGGTTTGGTTCTAAGAAATATGGTGTTGCGTCAATTACGTTGTCTTGCATTCGTACGCCGACTTCAACAGTTTGTTTCAACTTCTCAAAGTCGACCTTCTTGTTTTCTTTATCAGCCATATTCCCGAGGTTTACAGCAGCTAAATTACAAACAGAATATGGTGCAAGTGGTTGTTCCAGTTTTTTGTTATCACAGGGGCTTTTTATCCCCTGCTTCTGGAGGTTGATTTCCCTCATCCCTTTTTAAGGTACGACCAGTCAATTCTGGTCCAGCTCAGCATATCTTTTCACTATTAGAAATGGTATCTTTCATGAATTCAAGAAACTTTTTTCTGCCTTTATCTTCACCAAATATTGATGCAGAAATAACTCTAAAGTCTTTAACTCCAAAATTTAATTGTATGTGATGCATTAAAGGGGCAAGATTTGTTTTAATCTTATTATATGGTGTATTAATTACTAATTCTTTATTTTCTTTTGCCCATTCTATAACAAAGGATTTAATCTCATTTTTTACTTGTTGACGATTGTATACGTACTGTTTTGTTGCCCTTTGTATATTCATTTTTGCAGCACATTTTTGTTTACAATGTTTACTTTTAGAAGTTTTCAGACATTTGAATTTATCGCCACATACAACACATAATCTTTCTACTCTAGGCACCTTTATTTTCCCTTTTTGTGTTAGTCCACTTTTTCTTAATCCCTCAATCATTCTTTGTTTTGAAAGACTATTTGACTCCCACAGCTTTTTAGTGTGTCTACCAATTAGTTTTTTCGTATCAGTATTATGTTTGAGAGATAAATGAGGATTTAGTTTGCCTTTGAGTGTTTTATTAATAGTTGTTTCTGGTGAATTGATCCACTCTTGGATAGTAAAGTGGAATGAACATGGCATTTGTTTCTTATAAATATTTAAAAGGTCTCTATATGATAACAATTGGCATTCTACATCAATTAGGTGTGAGACTTTATCCAATATGATTTTCGCAGAAGACAATGCTGTCTTTTGTCTTGATTTAATCTCAACATCTTTGTAAGTTCATTATCCTCGTTATAAATAAAGAAATCCGGTTTATAAATACTCGAACCCAGATCGTACACCTCTGTCTCATAAGTCCATTTCACACTCATGTGATTTAGGTATTTGGCATAAGCGTATTCGTATGAACTTCTTAAATAATAACCAGAATAATAGCCACCATATCCTCTATTCATATAGAAACCCCAATTACCATTTATTTAAATAGTGCTGCGGCCTCTTGGGGGAATTATATTCTGATTCCTCAGTTTCATCCCCTATGCGTTGCCCCTGACTAAACTTTTACATTTAATCTTCGGTTCGGATTAGGATTCTCACCCTTCCCGCTTAGTTCCGCAGTTTTTAACGTGAGGCAATTTAAGCCACCTTACCACACGGATTAGTAGCTACAACTTTTTGTCCATATGCTGTAGCGTTCGTCATGTCATTCGCATTATCGATAAAGAAGATACCAGGTTCTGCAGAGTATGTTGCACAAATGTTGATCAGGCTCCAAAGTTCACGTGCTTTAATACGTTTATAAACACGAATTCCGTAACCTTTTTCTTCCCAAACACGAACATCTCCAATTTCGTGCCACTCATTATTGTAAGCTTCCATTTCCTCAGGAGAGTATGCTTCAACACTTGGGAAACGCAGACTATAATCACCATCATTATCTACCGCTTCCATAAATTCTTTCGTGATTGTTACGGAAATATTAGCTCCTGTCAGGAACTCTGAATTATGAACACTGTAAGTACCGCCGTCGCGAAGCATCGTTTCTGCATCGCGTAAAACATCAGAGTCAAAACCGCCTGTTCCTGGAATATCTTTATAACGTAGAATTCCTTCGTACATTGCTTTTTGAGCTGGTGTTAACGGTGTGAACTTCAGCTTATCTTGTGCGACTTGTTTTATCTTCTCGTCGTTCGTATTTTCAATCAAATAACGCAAAATACGGGGATTTTGCATTTTAGAAATAATGAAGTCAATAATGTCAGGATGCCAGTCTGCAAGCATGATCATTTGCGCCCCTCTGCGCGATCCACCTTGCTCAACCAGATGCGTCAGTTTCGCAATATCATCCAGCCAGGATACTGACCCTGATGATTTACCGTTTACGCCTCGTGCCAGTGCATTTTTTGGTCTAAGTGTTGATCCGTTCGTTCCAACGCCGCCGCCCCGGCTCATGATCTCCATTACTTGCTTGCGATGATCTGAGATTCCTTCACGCGAGTCTTTTACATATGGCATAACGTAGCAGTTAAAATACGTTACGTCTGTTTCTGCTCCTGCACCGTAAAGAACTCGTCCAGCCGGTACGAAGTTCATTTCAGAAAGTTCTTTATAGAACTTCTCGAACGATTCCTGGCGCTTTTCCTCTGTCGTTTCAACAGATGCTAATCCTGTGGCATTCCTTAGCGCAATCTGCTCGTAGAATACTTCCAGCGGCTTGTCCATCACATCGAGTGAACGTGTAATAAGTCCTGTTTCTGCTTCTTCCGGTTTTTCAAGTACTGCTTTGAATTCATCCTCAACTAAAACTACTGCATTTTTATCGTCCCAGTTGACTGATTGAATATAGCCAAGTCCTCTCGCCGGAAATTTCGGATCTTCTTTGACCGTTAAAACAACAAAATCACCCGGTTTGAGTGTTTTCTTTTCTGTGTCTTTAAAACTGTATCGATCAAGCATCACCAGTCGTGAAACACCTTTATGAGTCGTTTTCATTGTGGATGATACGGGATGTACTTGTGGAAATTGTGCTATATCTTGATTAAGAGCTTCGTAGTCGATACCCTTTTTAACAGTGGCAACTGTGTCCATATTTCTCCTCCTTTTTCATATTCTCACACATGGTGAATGTCTATATCTTGTATGTATTTCTTCTACCCCTATACTATATATACGTAAACACCATGTCAAAGAAAAAATCTTGTCAAACTTGAAATCAAGAGTAATTACTAGAATATCAAAGAGAAAAGAATAATTTATATGATTTTATTTAATATTTGGCTAAATACTAGATTTGTATTATATGGAAGTTTTATAATCCTATATAAAACAAAGGTTTTCTCAATATCCTTCTTTTTTATAAAAAAAATTAATTTCTTGACTTCTTTTTGTTTAATTCTTTTCCAAAAAGAAAAAATCGAGACCTCTTTTGAGGTTTCGATTTTCTATTTTTATCTTCTAAAAGTCCATTCGTCATTTCTATATCTTGTGTCTGCAATACGTTCTACTTCAGCCCATTGTTCTTCCGTTAACGTATAGGGAATAAGATTAATATTCAATCCATCTTCAAATCCTTTTTTGAAGGCTGTTTTTGCACCATTAATCGTAACAGGTGAATCTAGCAGATCATTAATAGCTACTGCCTTTTTCTTAAAAGCATCTTGCATTCTTTCTCGCAGACGGTCACTGGAATACTTAAATAAATCAAAGAGTTTATCTTCCTCTAGATCTAATAAAATAGAACCATGCTGAAGGATGACGCCTTTTTGTCTTGTTTGAGCGCTTCCAGCAACTTTTCTTCCTTCAACAACTAATTCATACCAGGAAGGTGCATCGAAACAAACAGCTGAACGAGGATTTTTTAAACCTTCGCGCTCTTCATCGGTTTTTGGAACCGCAAAATATGCATCCAGTCCTAATCCTTGAAAACCTTCTTTAATGCCTTCAGAGATAACTCTATAAGCCTCTGTAACAGATTGCGGCATGGCATCATGATCTTCAGAAACGATTACACTGTATGTCAGCTCCTGATCATGAAGGACCCCGCGTCCGCCAGTTGGACGTCTAACAAAGCCTAAATTATATTTTTTTACGGCATCAAGATTTATCTCTTTTTCTACTTTTTGAAAATAACCAATGGACAAGGTTGCTGGATTCCAGCCGTAAAAACGGATAACAGGAGGGATTTTCCCTTCGCTATGCCATGTTAATAAAGCTTCATCCATCGCCATATTAATCGCTGGTTCACAGTTACCTGAATCAATGTAATACCAATTTTCTTTTTCCATGTTTTCGTCTCCCTGCAATTCTATCGTAACTAGTGTACCAAATTCGGTGATTGTGTCAAAAACAATCGCTTAAATCCTATTATTTTCTTTGCCTATCGGGTCCAGCACCGCTATAATTGGGGTAGATTGTTTAAAGGAGTGCAAGCATTATGGAATGGATAATTTTAATAGTTATTATTGTTGTAGCAATACTTGCTTATGTTGTTACTATGGGACTCTATCAAAAGAAATTTTTAAAAACTCTAAATGAAGAAGAGTTTAAAGCAGGATACCGTAAAGCTCAGCTAATTGATGTACGTGAGCCTGAAGAATTTAAAAAAGGGCACATTCTAGGTGCCAGAAATATTCCGTTATCTCAAATGAGACAGCGATTAAAGGAAGTTAGAAACGACCAGCCCGTGTACCTATACTGCGAGAGCGGATTTAGAAGTGCACGTGCGGCAAACTTCTTAAAGAAGAAAAAATACAGCAACCTGCATCATCTGCAAGGCGGATTCCGCAAATGGACAGGCCGTGTAAAATCAAACTAAAAAAACAAAGCAGCCCATTTCAGGCTGCTTTTTTGTTTGGTTATTAAGCTTGTTTACTGTATTTTAGAATCGGTTTTCTCGCTGCAGTTGCTTCATCCAGTCGTTTTACCACAGTTGTATGAGGCGCTTCTTGCACCAATTCTGGAGTTTCTTCAGCTTCTTTTGCGATTTGAATCATCTTTTCGATGAATTCATCAAGTGTTTCTTTGGATTCTGTTTCAGTCGGCTCAATCATAATCGCCTCTTCTACGCTAAGCGGGAAGTAGATCGTTGGCGGGTGATAGCCAAAGTCGAGCAAACGTTTTGCAATATCAAGAGTTCTTACCCCAAGTTTCTTCTGGCGTCGTCCAGACAATACAAACTCATGCTTACAGTGCTGTGTAAAAGGAAGGTCGAAGTGCGGCTCTAATCGGCGCATCATATAGTTTGCGTTCAGAACAGCATTCTCTGAAACTTGATGCAGACCATCTGGACCCATTGTCATGATGTACGTGAATGCACGAACATTGATTCCAAAGTTTCCGTAAAATGGCTTCACTCGTCCGATAGATTGCGGTCTGTTGTATTCAAACTTATATACATCGTCCTCTTTTACAAGTACTGGTTTCGGCAAGAACGGGATAAGATCCGCTTTTACACCTACAGGGCCAGATCCAGGACCTCCGCCGCCATGGGGACCAGTAAATGTTTTATGCAAGTTAAGGTGAACAACATCAAAGCCCATATCTCCAGGTCTTGCAAAGCCTAGGATAGCATTTGCGTTTGCTCCGTCATAATAGAGCTTTCCGCCAGCTTCGTGAATGATTTTCGCCATTTCTAAAATATGCTCTTCAAAAAGACCAAGAGTGTTTGGATTCGTTAGCATCAATGCTGCTACATCTTGGTCCACAACACGTTTCAAATCTTCTAAGTCAACTAGACCGCGTTCATCTGATTTAACTGTTATCGATTCAAATCCAGCAACTGTTGCAGAAGCAGGATTAGTTCCGTGAGCTGAGTCAGGTACGATTACCTTTGTTCGGTTAAAGTCACCATTTGCTTCGTGATAAGCACGAATCATCATAAGCCCTGTCCACTCACCGTGAGCGCCAGCTGCCGGCTGCAATGTTACTTCATCCATACCCGTAATTTCGGCTAATGAAGTTTGGAGACGGTACATCATTTCCATTGCACCTTGAACAGTTTCTTCGTCTTGAAGCGGGTGAATATGAGCAAATCCAGGGAAACGTGCAACGTCTTCGTTAATTTTAGGGTTGTATTTCATCGTACAAGATCCGAGTGGATAAAAACCAGAATCTACACCATGGTTACGGTTTGATAACGCCGTGTAGTGACGGACGATCTGCAGTTCAGAAACCTCAGGCAGTTCAGGTTCTTCTGTACGCAAATAATCGGAAGGAATAATGGATTCTACATTTACTTCTGGTACATCAAGTTCCGGAATACTATAGCCAACTCGGCCCGGCTTTGATAATTCAAAAATTAGTGACTGATGTTCTGTACGCATGACAACCCCTCCAATACATTTGCAAGCTGATCGATTTCTTCTTTTGTTCTCATCTCAGTTACCGCGATAAGCATATGATTTTTCATTTCAGAATAAGAAAGACCTAGATCGTATCCACCGATAATTCCAGATTCTAATAACTTTTGGTTTACTTCTTTAGCAGAGCATTTAAGTTCGATAACAAATTCATTGAAAAACGATCCTGTAAATGCAGTTTTCAAACCTTTGTCTTCAAGCACTTTCTTTGCGTAGTGTGCTTTTTGAATATTTTGGTGCGCCACTTCTTTAACACCTTTTTTACCAAGCGCTGTCATTGCAATAGATGCAGCAAGAGCATTTAGAGCCTGGTTTGAACAGATGTTACTTGTTGCTTTATCACGTCTGATATGCTGTTCTCTCGCTTGAAGAGTCAATACAAATCCGCGTTTGCCGTCTTCATCAACAGTCTGTCCCACTAATCTGCCTGGGACTTTACGCATAAGCTTATTCGTTACAGCAAAGTATCCGCAGTGAGGTCCGCCGAAACCTTGAGCAATACCAAAAGGCTGCGCGTCACCAACAACGATGTCCGCTCCAAATTTGCCAGGAGGAGTTAATGCTCCTAATGCAAGTGGATTAGAGGAAACAACGAACATTCCTTTATTTTCATGAATGATTTCTTCAATCTCTTTTAATGGCTCGATCTGACCAAAGAAGTTAGGATATTGAACGATAACACAAGCTGTTTCTTCATCAACCGCTGAACGCAATCCGTTTAATGAAGTTAGACCGTTTTCAGCATCTACTTCCACTACTTCAAGGTGCTGCCCTTTTGCATAGGTTTTCAGAACATCTCTGGATTCCGGATGCACGGATTTTGAAACGACGATTTTCTTTCTTCGTGTTTGTGCCGCTGATAACAATCCAGCTTCAGCTAGTGAAGTTCCCCCATCATACATAGAAGAGTTTGCTACATCCATTCCTGTTAATTCACAAATCATTGTCTGGAATTCAAAGATAGCCTGCAGCTCACCTTGGGAGATTTCTGGCTGATAAGGAGTGTATGCTGTATAGAATTCTGAACGTAAAAGCATATGGTTCACGATGGATGGTGTGTAATGGTCATAAACACCTGCACCTAAAAAGGAAGCATAATCCTTCGTGTTTTTATTCATGGCCGCAAGCCTGCCCATTTCTTTTACAAGCTGTGGCTCTGATAATGCTTCTTCGATATCCAGGCGTCCTTTAAAACGAACCTCTTCAGGAATATCTTTAAAAAGCTCTTCTGTTGTTTCAATTCCAATCGTCTCAAGCATTTCCTTTTTATCTTGATCTGTCATCGGCAAGTAACGGAACGTCATTGTTTGTCCTCCTTATTAAAACGATTTATTTTCCACGTTTATAAAATGGTGATGCTGCCACTTTTGCTTTTAAGCGTTTTTGGCGAATTTGCACTTCAACTTCTGTGCCAAGTTCGCTGTATTCCTTGTCAATAAGTACAAGTCCCAGGTTCTTCTTTAGTGAAGGAGATTGGGTGCCAGTAGTTACTTCACCGATCTTCTTATCCCCTTTAAACACTTCATAATGAGAACGAGGAATACCTTTATCGATCATCTCAATACCAACAAGCTTACGAGGTGCTCCATTTTTCTTTTGATCAGCAAGCACTTCTTTCCCGATAAAGTCTGCATCTTTATCCGTCTTCACTGCAAATCCAATACCAGCTTCAATCGGCGTGATATCTTTTGTCAGCTCCTGCCCGTAAAGTGCAAGTTTCGCTTCAAAACGAAGCGTGTCACGTGCACCTAGACCTGCTGGCAGCAACCCATCTTCGCTTCCCGCTTCTAATACGGATTTCCATAGTTTTTCAGCATTAGCTGTTTTTAAATAAATCTCAAATCCATCTTCACCTGTGTAACCTGTTCTAGATACTAACGAAGGGATACCAGCTAGCGATACATCTTCTTTGAAACGGAAGAAGCCGATTTCAGAGAGGTCAGTATCTGTCAGCTTTTGAAGAATCATTTCAGCTTTTGGTCCTTGAATAGCAAGCTGCGCATATTCAGATGACACATTAACAAGCTCTACACCTTCAGTTTTGTGACTGTTTAGCCATTCGAAATCTTTTTCAATATTTGAGGCATTCACAACTAGCAAATAGTCATTTTCATCTCTTTTATAAATCAAGAGATCATCTACAGTTCCGCCGTTTTCATAGCACATCGCCGTATATTGCGCCTGTCCATTTTGAAGTTTAGAAACATCATTCGTCATTGTATATTGCAAGAATGATAGTGCATTTGGTCCTTTTACTTCGAACTCACCCATGTGGGAAACATCAAATAAACCTGCTTGAGTACGTACAGCCTCATGTTCCTCTTTAATACTTGAAAACTGAACTGGCAATTCCCAGCCACCGAAATCAATAACTTTTCCACCGTGTTCTTTATAAGTGTTAAATAACGGCGTGCGCAACAATGTAGCCATGTGAATTCCTCCTTTTTCATACTTTAAAATTTTCAATCAATTTTGGACAAAAAAAGGACAGAGAGACCCCTTAAAAAGGGATCCTCTGTCCTGCAACCGGTAAGTTTCTCAATCCTGAGTTTCTTCGTTGGTGGCTTTCATCTATTTAAAAAGCTCTCTCCAGAGATGCGTCTAGCAAGAGTCTTTTTGCCTGAGAGTTTCACAATTGTTTGCTCCTTCGGCGCCGCTAAAGCAGTCTCTCCTCTTACTTTCATTCGCGAGTATGTTATTGTCCAAGGTCGCACATACTATTACTATGTTTACTACATTATTATCCTATCATTTTTATAAATGGAATGGCAATGAACTTTTTTATGGAAAGGAAATCCAGTATGAAAATCGACGTTCAGTTTCAGCGAGATTGGCATGATGACTTTTTAAAGCGTGTGGAAGAAGACGGACCATGGGCCAACTGGGAGTTGTATAACTTGGCACTTGAAGCCGAAAATCACCTTGCAATACCTGAATTTTTGGGCCTGCAAGCACCAGCCCATCTACCACAAATGACTTTTCTGCCTCATCAGCTGGACGTTGCAACAACCGTTATTGAACAAATGAACGGAAAAGCGATACTAGCAGATGAAGTCGGTTTAGGTAAAACGATCGAAGCTGGATTAATTTTAAAAGAATACATGATTCGCCGCCTTGCGAAGAAAATCTTAATTCTAGTTCCTGCTTCTTTAGTTATACAGTGGACGAATGAGCTAAATCAAAAATTCTTTATACCTGCGATTGCTCAAAAAAAAGCTTATGTTTGGGAGCAATGTGATGTAGTCGTTTCATCGATTGATACAGCAAAACGCGCCCCGCACCGCGATATTGTTTTGAATCAGGAATATGATCTTATTATTATTGACGAAGCACATAAATTAAAAAATAAGAAAACAAAAAACTACGAATTTGTTCAGCTTCTGAAAAAGAAGTTTTGTTTGTTGTTAACCGCCACTCCAGTACAGAATAGAGTCGAGGAAATCTTTAATCTTGTTTCACTCCTAAAACCAGGACATCTTGGCAACAGAGAAAATTTTGATAAAGATTTTAAAGAAGATAAGTCTTCTTTGAAAAACGAAGAGAAACTGAAGCAGTTGGTCAATAAAGTAATGGTTCGAAACAGAAGAGAAGAAACCGGCTTAAAGTGGCCAAAACGGCTAGTAAAAACCATCCCTATAACATTATCAAAAACAGAGCGGGACCTTTACGATGAAATATCGAAGCTTAAAAGAGAGTCTTACTTTGATAGAAGCAAGTTCTCTGTTGTTACCTTGCAGCGTGAAGCTTGCAGTTCAAGAGAAGCTGTATTTTTAACGCTTAAAAATATGCTTCAAAAGGATGTTCCATCTGTAGTAATGGAAAACCGTATCGTTGAACTGATGAAGAAAATCGAACTGGTTGATCAAAACTCTAAAGCATTGAAGGCGCTTGAGCTTATTCAGTCAATTAACTCAAAAGTTATCATTTTCACTGAATATCGGGCTACCCAATTATATTTACAATGGTTTCTTCAGCAGCACGGCATCTCTTCTGTTCCCTTCCGAGGAGGCTTTAAACGAAGCAAGAAAGACTGGATGACACATCTATTTAAAACCCGTGCTCAAGTTTTGATCGCTACTGAAGCTGGAGGCGAAGGAATAAATCTTCAATTTTGTCAGCACATCATAAACTATGATCTACCATGGAATCCGATGAGAATTGAACAGCGTATCGGCCGTATCCATCGAATTGGGCAGCAGGGAGATGTTCACATCTATAATTTTGCTACTCAGAACACCATTGAAGAACATATCTTAAACCTTCTTTACAACAAGATTAACTTGTTTGAGAGTGTCATTGGCGAACTTGATGAGATCTTAACGAAATTTGAAATTAAAAATATTGAACGCCATATTTCTGATATCCTGAACACTTCTGACAGTGAAGGAGAAATCAGGGTAAAGATGGATAACCTAGCTTCCCTTATCAATTTAGATGGAGGAATAAAGCAGAAAGGATGGGAAGAGCATGCAGCAGCACGAGATACATCGATTTCTTGAAAGATATTTTGATGCTAACGAATGCCGTATTCTGGAGAAGAACTTCAGTTACATGAAGGTTCAATTAACGACTGAGCTGGACAAAGTACTTATGAATCGCCCATTCTATTGGCACTATCTTGAAAAAACCGGTGGTACTCCTAATCCCATGACCTTAACACTGGTTACCGGACAGCAGCAGTCACCAGATGGTAAAGGAGAGTTTATTCATTTTGGCTCTCCCCGCCTCCATCAAATATTTGCATCTACAAAAAAACTCGCTTCTTTTATCCGGTTATACGAATCGGTGCCGCAGCAAGGTGCTCAAGTTCCTCTTCAGCCCTGGCTTTGTTTAAATGTGAAAGTTACCTATCAATGTGATCAGAAAAAGGATCAAGTGCTCTCGTATGGCATTCAGCTTATTAATGGGACGATAGAAGACCAGTTTCATAACAGGCTTCAGAAGCTTTTATTAACTAAAAGAATTCCGGATTTTTGTTACACGCTTTCTCCATTTATAAAGCCGGAAAGTGCGATTAAAAGGCTTGAGGCTAAAATACAGGAAGTGATCGACGAGGATGATCATACTTGGGCAGATGACGCAAGGAATCGCTGGAAGGAAGATCAGGACCTTTTAGAAAGTTTTTATGAGGATCTTTTTACTAAACCTGAAGCTTACCATGTTGAAAAAGAAGCACTTCGTACTCAGTATGAGCCTAAGATCATAGTAGAAATCATAAACGGAGGGCTCTTTTATCTTTCATAAAGACTTTTTCGTATACTATGTTGCTATTAGAAGATGTTGATTTCCGTTCCAGGATGCTCGCTTTCCGCGGGGCGTGCGGTGAGCCTCCTCGCCGCTTTGCGCCTTTGAGTGGTCTCACCTGTCCGCTTCATAGAAGTATTCTTGCTCCTGCGTCTACAAGTAAATACTACCGATGTGAGCTTCCTCGTCGCATGCCTAGCGAGAAGCTTCGCAAGTTGTAGGCACGCACCTTGCTCTCCAATCAACTAGTCAAGAAGTCTACTCAATAATAAATGTTAGTAAGCAACAATCTTTTAGATATGAGCCATGTAATCAAAATAAAAAGCCGGGTTAGGCACCCGGCTTCATCCTTTTTCCAGCCATTGCTTATCTTTTTCTTCTCTTCCTGAACATAAGACCTAAACTCATTGGCAAAACGCCAAAAAGGTATGTTAACAACGGTTCTTTTTCGTTTTTTCGTGTGCGCTTTCTTTCTTTTCGAACCGATTTTGGCTCGTCTAAATATTTTACTACTTTCTGAGTTAAATACTTTACGACATCGTTTCCCGCAGCCATTAACAAAACTCCTTTTAAATAACCTTTCACAATCTAGTCTTGTCTATTTGCTCAGGAATTAAACCGCTGTAACTCAATAAGTATTTGCTCACATACTTCTTGTGCTGTCAGGTCGTCCGTTAAAATCGTGATATCACTTTTTTCATAATGCTTGCTCCGCTCATTATAAAGCTGAAAAATATCTTCTTTTGTATTTGTCAGCAATAATGGTCTTTTCTTTCGTTCTTCTTCTTTCATTAACCTATTCCACAATACAGGAAAGCTTGTTTTTAGATAAATTACAGTTCCTTTACTTTTCATATAAGTAAGATTTTCCTCACGAACAACAGCTCCGCCCCCTGTCATGACTACTGCATGCTCGAGTGGAAGCTGACGAATGGCCAGAGATTCATAGTTTCTAAAAGCTTCTTCACCTTCATAATGAAAAATTTCTTTTATCGTTTGTCCTCTCTGCTTTTCGATTGCCGAATCTACATCATATGGCGGAACTTCAAGCTGTTTGGAAAGATATTTTCCTACAGATGTTTTTCCGCACCCCATGAAGCCTACTAAATATATGGTGTTCAACTTTAACCCTCCACCCATTTTGTAACGCTATTCTGGGTTACATTATAATATACTTTCACCTTTTTTGTATGTTGCTTATCTGTAGATGCTTCGATCATGAATAGCCTTTCTTCTTCTGTCGTTTGATTGATCACCAAATTAACGCTTCCTTCATTCAATATTAATGTCTTCTCCATCGGGAAAAACACAGAAGCATCCTTCGCATAAATGATTGCCCGCTCTACCCCTTGCTGAACAAGCCGTGTTTGCTTTAATTGTTCTTCCTGCATATATACAAACTGCCTTTCAGAGGAAACCTTACCTGTCAGGTAACCAAAAAAGATAAGGATAACGAAACATAATGTGATTAAGAGAGGATAGATAATCCCCTTTTCATTATTCATCACTCAATCCTCCGAAAAAAACGATGGTATTCATTTCCTTGTGTATCGATAAGCTTTACGGCTAACAGTACATCTGAATGTTTTTCCAGCACCATTTCACTAATATTCTGCACCCAAACTTCATGTCCCAGCCCATTTACTTGCTTACGAATAAGAGAATGATATTTTGAGAAACTTAATACATTGCCGTTTGAAAGTGTGACGTACAACGAGTTATTAATCACTTCCACAGACTGTCCTTCCCTTATTTCTTTTCCTAACATAGAGAAAAATATGGAGGTTTCTTCCAATTGAGGGGTTGGAGGCTGTTTTTGAATAGGAATAAAGAATAATGGTATAAGCGAGGAGAGCATAAGGAGTACTGTCAAGGCGATGAAAGCTTCCATTAAGCTATGGCCCATTTGAGAATCAGCATATTTAATAATAGCTTGAACATGCTGTATACTCTTTTTGATTTGATGCCTCAAAATTAATACAGATTTCATACTCATCTGTAACTCCCTTTTTAGTAATTAACGAATATGATGTTCCGTTTCGCGTCCACTCCATATCTTGCAATTGTATTTTCTTTAAAGAAAGCTGATCAACCTCTTCGATAGCAAACATTAGCTGCTCGGTAGTCTTTTGCTCTTGATGCAATATATAAACAAAGGGGAGACAAATGGAAGCTATAGCTGAAAACAGCAATAAACCCAACATGGATTCAAGCAGCAAATATCCATTATTGTTTTGCAACATAAAATTTCCCTTTACCAAGCTGGAACACCATTTTATACACAGCATTTCCTGAATATATATAAAGTGTCCCTGCACGGCTTATGTTTCCGTTTTGATTAAATTGGATAGTCAATTCCATGGCTTGTCCCTCAATGTTAATATGTTTTGGAATTGGCCGGTTTAATACCTGATTTGAATTATAGGTTCCTATCTGGTACATACCTTTTTCATTATTGAAGGTTAGACGGTATACACTGCTTTCATTAATTGCTTTTTGCTGAGTATAGATAATGTCCTTTTCAAGTGAATTTATAAAGTACTCTGTCTTCCTGTTTTTTATAAACGAATTGAACTTGGGATAAGTTGCAGAGCCGATTAATCCTATTATCAGGAGAACAATTATCATTTCAATCAATAAATAACCAGACTGCTTATATTTGCTCAGGGTGTTTCATCCTCTTCATCCTCATTGTTCACATACACTTTCCCTTCACTATCGATGAGCAATGGTTCTTTATCGGGGCATACTTTTGTATCGATATAATTGTCATCAAAAAGCTGGTCTATTGTAGGCAATTCATTTTTTTCTGCTTCATAAGCCCCTACTTGCCCTTGCACGAGATCTATCGTCGCTTCACAACCAAGAGATTTGACGATAGCGTTATTTTTAGTCATACTCGGCAAGGCAATCAGCATCAAAACTGAAATAATAAGAAGGACAATCATCATTTCAATAAGGGTAAAACCATTTTCATTCCTCATAAAAGTCTTTTCCCTCCTTATAAGGCATCCATTAGTTTAAACATCGGCAAGAGCATAGAAGTAAACATAAGCAAGACAAAACCACCAATTAAAGCAAAAAGGACAGGCTGTATTTTTTGCAGATTAGAAAGGATCTTCTCCTCCAATTCTATAAATATCCACTCTCCATATTGAATTAATTCAGAACCTAGTGCCCCATGGGCTTGTCCGAAACGAATGATCTCAGTCATTTCTTTTGCATAAAAAGGTTTATGAAGTAAAAGCTCAGGCAATGTTTTTCCATCTATCAAACCTTTTTGCAGCCTTATGCTCTCTTCTTGAAAAAATCCTTTTTTCATATGTTTTTCCATCACCATTAAAGCATCTGTTACCGGCAAACCGCTTTTTAGCATTGAACCAAAGTTAACGCTGAAATAGTGTGAGTTCATCAGCAAAAGAAATTTCTTTAAAATAGGTATTGATATTAACAAAATCATCTGATCTGAATAACTTGTATTTCTTTTTACAAAGTAAAAAGCGATCCATCCAATCAGAACAATTAGTAATGCTGCAATTAGGAAGTATGGAAACAAAGTTAGAAAAGACAGCATGATTGAGGTGAAAGCGGGTGTCTTAACTTCCAGAGAAGAAAACAGAAGAGAAAATTGAGGAAATAAGAAATAGTAAAAAAGAATACCAATCCATATTGTAAGAAATAACAAAAATAAAGGATATCTAATCGCTTTATTTAATCGATCTCTCCATTCGGCCCTTTTTTTCAAAAATGTACCGTTTTCCATCAAACTATCTGTTAAATTTCCGTTAACGCTGTTTATGGATAATGAACTGGTAACTTCATCCGGCAATTTTAGTTTGGAAAAAACATCTAGCACTGAATTGCCAGCCGACATTCTCTCTAACAATTCATCTAATAAATGCTGTTCTTTATCGGGAAACTGCGGCCTTAGAAGCTCTATGCTTTTATTGATTGAATAGCCTTGACTTAATAAAAGGCCAAGTTTATAAAGAAAAATTCCTTGAGACGCTCCCTTCCACATTTTCTTCTTGAACATTCCCCTGCCCTCCCATCCATCTTTCATAACTTTCTTTCGTTACAAATCCTGCTGCATATGCGTGATTAAAATAATAAGGGAGACTTTTATAAAAAGGCGGATCGGAAATGTCTTGATTAAAAGCGGTTTCCAATTCGTGATTGCTTAGGATTTCATAAATTCCTGCTCTTCTGAACGTCCTTGATTTAAAGCAAAAGTCGCTGCAGTGATCACCGCAAAAACGACAAGGTATTGAAATCAGTCTCTGAGAAACCACTCCCATTAAAGTCTGTTTCAATTCTGCCTCTCGGATCCCAAATTCTCTTAGACGCTCTAAACAGCCTATGCAATCTGAGGCATGCATCGTCGAGAGCACTAAATGTCCAGTTAATGACGCACGGATAACTAGCCGGGCAGCAGCTTCATCACGTATCTCCCCAATCATGATGACATCTGGATCGTGGCGCAATAAAGATTTAAAACCTTCACCATATGTCACACCAGCTTTTTCATTAATTTCCATTTGGAGAAATGTATCAACTTTTCTCTCAACAGGATCTTCTAATGTAACTACCTGGCGCTTGTAGTGTTGCTGGAGGTATTGCAGCAAAGAATAGAGCATTGTCGTTTTTCCTGAACCAGTAGGACCAGTAAATAATAACAAACCGCTTGAACGCTTAATGAGAAAAATGAGTTTTTGAAGTGCGTGCGGAAAAAGTGATAATTCATTAATTGAAAAGGACTCTTGCTGAGGAAGGATGCGGATTACGAGAGATTCATTAAATGCAGAAGGAATGGAAGAAAGTCGAAGATGTACGCTAATATTATCTATAAGCACATCCATAGCACCGCTTTGAGGTTTACGATGTTCACCAATATCCATTCTGGCTGAATACTTGAAATGAGAAATGACTCGGACGTACTCTTCAAAATTAAGAGATCTGTACTCGAGTAATCTGTCATCAATACGAAATTGTACTAGTCCTCCTTTTTTAAATGGAATGAAATGAATGTCAGATGCATTTTGAATTACGGCATCATGCAAAATCGAACTGCCTAATATTTTTATTGGCAAGCATTATCGACCTCCTTTTTGTTTCGTGTTATAAAAATACTTCACACAAAATAAAATTCCTGCCGTTTTTTTAGAAATCGCGCATATAATTTTCGACACGGCCCATACTAATATTGTTGCATTGGGCTATAGCCAAGCGGTAAGGCAACGGACTTTGACTCCGTCATGCGTTGGTTCGAATCCAGCTAGCCCAGCCAAAAAAAATAAACACTCTTAAGATTTTAAGAGTGCATTAATCAGGACACATGACTTGAAATGTGTTCTTTTTCTTTTTTATGGCATAATTTTTTCATATCGCCAGGGCTGTATCCGGCAATCAGCTGTTCTCCATCAGTTACGAGCGGACGTTTAAGCAGCTTTGGGTTCTTTGTTAACAGTTCTAGCAATTCGTTTGTAGATAGATCATAAATATCAACATCAAGCGATTTAAAGGACTGGCTTCTTTTAGCCAGAATATCTTCAGTCCCCGCTTTAGTCAGTTTTAATAATTCTCTGAGCTCTTCTACTGAAGGGGTTTCTTTAAATAAATGTCTTTCTTCAAATGATACTTTATTTTGTTTAAGCCACATTTTCGCTTTCCGGCATGAAGTGCAGCTTGGATATGTGTAAAACGTAATTGAATTCATATGACTTCACTCCTTTTGGTTTACATTACCTTTAAAAGAGGCATAATAAACCAAAATTAACCTACTTTGAGTAATTATATTTGAATTGTCTTTTTATCCGCTTACAATTGTCATTTACAAGAGAGTGGAAACTCATATATAATACTAAAGGATACAAGTATTGGCGAAAAAAGGAGGGATACATATGTCAAGAATGTATAAGGTTTTGGGCTTTTGGACAGGGATCATTGGTGTCATGGCTTATCTTGGCGATATGCAGGACATGGCGTTATTGTTCTTAGGACAAACGATTATGTTCGTTTCATTAGGTTATTTGAACTTATCTGAACGTATGTATATTTATATCTTTGGTGCTTATTTAACAGTTTTCTTTGTCGGATTTACATACTGGTCAACATTTATGATGACTCCTGGAGCTGGTGGAGGCCATTAATAGTAAAAAAGTTCATATCAGCTTATGAAAAATGGACCGTTATAAAACGGTCCGTTTTTTTTGTTGCTTTATAACTTGAAAGCCATTAGCAAGCGTACTATCCAAAAGGAATGACCTGATCGCCCTGTTCCTTTTATGACCAGCAGAGAAAGGATCTGTACTCCCTGCATTGTTTAAATGTGATAACAAACCCTCTTTCAATAGGAATTCACCTTGCATGCAAAAATGTATGGTTTCAATACCTTTTCCTTTAGCAGCATTTTCAACTTGATCCCAATCTACATGATAAGTTATATCCATTTTTCCAGGATAAGTTAGAGGGTTATTTTCTATTTTATGCTTATGATATCCGCGAATACTGCCTTCTTTTAAAGCTTCTCTATTCCATTCTTCTCCTCGATAGCCGTAATCAACAAAGAAATAGACACTTTTCTCGCCAGTCCATTCATATAGATCATTCAGCCAGTTCATCATCTGAAATGACACTTCAAGCTCAAAATCACTTCTCCTTGATGCAAAACGTTTATCTAAAGATAAAGATTGATCAGATGCTTTTATATATTTAAAACAAAACTCATCTGTATCTTCATCAAAAACAATCACTTTCTCAAACCAGTTATTTTTTTGTTTTTGAAAAATTCGTAATGGAAAAGCATCTAATACTTCATTTGCAAAAATAATTCCTTTAAAATCCGGATAAGATTCTTTTAGTTCCTCAAATGAACAAAAAATGGTCACAGAAGAACCTGTTAATTCATTTTGTAGAAGCTGACGGTGATAAGGACTTTTTTCAACAATGGTATAAGATATTTGTTTCCCAATACCGTTATCTTTCCAGCGGGATAAAACTTGTTTCGCGAATCGGCCTGTTCCTGCTCCAAATTCCACAATGATAGGATCTAATTTGTGTTCATGAATGGTTTTTGCAAAAACATCAGCCCAAATTTTTCCGAATACATCTGATACTGAACTGGACGTATAAAAATCACCGTTTTTTCCAATCTTCTTCTGTTCGCTCATGTAATATCCGAAGTCTGGATGATAGAGAGCCAATTCCATAAATTGTTCCATCGTTATCCAGTGTTTCTGCTCCAAATATCTTCTTATATCATCTTTCAGACCCAACTTTAAAAACCGCCCAAGAAAGGATTTGAATCCATTTCCATTCCTATTGTCGTCTCAGGACCATGACCAGATAGTACAACAGTTTCTTCAGGCAACTGCAATAATTTCTCATGAATACTCTTTAGCAATGTATCCTGGCTGCCTCCGTAAAGATCGGTTCTCCCAATACTTCCAGCAAACAGTGCATCCCCGGAAAATACAGCTGCTGCACCCTTCAAATAATATGAAACACTTCCCGGTGAATGTCCAGGAGTAGACAGTACCTCAAAAGAAAATGAGCCAATCTTTAAGCTTTTGTCATTATCCGTTAATACGTGACTCGCAGGCTTAGCTGTGATATTTTGTCCAAAATGCATTGACCCGTTCTTTTTTGTATTTGTCAGCCAATCTTGTTCTTTTTTATGAATATATAGTGGCAGCTGATATTTTTCCCGAACTGAATCTACTGCACCTATGTGATCGAAGTGAGCATGTGTCAGTAAAACAGCCAGCGGTTTTAACTTTAGAGATTCTATATTTTGAATAATTTTTGTACCTTCACTGCCCGGGTCTATAATGATCGCTTCATTATTTGAATCATAAAGAATATATGTATTTTCTTGAACAGGTCCTACAGTAATTTTCTTCCATCTCATGTTTTATGCCTCCAGTTCCAATTGCAAGTTCTTTCTTTCTATCTTACACTAAAACAGTCATATATACGGAGGAAATGCATGAAAGTCTACTATGGTTTTGAAAACAATTTAGAAGGTTTTGCTTTTTTGGACCGGGATGATGACTTTATCATTACAGATCATTGTATAGCTGATTCACATGAAGCGATTCCTTTACTTTTAATACGACCCTATAAAACTTCTCTTCTTTTTGAGGATTATGGATTCTTTTCTGAAAGTGGGAAATGTTATTTATATCTTGATATGATTTGTGCATTTTCTGTTAAGGAAGGAGATCAGAATCAAATAGATATGTTCCTCATACAAGCAGAAGAAGAATTAATTGCCGTTGAAAAAGAAGATGAGGCCATTTATTTTTTCAGTGAACATAATAAACCCCTTATTTTGAAATGGGCAGCATCCTATCAGGTTATGACTGAATTCATTTTGTTATAAATGTTCACTCGACAAACAGGGATAAAACAAGTAAAATAATACAAGGTTGTACCTGTGTGAAAGCGTTATACATAGGATTGGTATTACTCCAAAGCAAGGGGGCACAGAATAATGGGATTAGCCATTATATTCGGCTTAGTAGCTATTCTAGCTGCATTGGGACTATTACGTTCGTTAAAAATTAAAAACTTAATGGCAGCAGGCTTCGCGTTCTTAACGTTTGCTGTATTTGGCTGGTTTACAGTCATGACTGTACTTGACGTATTAGTTGGCAGCGGCGGTTCAACAGGCCATTAAAATCCGAAAAACCATCAGAATTATTATTCTGATGGTTTTTCTATATAAACTTACATATACAAACTGGCAACCAATATACCCCGTGTGTCTTCATAAATTTTATCGAACTGTCCTAATGGCAATGGGTTAACCCCTAAACCAAGTTCAATTGTAAAGCCTGGTCTTCTAAACTCCTGTATAAACCAGTCTTTATATCCTGCATAGCTGTCAACATACCTGATGGCTTTATATCCGCTGACCCGTTCAAATTCCTCTGCAATCTGCTGGGAGATCGGCATAGGTTCCTCTCCTTCAAATCCCCAATAAAGCTCCTTTCCTTGGGTATGAAGAGCAACTACCCTGTCAAAATCATACTTTTGTGCAGCCTGAGCCATGGCGATTGCTTCAGGTTCAGATAATGGTGCTATTCCAGGATAATCTCTAGGTGCAGGCTGTTTAGGTTTCCTCGGCTGTTCCAGTTCCCACCTTGCAGGGAACTGGTTATTTAAATCAACACCTCTAATATTGGCTTTCCATGATGAAAAGTCTTTTTTTCCTTTGTTTAAGTTTAATACAAAATCTTTTAATTCAGCATCCTCCGGAGGACCTTGTAAAACGAGGTCCACACCATCTGGATCAACCATTGGTACGGCAAGTAAAGTGGTATTCTTGTATAGATAGAGTGAAGAGATATCATTCATGGAAGCTTCACTTGTTAAGGCTCGAGCATACTCATTAATAAATTTCATAAGTATAGCTGTTGTAATCCATTCATTTCCGTGAAATGAACCGTTTATGTGTACTTTCTTCTTTCCTTTACCAACTATAAGCATATCGATGGGCTTTCCCTGTACGGAATGTCCAATGGTTTGTTTTTTAATAAAAGGATAAGTTTGCATTAATTGATCAATGTCCTTCTTTAACGCTTGGCTGTCATATTTTCGTTTTCCCTGAATACAAGGAAATGGAAGGACATAAGGAATGTTGATTTCATCTTTCACAAATATTTTCTTTGGATCGACTTCCTGGTTTAATAAGTAAAGCGCATCAATCGGTATATCTTTTTCCTCAGCAATTTTAAAGAATGTGTCACCATTTTTTATCTTATAGCGCTGAACAGCGACTCCAGGTATATGAACTTTTGTTCCTGCTTCAATATTTCCAGAATGCTTATTGGGATTTGAATCCTTAATTAAAGTGTAAGGGATAGACAAGAGTCTGGAATAGTACCAAAGCGAGTCCCCGTTTCGAACAAGAATTTCCAATCAAAGCCCTCCCTAAAAACGTTCTCTTAAAGATGTATGATTGCTGTACCCATATATGCAAAAAAAAGCACTTAGCCGAGGCTAAGTGCTTTGTCATATTATTAGTTTTGCTTTGCTTTGTCTTTATCATAAAAGCGCAGCAAGTCGCCGTAGATGATTCGGTCTGACATATCCAGCTCCGTTTTTGCACGTTCAGCATAAGGTTCGCATGCATTTTCTTCGCCTTCAACTGGTTTCCCAGTTGCCTTGTCGTAACACTTGCCATCTGTAAAAACATTATCTTTCGTAATATAAGAATTATCGCGAAGTACTGCGAAATCTTCACGGTCTTTGGAGAAAAGGTCTGACCCTAATTGAATATCACCTTTTGTATCAATTCCAAGCAAGTGCAAGATGGTTGGTTTTAAGTCTATTTGTCCGCCGACTGTATCCATCTGCTTACCTTTTTCACCTGGCATATGAATGATCAATGGTACTTTCTGCAATTGAGTTGATTCAAATGGTGTAATTTCTTTTCCTAAGAATTGACCCATTGCATCATTGTGATTTTCCGAAATACCATAATGGTCACCATACATGATAAAGATAGAGTCTTCATATAATCCAGCTGCTTTTACATCAGCAAAGAACTCTTTAAGTGCTTCATCCGTGTAACGGACAGTTGTAAAATATCGGTTAACTGTCCCGTCATTTGAAGTCCATTCTGGGATCATTTCATCTTCTTCTTCCAATGTGAAAGGGAAGTGATTCGTTAAAGTAATATACTTTGTATAGAATGGCTTATTCATTGCCTGCATTTCTTTCAAGTGAGGAATCGATTGTTTAAAGAAATCTTTATCCTTTAATCCCCAGCCAATTGAATTTTCAGGTGTAACTTCAAAATCTTTTAACGAGTAATAACGGTCATAACCGAAATTATCATACATAATATCACGATTCCAGAAACTCTTGTTGTTAGCATGCTGTACTGATGAATAGTAGCCTTGCTCTTTCAAGATCTCTGGCGTTGCATTGTATTGATTTTGTGAATGTGTAAAGAATACTGCTCCACTTGGAAGCGGATATAGTGAGTTATCTAACAAGAACTCTGAATCAGATGTTTTCCCTTGCCCAGTTTGGTGATAGAAGTTCGGGAAGTAATAGCTGTCTTTAATCAAGTCATTCATAAACGGTGTAATTTCTTTTCCGTTAACTGATTCATTAATAACAAAGTTTTGTGTTGATTCTACAGAAATTACGAAAACATTTTTGCCTTTTGCTTTACCAAACATCTCAGGGTTCGGTTCTTTATAATTGGCACGTGTATAGTTTTCAATATCCGTAATTTCGCTTCCATCTGCGAATGCACGCTGAGCTTTCGCTTTAGACTGAATAATTGAATCATAAATATGGTAGTTGTATGAACCAATATTCTTAATCAGCATCTCACGGTCAAAAGTACGTGTTAATAACTGTGGACGCTCTGTTTCAGCAATTCCAACGTTTACGATAAAGAATACGATCGCTGCTGCATAAGTCAGTGTAATCTGTTTGCGTGACGCACGAGCAGGACGGTAATCAGCACGTCTCATAAAGTAAGCTAAGATTAAAATGTCAACAAACACTAAAACGTCTGTTGGCTGAATTAATTCAAAAACACTGTTTCCTAGATCACCCATGTTGCTTGTTTGAAACAACACTGGAATGGTAATAAAGTCGTTAAAGAATCTGTAAAAAACCATGTTTGCATACATTACAAAACTCATGATCGCACTTACGGCAATGATCATTCTTCTATGCGCTTTACCTTTAAAATAAAGGGTAATACCTAAGAATAAGATGACCGAACTGATTGGATTAATAAATAGGATCAGTTCCTGAATTTTGTTGTCCATTGGCAATTCAAATGCTGTTTTATATACGATATACGTTTTAACCCATAATAAAGCAATTGCGATAAAGAAAAACTTATAATCAGCAAAAGCTTGTTTCATTTTTTCTTTCATAATGTTCTCTGACCTCCTCAATCAAAAAGAACTTGTGCAGTTAAATTCAAATGTTATTTTTTATACTCTTCTTTATCCGCTGTATCCATCGGGAATGTAAATCACCATTTACAAAACCTTAACTAAAGGATTACATAAAGAGTATAATATATGGTTTTGCACAAGAATTCAATACCCTAACGTACTATTTCAAGATTCTGACAAATAGGACAACAAAACTATATTAGTTTTACCCTAATTTTTAATCCATAAACAATTAGACGAACCTATGATGAAAAAGTTTCAAAAAAATAAAGAACCACTGTATGCGGCTCTCTATTTTTATATAGTATTTATATGTTATGTTTTGCAAGCCATGCACCGCCGATAACGCCAGCGTCATTGCCTAAAGTTGCTACTGTAAGTGTTGCTCCTTCTGCTACCCGTGGAAGTGCAAAACGTTTAAATTCTTTTTCAAGTCTCGACATCAGTATGTGGCCAGCTTTCGAAACGCCTCCACCAATTACAATTTTTCCTGGATTAATACTGTTGGAAAGATTTGCGATTACAAGTCCTAAATGGAAAGTAACTGAGTCTAATGTATCAATTGCGGCCTGATCGCCATTCTCAGCTGCCTCAATCACATCTTTTGCTTTTAGTTCACCATTATTTTTTAATACTTCATTAAGAGTTGAAGATGGATCCTCTCCTGCTTTTTCTGTCGCAATTCTAGCTATTCCTGTAGCCGATGCAATAGTCTCAATACATCCTGACTTTCCACAATTACAAGATGCTCCGCCTTCCGGAATCGATGTAATATGCCCAATCTCCCCTGCCATTCCATTAGTGCCATGCATGATATGGCCATTCACAATAATTCCGCCACCAACACCTGTTCCTAGCGTTACCATCAGCAGATTCCCTTCTCCATCTCCTGCACCGCGCCACATTTCACCTATCGCTGCAATATTTGCATCATTGTCTATGGTAACTGAAAGACCTGTAGCTTTTTCAAGCTCTTCTTTTAGAGCATAATCTCTCCACCCAATATTTACAGCATGATAAATGAATCCTGTCTTCATATCTATAAATCCTGGAGCACCCATACCAATCGCAGCGAGCTTTTCACGTTTTTCAGAGAGCTGATCTAATTTGGCATCTATGGATTGAGCAATGTCACTGACAATATGCTTGCCATATTCAGATATGTTTGTAGGAATCTCCCATTTTTCAACGATATGACCATCAAGTGTTATAAAAGCTACTTTTATTGTTGTCCCGCCTAAGTCTATCCCAACTAGCCATTTTTCCATTTTGCTTCATCCTCTATTGTAATTTATTGTTTACTGAACGAATAATAAGAATTGCTGTTTTGTATTCGTTTACATCAATAAGTTTCTGGTTGTACAGCTCTCGAACTTCTTCTTGAATTAATTCTAAATCTGCAGCTGGATTTCCTGTGTATATAATGGTTCCAAACCTTTTTAATAACTGCAGTACATCATACATTGTTTTCATTTTCTATCACCTACGTCATTATAACAAAAATTACGGGTCCGAATGCAAGCCTTTGCATAAGATCTTCACAAAAAAACAGCCAGTTTTTTTCTGAGGGCACTGAAAAACCGTTTGAACAGAAAAAAGAATCAAACCACCTCGATAAGAGCTGGTTTGATCCTTTTTTTGCATACAAACATGTAAGGATTGTAGCGGAAGGGTACTGACTCCTCGAAAATGAAATTCACATTTTCTTCGTGCGAGGCAAAGCTGCCGTAGCCTTCCTTGTCCTGCGGGACGAGTGGGACAGGTGAGACCCCTAAAGGCGCGTAGCGGCAGGGGGCTCACCGCCCGCCCCGCGGAAAGCATGTACCCTGGAGCGGAGATCCCAACATTCAACATTTTATTTAGGGACTTTTTCAGTGCCCTCTTTTTTTCTCTAGCTGTTTTTTCGCATTAACGATCTGGGTCCTTGGGGTGCAGGACAACAGGTCTTCTGTTTTTCAATGGCATTGGAATTCTAAATATCACATCTCTGATCGCTTTATAGTTAAAAGGGATAAACGGCCATAAGTATGGGATATGAAAAGATTTAAAAGAAACAAAAAACAAAATGGCTAACGTAAACCCTGCCATGTAGCCAGGCACTCCAAATAGGGCCGTAAGTGCCAATAATGAAAGTCTTAATAATCTGTTGGCAAGACTAAGTTCATAAGTGGGTGTTGCAAAAGTCCCTATTGCGGCTACTGCAATATATAACACGACCTCATTCACGAACAGACCTACCTCGATAGCAACTTGCCCAATTACGATGGCTGATACAAGTCCTAATCCTGTGGATACAGATGTAGGGGTATGAATGGTAGCCATCCTAAGCATGTCCATACCAAGTTCAATAATTATAAACTGTAAAAAAAGCGGAACAACACCAATCTCCTCAGGACCAATAAAACTGAGACTGATCGGCAGCAATTCTTTTTGAACAGAAAATAAATACCAAAGCGGAAGCAGAAAGATTGAAATCCATACCGCAAGAAAACGGACAAACCTTAAATACGCACCTACGATTGGTTTTTGCCTATATTCTTCTGCATGCTGAAGATGATGCCAAAATGTAGTTGGAGTTATAAGAACTGATGGTGAGCCGTCTACAAAAACGAGAACATGCCCTTCAAATAGATGAACAGCTGCAGTATCAGGACGTTCTGTATACCTCACTAATGGATAAGGATTAAAATGCCTTCCGCAAATAAATTCCTCAACCGTTTTTTCTCCCATTGGAAGCCCGTCTGTATCAATCTTTTTTAGAGAGTCTTTAATTCGTCCCACTATATGCGGATCAGCTATGTCCTCAATATAGGAAATACAGATATCTGTTTTAGAGCGTCTTCCTATACTCATATATTCCATTCGTAAAGACCGGTCACGTACCCTTCTTCTTGTTAATGCTGTATTAAATATAATCGTCTCTACAAAGCCATCTCTTGCTCCTCTTACTACCCGCTCAACATCAGGCTCTTCTGGACCCCGGACAGGGTATGTTCTGGCATCGATCTGAATGATCTCAGGAACGCCTTCAACAATAAGAACAGTCGGCCCGCTCAAAACCCAATCTATCCCCTGGTTAAGATCATCTGATTTAGAAATCTCAACATATGGAATATACGTTTTCATTAGTCTCAATAGCGGATCGGGATCTAATTGGTCTGGTTTAAGATCTGCTAAGAGCTTCATTAAATAGTGAAGAATGTCATCCTTTACAAATCCATCTACCATGAATAGGGCCATTCTTCTGCCTGCATATTCTAAGTCTAAATGGATGCAGTCAAAACTAATATCAACACCCAGTTGTTTCTTCATATATTGAACATTTTCGTCAAAATCGTGTGAAAGAGGCTGTTTTTTTGGCAGATATGACATTTTCATCACTCCTCTGCCTATCATCCTTCACTTTCTCTAATCATTTCATACCTTCATATCAATAAAATCCCAGCCGATAGCTGGGATTTTATTACTCTTATACAAGTTGTGATTGCAAATAAGACTTAATAAGATTTGCAGTGTGTTCCAATGATTTTACATGTGTCCGCTCATAAGCATGTGAAGCATCAATCCCAGGTCCGATTAAACCGTGCACAACATCAGCTCCCGCTCTAATAGCCGCAGTAGCATCTGAACCATAGAAAGGGTAAATGTCTACTTTATAGTCAATTCCGTTCTTCTCGGCTAATTCAACTAAATGTTTTCGGAATCCAAAGTGATAAGGTCCGCCAGAATCCTTCGCACAAATACTTACGGTATACTCATCAGTGGTTTGTCCATCACCGATTGCACCCATGTCTACTGCTAAATATTCGACAGTCTGTTCTGGTATATTAGAATTGCCTCCAAAGCCAATCTCTTCATTATTACTTATCAAGAAATGTGTCGTAAAAGGTAACTTTATTGATGATTTCTGAATTTGTTTAACAAGATGCATCAATATAGCTACGCTTGCCTTGTCATCTAGATGCCTGGACTTTACAAAACCGCTTTCAGTTTCATCAAAACGCGGATTAAAAGAAACGAAATCACCAACAGAAACCCCCGCTTCCTCAGCATCCTTTTTGGAATGAAACTCTTGATCAACTCTAACTTCTATGTTCTTTTCGTCCCTCTTCAGGTCATCCATCCCTTTATATACATGTGCTGATGTCTGATGCATCAAAACTGTCCCCGAGAAACGTTCCCCCCTTGAAGTGTGAATCGTACAATATTCACCTTCAACCGTGTTCCAATAATAACCGCCGATTTTATCTAATTTTAAGCGGCCGTCACTTTTAATCTCTTTTACCATTCCACCAAGTGTATCAACATGAGCTGTTAATAATCGGTGTTTAGTATCATCTTCTCCTTTAATTGTAGCAAGTAATGCTCCTTTGTTCGTAATTTTAAAAGGTACTTCATTTTCTTCAAAGAATTCTTTCATGTACTGAATGGCAGCTTCTGTATTACCAGAAGGACTTGGGATATGTACTAATTCTTTAATAAATCTTACAATTTCATTCGTTTGTATTTCCATCATCTTTCTCCTCCTTATATTCAAACATTACAATGTGATATTTTAATTTTCCATCTTCTAATTTACGTGATAGCGCATACAATTTAGGAATTAGTTTGTCCTAGAGGAGGCACAGGTAATGAAGTGGAAAATTTCAATATTTATGCTCATAATTATACTTGTAATAGGTATCATCTACCAGCCGTTTGTCAAAAAAGAGGCTCGTGAAAGTATTACTTTTTTTCCGATAGATAATTCTTTCTCTTTTACTGATGCTATAACATCCATAAAATTTGAAGAGGGAACTGCTTCAAACTATGAATTGGAATGGGACGTCGAGTCGGAATCCTCGGAAAGTGTTTATTTAAGACAAGACATTGCCATGATCTATGAAAACGGAAAACTTGCTAACAAAATGACCGAGTGGAAAACAAATGCAAAATCGATTGATCTGGAGAAAAATATACACGGAAAAACCCCTGGGTTATGGGAGGGCATCTCATATCATCAGGGTGAAATTCATATTAATGAAGAAAAATATCGTTCCGTTCAAAGAATGAGCAGTGATTATCTTTATACTGTTAGACCAAATAACACATTTACCGGTTTTAAAGAACCTAATTCTGCATCAGAACGGCGTTTAAAAAACTTCTTAGATCAAGAGACAAATAAATATCTTCAAAATACTTTAACTAAGCTTTTGGAGAATTATCAAATAAACCGCAACAATTATCACGTTATATCACTGCAGTCATTAACAGGCTATAACGAAAAAGCGCTGCCAGGATTTAACTCACTTAAAAGCCAGGAGATTATCGGGAAATTATGGGAAGGACTTTATAAAAATTATTTTATTAACATCACAACAAAAACAGGTCAAAAGATCAGCCCCATTGGAAGCAGCATGCCATATATTTTATTAAGCAAAGATAAAACTCACTTATTTGTTTTATTTCAAACCGCAACGGGAGAGAACATACAGCTCATTCAATACATTTCTTAACTACACTTCTTAATTCATTTTCAGAGCAGCAGTTATATATGAATGGATTTGTCTGTGCTAACAATTTTTTTGAAGGATTCCACCATATCCCTGTCCACCCGGCTGTAACCGCTGGGTGGATATCAAAACTGAATGAGTCCCCAATATAATAAAAACTCGCCGCGTGTATTCTGCTTTTCACATATTCAAATATCTCAAGACTCGGTTTGGCGAAAGAAAGTTCTGAGGAAATAAAAATGTTGTTCTGTGAGAAGCTTAGCCCGAGCATACTGAGCTTCTTTCTCTGCAATGCGGAACCTCCATTTGAAATGATACCTGCCACAAACCCTCGATTGTATAATAAATCAATAATTTCTTTAATCCACGGATAAGGTATAACAAATGAAGGGATTTTCTCTTCACAAAGTTTTCGGAAATAATCAATTTGATTCATATTAATCGGCTGGATATTAAAAGATATTAATGAAGAAACAAGCCTGTTTCTTTGATATTGTTCACGTGTTACAGTTTTATCCTCATAAGCTGGCCAATATAGATCACAATAGATCTTATAAGTATCAAACCATTTTTCAGCATTTACCGGCTTCTTCAATACAGGATAAAAAATTGACTTAAAGGCAAATAAAGAAGCCTGCTTAAAGGAGGCTTCGTAGTCAAATAACGTATTATCCAGATCAAAAAAGAAAGCTTTGCTTTTGGATACGTTCATATTAGATCAGTTCATCCATCATTTTTGAACGCAATCCCGGGAAAGACATAGCACTTCCTACTACAAAACGTCTTATTAAAGGTTGTCCCAGCGCCATGTTGATAAGACGATAACGCATTCTATAACCGAGCATTACAGCAAGGAATAATAGAAACCCTTTAATCATAAATCCTTTCATAAAAAAACCTCCTTGCTTATACTTTCTGTGTTTGAAGGCTTTTTTATTCGTAGATTCGGCCATCTTTACATACAGCAGCATCTATCCAGTCTGTTGACAGTAACTTTTAGTCAAAGGAGAGTTCAATAATCCTGTTTAGCTCATTTGTTGTATTCACATTTTTAAAGAAATGTTCTTCCTCTTTATTCACTTCTATATATTGGGTGTTTTTTCTTTGGAGGAGTTTTAATACTTTATAGATATTTTCTTGTAAACAGGAAGTAATATCTGGTAAACATGTTCTTTTATATACTCCGTTTAACGGATATATTTTTCCGTTTAATACAGGAATGACACAATCATACTCTCCCTCTCGTGCAGCGGCAAGCCATTTGCCATACATACTGCTGCTCATCAATGGCATGTCGCACGGAGTGACAAGATAGTAATCTGCTTTCTGGCTAATCATCCCGGTATAAATACCTGCTAACGGTCCCTTTCCTTTATAGCGGGGTGCATCTTTAAGAATACGTATGTGCATAGAGCTGTTTTTAGTTAAAGGTGTCAACAATTCCTCACGCGTAATTACTAAAATCTTATCCGCAAAAGGCGATAGTGATTCAATCGAATACTCTATAAATGTTCTGTTATTCCACTCAGCTAATGCTTTTGGACTTCCAAACCGCCTGGATTCACCGCCAGCCAAAACTATACCTGCACACATCAATTGACTGTCCATATGTATAATCCTCCTGCCATTAACGCGCCAATGATTGTAGAACTAAAGTTAACAAGATTATTTGTTACCCATGGCAATCCAAATATTCTCACTGTTTTCATTTTGCAATGCCATTTACTCTCAGTCTCTGTTTTACAAATTTGACAAAAAAACTTCTGTTCAAACCATGCTCCAAAAAGGGTATCTGCAATATTCCCAAAAAAACCTGCAAAAATAATAATACCACTTCCCATTAAATTTGACGTATCATAAAGGAAATAGTAACTTATCCCAATTGCTGCAGCTCCTAAAACCGCAGCGATCGTCCCTAATCGTGTAACAGCTCCTGAAAGTCCTGCTTCAACTTTTCTCCATTCCTTTAAATGAAAAGGTTTCGTTTTTGACAGTATCCCTATCTCAGAGGCCCATGTATCTGCTGTAGCAGTCGCTAATGCACCAGTAAACATTATTAACCAAACTGGATCTGGCATGAATACAGCACCTATTGCAGCAAGTATGGATGCACCTCCATTTGCAAACACTTGACCGACTGTCCTCCCCTTTTTGTCTTCTAAAGTTTCTGAGTAATAATCTTGTTTTACTTCTCTTTTCCACTTGGTTAAAAGGGATGATGTAAGAAAAAACATCGCTAATATGACTAGACCCTGCCATTGAAAAGAATAAAAAGTTAGAGCACCTGTTAAAAATGCTGCTGAACTTCCCCAAAGTGTAAGCAGCCTAAAAATAAAAGAGCCCATACAGAGCAAAGCGATCCCCGCAAAAAAGGCAGCTTCCATTTTAAATATAGCATCCTTCTTCAGTAATGACTTGTTCTACTGGAACATCAAATTCTTCAAAAGGAAGTTGTTCTGCTGTCTGAAATGAGTATGCAATTGATATTGCTGACCCTTGATAGTTCTGTAAGAAACGATCATAATAGCCGCCTCCGTAACCAATCCTGTATCCTTTTTTATCAAAGACTAGCCCGGGGACGATAAGTAAGTCGATATTTTCTTTAGAAATATCCTTCGTTTTTTCGATTATTGGTTCATAGAGGTCCATATATACATTCTCTAAATCATCAAAGGAACCCAGTTCTCTAAATTCCATTTTTTTATTAGCCGAATAGCATTTTGGTACACAAACAGTTTTTCCTTCCTCCCAAGCTTTTTTTATAATAAATGTCGTGTCTAATTCAAATTTTCTTGAAACAGTGATTCCGATAAAGTTCGAATTCCGCCATTCTTTTGTTTCAAATAATTGTACAGCTATTTTTTCGCTCATAACTTTCCGATCATTTGCTTCCATAGAGATTAATAAGTTTTTAATTTTTTTTCGCCATTCTGACTTCGTCATATGCAGCACCTCTTATGAATTGAATTATGCCTTAATCATAGCATGTGTCTCGCACCTTACACTACAATTAACCTGTCAATGAAATGAAGAAAGAAAATGACCCAAAAGCAACAATCCTTAGATATGAGCCTTTTTCAAAAAACGAATTAAGCTGTCTACGTGAATTGCTGCAGTATTAAATAATGTAATATCATCCCAATCATCTTGTTCAAGAAAGATTGGAAGTTCAGTACACCCTAGAATCAATCCATTGATATTATATTTACTTTTCAATTGATGAATCATGTTCCCTACAGCCGTTATATCATCTTCAATAAAAATGCCTCTGGAAAATTGTTTAAAAATCTTCTCCTGCAGGAAATCTTGCTGTGTTATTTCAGGAACAAAAATTTGGATTTCAGTGTTTATAAAAGGTTTTTTGTATAGATCGCTCTGCATAGTTGGAATCGTACCTAACAGGCCTATCCGGTTCTTTTTGCTTTTCATTACTTCATTATAGGTCACATCTACAATGCTGATCACTGGAACACCAACATTCCTTGTAATATCTTCATAAAAGAGATGAGGAGTATTTGAAGCTATAAGGATGACATCTGAGCCAGCTTTCATAAGATTATTCATGGATTCAGATAAATATTGTATAAGCTGCTGAAATTTCTTTCCCATTGTTAAATGATGCACTTTACTGACATCTACACTTTCAATAACCATTTCTGGAAATACAGCGGAGTCAATTTTATTATGATATTGGCTGATTATCAGCTTGTAATACTCTATTGTAGCCTGTGGGGTCAAACCGCCTAAAATTCCAATTTTCATTCTATCCGCTCCCCAATCATTAGCACTGATTTATTTTTATGTACGAAAAAACGCCTGATTCCTCATTCTCATGGGAGTCAGGCGTTCTTAAGTGAAATTACTTAGTTTCACGGTGAACTGTGTATTTCTTTAAACGCGGGCTGTATTTTTTAAGCTCTAAACGGTCTGGATTTGTACGCTTGTTTTTAGTAGTGATGTAGTTACGATCACCAGTCTCAGTACAAGCTAAAGTAATGTTTACACGCATTGTTGTTTCCCTCCACATCTTTACCAAAGTACATATTAATGGTTACTAACAGTCATTATTCTCTATTAAACCATACTTTAACATGATAACAAATTCTTATCTAACGGGCAAGAGAGTTTTGTGAAAGTTTCTGATATACGGTCGTATATTCTTTTAGAACATCGACAAAAGTAGCATGTGACCATGTTAAAGGAGCAACTGATAATGCTTCACCTGTGAAGGGATGGAGCTGTTCTGGCAATACACCTGTTGAAAAACTATGCTCTTGAATCCATCGAAGAATTTCATGCGGCCGTTCTAAATCATGTACTATTTTTGCCTTTTGAATGTACCATTTTGCAACCCAAAGTGTACAAATCAGCCATGGATTGCCTGGAACCCTTGCAACTTCATGTGTTTGCTGAAAATAGTAATCATTTGTGTACCTTGCTATTCCACCGACACTCGTTTTTATACTTAAATCTTCTTCCATCTGATGCATCGTACGGATAACTCTTTCATCATCTGCTGAAAATACACCAAAGGCAAATAGGGCATACATGCTTGATTCCATCGTAAAATCTTTTTTATAAGCGTTATCATCTAATAAATAGATGCCTCTGATGAATCTGCCCGCGCCTTCATCATAGAGGTGTTTTTCCATTCCTGCTTTAATGCGTTCAGCACCTTTTTTATATCGTTCTGCCCGATCGTCTTCACCAAACAGCGTAGCAAATGAATATGCTGCCATCAGTCCCCCATACACACTGCTTGCTGTAAATGTAAATATTCCTCTTCTTTCCTCCCAAAGATCATAAGATTGCAGAGGAAGGTCAAGTTCACTATGCATGTATTGGAGCAAAAATCTAGCACTTGGTCTGACAAGGGAGCGATAAAGAGATTGAGCAAATTCAATATCACCGGTTTCTTTGTAGTGCTCCCAGAAGGCCCACAAAACGAGTGCAGTTTCATCTTCTTGGATAGGCAGCTGGCTTGCTCCACCTTTATCGATCATAGGGTGCCAGGAAGATCCAATCGAACCATCTGGATTATATTTATGATGCAAGTACCCTTCTTTCGTTAGAACATCAGCACATCGTCGATAAAAATTTTTAACCATGCCATGAAACCCTGCTTTCGATACAGCAGCAGCTATTAAAGCTCCGTCTCTTGGCCACATATAACTGTAATGATCGCGGTTATATTGCTGTATATCAGAGTCATTTGCTGCGATTATATAGCCATTCTCATTCGTTTGCGTACGTATTATAAGCAGACTTCGATTATATAGGTCTAGAAGTTCGTCTGAAAGATTGCATGGGTCAATCTTCGTTTTATTAACCCACCTCCGCCAATAAACATCGATTTTGTCCAGGGTTAAGGATGGACCGATCTCCATCAGATAATCAAATAGAGAAAAAACCTCTTCTCTGCTTTTACCAACTGTTGATGAATAAAATGCTTCTCTCGTTTCATTCGGCGGTATGACTCCAGTGACGGAGAATGTACTGTCTACCGATCCTTGAGCAATTGGATTCACATGCAGATGGCCATCTTCAGCATCTTTCCATGTTCCTTCTGCGCTTAAAAATCGTTTTATACCTGTCGTGTATTGATCCATTCCTTTTCCTTCAAAAGAAGCATGGAACAAAAAATATCGATTCTTTTTATAATGGATAATGACTGACTTATGAGGATCGTAATAGGCAGTATCACCAACCTCGGTCTCGTATATAGAAAGATCTTGATGAAAGAAAAGCTTAATCCTCTTTTCCTCATCTGTTTCATTGATAATACTTATTCTCCTCATAAACATGTTTTCTCTTTGATGTACAGCATCTTCAATCTTTAGACATACACCTTCTTTTTTGTTCCTGGCAAATGACTGAGTGACTAATGAATCGCTGCGGTAACCTGGTTCGATCATCCATTCTTTAGAGGAAAGCCAAGAAAAGGAGCCATTGATACTGGCTCCCAAACGGTTTACATGTCCCTGTACATGATTTTGCTGACCAACATAGGGAAAATATATATCTCTAATCTGTAAAAACTCGTCTAAGTTGATAAGTAAATTTCCGTTGCCTAAAGCTAAATGTCTTGGCATACTTTACACCTGCTGATAAAGCTGGATTTTTTCGATGTACTGTGATGCAGCCTGTTTTGCTTGTTCAGGGTTCGTGTTTTGAGAGTAAACCGTAAATACAGGTTGTTCCACATCAGGCAAAATTAATGTCCAGCCGCCTTCTGGATGAAATACCTTGATTCCATCAAGCAACTCTACATTGTTATCCCTTATATCTTCCATTAACCTTCGCATCACACGGCCTTTTTTATCCTTTGGACATGGTACATATTCTCTCAGCATATGAACATCAGGCAGCATTTTTACGAGTTCTGAAAGTGTGATTTGCTGCATCGCCATCACTTCCAGGATATGAACAAATGCATATTGTGCATCGTATTGATAGTTTAGTACACCTTCGCCAACTTCCATTATGGACCTTGGGTTAGCTTTTGTGCGGATCAGCTTCCCTTTCAGCCGTTCTGCGATTGAATCTAAAGCAGAAGAGCCATACACAGGAATAGCCATTTCCTTTTGCTTGCCTTGAGAGAAAGCTGTGAAAACGTAAAGAGCGAGCATGGTTTCATCGTCTAAAACCTCACCAGTTTCTGTAATCAATCGCAATGTTTCTCCTGCCTCTCCTATCAGAACACCTATATTGGCATTTGTTACTCTAACAAAAGAAGCCATCTCTTCAGGCTTTGTCTGATACGGGGCAGTAAGAATTTCACAGTTAAGTCGGTTATAGAGATTCGGAATAAAATTTAAATAAGGCTGATGATTATAATTTACGACTACCCTGAATTTTGCCTCTTGTATTCTTTTTTCCTGTATTTCTTCAAGCAATGCAGAAATATAATCCTCATGCTTATTCGCCTGTACCGTACCTTTTCCAATTCTATCAAACGATGCCCGTCTATAATCTTCCTGCCAGTATGCATTTTCAATCTTTCTTTCAAGATCTGAGTGAATCGGCAAGCCTTTGTTATCATAAAACTCGATTATTAATTGTTTTTCGCCAGTAGGGTTTGAGAAACGGACGTAGACCCCGCCTTCCAAACGTTCTTCCTCAATAGAAAATCTGACAACCGGTGCCACTGTCGGACTGATATCAAGTGTATGTACACCTGAAGAATGAAGTCCTTGTATAAAGGATTGCTTGATCATTACAGAAAAATCATGTGAATCACTTGCGATCAGAATCTGTGAACCATATGGAAGAACCGCTCCGTATGCAGAGGCTATTCTCGCGATGTAATCTGGAGTGATTTCAACATTAGCTATGCCGGAAACTCCCCGTGATCCAAATAAGGACTTGGTCGCTTTTTTTCCCCAAACGATGGACGTATGAACAAGTGCATCTTCAAAGATTTCTTTTTCCGGCCATATTTTCACATCAGGTTTTAAAGTAGCATTTTTACCGATCGTACAATGATTTCCAACTACTGCATGCTCAAAAATCGATGCATCTTTCTCAACTTTTGTTCCATTCGCAATAGTAGCACCTCTTAGCTCACATTGATCGCCAACAAAAACGTCATTCCATAGCACTGTTTTTTTCAATGAGCTACCAGAACTCACAACGCTGTTTTTCCCAACAACAGACAGTTTGCCAACGTGAGCTCCCTTTCGAATTACAGCGCCATCTGCAATACTTACAGGACCCTCAATCTTAGCTCCTTCTTCGATAAATACGTTCTCACCAATCCAAATTCCAGGTTCATGCTCTTTTCCGGCAAAAGGAAGATTGACAAGGCCATTTAGCATATCATAGTGAGACTGGCGATACTGCTGCAGACTTCCGATATCCGACCAGTAACCATCTGCTTGATATCCGAACAAATTTTTGTCTTCTTTCATTATTAAAGGAAAGAGGTCTTTACTGAAATCTACAGGTACATCTTTTTCGATATATTGGAAAACTTCGGGCTCAAGAACATATATACCTGTATTCACTGTATCGCTGAAAACTTCATTCCAACTTGGTTTTTCTAAGAATCGGATGATCTTTCCTTCCTGATTCGTCATGATCACACCATATTCCAGTGGTGATTCAACTTGTTTCATAAAAATGGTTACTAGTGAATCCTTTTCTTCATGAAAATTAATCCCTTTTTCAAGGTCAAAATCAGTTAAAGCATCTCCGCTAATAACAATAAACCGTTCATCTAAAAACTCTTCAGCATTTTTAATTGAACCTGCTGTTCCAAGTGGAGAATCTTCAACGAAATAATGAAGATTAACACCAAAATTCCGACCATCGCCAAAATAATTCTTGATGACATCAGGGAGATAATGTACTGTAACAGCAATATCAGTTATTCCATACCTTTTTAACAGCTCAATGCCGTATTCCATAACTGGCTTGTGAAGCATGGGCACCATAGGTTTTGGCATGTTGCATGTAAGAGGTCTTAAACGTGTTCCTTTTCCGCCAGCCATGATTACACCTTTCATTACACCATTCCTCCTACTTTTGCGGTATTATTTTGAATTTTGTTATATAAGTCAACTGTTCTTTCTGCAATTGAATCCCAGCTAAAAATAGTTCTAGCTGTTTCTTCACCTTTACGAGCCATTTCTTTGCAATGTTCACGATTAGCAAACATATATTCTACTGCCCAAACTATGCTGTGAGGATCGTTTGGAAAGACCTTCAGGCCGGTTTTCTCATGCTCTATAATCTCTTTTAATCCTCCGGTGTCTGAGACAATCGTTAATTTCCCTGCAGCCATCCCTTCAAGTGCAACAATTCCAAAAGGCTCATAATGACTTGGAAAGAGAGCCGCATCCGCTTTTGCAAACCACACATTTCTCTCCTCATCACTGACAAAACCAGCTAAGTGAACATAACGTTCTAATTGTTTTTTTCTCACCATTTCATTTAATTCATCAAATAAAGGTCCTTTTCCGGCAATCACAAATCTCACTTGAAGCCCTTTATTTCTTAAAATATCTGCAGCTTCAACAATAGTTTGAAAGCCTTTTTCTTTTACGAGTCTTCCTACCGAAAAAAGCAATAGTTCATTCTCAGAGCGATTTTCATCATTACGTTCTTCATTCAATTCAGCTATTATCTGTTGTGGATCTATGCCATTAGGCAAGATCGAAATTTTATCTTCAGGAATTTGAAAAACATCGGTAAGTTCTTTTTTCATGTAAGTACTGCAGACAATGAGGCTATCAGAACCGTTCATAAGCTCCCATTCTTTTTGATTAATCTCATATTGAAGAGGTGAAGTGATTCCGTTGTTTCTTCCATGTTCAGTGGCATGTATAGTCGTAATTAACGGTAGTTCTAATTCTTTTTTTACGGCTAGCGCTGCAACGGATACGAGCCAATCATGGGCATGGATACAATCAAACTTAATTTTCTTGGATAGCTCAACAGCATAATCGGCCATTGCTAAATTCAGGCTGCCGGTCCAATGAAAGAAAGATTCAAAAGATGGCTGTTTTCCTTTGAGCCTATATACGTGAACGCCATTATTTATTTCGTAGTCTGGATAGCCCTCTACTGCAGAAGTTAGCACATACACTTCATGCCCCTGGTCGGTTAATTTACGCGATAAATCAAATACATGCCTTGATAGCCCGCCAACAACCATCGGCGGAAATTCCCAAGAGAGCATCAGTATTTTTTTGCTTTTATTGTTTTGGTTTGTATATTGCATATTCACATATAAATCATGCTGATTTTTAAAGTAATGCCATAAATTTACCATGATAAATGGATAATCATTTTCATATTCTGAGATTTCATTAATGTTATAACTTCCATTTTGAATAGCCTCATATAATGTATGAAACCTTTCGATATGTTCTTGAAATCTATCTTTTGCATATTGTGAAGCACTATTGCCTTCAATAATAAAAGCCCAATCAGAACTTGCTGCAAGCATCCATTCTCTTACCATTTGGTTAGCATAACGTTCTGTCACAATATTCACTTTTTCTTTTGAAAGCTTGGCGGCTAATTCCACTAATTTCTCTTCACAGTAATGAAGATGACGATACATCCATGCATTTGCATGGTTTAGCCAAACTTCGCCCGTCCCATTCCTTCCCCATGTAGAAAAGCAAGGTCTTACGGTTTCAAGATCTTGATAATGTCTGTGTAAAAATTCTTGTGGTGTGATCCAGCTGATGTTTTGTTCAATCGAAACTTCCATGGATTGAAGTAAGAATTCTGGTCCTTCAAACCACCAGTGTCCAAAAAGTTCTGCGTCAAAAGGTGCTGTAATAAGTTGAGGAGGAAAAGATTGTTTGTTGTTATGTAAGTAGTCTTCGATGCGAATAGTAAAATCTCTAGAGTGCTGTTTTATTTTTTCTTCAGCATACGTTCTGTTATACCAGTCTTTATTTTCGGTTTCACCTGTAATTCGCCAATATTTTAGCGAGGTATCTACTTTGATCCCGTCAGGATGAATAAATCCTTTAATATAATCAAAGTCACGTTCATAAGCAACGTCGCGATAAAACTCTCTGTAATCGAAATCACCCGGATATCCAACAGAAGAATTCCATATGGTCTCAGAAATAACCTGATTTCTCGGGAATAAAGCTACCCCATGCGGCGAATAAACGGGTGCTCCTATTCCTTTCTTTGGAACAGGTTTGCTCTTAAGAAGTGTTTGTTCATCAACAAACGTGTAGCGGATTCCTGCATCAGCTAATATTTTGTCTATCCCAGGAGAATACGCACATTCCGGAAGCCAAAATCCTGTTGGTTTATTCCCGAAATATTTCTCATACGTATTTATACCTGCAAGAATTTGCGCTTTTACTCCTTGCTCAGTCTGAACATATGGCAAGAACGCGTGAGTTGCCGCAGATGTAATGCATGTAATTTTCCCTTCATTCATAAAGGTTTTAAATGCTTTGATAATCTGACAGTCATGATTCTGATACGTATCCATAATCTTTTTATAGCGTGTTTCGTAAAAACTGATAATTTCTTTTTCTTGTTTGTTTTTTGAAAAGTTTTTTTCTTTTTTGATGAGTTTTAAGGTGGAATCGAGATGCTCTAAATAGCGTTTTTGAATAACTGGATCATTCAATAGTTCAAGTAATGGAGGGGAAAATGATAAAGTCCAAGATAAGGATTCAGGCTGTTCTTCGAGAACCCATAATAACGGGATATATGACTCAGTAAGTGCCTCAAAAACCCATCTTTCCTCTAATCGATTTGCTTCATTATGTCTCACATAAGGAAGGTGAGCGTGCAAAACCAATGCGAAATACCCGTTAGACATTGTGTACTCTCCTATCTGATTTTTTGATAGTATGAATAAGTTGAAAAATTCTCAAGCCATTCAGGCTGTGTTATATTCTGCTGTTTCCATCGTTCTATCTTTTCATCGTAAGAACTGCTCATTTCGGCTGCTCCAGTCTCAGCTGGATTTGTCCGCAACAATGTAAAAAAGCTGCCGTCAAATGTGCGGGTTCCAATATCAGCAATGTACGTCCGGTCAGGTTCTAACGAATGCAGGAACCAGTTGTTTGTCATAGGAGGAAGATCTATTTCAAATGTTCTGTGTGCATTGTGCCCGAAAAATAAGATATCCGTGACATCGTATATTTTTAATACACCTGGAAGCTCTTCCCACTTTGTACGGAAGTGGTGTTCAGCCATATTCTTGATAGCTTCCGAGAAACTCCAATATACATACAAACTCTCTGGAGTCCTCGGCATAAGACAAGCATTTGCTTTCTTATATTCAAACGGCATTGACCATTTTTCTTTTTTTATTTCTTCCGATGGAGCAGAAATTTCTGCGGGCGGCGATTGCTGCTGCCGGTATTTATTCCAGCGGTACTGAACCTTGCCTAAAGACATATTCATTCTTTCAGCTATTTCTTGCAGCGTAAGTCCTCTTTCCTTTAACTTCACAATATCTTCGATCAAGTTCATCACCTCATCTTAATCAATTATTCTAGTAAACTTATACTTATTCTTAGATTTTAAATAATCGTATCACTAGATATTTTTATGTACAATGTGTCAAAAAAGTCGAAAATTGGCGGTTCCAACTCCTGCTTGAGGTTACAGTTTATGTAAAGATTTTGAAACCGGTTGCTTCATCAGATTATTCTGAAATTAAGACATAATCACACAAAAAACGCATTTTTTTCTAATTTATGGAATTTATAATTTTATTAATACATGAATATAGTCGAATTGTCGTATTTTGTGTAAACTTTTGTGAAAAAACCTATACCACAAATAGATACTATGTTATAAAAGTAAAGGGTATAGCTTTATTTATAGGGAGGATATTATGGAGTTTGCAATTTTTGGATTATTGCTAGTTGGTATTATTCTTTTGATTCTTTCCTTTCGAAAAAATCGTGAAAACTCAGTTGAAACACAGCTTGAAAACTTTACGATTCAATTAATGAAAGAAATCTATCAAATTAAAAAGAAGTTAAAAGTTCTTGAAGATGAAATGATGATTAACGATAAGAACTAAATTTGTAAGGGGAAATTAGTATGACAAGCAAAAACCTTCGCGGATTTTCAGCTGGTATTATAATTTCTACTGGAATATTGGCTGGTGTATACTACACAGCGGACACAGAAAACCGTTCTGAATTAACGGATACTGCAGTGGAACAATATCTTTCTGAAAAAGGCGAGTTGGCAATTTCAAAAGAGGAATATACTTCTTTAACAGAAGCGGAAAGTGCAGCGGCTGCTCCTGCAAAAGAAGAAGTCGAAGCTGAACCTGAAAAAGAAGAAGAGAAAGTCTTTCAAATGACGTTAACGATCACACAAGGTATGAGTACCGGCGAAGTGTGTGACCTTCTTCAAAAAGGAAACATTATCAAGGACAGCAAAGAATTCTTAAAGTTTTTAAGGTCCAATAATCTTGAAGGTGCTGTCAGAGCTGAATCTCATCAGGTGAACAGCAACATGAACTTTGATGAATTAGCTAAAGAAATTACAAGTTCATAAATTTTTATTACATAAAAAGAGCAGGCGTATCTCACGCCTGCTCTCTTTGTTTAACTTTCTTTTCCAAAAGATTGTTGCTACTGAGAGATTTTGACAAAGTGCTTCAATGAAAAGTTACTTGGAGTGGAAGGGCGAGACTCCTGCAGGATGAGTGTGACAGGAGAGACCATTCAATGTCGCAAGGCGACGAATGGGCTCGCCGCACACCCTGAGGAAAGCGAGTCCTGCAACGGAAATTAACCACTTCCAAGAGCAACAATGCTTGTGTAAAAACAGCCTTGTTTAATCATTCAAGCCGTATCGTTTGCCTTTTACTAAGAAAATAATACTTTCAGCAATGTTCGTTGCATGGTCCGCTGTACGTTCGATGTATCTGCATACAAACAACAATTGGCTAATCTGTGAGAGGTGATCTGGATTTTTGGTCATTAACTCTAAAAGCTCTTTAATAATTTTTCCATACGTTTCATCAACATAGTCATCCATATCAGCAAGTTCTTTTGCAAGAGCAACGTCTTCTTCCACGTAAGCTTTCGTAGCTGCAGTCAGCATCTTAATAGCATGATGCGCCATTTTCGGAAGTTCTTCAAGGGGTTTTATCAATTCCTGCTTGCCGATTCGAATCGTTGATTTTGCAATATTTACTGCAAAATCAGCCATTCTTTCAATATCAGATGAAATTTTAATAGCTGCAATAATACGTCTTAAATCTGACGCTACAGGAGCTTGTTTTGCGATTAAGAGAATGGCCATATCATTGATCTCATCTTCTAAGACATTGATTCTGTTATCATTTTCAATTACTTCTAATGCTTTATCAAGATCTTGATTTTTTAGTGCTTCAACAGATTCGATCAAAGCTTCCTCAGTTAGCTTCGATATCTGAATAATAGCATTTTTCATTTCTTCTAATTGAAGCTGAAAATTTTCACGAACAACCATTTATCCCACTCCTATTCCCTTTTTATTAGCCAAAACGTCCTGTAATATAATCTTCTGTTCGTTTATCAGATGGATTAGAGAACAATGTGCTAGTATCTGTGTACTCTACAACTTCCCCACTAAGGAAGAATGCTGTGCGATCTGAAATACGCGCTGCTTGCTGCATGTTATGTGTAACGATAACAATGCTATAATCCTTTTTCAATTCTTGAACAAGTTCTTCAACTTTTAAAGTTGAGATTGGATCAAGTGCAGATGTTGGTTCATCCATCAATATTACGTCTGGTTCAATCGCAAGACAACGTGCAATGCATAGACGCTGCTGTTGACCGCCTGACAACCCATATGCATTTTCGTTTAAACGGTCTTTAACTTCATCCCAGATAGCCGCACCTCTTAAACTTTTTTCAACAACTTCATCTAAAACTTTTTTATTTTTGATGCCATGGATACGAGGTCCATATGCTACATTATCATAGATCGATTTTGGGAACGGATTTGGTTTTTGAAACACCATGCCCACTTGTGTACGAAGTTCTTCTACTCCGTACTTCGGATCAAAAATATTTTTTTCTCTGTAAACAATTTCTCCTGACATGCGAACGATTGGAACCATTTCAACCATTCTGTTCAATGTCTTAATGAATGTTGATTTACCGCAGCCAGACGGCCCAATGATTGCTGTAACTTGCTTTTCAGGAATATCAAACTTGATGTCTTTTAAGGCATGATCTTGTCCGTACCATAAGTTCAAATTATTTATTTTGAAAACAGGTGTGAACTGCTCTTGCTTTTCATTATCCTTTTGTACCAATTGTTTATTAATTGTAATATCCATTTTTTTGTCCTCCTTCTCTCTGTTAGAAGCGTTTGTGAAATTTATTTCGAATGTATACAGCGATTGAATTCATGATGAGCAAGATAATCATCAAGATGATAATTCCGCTTGCTGCAAGCATATGGAAGTCTTCTTGAGGTCTGCTCGTCCAGTTATATAGCTGTATCGGAAGCACAGTAAACTGCGAAAATAGATTTTCTGGTACAAACGCTACATACGCTAATGCCCCTAATACCAATAAAGGAGCAGTTTCCCCTACTGCACGTGATAAAGCTAAGATTGTACCTGTGAGAATTCCAGGAAGTGCGGCAGGGAATACAATTCTTCTGATGGTTTGCCATTTTGTTGCTCCCATTCCGAAAGAAGCTTCCCTAATTTCTCTTGGTACGGTTCTGATTGCCTCTTGAGATGCAACTACGATGACAGGGAGAATTAATAAACTCATTGTCAAACCACCTGCAAGTACACTTGAACCTAATCCCGCTAATCTAACAAAAATCGTTAGTCCCAAAAGACCAAAAACAATAGATGGTACGCCAGCTAAGTTAGCAATATTTACTTGAATAAATTTTGTAAATGCATTTTTCTTTGCATATTCTTCTAGATAAATTGCTGTTCCGACTCCAAGAATAAACGAAACAGGAGCCGTAACGGCCATAATCCATATGGTACCTACAAGTGCTGCCCATATACCAGCACGTTCAGGCATTCTTGAAGCAAAATTTGTAATAAAATCCAGACTTAAATATGGCAATCCTTCTGCTAAAATTCTATAGATCAATACGCCTAAAACAAGTAAAGAAAAACTAGTTGCAAGAATAAAAAGAAACTTGGCAAACCCGTTGGCAGCAACTCTGCTCCCCATTCTTTTCTTAACCGATTCTTTATTAATTAAACTCATTAATATTCCTCCCTAAACTTGCGGGAAATAAACTGAGCAAGTAAATTCATGATTAACGTGAACACAAACAATGTCATCCCTACCGCATATATACTGTAATAAATTGTCGTCCCATAGCCAGTATCTCCTTGGCTTACTTGGACGATATACGCAGTCATTGTCTGAATAGATTCTGTAACATCAATATCTGCTGTAGGTCTAGAACCACCAGCAATCGTAACGATCATCGTTTCACCGATTGCACGGGAAATTCCTAATACGAATGATGCGATTACCCCTGAAAGAGCAGCTGGGAGTACGACTTTCATTGCAACTTCAAAACGTGTTGCTCCAAGTGCCAAAGCACCTTCTCGCATCGAATTCGGAACAGCATTCATTGCATCCTCTGATAGAGAAGCGATCATCGGAATAATCATAATTCCAACCACAATACCGGGACTTAACGCATTAAAAATCGAGATTCCCCCAGGAATAATGCTATCCAATAATGGAGTAACAAAAGTAAGAGCAAAAAATCCGTATACAATTGTAGGTATACCTGCTAAAACTTCTAATATAGGTTTAATAAATTTCCGTGTTTTTGCTGAAGCATATTCACTTAAATAAATCGCAGCGGCAAGACCAACTGGAATTGCAACTACCATTGCGATAGCCGTTACTGTAAGAGTACCCATTACAAGTGCGAGAATACCGTAATCAGCATTTTTATCCGCCGTGAAAGGAAACCAGTGTGTATTCGTGAAAAATTCGACTATTGAGATTCGGTTAAAAAATGTAAAAGTTTCTGTTAACAGTGTAAAAACGATACCTAATGTTGTGAAAATAGATATAACTGCACATATCAAAAATATTTTTGGTACTACCTTTTCCATTACCGCAGATTGACTTCTAGTGGATTTATTCTCCTGAATCATAGAGCGGATGGATTTTTGGTTTGATTTCTCTCTTGACACCAACAAAACCTCCTATAAATCGCCAATACTAAACAGGTCAAAGGTGAGGAGATTTCACTCCTCACCCTGTATTATTATTTTAAGTTATTCTTTATCAGGTAATTACTTACCTGCTAGTTCATCCAGTTTTTTAAGCTGCTCTTCATATTTTTCTTTTGGCAGAGATACATATCCGATCGTGTCAGATGATGCCAGCTCACCAGCATTTTCTAGAGCAAACTTCATATACTCATATACCGCTTCGTTTTCTTTAATTGACTTGTTAGCAGCGTAAGTGAACAACGGACGTGATAGTGGAGCATACTCACCAGATTCGATTGTTTCAGGAGTTGGCTCAACAGGGCCGTTGCCTCCATCAATTGGAACAGCTTTTAACTTATCCTTATTTGCTTGATAGTATGCATAACCGAAGAATCCGATCGCATCTTCAGAACCAGATACACCTTGAACGAGTACATTGTCGTCCTCTGATAGCTGAGCATCACGACGCATAGGCTCTTCTTCAAGAATCACTTCGTTCCAGTAGTCGTAAGTACCAGAGTCAGTTCCTGGTGAAAATACTTCAATTTTCTTTTTAGGCCATCCTTCACGAACGTCAGCCCAAGTTTTTGCTGCATCTTTTTCAAGGTAAATCTTTTTTAGTTCATCGACTGTCAGGTGATCGATAAAGTCGTTATCTTTACTTACAACTACAGATAATCCGTCTTTTGCAAGTTCAAATTCAGTAAATTCAATACCTTTTTCTTTTGCTGCTGTTTTTTCTTCTTCTTTAATTGGGCGAGAAGCATTAGAAAGGTCCAGCTCACCACGAACAAACTTTTCGAATCCGCCGCCAGAACCAGAAACTCCAACTGGTGCTTGCACATCAGGATTCGCAGCTTGGAATTCTTCAGAAACAGCTTCCATGATTGGGAATACTGTGGATGATCCATCAATTTTAATTTTTCCGCTTAGATCTCCGCCGCCAGCTGCACCTTCTTCACTTTTATTTCCGCATGCTGCTGCGAAAACTAAAAGTAGTGACATTACAGCTAATAGGTAAACAGACTTCATTTTCTTCATCTTGATAGGTCCCCCTAAATGTAATTTTCAACTTTTCATGTTAGAGATTGTTATCTCGGGTCATGAATCCCTTAAAGCTTCTTTCTTTCTTACACTTACTACAATAAACCTGGAATATTAATTAGGTTTTAATGAATTGTAAAGAGATTGTTAAGACTGAATGTAATTGAATATAATCCTATTCTTTTACTGAATGCTTAAAACTATACAAAAAAAGAACCGCGCTGATTAGCGCGGTTCGTTGTTCTCGTTTGTTTGTTTAGATTCGGGTTCTGTTGGTATACCTTCTTTTTTCAATGAAAAATATGCGTCCAGAACACCTTCTGCAATTTCATTGTTAGTGTACCCTTCTCGTATATCAGGTACAACTACCGCAAACGCCACTTCAGGGTTCTCATATGGTGCATAGCCGACTAGTGTTTTGTTGACTAAACCAGTTTCTTTGTCCACTTCTGCCGTACCGGTCTTCCCTGCAGGATTGTATTCTTTGTCTTTAAAAATCCAAGCTGCTGTTCCGTTAGATCCATGCATGACTTCGTAAAAACCTTTTTGAACGACTTCGATGTGATTCGGTTTCATTTCAATCTTGTTCATAACGTTTGGTTCAAAACGATATAATAGTTTACCTAATTTATTTGGATTTACAGAGGGCTCTCTAATCTCTTTTAATAGATGAGGCTGCATCCTTAAACCGCCATTCGCAATTGTTGAAACGTATTGAGCCAGCTGCATAGGTGTATAAGTGTCAAATTGCCCAATGGAGAAGAACATTGCTTGGAACAGTTCATTGCTCATTCCTGTATTATAGCCTGTTGCTTCAGATGGCAAGTCAATACCAGTAGGAACACCAAGCCCAAATTGACTATAAGAATTTCTTAGAATATCAAAAGCTTCTTTAACTTTATGATCATTAAATCGTTTGTTTGTATAATCATAGCCTGAAAGACGCATCGCAATGTGCCACATAAAAATGTTCGAAGATCCTTCCAATGCTTCAACTGCATCAACAGGCCCCATGTTCGCATGTGATTTTAATTGTCTTCCATCACCAAATTTGAGAGGTGCATCATTGATTACGGTATTTCGTTCAATTACACCTTCATGTAAACCAGTTAAAACTGTAGCTCCTTTTACAGTTGACCCCATCGCATACGAATGATAGATGTTGCCGAATGGAATATCATTAAATTTACCTGACTTCCGATTGTACTCTTTACCAGCCATGGATAAGATTTCGCCTGTATTCGGATCCATCATAACAACATAAGCATTTTTTAGTTCCTTGTTATCATAAGCATACTTTCCTCGGATGGCTTCTTTTAATTCTTCTTCAATTACTTTTTCGACTTCTTGCTGAAGTTCCATATCTACAGTTAATACAAGATCGCTTCCTCTTGCACCATCTTCTTCGACGGGATCCCCTACTGGATTTCCGACTTTATCCGTAACATATTTGATTTTTGTTTTCGTTCCGCGAAGAACCGATTCGTATTGTTCTTCCAGAAAACTCGTACCAACCATATCATTTCGGTCATTACCTCTCGATGTGTAATAATCCATTTTTGACTTTGGTATTTGTTTTACTTGGCCGAATATATCCCTGAATGAATCCTTAAATGGATAAGAACGTTCTGCATCAGGTTTAATATCAACACCCTCTAGTTCCGGAAGATGTTCACTGATCAAAGCGATTTCTTCTTTGGTTGCACCAATTTTTATTCTTTGAGGAGAAAGTGTATAGCCTCTATCCATTTCACTTTTAATCGACAGCACTTCTAGCTGCTGTTTCGTTAATGATTCAATGTCTTCCTGAGTTACTTTTTCCAGCATCAAATCATAAAGCTCTTCTGGAGGAGTGCTCTCTTTTTCAGCAGCTGATATTCTCTTTTCCACTTCTTCTTCATTTAAAAAGATAAAATAATCCTTTTTATCACGTTCTGTTAATTCCTCCGAGTCTTTATCGATCAACTCAGCCATTTTTTTTGCAATTTCATGTCTTTTTACAGTATCAGCTTCACGTGTTCTTGTATACGTTATCGAAAATACTGGCTCATTATCTACTACTACTCGATAATTAGCATCAAACATTTTTCCGCGCGGGGCATCAAGCTTTGTTGTCACATTTTCCGTCAAATAGGCAGTCCGTTTGTACTCTTCACCTTTTACAATTTGTATGTAGCCTAATCTTAGAACAAGCACTGAAAAGAGAAAAAATACCGATAAAAACAAGGCATTCATCCGAATCGGTACATGATTTTTCTTTTTATTTGATTTTGTTTTCATAATATTGTAAATCTCCCTTTAAAACAGCAGAGACACCTTATGAAAGGTGTCTTGAAGCCAACCGGTTATTATCTTTACATAACAATAGTATCCTTACACCTGTTAGTATGTCAAAAGTTAATTATTGTTTATTTGGATTATTGCCATCTTGCTGTGTTTCAGCAAGTTCTATTGTTTGATCAGTTGTACTGGTTGGTACAGATACGTTTCTTAAACAGAAGTATATCAGGAAATGCCCTGCCCCCAATATTGGCAATATTATCGGAATACCGTTTTCTTCTGAAAGAAAATTTATGACAAACAAGAATATAAGAATTGAAAATATTCTTCCCGCGTTAAGGAAAAATTCACGAACTACAATATACTCAATCCTTTTTTCATAAATCCCCCGGCATTTACCGATAATGTCATAAGTTAATGAAACATAAGGAACAAGGAGTAACGGATACGCTATAGATACTGATATGCCATATATAATAAGCAGAGTAAAAGAAACAGGTACAAGAAGCATAAATGGAGAGATGAACAATAATAAACCGCCCGCGAAGATCCCTTTTTTCCTATGCCATGGCTTTAAATAATGAGAAACGATATAGTACCCAATAAAAGATACAACTGATTGAACAAATCCGAATGTTCCAAGAGCAAATTCGCTCTTTGAGGTGGTATAAACCCAGATTACGATTAAAAAAATAAACGTCCCTTCCCGCAAACCTTGAAAGAAATGAGCATTCAACAATTGGAACCAAGCTTTATTTTCTTTTCTTTCTTGAAAAACTTCTTTTAAGCCAAAATATCCATCGGCTTTTCTTCTTTTTAAAAAGAAACTGATCACGACAGCAACTAAGAATAAAATCATTGAAATTGTAAAAATGGTTTCATATCCTAAATGTTTGTCCATCCTTGTGATAATAAAGCCTGCACTTAGAGGACCAATCATACCGGACAATGAATTCAATACACCCAGGTAACCATTGAAAAAATCTCTAGTCTCGGGTTCAGTCACTTCTAATGTCAGAACATTAAAGGCAAGCCAATAAAATCCCAAACCAAAACCTAACATTGCCCCTAACGCAAACAAGTAATGACTTGCAAGTGAACCCATAAAAAGAACACCTATATAAAACAACGCAAGAATGACAACACCAATCCTTAACACAATAACCCGGTCAATTTTCTTAGCAAACCAACCTGCCAAATAAAATGCAACAGGCTGCATGACTACAATAGATAGATTATATAAAGCGATATCTGTCAGTTCGCCGGACTGCTTCCACAAAAAAATGTTAACAAATGTATTTGATAAAGCAGTACTTAATGTAAATAAGCCACCGACAAATAGAAGTAAAAAAAGATCTCTAGGGTATTGGTCGTCTTCCATGAATTTTTTCCATATCATGTTATTCGCCCCTTTACATATCGTCGTTAGTGTCTTTCAAGAGTAATAGGGCTATTCATTATTTAACTAATTGGCTTTAATTGTATAAGGAGACATAAATATGTTTGAATATTGGATTTATCATGATCAGGGCTTTGGTATACCCTTGGTTTTAGAAGATGATTATTCACGGAAAAATGCAGATTCCTTAGAGACTTATGGGGATCATATCTGGTTTTTCAAAGCAAGAAACCTTTTTGTTATTCAGTCTAATGTTCCTTTTGGAGATGGCAATTTATTACTTGATGACTTACTAATAAAATTAGCAAAAAATTATGAGATTCATGACAAAGGCATAATAAAAAGCTGCTGGGATGCCAGCAGCTTTCATTAAACTATTTTGCTTCGTTATAACGCTTTTCAACTTCATCCCAGTTTACTACATTCCAGAACGCAGCAATGTAATCAGGACGCTTGTTTTGATACTTCAAATAATAAGCATGTTCCCAAACATCCAAACCAAGGATAGGTGTCTTACCTTCCATAACTGGGTTGTCTTGGTTTGGAGTGCTTGTAACCTCAAGCTCACCATTGTTTACAACTAACCAAGCCCAGCCAGATCCAAATCTTGTTTTACCTGCGTTTGCAAATTCCTCTTTAAACGCTTCAAGGCTTCCAAACTTGCTGTTGATTTTATCAGCAAGCTCGCCAGATGGAGAGTTCGCTCCGCCTGGTGCGATTACTTCCCAGAAAAGACTATGGTTCGCATGTCCGCCGCCATTATTTCTTACAGCTGTTTGAATGTTTTGCGGAAGAGAATCAAGGTTTGAAAGAATGTCTTCTAATGACTTATTTTCAAATTCTGATTGACCCTCAAGTGCAGCATTCAGGTTATCAACATATGTTTTGTGGTGACGACCGTGGTGGATCTCCATTGTTTCTTTGTCAATATGCGGTTCAAGTGCGTTTGATTCATAAGGTAATGCAGGCAGTTCAAATTTAGCCATGTTCATTTCCTCCTTATAATATGTAGTGTTTTTATTTTCATTTTCAAGGGTTATCTTGAAAAGTGAAACCATTTAATCAACTTACTTGTTTAAAAAGTGATTTAACAATTTTACCTTATCAAATTTAGTCTAAACTTTCAATTCTTAAACACTGTATCCTTTTATAAAACAAAAAAACCTTACGATTAACATAAGGTTTTAGTATGTATACATATGGTGGCTCGAGACGGAATCGAACCGCCGACACGAGGATTTTCAGTCCTCTGCTCTACCGACTGAGCTATCGAGCCAAGATATTTAACTGTCCTTCGGCACCCTGTCTCTTCCTCTAAAAGAAATGACTATATGATAATCCGTCGAGACAACCCGCAGCTAATTAGTGCTGTTATGCTCTTAGCTATCGAGCAAAAAAATATGGAGGAGGTAGAGGGATTCGAACCCCCGCGGGCTGTTACACCCCTGTCGGTTTTCAAGACCGATCCCTTCAGCCGGACTTGGGTATACCTCCTCGACTTTGGTGGACCCTGTAGGACTCGAACCTACGACCAATCGGTTATGAGCCGACCGCTCTGACCAACTGAGCTAAGGGTCCATGTGAAATATAGGTTATGTAAGTAAGAAATGGGGCGGACGAGGGGAATCGAACCCCCGAATGTCGGAACCACAATCCGATGCGTTAACCACTTCGCCACGACCGCCATCGTGAACAAAAAACATTTTGGTAGCGGCGGAGGGAGTCGAACCCACGACCTCACGGGTATGAACCGTACGCTCTAGCCAGCTGAGCTACACCGCCAAAATGGCTCCACAGGTAGGACTCGAACCTACGACCGATCGGTTAACAGCCGATAGCTCTACCACTGAGCTACTGTGGAATAATGAATTAACATTATTTAAGGACAAGAACTACTATAGCATGTTGTCTTTATTAATGTCAATAACATTTTAAAAGTTATTCAAACGAACACATGTACTTTTTTAGAACAAAAATAATATAGCATGCATAAGCGGATTAAGCAAGGTCGATTTATAGGACTTGGTAATAAAAATAACCTATCATTAAAGCCTGAGTAAATACTTTTATAATAGTCGTTCCTACAAAAGCAAGAACAGTCCCTATACCAATCGACACTGAAGACTTAAAACCTGTTTTATGAAAGATCAATTCAGCAAGAACAGCACCTAAAAAAGGACCTATTAGCATCCCTGCTACTGGTATAACGAATGGACCTGCGATCAGTCCTATCGTACTTCCCCATAACGCTGCTTTAGAGCCGCCTTTCTTTTTTACTGCATATGCATTACCAGCATAATCTACAACAAACAAGCTGATAAACAATAAAACCTGGATGATGATGAATAATGGCGAAAATGGTTCAAAAGAAAAAGCAAATCCATAAATTAAAAATCCAGCTGCTAAAAATAATACACCCGGCAGGATCGGATAAATCAGTGCTAAAAAACTGATAACAAATACTACAGCAATTAAGACCCAATAAACAGTTTCCAAATCACCATCACCTTTCAAAATAATGCCAACTAAAAACCCAGAAGAAAAAAATCTCCTGGGTTTCATTTTACTTCTCTAATACCGCTTCTGCAATATTTACTGCGTGGTCCCCTATTCGCTCTAGATTACTAATAATATCGACGAATACGATACCTGCATTTCCATCACATGCGCCTTCATTCATTCTAATTATATGCTGTTTGCGAAGGGTGCGCTCCATTTTATCAATTTTATCTTCCTGACTAAGAACTTCTTTGGCAAGATCGATGTTGTTTCCTTCTAAAGCCTTTACCGCTTTATCCACTGTAGATACAGTTAAAGTAAACATCTCATCTAAATCCTGTTTAGCAGTGTCAGTAAGACGCACGTTATTTCGCAGCTGATAATCAACTAGTTCAATAATGTTTTCCATATGATCACCAATACGTTCAATATCACGTGACGTATCAAGAAGCATAGAATGTTCACTTGATTCTTGCGGTGTTAATGGATGTGCAGATAGTTTAACGAGATAAGATGTAATTTGACGATCTAAATTATTGATTGCTTCTTCATATTGAAGAGCTAAATCAGAATTCTTTTTGTCTTTTTTATTTAAATAATCTATTGCTTCTTTTAAACCGGCCTGTGAGTAGTTAGCCATTCGTATAATTTCTTGTTTAGCTTGGCTGATCGCCATTGCTGGAGATGTCTCTAGAACGATTTCATCAAGATGTTTAGCTTTATATTCAATTAAAGTATCTTCACCTTTAATAATTTTTGTAACAATTAATGCAAGCAATCCAATAAACCAGAACTGAATCAATACGTTTGCAAGGTTGAATGTACCATGCGCGAAAGCAATCTGCATAGCTGGTTCTAAGTCGAGTTTTCCGGATAAAAATTCAATATAGTGTCTGAAAGGAACAAGTAAGATTAAAAAGATGACTGTTCCAAGTAAGTTAAAGATTACATGTGTTAAAGCAGCACGTCTTGCTGCAACAGTAGTTCCTATTGCTGCTAAAATTGCAGTGATTGTCGTTCCGATGTTATCACCAAATAAAACAGGCAATGCAGCTTTAAGATCAATCATGTTTTGTGAATATAGTTCTTGTAAAATACCAATCGTTGCACTTGAAGATTGAACTACTACCGTAAATAAAGTACCAATAACAACACCAAGAATTGGGTTATCACTCATTGAAACTGTTAATTCCTGGAATGCTCCAAGGCTTCTCAATGGCTTCATTCCGTCACCCATGAGTTCAAGACCTAAGAAAAGCGCACCAAATCCAAATGTGATCTGACCGAAGTAATTATACTTAGGATTCTTGAAAAAGAAAATCAATATAGAACCGACAGCAATTATAGGTAAAGCATATTCACCTACATCAAAACCAATAATGAACGAGGTTACTGTAGTTCCGATGTTCGCTCCCATAATTACTCCAATAGCTTGGCGCAATGTTAAAAATCCAGCATTAACAAGTCCAACAGTCAGTACAGTTGTACCAGAACTACTCTGAATTAAAACTGTAACAAATATTCCCGCTAAAACTCCCATAAAAGGATTTGTCGTTAATTTATCAAGTATTTCCCGTAATCGGTCTCCAGCAGAGTTTTGAAGACCATCTCCCATATACTTAATACCGAATAAGAAGATCCCCAGTCCTCCGATAAATTGAAATAACATTTCTTGATAATTCAATATTTACAGCTCCTTATAACTATCTTTTATCGACCTTTGCCATTATCTCGATTTGTGTAGTTTATGTAAATGAAAAATTGGGATTTGTAACATTTCCTTTACAATTAATTAAATATTGTCGGATTTTCATGCTTCATGTACACTAAAAAAGCCATACTGCAAAGGAGCTTTCAAATGAAATTACATATCCGATTTTTAAAAAGTTTATTTTCCGCAAAAGCAATTTCAAACTTCCGATTATTTGGTGTAGGAAGCACCATTATATACGTATTATCCATAACTTTTGTCTGCATGTTGCCTGTACTTTTAATATTTATTTTCAATATGTTTAATAAAGAAGATCACCCGATGGACAATTTTCAAAACTACGGTCTCAATCCTGAACAGATGCAGGACTTTGCTTCCTCTGTAAACGGTGTTTTACCTATCATATTAATTGTCGTTTACGCAGCTATGTATATTCTATTTTCAGGTCTATTGTTTTCAGGGGTTTCCGTTTTATCCGGGATCGGCCTTCCTGTATCTAAGATTCTAAATAAGAAACTTTCATACCGTCATTTATGGGTAATGTCTTGTTATTCAATTACCCTGCCTGTGATATTATTAACAATCATCTTTTTAATGAATGTGCATATCCCTTATTCTTATTTCTTATTCTGGGTTCTCACTTTTATTATTTTGACTGCAGCCATTTATAAGTCTCCAGATAAAAAATAAAAAGCGGCTACTCAGCCGCTTTTTATAATGTCATTATTTGAATAGTGATTTAATCGCCTCAATTATTGCGCTAAGAAATTCGAGAATTTTTTGAATAAAAGATTGTGTTTCTTCTTTATTTAAAAAATCACCTAAATTTTCACTAATGTTCTTCAAATCACTTTGAAGCTGATCCCAATCAATATTTAAGTCTTTCATTTTATTAAACAGAGCAATCAACCCGTTTAATTCTTCTTGTGTAAGTTCAATTCCCATGTCTTTCGCAACTTTTTCAATCAATGCTCGAAGATCGTCTTCAGACTGTACCGGATTTTTTGCGATTTCTTCTTTTACTCGAGTCATGAGTTCAGTTGCTTCTTTTGCACCAATTCTTTCTCCAAGTTCTGCAGTTTTGACCATCTCTTCATTGGCTACTTGCTTTTGAGCTTCTGGTATTTCGATTTGTGCGGTGGTTTCGTATGCTTTAAGAATCCCAGTTAATGCAGCTGTTCCAGACACTTCAAATGGGGCTGTTACATAGATTTCAGCATCTGTAACACCTGCTGTAGTCAATGCATTCATGTACATTTCTTCAGTTACCCAGTTGATATTGTTCGTTTTTACAGATAGCCCCTGATCTTTTTCACCTACTGTAATTTTAGAAGATGATATAGCCTTCGAACCAATTTGGGCCTTTGATATATAATCACCTAAGTACTTGTGTTCTTCTTCGTTTGTTACCGTTACGGTTTGGACATCAGCTGATACTTCCATCTCTTTTAAAAGAGAATTTTTCTGTTCATCTGTAAGATTTTGTCCAAGCGTGACAATTACGTCTCCTGGAGCTGCATCTGCAAACATCTTTAATGGAGCTATAAGTAGAGCAGCAGCCATGATTGACAGCAATGCAAATATTTTTGCCTTTTTCATACAGTTAACCTCTCCCCTCGGTACAACTACATAGATACGTATGAAAATTTATTTTGTGTCCATCACACCTTTCCATTTTACACCAATGCTCGTATCAAAGTCACTTTTAACTTGTCATAAAACAATAGGACAAGCATATAGTTCAATATGAGAAAGGAGAGGGAAAAATGAAACGTTTTTTGACAGGCTGTTCAATTCTTCTAATCCTATATGTGGTTGCTTACGATCTTAAAATTGGTACACTCCCTCAAACTCAGCCGGTGAACGCAGAAATTCAAACAACGGAAAAAAATAATAATTATAAACCTTATGAAGCTGGCCCTGGAGATACATTAATTTCAGTAGTAGAGGAATTAAATTCTCATGGCGGGTATACCATCACAACTATGATAAAAGACTTTAAATCCCTGAACCCAGGAGTCAATCCTGAAAACATTCAATTAGGAAAAACGTATAAATTTCCTATATATAAAAAGGCAGAAAGGTAACAATACTTGTCAAAACAAAATAATCCCTGCTAAAATGAACTGATGATAGGACAGAATAATACTGTCAATTTGATAAAAGGAGCGATTCACCAAATGAGTGAAATCACCCACCGTTCTAAAACAAGACCTGTAAAAGTCGGACCTTTAACAATTGGAGGGACTGACCAGGTTATCGTACAAAGTATGACGACTACAAAAACACACGATGTTGAAGCTACAGTCGCTGAAATAAAACGTTTAGAAGAAGCCGGCTGCCAGATTGTCCGGGTTGCATGTCCGGATATGCGTGCTGCCGAAGCAATTGCAGATATTAAAAAGCAGATCAGCATACCTTTAGTTGTTGATATTCATTTTGATTATAAGCTTGCTCTAAAAGCAATTGAAGGCGGAGCTGATAAAATCAGAATTAATCCGGGGAACATTGGAAGAAGAGAAAAAGTTGAAGCCGTTGTTAAAGCTGCAAAAGCAAAAGGAATTCCAATCCGGATTGGCGTAAATGCTGGGTCATTAGAAAAGAAATATCTTGAAAAATACGGGTATCCTACTGCAGATGGTATGGTAGAAAGTGCTCTCGAACACATCCGGATCTTAGAAGAACTGGACTTTCACGATATTATCGTTTCGATGAAAGCATCTGATGTTAATTTAGCTATTGAAGCATATGAAAAGGCATCTAAAGCATTTAATTATCCATTGCACCTTGGAATAACTGAATCAGGCACACTTTTCGCAGGAACTGTAAAAAGTGCAGCAGGCCTGGGAGTAATCCTCCATAAAGGTATCGGTAATACGGTCCGCATTTCACTAAGTGCAGATCCTGTTGAAGAAGTAAAAGTTGCCCGGGAATTATTAAAATCCTTTGGTCTTCTTTCAGACGCTGCAACATTAATTTCATGTCCAACATGCGGGCGTATAGAAATAGATCTTATTTCTATCGCAAATGAAGTCGAAGAGTACATCTCAAAGGTACGCGCACCGATCAAAGTAGCCGTATTAGGATGTGCAGTTAACGGTCCTGGTGAAGCAAGAGAAGCGGATATCGGCATTGCCGGTGCTCGCGGAGAAGGATTGCTTTTCCGACATGGCGAGATCATACGAAAGATTCCAGAGGATCAGTTGCTGGATGAACTGAAAAAAGAAGTAGATATTTTAGCCAAAGCACATGCAGAAAAATTAAAAGCACAGCAAGCATAAAGAAAAAGCTCCCATCATGGGGGCTTTTTTATGCTTAAAATAAGAAAGGATACAGTGTACAATATTTAATTTAGTTTGTATGTAAAGAACAGTTTTATCAAGGAAAAAATTAATCCCGCGGTAATGCGAAAAAATCGCACGTTAATTTACATTTATCGAATTTTCGACAAAACGCGGCAATCAATGAGCAAAAAAAAGAAGAAGCAGCAGCTTCTTCTTTGCTCCTTTTTACGTTAAAAGAATGGTGCGAAAAATAAGGAAATAATTATGGAAACGATACCGAGTCCAATTGCCCAATTCCCGAGTGTATGGGCACCTTGTCTTCTGGCTACAAATCCAACGATAATACCTGCTACCCCAAACAAAACTGGAGCAATAAACAAAGAAAGAACAGAAAGGATTAAAGCGATAACACCTGTCGCTTTTCCGCCTTCTCTTTCGCGTTCCTCTTCATGCCCGCGTCTATGGTCCCTGTCTGCAAAACGCGGGCGTTCGCTTTCAGGATAAACCATATCACTTTTTACTGGTACAGCTTCAGCTGCCATCTCTTCCCGATAGTCAGCTTCATTTATATTACGTTCATATCTGTCATCTGCCATCATGTTTCCCCCTCTTTTAGTCTTAAGGAGCGTTCTTATTATGGCATTAATTGAGTCATTTCATAGATGTTAAGTTATGGACATTTCGTTCAATGGAAAAAGAGGCCTATTTAGCAGGCCCCCATCCTTAATGCTTTGATTTAAAAGTATGACAGCACGTTTCTGCTGGATCATGTGCATGATCTTTGTGAGCAGCATCTCCAACTAGTTCACCATTGGCACTCATGTCATAAGAATTATTTGCATGTCTGTCAATTTCAACAAGGATCGCATCAGCGATACAATTGTTTCCTTCACCCCAATATGTGCAATTTGATACATTACATTTAACATCAGGCATAAAATAACCTCCTTTACTTATAGCTTGGCTAAAATAAAGGAGGAGCATACTTAAAAAAATATCTTAATTTCATTCTTTGCAATCTCTGCAATAACCATAGATCTCGAATTTATGACCAGTCACATCAAACCCATTCAATTCACTGTTTAACACTTCCATCGGACACGTATGAATGGACTTTGTGCTTCCGCAAGTTAAACAAATTAAATGATGATGATGTTCATTATGGGAACAAGTGAACCGGAATTTTCGTTCGCCTTCCCATTCTGTTTCTTCAAGCAATCCAAGTTCCACGAATGTTGTTAAGTTTCTGTAGATCGTATCAAAACTTAATCCAGGATATTGATTCTTTAGGGATTCCTGAACATCTTTTGCAGAAAGATATCTTTTTTCACGAGCAAAGAGGGTTAGAAGATCTTTTCGTTTTTCTGTGTATTTGTATCCTTTTTCTTTTAACAAATCCATTGCATCTTCAATTGTTAATGTGAATCTCACAGTTACCCCGCCTTTCGTGAACCCATAAGCTTCTTATAGAATATAGACAAGCTCAAAATAATGATCAGGCATACTACAATTGTACCACCAGAAGCAAGATCCAGATAATATGATAAAAACATACCAGCAATAACCGCAGTTTCGCCAAATAGAACTGAAAGCCATATCGTTTGTTTAAATCCAGTAGCTATTCTAATGCTTGCCGCTACCGGCAAAGTCATGAGAGAAGAAACTAAGAGGATTCCTACAATTTTCATGGATGCAGCAATGACTAACGCTGTGATAGCCATAAATGCAATCAATATCCAGTTGCTTCTGATTCCTGAAAGCTTACCCTGTTCTTCATCAAATGAAAGTACAAACAATTCTTTGTACATAAAGAAAACAAATGCGAGTACAACCACTAATATTGCAAATACTGTCCAAACGTCCGATTGCTTAACCGCAATAATACTGCCGAATAAATAATTAAACAGATCTGTATTGAATCCATCCGCCATTGAAATAAAAATAACACTTAAACCTATTCCAGCTGACATGATAATCGGGATTGCTAATTCTTCATAATGCTTATAAACCTTTCGCAGCTGTTCAATAAAAACAGCACCGCCAACAGAGAAAGCCATGCCCATATATACCGGATTAGCTCCCGCGAATACTGCAAACCACTTTCCGAGTAACAGGTTCGCTGCAATTCCAGCCAGGGTTATATGTGAAAGAGCATCTGCTATTAGAGCTTGACGTCTGACAACAATAAATACCCCTAACACAGGAGCTAACAGACCGACCATAATGCCTGTTAAAAAGGCATTTTGTAAAAATTCATATTTTAAAAAAGGTAACATCCATTCATCCCCTTACTCGTGATCATGGTCATGATGAATGACATGAACATGATGCCCATAAAAAGCAGACATTTTTTCTGAAGAACTTTCTTCAAATTCTTTTGTATTCCCATGAAAATGTATTTGCTTATTTAAACAAGCTACATCTGTAACATAATTCGTCATAACGCCAACATCATGTGTAACTAAAACGAGTGTCATTTTATTTTCACGATGTAAATTCTTCAGCATTTTATAAAATGACTCTGAAGATTCGATATCAACACCAACTGTAGGCTCATCTAGAATAAGAAGTTCGGGATCACTGACTAAAGCACGAGCAATAAAGATGCGCTGCTGCTGGCCACCGGAGAGTTCCCCTATATTTCTATTCGCAAAATCTTCCATATTGACAGCTTTTAAAGCATCCCACACCTTTTGCTTATCAGAAGATTTTAAAAAGCGGAATAACCCAACCTTACCAAACAATCCCATTGAAACCACTTCAAATGCAGTGGCTGGAAATGCGGTATTAAAGCTATTTGCTTTTTGGGAAACATAGCCGACTTTTTCCCACTTATGAAATTTTTGAACTTTTTCACCAAAAAGAGAGACGCTGCCTTGCTGTGGTTTCAATAGACCTAGAATACATTTTATGAGTGTTGATTTCCCTGATCCATTTGGACCTACAAGTCCCAAGAAAGAACCTTGTTTAACTTCCATCGTTACATGTTCAAGAACGTTTTTCTCTCCATAATGGAAGGATAAATCATTCACAAGAATCGCTGGATTATTTATTTTTTTCTCCACAATAATCCTCCCTGTAAAAATTATAAGTAGTAATGAGTACGATTTAAAACTGTCTCATAGTATACACGAAAAAAATAGAAAGTAAAACAACATGCCTGTTCATTCAGCATGCTGCATCACTTTCATATTCATTACTTTCCTCAGTCTGCACTTAATAATCCTTTCACGGTCAGTTCTAATCGTGAGGGTGAAACAATCACATCAGCCTTCGTTAAATATTTTTCTTCAAGTGTCGTTTCAACTGCTAGACAAAAAGCTCCGGCTTGTTTTGCCGAATCTATTCCAAGCGGAGCGTTTTCAATTACGAGCCATTCTGAAGGATCAAAAGAAAGTTTAGTCATTGCTTTCAAATATGGTTCTGGTGACGGTTTCCCCTCTTTTACATCGTCACCTGTTATAACAGAATTAAATTCTACAGGAAGCTTTTCAAGTACTTCATCGACGAATTCTCTTCTGCTTCCTGTTACTAATGAGATTGGAATTTCTTTTTTATATAGGTATTCTAAAAGAGATAAAGTCTCTTTAATAAATGTATACTTTGCGTTTTCTTTAAAATAATTTCTTTTTATTACATAAATATCTTCAATATCTTCTTCGGTTACCGGCAGTTGAGAGGATTTGAAAATATCCATTATTGTTTTTCGGCCAGGCATCCCTTCTCTTAAATAAAACTCCAGCTCATTATGATCGTATCCTTTTTCCTTGAATGCAAAGCGCCATGCTTCTACATGTTGCGGCATAGTATGGACGACAACTCCATCCATATCAAAACAAACTGCTTTAATACTCATATTTCCAACCTTCCTTTTATGTATAAATCCAATTTTCAATGAGCCATATTTCATTATTATAGAACAAAATGCCCTAGAATAAATAAACAGAAGCTGAAATTTAGATTCAGCTTCTGTTTATTAACTATTTATTGTATTCCCTCAATAACAGTCTTCGTGTTCCATTCCATCATTTCTTTGTATGAATCTCCATCTTCACCTGGCTTGCCTAAAGAATCAGTAAAGACTTTTCCTTTAATAGGTACCCCGGTTTCTTTAGATACAGTTTCCATACTTCTTGGATCAACACTTGTTTCTACAAATAGAGCGGAAACATTTCCTTGTTTAATAAAGTCAACGAGGCTTTTAATTTGCTGTGGCGTACCTTGGTTTTCAGAGTTTATCTCCCAAACGTATGCTGTGTTCATATTGTATGCTTCCCCAAAATACTTGAAAGCACCTTCACTAGTGATAAGAACACGTTTTTCTTCTGGAATCTTTGCAATTTCACTTAAAGTTTCATCGTGCAGTTCCTTTAATTCCGATATATATTTTTCTGCGTTTTGTTCATAATACTTTTTGTTATCTGGATCTTCTTTTATGAGTGCATCTCTAATGTTTTCAACGTAGATGATTCCATTATTGATATTCATCCATGCATGAGGGTCAGGTTCTTTCTCCAACCCTTTTGATTCAAGATGAATGGCTTTTACGCCTTCGCTTACCCGATAAACAGGTGCATCTTTTCCATCTTTATCTGCAGTCTTTAAAAGCTTTTTAAACCACGAATTACCTTCTTCAAGATTCAGTCCGTTATAAAATACAACATCCGCATCAGTGGTTTTTAAAACGTCTTCAGGAAGCGGATCATATTCGTGAGGGTTAGAGCCAATAGGTACCATACTGTGTACATCTACTTTATCTCCGCCTACATTTTTTACTAAATCATAGATAATGGAATAGGTCGTAACTACTTCTACCTTTTCAGATTCATCTTTCCCTGAACTGCATCCTGCAGATGCCGCTAATAATACTCCTGCTAAAAAAATACTTGCTGCTTTTTTAAACATATATTTATTCCTCCCTTTTATCGCATCAGCTCGGCTCTGTTCTTTCTCGCTTTTAGCGTTTTCCACACTAATCCTTGAGAAGGGGAAAAGAAGAATGCCATTGCAAACATTGATGCAGAAACCAAAACGATCGTAGCACCTGATGCAAGATTATAAATAAAACTAAAGTACAATCCGAGCACAGAAGCGATTATCCCAAAGAATGCCGCAAGATAAATCATGACTGACAATCTATTTGTAAGCAGATAAGCAGTTGCTGCCGGAGTAATTAACATTGCCACTACTAAAACGATCCCTACTGTTTGAAGAGAAGCTACTGTGACCATTGTTAGGACCACCATAAGTGCATAATGAATCCATTTATTCGGAAGACCATAGCTTTGAGCCATTGTCGGATCAAATGTTGAAACAAGCAGTTCCTTATAAAATAAAGTAACGAGTCCTATTACTAAAACTCCAATTCCAACTGTTATCCACATATCACTCATTCGTACTGCCAGAACATTTCCAAACAAGATGTGATACAAATCTGCACTGCTCTTCATGAGAGTGATGATTACGATCCCTACTGCAAACATACTCGTGAACATAATACCGATCGCCATATCATGCTTAATCCGACTGTTTTGACTGACATAACCAATTCCAATTGCAGTTAATACTCCAGTAATAACTGCTCCAAAGAAAAAGCTGATTCCAAGCATATAGCTGATTGCAACTCCAGGTAAAACAGCGTGGGAGATTGCATCCCCCATTAATGACATGCCTCTTAAAATGATAAAACATCCTACGATTCCGCATATGACACCGACCATTACAGAAGTAAATAACGCTTTTTGAAGAAATTCATATTGAAATAGCGCTTCAAAAAAATCGATCATATTCATGATGTAACATTCACCCCTTTTGGCTGAAGAAATGAAAATTGATTGGCGTACGCTTTCGTAATCACTTCCGGCTGAAGCACTTCTTCAGATGCACCATAGTGGATCATGTACTGATTTAATAAAAGCAGATGGTCAAAATAAGATTCCGCTTTGCTTAAATCATGGTGTACGACAAGAATTGTCTTTCCTTCTTTTTTTAAATCTCGAAGAATATTAATGATGGTTTCTTCACTAGCTACATCAATACCAACAAAAGGTTCATCGAGAAAAAATAATTCTGCTTTTTGAGCAAGAGCTCTCGCCAGAAAAACCCTTTGCTGCTGTCCTCCTGAAAGTTCACCGATCTGACGGCCGCTGAAATTCTCCATCCCGACCGTTTTCAGACATTCTTGCGCCCACTCTCTATCATTTTTGGAAGGTCTTCTAAATAAACCTAGTTTAGGATAGGTACCCAGAAGCACAACATCAATTACTGTTATTGGAAAATCCCAGTCAATATCTGAACGCTGAGGCACATAAGCAATATTCTTTTTCCACTTCTTTAACGGTTCACCAAATATTTTTATATCGCCTTTATCTTTTGAAATTAAGTTTAAAGCTGCCTTCATTAAGGTAGATTTACCTGCCCCGTTTGGCCCGATAATACCGACAAGACTTCCTTTTTTCACAGAAAACGTAATATCTTTCACAACTTGATTTCCTAAATATGAGACGAACAATTGCTCGATCTCTAATGCATGTTCCATAGAAAAAAGACCTCCTTTTTCGCTTGGCAACCTCTTTTGCCTTCGTGCAACTTTTAATTAAAAAAATAATCCCTTCACAATGTATGTGTCGAAATGGATGAAAGTGACTAAATTTGAATGAAAGGAAATGTTTCCTTTAGGCAACTTTTTTACTTAAGTCAAATTATATAGTGTGGACACAAGATTGTAAATGATTTTTTCTAGCCATATTTCTACATTTGCTATATAATCATCTCTGGCAGGCAACTGCTGGGTGGGAGAGGGTTTGTTTTTTAGTTTTAAGAGAGGAATACATGAAACAAAATCGAGTTTCCATTAAAAAAGAAATGCTCGCAGGTATAACGTCATTTTTCACGATCGCCTATATTATTATTGTAAACCCATTAATATTAGCCGATGCTGGAATGCCTTATGAGGGTGTTGTACTAGCGACAATTCTTACTTCTGTAGTTGGGTGTTTAATTATGGGACTGTATGCAAATGCTCCTATTATTCTTACACCAGGTATGGGTGTGAACGCTTTTTTCACTTATACGATTGTTCAAGGAATGAATTTAAGCTGGCAAGAAGCACTCGCCGCTGTTGTTTTATCAGGTATTTTATTTTTAATTGTTGCTTCTACCCCTTTAAAGGACATACTTTCTAAAAGTATCCCACAATCTTTAAAGCATAGCATTACTGTAGGTATTGGTTTATTTTTGACATTTATCGGACTTCAAAAAGGCGGTATTATTGAAGCCAGCTCTGATACTTTTGTTAAATTAGGACATTTAGACCGTCCTGATGCTATTCTCACTATGGCTGGCCTGGCAATAACGCTTGCTTTGTTCTTAAAAAACGTTAAAGGTAGTTTCCTGATTGGTATTGCTTTAACAACAATGATTGGTTTCATGATGGGGCATACTCAAGAAGTTAAAAGAATGTCTGAAGGATTTTCATTCAAGCCTTTTGGTGAATTGCTGTTCTCTTTTGATTTTTCTGGAATTACGGAATTATCTTTCTGGATTGCAACTTTTTCACTCACCATGATCATTACTTTTGAAAACATGGGATTGTTATACGGATTGCTGCCAGATCAGAAAAAGTTTCCTAAAGCGTTTCAAGCTAACGCTGCCTCGTCTATCGTATCTGGATTATTTGGAACAAGTCCGACTATTTCGACGGTAGAAAGTGCATCTGGAATAACAGAAGGCGGAAGAACTGGAATAACAAGTATTACAGTTGCAGTTCTATTTATTGGATCTATTTTTGCAGCTCCATTCATTGCTTATATTCCCGATGGAGCCATCGCGCCTGTTCTGATCATAATTGGCGGCCTGATGGTTCAGCAGATTCAGCATATTCCATTAGCGGACTTCACTGAAATGTTTCCATCATTTTTAATTATTGCTTTGATTCCATTAACATACAGTATTGTTGATGGTCTTGCTTTTGGATTTATTGCCTATCCTTTGATTAAATGGATGTCTGGTCAGAAAAAGCAAGTTCCCGTTACAATGTATGTAATTGCGTTCTTATTTTTTATGAACTTTGTACTTCACACCATCATCTAAAAGTAAATTTAAAGACTCTGGATATTTTCCAGAGTCTTTTTTAGCACTTTCTCAGCTCCTGCCTCATACAATGAAAAAGTCAGGAGGGAGTTCTTTATGAATCCAATTATTGTGCACTTTGTTAACCAAAAACTGAATACCATCAGCCCAAACGAATTAATATCTCTTGCAGCACAATATCAGCTTCCCATTTCTCAAAGCGAAGCCGTTCAAATCGTAAACATATTACGCCGGCAGACTATTGATATAAAAAGCCTTAGTCAGCGTAAACAAATTATTGCAACGATCGCAAAAGAAGTGAGTCCTGAAAAAGCGAACTATATTCAGTACTTAATCCAGACATACATTGACAGATAAAAAGACCGCACAGCTGCAGCTGTGCGGTCTTTTTTATAGCTTATTTCAAAAGATTGTGCTTTGAACATTTTTTGTCCATTCTCTTCCCTCGACTAGTTGATTGGAGTGCAAGGTCCGAGACTCCTGTGGGATCAGCGGGACAGGTGAGACCATTCATGTCGCAAAGCGACGAGTGGGATCACCGCACGCCCCACGGAAAGCGAGCACCTGGAACGGAAATCAACTACTTCCAAACAACAGAGTTTGCTCTATAAATGCCCTTTTATTGAGCTAGAAGTTTGTTCTGAAGATCGGGATCAAACTCTTTTGCTTTAATCATCTCAATTTCTAATTGATAAGGCGGTTTCTTATTATTCTTATCTGTACCAACATATGGTGTTTCAAGAATTTTTGGAATATCCTTAAACGATTCATGATGGACAATATAGCTTAAAGCATCAAATCCGATATGACCAAAACCAATGTTTTCATGTCTGTCTTTTGATGCACCGCAAATATTTTTGCTGTCGTTAATATGAAAGACTTTAATCCGGTCCTTGCCGATAATTTTATCGAATTGATTCATTACCCCATCAAAATCATTTACAATATCATAACCTGCATCATGTGTATGACACGTATCAAAACATACAGAAAGTTTCTCGTTAAGGGTAACCCCATCAATGATCTGTGCTAATTCTTCAAAAGTTCTTCCACATTCGGATCCTTTACCTGCCATCGTTTCCAAAGCGATTTGAACGTTTTGTTCTTTAGTTAACACTTCATTGAGACCTTCAATAATTTTTTTAATTCCAGTTTCTGAGCCTTCACCAACATGTGCACCCGGATGCAAAACAATCTGTCTTGCACCTAACGCTTCTGTTCGTTCAATCTCTCTTCTTAAGAAGTCAACACCCAGTTCAAAAGTTTCAGGCTTTACTGCATTACCTATATTAATAATATAAGGTGCATGGACGACAATATCAGCGATGCCGTTTTCAATCATGTGTTTCGTTCCAGCTTCAATATTAAGGTCTTCAATCTTTTTTCGTCTCGTGTTTTGAGGTGCTCCTGTATAGATCATAAAAGTGTTTGCACCATAAGAAACAGCCTCTTCACTGGCAGCTAAGAGCATTTTCTTGCCGCTCATTGAGACGTGTGAACCGATTTTAATCATACTTTCCCCTCTTCTCCACGCATTAATCTCTATCTTTGATTTCTTCTTTTCTTTTTCATTAACTTTTTCTTTTGCTCATCCATCTTCTTTTTATAGCCCGGTTTAACTTTACGAGGTTTAGGTACATAAATACCATCCTGCTCCTTGGAAGCTGTACTCTTTTCTCTTTGCTTTACAGGCACCCACTCACCGTTCTTATATTGTTCATACGTGAAACTGATTTTTTTCTCTTTCAGTTTTTGTACAGAATGCTGATCCGTTTGTTCAAACAGAGAGGCACAGATACCTGACATGCCTGCGCGGCCTGTCCGGCCGGCTCTATGGATATAAAAATCAAGATCCTTTGGAAACTCATAGTTAATAATGTGGCTGACACCTTTAATATCAATACCTCGAGCAGCTAGGTCAGTTGCAACTAAGAATTGAAATTCCGCCTTTTGTACACGCTTCATGATGTTCTTTCTCGTTCGAGGAGGTATATCACCATGTAAACGCTCTACACTCAATCCTTCAGCAGCCATCGCATCTGCAATTTCATCTACTGTTTTTTTGGTGTTGGCAAAAATAATAGCAAAATACGGATTATAGTTCGTTGCAGTTTTAATCAGCATAGGAAGCTTATCATTATGTTTTGTCTGGATGAGAACATGCTTTATATCTTTAGCTGTAATATGCTGAGGTTCCACATGAACATGTTTTGGATTCTTCATGTATTTTTTCAAGAAAGGCTGCAGCTTCTCTGGCACTGTTGCTGAGAAAACCATCATCTGAAGTTCATTAGCCATGCGGGATGCGATCATATCAACATCTTCAATAAAGCCCATGTCCAGCATCTGGTCAGCCTCGTCGACTACGAGCATGTTTGCAGTATAAACCACTAGTTCTTGTGCGTTCACTAAGTCTTTAATCCGACCAGGCGTACCTATAACAAGCTGAGGAACTGTCTTAAGTTTTTCTGACATCCTTTTTCTGTCGGTTCCCCCGACAATTGCTTTTGCTTTAATTTGTTTATCTTCAGGCATATGCTCTGAGATTTTCAAAAATTCATTATAGATCTGCTGTGCTAACTCGCGTGTAGGTGCTGTAATTACAGCTTGAACCTCTTCTTTTTGGATATCGATCCTGTGCATTAACGGAAGCAAAAATGCAAATGTTTTCCCAGATCCAGTTTGGGATTGGCCGATCATGTCTTGTCCATTAATGATTCCTGGAATTACACGTTCTTGAATATCAGTTGGTTTTTCAAATCCAATACCGCTTAATGCGGCTTGGAGCGATTCATTTATTTTTAACCGTTCAAACGGAGACTTCATACGCTCACCTTTTCTTTTTTCAAATATAAATCTATTCACTTTTAGTATTATAGAGTAAGTTTTGTATTTCCGCCAATCATCCTTGAATTTCGTTAAGAAAACAGGGATAAATATCACACATGTTTTCTTGAATTCATATTCTGTTTATGAGCGTATTATTTTGGAAAGGAGGGGGAATTATGCAGCCTTTTTACAGATACCCCACTCAGCCTCAGCATCCAATGCAGCCATTTCAGGTAAATCCTCATATGCAAAATATGAACGGCATGCATGGAATGCCGCGTCATGCAGGGTCTGTTGACCGTTTCTTAGGGACCATTGGGAGCGGAGGAAGTGTAACTGGCGGAACAAGTATTTTCACTATGTTGAACAATGTGCAAAAGGTTTTAAAAGTTGCTGAAACTATGGGACCCATGATCAAACAGTATGGACCGGCAATGAGAAACCTGCCATCCATAATGACAGCATTAAAAGACTTTCAAAGCGGTGGTTCAGAAACTAAAGCCGAGAACAGTGCTGAGGCAGATACCTCCAAGAAAGCGGATAAACAAGAAAAAAGTGCTGAAGTGAAAGAAAATACAGAACCAAAAAAGAAGGAAAAGAGAAAGAAAGATACAGAAGAAAAAGCAACTGCATCAGGTCCAAAATCCTCAAAAACAAATAAGCAGCCGCAAGCTCAAAAAATAAAAAAGGCACCAGCTAATACCAAGCTGGTACCTGCCGCGCCAAAAACAAATATGCCCAAAGGTTATCACCTCTCAGGACCAAAGCTATACGTATAAGTATAGTGTTTGAGTTCTTTTGTTCTCTCCTTTATAATAAAGGAATACAGAAGTAAATCTCCCAAGACAGCATAGACATCTGTGCTGTCTTTTATATGAATAAAGGAGAGGTCCAATATGGAAATTATTAAAATATCTCCCCGTGGATATTGTTATGGAGTCGTAGATGCTATGGTAATGGCTCGTCAGGCAGCAAACGATCCAACCCTGCCAAGACCTATTTATATTCTTGGAATGATTGTCCATAACAAACACGTAACAGATGCCTTTGAAGACGAAGGAATCATTACACTTGATGGAAACAATCGATTAGATATCATTCGAAACATTGAATCAGGAACGGTAATTTATACAGCGCACGGCGTCTCTCCAGAAGTCAGACGCATCGCTCACGAAAAAGGACTCTATGAAATAGATGCAACATGTCCGGATGTTACAAAAACACATGACTTGATCAGAGAAAAAGAAAAAGAAGGCTATGAAATAATTTATATTGGGAAAAAAGGTCATCCAGAGCCTGAAGGGGCAATAGGAATTGCACCTCATATCGTTCATCTTGTTGAAAATCAAGAAGACTTGGAATCATTAAATGTACAAAGTGAAAAGATTCTTATTACTAATCAAACAACAATGAGCCAATGGGATGTTGCAGAACTTATCAAACAGCTGTTAATTCGTTATCCAAATGCTGAAGTCCATAAAGAAATCTGCTTAGCCACACAAGTCCGTCAAGAGGCAGTTGCAAATCAAGCTGGTGACTGTGACTTAGTACTTGTAGTGGGTGACCCTCGAAGCAACAACTCTAATCGTCTCGCCCAGGTCTCAGAAGAGATTGCTGGGACAAAAGCTTATCGAATTTCTGATGTATCTGAGATCGATTTAGAGTGGTTAGAGGGAGTTAAAAAAGTTGGGGTTACGTCTGGTGCGTCTACGCCAACACCGATTACTAAAGAAGTTATCGATTTTCTTAAAAATTATGATGACAAGAATCAAGAAACTTGGAAAAAAGAACGCAAGGTTCAGTTAAACCGTATCCTTCCAAAAGTAAAAGAGAAAAAATAACAAAAAAGCAAAGCTGGTTTCGTCCAGCTTTGCTTCAGAACGTAGACAAACCCCATCTCAAATTGATTTGAGATGGGGTTTGTTCATTTTTTCTAGGTTTTCCAAAGGAATTCTAGCTTAACTTACACTGGACATGGACCTCGCCATGTCCAGTTTGCCAGTTTTTTAAGATTCATGGCAGCGAAAGTAAGCATCGCGTGCGCGGAAACTTTTTTAAGCCCTCTCAGCTTCGTCCAACGCATACCATGCTTTTCTTTTGCATCAGCGAAGACACGTTCAATCGTTTCTTTTCGCTGTGCATATATTTTTTTATTCTCCTCCGTATGACGAAGGTGATCGGCTTCCTCCAAGTACTCCTCCCAGATGTGCCGGTGGATCATCTTGATGTGCTGTTTACTCTGCGTACATTGAGAAAGCAAAGGACACTGTTTGCACTTCAAAGGATTGGAAGCGTATTGACGATAGCCCTCGCGGGTCGTCGTTCTATAGGGTAACGTTTCGCCTTGCGGACATATGTATTGATCGTAATGTTCATCGTAAACATATTCGTACTTCTTCATGTATCCATCTTTGGTTTTCGGTCGTGTGTAAGGCATTACTGGGCGAATTTCCTGGTCCATCAAAAACTTGGCAATCGGCGGTGTTTTATATCCTGCATCTACAGCTAAGGCGTTCGGTTTTCCTACGTTTTCTAACAACTGATTTACAAGTGGCTCGAGCATTCTACTGTCATGAACATTGGCTCCGGTGACGAGACTTCCAAGAATAAAACCTCTTGAATCACTGGCGGTGTGAAAAGAGTACGCAAACAGCTTTTCCCGTTCGTCCTTTACATAGTAGCCACTCTCCGGATCCGTAGTGCTCACTTTAACTTCTTTCGTATCTTCTTTTGTTTGAGGGGTTAGTGCTTTTTTCCGTGTGCCTCACGGTCGATATTGATTTCTTCTTCAAGTTTGTTTTGATAGCTGCGCGTTTCCACACGTACTATCTTCTTATCAAACTTCTTCTTATTGGCATTGGCTTTCACATGCGTGGAATCGATAAAAGCAATAGTGGGATCAACCAGACCATAATTCGTAGCTTCACGTAGAATCCGATAGAAGATCTGTTCGAAAAGATCACTATCATGGAAACGACGTGCGTAATTCTTCCCGAACGTTGAAAAATGAGGTATCTTCTCGCTGAAGTCATAGCCTAAAAACCAACGATAAGCGACATTCGTTTCAATCTCTTTTATCGTTTGGCGCATTGATCGAATACCAAATAAATATTGAAGGAGCACCATTTTGACTAAAACAACAGGGTCCACGCTCGGTCTGCCATTATCCAAAGAATATGTATGTTTTACGGCATCATAAATAAAGTCAAAATCCATGACTTGATCAATTTTTCGTACCAAATGATCCTGAGGTACAAGCTCGTCAAGAGCTGCTAGAGTAACTTGGTGACGTCCTTCAGTAGAATGCTTAGATAACATGTAAATTTCTCCCCTCAAACATTATCTAATTTAATTCTACAATAAAAAAAGCTTGTAGACATCTGACTTTGTCTACAAGCTGAAGCAAAGCTGGTTTCGTCCAGCTTTGCTTTTTTTACATGGCTTCTTTTCGGAAATTGCAGCTATGAGAAGTGGCTGATTTCCGCTCCAGTTGGAAAAACGGAAGCGTCGTTCTATCCCCGTTCTCCGGTCCTTGTAGATGTAATATACGGTACGTGTTCTTTTAATTATTACACGTTCGCTCAAAGTGACTAGAAACGAGGGAGGAACTCAAGGGACTCACTACCAGATCCGCGAAAAGGTTTCTGTCCTGCTGTTCACAAGCCGTAGTCTCGCGCCTTATGCTCCGATTAACTAGTCCATAAAGGGTCTTACATAAACGTAAAAGGCTCTGTTTGAATAGTGGATTCTATAACGGCTGTATCGTACTTTCTCTCTGAAAGTTCCTTTTCAAGCATGTTTTTGAGTTTCCTTTTCATTATTTCTTCAATATGATGACCTGCATCAATTATGGTCAGACCCTCTGCTTGAGCATCATGAGCGTTATGGTAGTATATATCCCCAGTCACTAAAACATCTGCTCCTTTTCTGACAGCAGGATAAATGTATTTATTGCCATCTCCGCCAACAACCGCGACTTTTTTTATAAGGTGATTGTGCCCTTTAATCACCCGAACGCACGAGATTCCAAAAACATGTTTAACATGCTGAACAAATTCTTCAATACTCATCTCTTTATTCAGCTTTCCGATCTTTCCAATTCCAAGTTCGTTTCCTTTGTTAAGCAGAGGATAAAGATCAAAAGCTACTTCTTCGTATGGGTGAGCTTTTTTCATTGCTGATAAAACTGCATTCTGGATAGAAACCGGAAAAACAGATTCGATTTTCACTTCTTCTGTTCGCTCTAGTTTTCCTTGCTCTCCAACGTATGGATTCGTCCCTTCTAGCGGTGTAAATGTCCCCCATCCGCTTGATGAAAAGCTACAATGACTATAGTTTCCGATATGGCCGGCACCCGCATCGCCCAGAGCTTGTCTCACAGCTTCTTCATGCGAAGATGGGACAAAAACGGAAAGCTTAACAAGCTGTTCCTCATATGTAGGTGCTAACACCTCAGTTTGACTAAGTTCTAATCGCTCTGAGAGCCATTCGTTGACTCCTGAAGCCGTTACATCGAGGTTCGTATGAGCAGCATAAACTGTAATATCGTTCTTGATCAGCTTTTCAATAACTCTTCCTTTTGAAGTACTGGTATCAATTTTCTTTAATGCCCGATACAGCAGGGGGTGATGAGCTATAATCAGATCTACTTCATTTTCAATTGCTTCATCTACAACATTCTCAAGAACATCCAGGGCTATCATTACTTTTTTGACCGGACGGTTTAATGACCCAATTTGCAATCCGATTGGGTCACCTTCGACTGCCAGCTTTTTAGGTGCGAAGCTTTCTAAAAGTGAAATAACAAACTGTCCGTTTGCTGCTTTGCTCAATCGATCCACTCCTCTGCAAGATTAATATTGTCTAAAAGTTCTTTTCTTTTTGTTTCAGCAGCTGTCCCTTGGCTTTTTTCCATTTGAGACAAAATTGCCTTCCATTGCTTGACTTCCCCAGCCCATTTTTCCTTAAACGCTTCATTTTGAACTTTTAATAAGAATGGGCCAAATAGCAGTTCCGCTTCGATATTATTATTTGAATAAGGGTATTCACCAGACCGATCTGCAACGAGAATTTCATAAATTTTACCATCTTCTTTTATTATTTCTTCAGCAGAAAGTATCCAATTTTCTTTTAAAAGCCACTTTCTTACTGTTTTAGCTCCTACGTTTGGCTGCAGAACTAATCGTTTTGTATTCCCTAGTTTACCCTTGCCTTTCTCGAGGATTGAAGTAATAAGAGATCCGCCCATGCCGCAAATTGTTACAACTTCTGCTTCATTTTCTTTAAGAACGGAAAGTCCATCCCCTTTTCTTACTTCAATAATATCGGATAATCCATCTAGTACTACTTGCTCTTTTGCTGATAAATATGGACCTTCTGTAATCTCGCCCGCAATTCCTTTTTTGATTTTTTTGTTCAGACCTAAATAACAAGGCAGGTAGGCGTGATCTGATCCGATATCAGCAAGTACTGACCCCTGCAATACATAATTTGAGACTTTCTCAAGCCTTTGAGATAGTTTTTCAGAATTCATATTTTATCACCGCTTTAATTTTCGATAGTATAGTATTTGTCTTCCTCAGTATTTATTGCAAAGCTGAATGAAAAAAAGCTTCTTGTCCAAAAAACAAGAAGCTCTTTTTTATTTTATTTTTTTTCTGCGAGCCATTTCACTACTATTTTAGCTTCTTCACCCTTAACAACACCAGCAGGCATTCCACCAGGCTTACCATTTTTTACGATATCGGCAATCTCTTCTTCTGAGTATTTTCCGCCAATTTTATCAAGTGCCGGACCCGATGCGCCTTCAAGATTTTGCCCGTGGCATGAAGCACAGTTCTGTTTGAAAATAGCTTCAGGATCCATAGCAGCCTTTTCTTTATCCTGGCTTGCTTGATGGATCTTGTTGATACCATATCCGCCCATTGTTAGCATAAGAACAATTCCAATAACTCCTATAATGGCAAAAGGAATGAGTGGATTACGTTTCATTCAAATTCCTCCTTCTTCTGTACAGCACATTTGTTGTTTGTCTTCAAAACTTACTATGTATTGGTTAACAATCCATAACCTATTGTACTTTAAAAGCGTTTACTTGGGAAGGGCAAACTATATTTTTCCCAGTTTTGTCACAAGATATTACAGAATTTATAAAGATAATAAAGTAAAAAATAGCCACACTACTGGTGGCTATTCATGGGTTACAGATAGAGCCTCTAATGCTTGTTCTCTAAGTTTGTATTTTTGTATTTTCCCTGAAGCTGTCATCGGATACTCATTAACAAATAAAAAGTATTCAGGTATCTTAAAATTAGCTATTTGGCCTTTGCAATAATTTTTCAGTTCATCAGATGATAGTGATTGCCCTTCTTTTAACTGTATACAAGCAGCTACTTTTTCACCAAACTTTTTATCGGGCACTCCAATTACTTGCACATCTAAGATTGCAGGGTGAGAATAAAGAAACTCTTCAACTTCCCTTGGATAGACATTTTCTCCACCACGGATAATCATGTCTTTTAAGCGCCCGGTTATTCTGTAATAGCCATCTTCATCTACAGTGGCTAAATCCCCCGTATGCAGCCATCCATCACTGTCTATAGCTTCTTTCGTCGCTTCAGGCATTTTGTAATACCCTTTCATAACGTGATAGCCTCTTGTGCAAAGCTCTCCTTGTTCACCTGCTTTTACTTCATCGTTAGTTACCGGATTAACGATTTTTGCTTCTACCTGTGTATGCTTCTTACCTACAGTTTCTACTCTTCGTTCGATTGGATCATCAGTTCTTGTTTGTGTGATAACAGGAGAAGATTCAGTTTGACCATAAGCAATTGTTATCTCACTCATACCCATTTTATCGATCACTTTCTTCATCACTTCAATCGGACAAGGCGATCCTGCCATTATTCCAGTTCTAAGTGTACTAAGATTAAAAGTGTCGAAGTCAGGGAGATTAAGCTCTGCTATGAACATCGTAGGAACACCGTGCAAACCTGTACATTTTTCTATTTCTACAGTCTCTAAAACTTCTTTAGGATCAAATTGGACGATTGGAACCATCGTCGCACCAACGGAAACAGCTGCCATCGTTCCAAGAACACATCCAAAACAATGGAAGAACGGAACAGGTATACATAATCTGTCAGCATTTGTTAAATTCATGCTCTCTGCAATCTGGCGCGCGTTGTTCACAATGTTATAATGCGTAAGCATCACACCTTTAGGAAACCCTGTTGTTCCAGAGGTATATTGCATATTTATAACATCATTAAAGTGAAGAGAGTCCTCTCTTTCCTGAAGCTCTTCATCAGAGATAACGTCACCTGCTGCTAACATTTCCTGAAACGTATCGTAAGTTGAAGAATGAATATTATCGATTTGGACAAAATGTTTCAATTCCGGAAACTCTTTCATTCTTTCCTTAACAGAGTCAACCATTTTTCTGTAAGAAGTTGATCGAAATTCTTCTATGAAAAATAAAGCTTTTGTGTCAGATTGTTTAAGCAGATAGTCCAGTTCTGCACTTTGATAATTTGTGTTCACCGTTACCAAAACAGCTCCAGCCCTTGCAGAACCAAATTGCAGAAGCAGCCATTCAGGAACATTTGTAGCCCACACAGCAATATGATCGCCTTTTTTGATTCCCATAGCCATTAAGCCTTTTGCAACTTTAGATGTAAGTTCATAAAATTCCTGATAGGTATAGCGAATTCCAAGTTTACTGTAAACAATGGCTTCTTGGGCCTTGTTCTTCTGCGCCTGTTTCTTTAAACACTCTCCAACAGTTACTTTCATTAATTCAGCCATAATTCACCCCATCATATATTATTATGAAAATCAGCAGCCAATCTCTCTAGCGATTACGATACGCTGAACCTCAGATGTTCCTTCTCCGATCTCAAGAAGCTTAGCATCTCTGAAGTACCGTTCAACATGATAATCTCTCATATATCCATTTCCGCCATGAATTTGTACGGATTCGGAACAAATTTGCATACAGGCTTCAGAAGCATATAATTTTGCCATAGACGCTTCTTTTGAAAACTTCTTTCCTTGGTCTTTCAGCCATGCAGCTTTATACACCATCATTCTTGCCAGTTCAATTTTCATAGCCATATCTGCAAGCTTGAATTGAATCGCCTGAAACTTTGAGATCGATCTTCCAAACTGCTTGCGTTCCTTTGCATATGCCAGCGCCTTCTCATAGGCAGCTTGAGCGATTCCTACCGCCATAGCACCAATCCCTATTCTTCCCCCATCAAGAGTTACCAGGAACTGTTTAAACCCATCTCCGCGCTTCCCTAACATATTTCCTTCAGGAACTCTTACATCTTCCATAAAAAGTTCGGTTGTGTTTGAAGAATGAAGTCCCATTTTTTCGTAGTTGTCTATTACTTTAAAGCCTTTTGCATCCGTAGGAACGATAATCGCAGAGATTTCTTTATCACTGCCATTTCTATTAGTGATTGCTGTTAAAGCCAAATGTTTTGCATAACTTGCATTCGTTATATAGCACTTGCTTCCGTTAATTACCCAGTCCCCATTTTCCAAGACAGCTGTAGTTTCAGTACCTCCTGCATCAGATCCTGCGTTTGGCTCTGTCAGTCCGAATGCGCCGAACGATTCACCAGTACAAATTGGGGTTAAATATTTTTCCTTTTGTTCATGTGTACCAAATAAATTTAATGGTGCTCCCCCTAAAGAAACATGTGCAGAATATGTAATACCAGTAGAACCGCAAGCACGGCTTAATTCTTCAACGGCGATCGCAAAACTAATTGTATCAGCTCCGCCTCCCCCATACTCCTCCGGAAAAGGAAGTCCCATCATACCAAGCTTAGAAAGTTTTTGAAAAATCTCTACTGGGAACTCTTTATTTTTGTCCCTTGCTTCTGCACCCGGTGCTACCACTTCGTCAGCAAATTCCCTCATCATTTTCTGAATCATCAATTGCTCTTCTGTTAAAGTAAAATTCATGGTTGTATCCCACCCTTTTAAGATTAATTTACCCTCTATTGTATACGCTTTCATATTTATTATAGATATAAAGGCTGAATTTTTACAAGATTTAAACGATTTTAAATTTAATAATGAGCAGAATACATAAGGAAATGTTAGTAATAGCGAGCAAACTAAAGCAATAATTGAGATTTTGGGATGTTTGCATTGAGGTGGAATAATCAGTAAAATAAAATCAAATAAAAAAGCCTGCCAAAAATGGCAAGCTTTCTATTCTAGAAAATCTTTTAAACGTTTGCTTCTGCTTGGATGACGCAGCTTACGAAGTGCTTTTGCTTCGATCTGACGGATACGCTCACGCGTAACTCCGAACACTTTACCTACTTCTTCCAGAGTGCGTGTGCGTCCATCATCTAAGCCAAAACGTAGTCTTAGAACGTTTTCTTCACGGTCTGTAAGAGTGTCTAGAACATCCTCTAGCTGTTCTTTCAGTAACTCATACGCCGCTGCTTCTGATGGGGCAAGTGCATCCTGATCTTCAATAAAATCACCTAAGTGGGAGTCATCTTCTTCACCAATTGGTGTTTCTAATGAAACTGGCTCTTGTGCGATCTTTAAGATTTCACGGACTTTTTCTGGCGTAAGCTCCATTTCTGCCCCAATTTCTTCAGGAGAAGGTTCCCGGCCTAAGTCTTGGAGAAGCTGGCGCTGAACACGAATCAATTTGTTGATTGTCTCAACCATATGAACCGGAATACGAATAGTACGAGCTTGGTCAGCTATTGCACGTGTGATAGCCTGTCTTATCCACCATGTTGCATACGTACTGAATTTAAATCCTTTATCATAATCGAATTTTTCAACGGCTTTGATTAATCCCATGTTTCCTTCTTGGATCAGGTCCAGGAACAGCATTCCGCGTCCGACATAACGTTTTGCGATACTTACAACAAGTCGCAAATTTGCTTCTGCCAAACGGCGTTTTGCTTCTTCATCGCCATTTTCAATTCTTTTCGCGAGTTCAATCTCTTCATCTGCAGAAAGCAGGTCAACCCGGCCGATTTCTTTTAGATACATACGTACTGGGTCATTGATTTTGACACCTGGAGGAACACTTAGATCATTTAAATCAAATTCTTCCTCATCTTTTTCCATTTCGAACTTTGGATCATCTTCATCATCTGAATCTTCTGATGCTTCTGCTACCTCAACACCTTGTTCTTCAAGATAATGATAGAATTCATCCATTTGATCTGAATCTTGTTCAAATGGAGCAAGTTTGCCTGTGATTTCTGTATATGTCAGCCGACCTCGCTTCTTACCGGCTTCTACTAATTGTTCTTTAACTTGATCGATGGTTAATTCGCCTTCCGTCCCTTGACGGTTTGGTTTCTCAGCCATTCGATCCCCTCCTTCCAAAACTTCAACCATCCTGATTCCCGATTATTTTAGAGATCTTTTCATTCTCATAATTTCTTGGGCAATTTGGGCTGCCAGTTTTATTTCATTCCTTCTTATTGCGTCTTCCTGCTGTTTCTCTTTTTCTTGTATTTCCCGCAATAATGGATAGCTAGAAATAATTCGAATATAATCTGCAAGCTCGACTTCGTTCATTTCTTCACTGATCGTGAGCATTGCTAATTCTGATGCTAGTTTTCTTAATTTGTCATCGTCAATTCGCTGCATGAACAACCCTACATTGGGTTTATTTCCTTCTTCATAAAAGGCATACAGGTACGCAGCGATTGCATTATGTTCTTCTACATTAAAGCCAGTTTCAAGCTTTTCCTGAATTAAAAAAGCTGTCTCTTCGCTTTTAAGCATGTGAGCTAGAACAATTCTTTCAGCATTTAAATTTTTGGGCAATAAAGACTTCTGCAAAAGTGTTTGTATTCTAAAATTATTATCCCGCTTTTTTGGGCCGTTATCCTTTGACTTTTGCTGCTGCTTGAAAGTCTGTATTTGCTGCTGTTTTAATGCGTCTAATGACAAATTAAACTCTGAAGCGATCTGACGGAGATAATGATCTCTTTCAACCGCTTTTGGAAGACGGGCTATTTCGTTGATAATCTCTTCGATATAGATCATCCGTTCTCCTTCATCACGAAGGTTTTTACCGCGTCTATAGTATTGTATTTTAAATGCCATTACTGTAAGACTAGCCCCTATTATATCCTTTTGGAATGATTCGCCTCCAAATTTGGAGATATAGTCATCGGGGTCCATTCCGTCTGGCATCTGCGAAATTTTAACTGTACACCCTTGTTTCGTCAGTATTTCTGATGCACGAAAAGCGGCTTCAACACCTGCTCTATCTGAATCGTAACAGATTGTGACAGATTGAACATTTCTTCTCAATATTGCAGCATGATCCTCTGTTAATGAAGTACCTAGCGTTGCAACGCCATTTGTAACACCAGCTCTGAAAGCGGCAATGGTATCTACATAGCCTTCAAAAACAACAGCATGCTGTTTTTGTCTGATATCTGCTCTGGAGAGATTCAAACCGTAGAGGGTTTTACCTTTTTGAAAGATTTTTGATTCTGGGCTGTTTAAGTACTTCGGTTCATCGTTCCCATCTAAAACTCTTCCTCCAAAGGCAACAACAGTTCCAGTACGATCCCATATCGGGAACATGATCCTGTTTCGAAAACGGTCATAAGGTTTTCCATCTGATTGCCGCTTTCCGATCAAACCCGCTTTTTCGGCAAGGTTAATATCCAATTCCCGCTTTTGAATAAATTGTGAAGCTGTTTCCCATGAATCAGGAGCAAAGCCTATTTGAAAGCGTTCGATGGACTCTCTTGTAAACCCTCTGTTTTCCAGATAGTCCAACGCTGGTCTACCCTGCTTTGTATGGAGAAGGCAATGATGGTACAGCTTAGCCAGCAACTCATGAATATCAGCCATTTTTCTTTTTTCGTCAGTACTTTTTAAGGAGTAATTTTGCTGTTGCATTTGAGGCAGTTCGATCGAACTCTTTTTCCCAAGCTGAGTTACGGCTTCAATGAATGAATATCCTTCGATATTCATTAAAAATGAAAATACATTTCCACCTGCTCCGCATCCGAAACAGTGGTAGATCTGTTTTTCCGGCGATACAGAAAATGAAGGTGATTTCTCGCCATGAAATGGGCATAAACCAAAATAATTTCGTCCTTGCTTTTTTAAGGGAACATAATCACTTATTACATCTACAATATCATTTGATGACCTGACTTTTTCTATTAATTCTTCTGGTATGCGTTCCATATTACCACCACAAAATCTCTGTTTCTATTGACACTTGATATATATTCGTGCCGCAAGTCTATTTTCCTTCAACATTCGACAGGATTTCACAAAAAACTGAACCGAATCTTTCTGCATCCTCCTTTGTGAATTTAGCAGGTCCTTTAGAATGTTTTCCTGAACGCCTTGCTTTTGCAGACAGATAGCGTTCATGAAGCACTCTTTCCATTTCATTCTCTTGAAAATGTTTCCCTCTAGGGGTGATAACATAAACCCCTTTTGGAATGAGCAGACTCGCAAGAGCGTGATCCTGGGTTACCACAATGTCATTACTCTTAGAATGATTATGTATGTACATGTCAACTTCCTCTGGTCTGGCATCTACAAGAATCCAGCGTCCAGGTTGGTCTGTGTTGCTTGCATGCGCAAATGAAGTCACAAAGATTGGTTCGAATCGATACATTTTTGAATATTTATTAATCTCTTCTTTTATCACTACAGGACAAGCATCTGCATCCACGTATATATCCGCTTTGAATTTTTCCATATTTTTATGTTCTACTTTTACAGTGATTCTCCTTCATTTGCTGGCATTTACATAAAAATTGCATTCTGAACGTATCACTATTTTAGTCAAACTTTTTATTTTTAATCACAATGTAATATTATAATAAAAACGGAATGATTTTACCAGTAAAAAGATTGAAATTAAAAAAGCGCAGAAATTTGCGCTTTTATTTATAAGATTTACCTTGGAAAAGATTGTAAATAACGTTAGCTGATTCCTCAACAGCCTTATTTGAAACCTCTACTACTCTGCATCCTATGCGGTCTACAATTTCATTAAAATAAACGAGTTCTTGTTTTATTCTTTCCATGTTTGCATAGTTTGCTTCTGAATTCAGTCCTAATGCTTTTAAGCGTTCTCTGCGAATATCATTTAACTTTTCCGGAGTGATCTTCAGCCCAAAACACTTATTTGGTGAAACTTTAAATAATTCTTCAGGCGGTTCCACTTCGGGAACGATAGGTACGTTAGCTACTTTCAAGCGCTTATGTGCAAGGTATTGAGAGAGCGGTGTTTTTGATGTTCTTGAAACACCAATTAGTACAACATCCGCTTTTAATATTCCCCGCGGATCTCTCCCGTCATCATACTTGACTGCAAATTCTATAGCTTCAACTTTTCTGAAGTATTCATCATCCAGTTTATGTACAACTCCAGGTTCATATCTCGGTACCTGGTTAAGCCTGGATTGAAGCTGATTCATTATAGGTCCCATAATATCCACTGTTGGTATTCCGTTAGCTGCAGCCTGCTTAGCTACATATTCACTGATTTCGGGAACAACCAAAGTATATGCAATAATTCCATTGTGATCCTTTGCTAATGAAATAACTTCATCGATTGTTTCTTTGTCTTCTACGTAGGGAACCCTCTTTATCTCTATTCCATTTGAATTAAATTGGCTCGCAGCCGCTTTTACAACCAGTTCTGCCGTTTCTCCAACTGAGTCTGAAACGACATATACGATTGGACGTCCTGTCATAATGACCTCCCCATTTTTTAAAGTATTTCGTCGTGAGCAAGCTCCACAAAAGCCTTAGTAATATTGGTCTTTGTAATTCTTCCAACTACCTCTAGTCCGCTTTCATTCTGAGAACGTTTAACTACCGGAAGCCCGTCAATTTGCTTTTCAATTAGAATGTGGGCAATATCCAGCAGGAAGTCTTCTTTATAACAATACGTGATATTAGGCATTCTTGTCATGATAATATTTATAGGAATACTATTTATCTCTTGTTTTCCCATACTTGCCCTCAATAAATCTTTTCGTGAAGCAACTCCTGCAAGATGTCCGTTTTTATTAATAATGAACAGTGTTCCTACATCTTCTAAGAACATGGTACAGATTGCTTCGTATACTGTTGCAGAGTCCTGTACGACTACTGGCATAGAAGTAAATTCAGCTACTTTAATTTTCTTCACTTTTTCTGTCAGTAACTGTGAACCTGTTTTGCCCGTATAAAAATAGCCCACTCTCGGTCTGGCATCCAAATAACCTGCCATCGTTAAAATTGCAAGATCTGGTCGAAGTGTCGCCCGGGTTAAATCAAGCTGGTCAGCAATTTGTTCTCCCGTTATAGGTCCGTGATCCTTGACGATCTCAATAATCTTCTGCTGCCTTTTGTTTAGTTCGATTTTGTACACCACCTTTTGCTGCATCCAATGTGTTATACTTATTTTTCATTATTATAACTCATTAAGTGGAAAATGCGAACAAAAAAACTGTAAAGATAGTCTTCACAGTTGAATTCACGTTATATCATCAAGTTGCTTTAAAAACTTCTTTGATTTTATAAATACCCCCGAATACTCTTCCATGTAAGCATCAAACAGCATTCTCAATTCTCTTTTTGTTTCTTTTTTTAATGATACGTTTCCAAGTCTGGCAAGATCGAGATGATAAAACATATTTAACAGCCTTGCAGCTCCTTTAGAGATATTCAATCTATAAGGATCTTTATAGGCACATCTCTCACAGAGAAAACCACCTTCTCGGATAGAAAAAGAAAAATTCCCTTCAGCTGCATGACATGATACACATCTGCTTAGCTCTGGAACTATGCCAGCTGTTTTCATCATTTTCATTTCGAATAAAAAGGTAATAACCTCTGGATCAGTTCCATGGTTTATATATTCTAAAGCCTGCTTCAGCCAGCCATACAAGTCGGGTTTCATTTCTTCCTCAGATGTAAAACGATCAAGAAGCTCCGCCAGATAAGCGGCATAGGCAGTCTTAACCAAGTCTTCGCGTATATGCCTGAAGGAAGACAATGCCTCTCCTTGCTGCAAAGTCCCCAGTCCTCTTCCTCTTTGAAACACAAATATTCCATATGTAAAAAGCTGCGTAATGGAAGTGAAGCGGCTTTTAGGCTTTTTCGCTCCTCTTGCCATCACGCCAATTTTTCCAAGTTCCTTCGTGTACAGAGTAATAATCGTATTCGATTCTCCATACGGAACGGTTTTAATGACTATTCCTTCCACTTTATAAAGCAAGGTATATCACCACCCTCTCGTCAAGAAGGCACCTTAGTTAATTAATGAAATGGAGGTTCCTCTAGAGACTCTTCATAAGGAATAACTGCTGATAATGCTGTTATTTCATGGTCAAGCTCTTTGTATAACAAATAGGTATCAATATTGCCCGTTTCACAGAATACTTTCCAAGTAAATTCTTTCATGGTTTGGACACACCTTTCTATTTGTTTTTCTCCTGATATAACTAGGTTCACCTTAAACAATGTTTTCATGTGAAAGAAATATTAACAGTTTTTTACTATTAATAATCGTCCTCATTGAAGCCAAATTCAGCAAGCTGTTTCTGACGGTTTCTCCAGTCAGTTTGAACTTTTACATAGAGTTCCAAAAATACTTTTGATCCTAAAAGAGTTTCGATATCAGCTCTCGCTCTTTTTCCGATCTCTTTTAGCATTTTCCCTTGTTTCCCTATGATAATGCCTTTTTGTGATGATCGTTCAACAATAATGGTAGCATTGACGAAGACAACGTTTTTCTCTTCCCGCACTTTCATTTCTTCAATTACCACAGCAACAGAATGAGGTATTTCCTCCCGTGTTAGATGAAGAACTTTCTCACGGATTAATTCTGCTGTTATAAATCGTTCGGGATGGTCCGTTACTTGATCTTCCGGATAGAACTGAGGTCCTTCTTCCATATAAGAAACAATCTGATTCAATAATGTATCTACATTGTTTCCCTTTAATGCGGAAATTGGAACAACTTCTGCAACATCCACCTTATTGCGATACAAATCAATCAGCGGCAGCAAATCATCTGGATGGACTTTATCAATTTTATTTACTACTAAGAAAACAGGGTTCTTCACATGCTGCAGCCGGTCTATGATAAATTGATCACCCCGGCCGTAGCCTTCTTCGGCATTGATTACGAACAGAATAAGATCTACCTCGTTCAATGTCTGCTGTGCCGTTCTTGTCATAAAATCCCCAAGCTTATGCTTAGGCTTATGGATACCTGGAGTATCAATAAAAATTACTTGTGATTCTTCTGTTGTATAAACAGCCTGAATTTTATTTCTTGTGGTCTGCGGCTTATCACTCATAATAGCGATTTTTTGTCCGATAACCTGATTTAACAAAGTGGATTTGCCTACATTTGGACGGCCAATTATGGTTACAAATCCTGACTTATACCCAGCTTTAGTCATTTAAATCCTCCGGTGAAAAAGCACCTGGCAACAGGTCCTTAACCGCAATTTCCTGAACGTCTCCATTAAGGTTTGTTAAGTAAACCGGCATGTCAGGAGGACATAATTCTGAAATAACCTGACGGCATGCACCACAAGGAGGTACAGGGCGTTTTGTATCGGCAACTACAGCTATTGCACTGAATTTAGTATCGCCTTCTGTATACGCTTTAAATAAAGCGGTTCTTTCAGCACAGCAAGTTAAGCTGTAAGCTGCATTCTCAATATTTGCACCATGATAAACTTTTCCTCCAGAAGAAAGCAAAGCCGCACCTACTTGAAATTTTGAATAAGGTACATATGCTCTTTCTCTTGCTTTCTTTGCTTGTTCCATTAATTGATCTTTGTTCATAATACATTCACCTTCTTAACTTTCTATGCTTCTTAATAGAGGTTCTATAAAGAGCAGTATACCGATTATAACAGCAAATATCGAAAAAACCAAAACTGCACCTGCAGCAGCATCTTTTGCTTCTTTTGCCAACGGATGACGTTCCAAAGTCATTAAATCAACTGTTTTTTCAACAGCAGTATTCATAAGTTCTAATGCAAGCACAATTCCGATAACAATCAGCAAAACTGCCATTCGCAACGACGAAAAATCAAGTGTAACCGCTGTTAAGATAACGATTACACTTATCATGATGTGTATTTTGAAATTTTGCTCGCTCTTAAATGTCTTTATTATCCCTGTAAAAGCAAATATAAAGCTATTGAATAACTTTTTCCATGCGATCATCTTTTCAATCCGTACTGCTCCAAAATTTCTTCTTGTCTGCCAAACATTGCTTTTTCATCTTTTTCATTCAAATGATCATAACCTAAAAGATGAAGGAATCCGTGAACAGCAAGGAATCCCATTTCCCGCTCAATAGAGTGTCCATATTCTTCTGCTTGTTCTTTTGCAACGTCTAAACAGATGATTATGTCCCCTAGGAACCTGGTTTCTTCACCGCCGATAATCTCTGTTTCATCTTCGCCCATTTCTTCCATGGCAAAAGAAATTACATCTGTCACGGCATCTTTTTGTCTGTATTCACTATTAATTTCTTGAATTCTTTCTTTCGTAACGATTGTCACAGATACTTCTGCAGATCCCGTTTTTTCCATCTCTGCGGCCTTCTGCAGCACATTGGCTAATAACTCTTGGAACTCTTCACTGTTTTCGTCGATTTCATTTAAATACTCAACATGTAATGTCATTGTTTTTCCACCTTTTTCGTTTCTTCTGGATACTCGATTCTGGAATGAAATATTCCTTGAAGTGTTTCTGTTAAAGTTTTTGCTACGGTATCCAACTCTTTTAGTGTAAGATCGCATTCATCAAACTGGCCATCTTCAAGTCTGTCATTAATTATTTTTCGTATGATCTGGTCTATTTTTATTGGTGTGGGCTTTGATAAAGATCTAACTGCAGCTTCTACTGCATCTGAAATACCTATGATTGCTACTTCTTTTGTTTGTGCTTTTGGTCCAGGGTAACGGAAATCTGATTCAGCAACTTCTTTTTCCGTTAACTGAGTAGCCTTATGATAGAAAAATTTCAGCAGTGTCGTCCCGTGATGCTGCTCCGCAATATCGATGATTTCCTTAGGTATTTTGTCTGCACGAAGCATGTCCGCTCCATCATAAGGATGAGCCGTAATGATCGTTTTGCTTAACTGAGGTGCAATCTTATCATGCGGATTCTCCATATTCATCTGATTTTCAATGAAAAAGTGAGGCCGTTTTGTCTTTCCAACATCATGATAGTAAGAACCCACCCTTGCCAGGAGCCCATTAGCACCGATCGATTCACATGCAGCTTCAGATAAGTTTGCTACCATAATGCTATGATGGTAAGTACCGGGAGCTTCCATAAGGACTTTTCGCAAAATCGGGTGATTCGGATTTGAAAGCTCGATCAGTTTTGTAACAGATAAAATATTAAAAGATGATTCGATCACCGGCAGCAATCCTAGTGTGAGAACTGCTGATATAAAGCCAGATAATGCAGCACAGCCAAGATCTAACCCAATCTGCCAAGATGTGAATTTCCCGTTTTGAAGCAAAAGTACACTTGCTACTGTTAGGATGGCTATAAACGAAACGAAAAATCCTGCTTGAAGAATTTTAGAACGCTGCTGTGTTTTACCTAAAAAAACGATACCGGAAATTGCATTAAACAAAACGTACAAACTCATTATGAAATTAAAGTTCCCTGTTGTTTGTTCATTAAATATCAGTGCAGCACTCAGTGCAAAAATAACAGACGAAACAACAGCAAGTTCTTCATTAAACAGCATCTTGATCATCATCGCACCAGCTGCCACTGGAACTAAATACATTAAACTGTTCAATCCAATCTCAGTGCTGATACTAATCAGCTTCATTACCACAAGTGTCAGTGTAAACAGCAGTGCATAAATGGTCACATATTTTCTAAAATGCTCTTTCTTCCGTTCTTCTTTCATAAAATAATAAAGCCCTGCCATGACTAATAAAACAAATAAGAACAACCCATAGTAAGGATATGTTTTCATTTCTTGATCAAGCAGTCCGACCATCTTCAATCTTTCATAGATTTCAGGCGTGATAACTGAACCGCTTTTAACTAAAACTTCCCCTTCTCTTATAAACACTTCTTCAACTTTTTCACTAGCTTCTTTACGTTTTTGTCTTGTTTTTTCTGTATCGAGTGTCCGGTTTGCAATGATAAAAGTTCTTGTTATTTCCTCTGTCGCATTCCTGAGAGAGTAAGACAAATTTCCGTTTTCGCGGATTAATCGAACCGCCTCATCTTTTTTTCCATCAACCTCTTCAACCATGATAGGTTCTTCAAGAACACTGTTCACAACATCAGGTCCAAGATTCCTTACATTTGTAAGTTCAGTCTCACTCGCCCGAAACAATGTATCAAATGTCTCATCAGAAATCTCTGATGTATCTATGTAATCTTCTAGTTGGTCAATCTTTTGTTCACGTGTTAATAGTGGTTCATCATCTTTTTTCTTTTCTTCTGTTTTATTTATTGAAATGATTGTATTAATCAGTATTTTCATCGCATCAGCCTGCTCAAATGCGATGTCGTTATTAAAAGTGTATTCATTTTTCACATTTTCTTCTGCAAGCCTTTTTCTTGCTTCAGTCTGTTCTTCCAGTGGGATCGTAATAGGAGATTGTATATCGCGAGGAGCACGTTCATAGACGTTTACGTCGACGACATTCGGAGTTACATTGCTGACTAATATAGCAAATAAAATGATTCCCATTACGATAAATGATACGGTTGCTACACTTAAACGAAAATAATTTGAAAGGATGTACCTCAAGTTGGACAAACGCTACCACTCCCTAAACTGTGAATCCTATACTAATCTTAGCAAAAGTTGGACAAATATGGTACTTATATAAAGTAAAAAAGGGCTCCTGAAATAGGAGTCCTTATTTATCATATGTTTCATATGCTTCAATAATCCGCTGAACCAGCGGATGTCTTACAACATCTAATTGTTTTAAGTATATAAAATCAATTCCATTAACGCCTTCTAGTCTTTTTTCGGTAACTTTTAATCCGGACTCTTTTCCTCTAGGCAGATCAATCTGTGTAAGGTCACCGGTTATCACCATTTTCGACCCAAATCCGAGACGTGTCAGGAACATTTTCATTTGTTCAGGAGATGTATTTTGCGCTTCATCAAGAATAACGAAGCTTTCATCCAAGGTACGGCCTCTCATGTATGCTAATGGGGCAATTTCAATCGTTCCCCGTTCGATAAGTCTCTCAGTATGTTCTGCACCAAGAAGATCATGCAGCGCATCGTAAAGCGGGCGCAAGTAAGGATCAACTTTTTCTTTTAAATCTCCTGGCAAGAAGCCTAAGCTTTCACCAGCTTCCACTGCAGGACGTGTCAGGACAATTTTTTTAATCCGGCCGTCTTTTAAGGCATTTACAGCCATGACAACTGCAAGATACGTTTTACCCGTTCCCGCTGGTCCAATGCCAAACACAAGGTCACGCTTTCTCATAGATTGAACGTAATGTCTTTGCCCAAGTGTTTTAACACGTATCGGCTTACCTTTTGCTGTAACCGCTATATCTTCTTCATATAATTCACTTAATTCATCCAGCATGTTCTTTTCTGCGAGCTGAACTGCATAAACAATATCCCTCTCAGATATTTTTATGCCTTTGCGCACTAATTTCAATAACACCGAAAGCGTTTCCTCAACCATTTCAGCTTTCGCTAGTTCCCCTGTTACTAAAATTTCTTCTCCGCGGGTGACTATACCTACGTTGAGCTTGTGTTCAATGACCTTTAAAAAGGCATCGTTCGGCCCAAAGAGTGATGCGGCTTCTGTTGTATTTTCGAGTTGTAATGAATTAAGTCTTTTCGTTTCTGACAAACTACTCATTCTCCTTGTTGGATAGGTATAGGTTGTTCAGATGCAATATTTTCAATTACTTGGTAGAGCATCGTTAATTTTACTTTACCATTCGAGACCTTTTGTTGCCAAACTTTTTCACCTTTAATTTTTGCATCTTCTGGCAGTTTTTTTAGCAATTCTTTTTTTGCCATCTTTTTCCCAACCTCTATAGCTTCAGCTTTCGTGTAAGACCGTTTTACTCCGTCTGTTTCCCGGATCTCTTTTTTGATATAAGAAACGGGCATCTTCCACTTAGCCAGATAAAGAGGACTTTCGTTTAGTGTTTCCGTTTTATCCTGAAATTCTCCATCGGAAAATCCGTAAATCGGAATATCTAATCCAAACAAAGAAACGTAATGTCTATTTTCATACTTTCCTGTGTACGTTTGAAAAGAAGTATTTAAAGGGATTTCCACTTTGGTTTCATACCAGACTTCACCTAAGATTTCTCCTTTTGCACTTACAAGTTCCGGTTTTTTTTCTTTGCCTATATATCCGGACACCAATAAAGATCCTTTCTGCACATAATCATTTACAGTTACTACTGGTTGTCCTTTTTCAACGAATAGAGAATGGATAACTGCTTGTTTTGTAGCGACGAGATGTCTCGGACCTGTAATTGGTTTTTCCTTTGGTATCTCTTTTTCTACGACTTCAAATCGATACGATGTTCCATGCTGTGTCACGCCTATCCAAGTGACATTTCCCATTTTTTCTGTAAGCTGCCTTTGTACCTCTCTTACATTCGGCAATAAAAAAATAAACTTTCCTTTTTTTACTCCTATTTCTAATGCAGCTTTTCTAAGTTCATATTCAGTTTTAGGATTTGCGCCGATGACATTAATATTCCAAATCATATTAGATAATAAAAACAGAATGAAAATAAATGAGACCATACCCAATATAAAACCATTTCTTTTCCACATTTTTTTTAGCAGAAACGGCGTTCCTTTTTTTTCCTTAATTCTAATTTTCAGCTTGTTTTGTTTTAAAATAGCTTTTGCTCTCTGGACATCTGGAACTGAAATTGACACATGGACACGATCACCATCGAGGGGTTTGATGTCCCAAATTTGTATCCCTGACTGGATACAAGTGTTGATGAAGGAGCTGGACTCTTGTCCAATAATTTCAATTCTCACATATCCTTTAAAATTATTGTTCCATTTGCTTTTCATTTTGTCCCTCCATATCCTAGAAACTTTTAATCGTTTTCAAAATCCACTGAAGAGATGGTTCCTTCTAATAGAATCTCTTCTGGAAGAATGGTTTTAATGACAAATTCCCTGCCCGAAATGACGAGAGTGCCTTGCTTCAATTTAAGCTTGAGCTGTTCATTGGAAAAAGCTTTTACGCCCCTGTGATTTTCTATATAAATGTGTAGTTGTCCAATCATCGTTATCCGGGGTAAATCCATTACTGCGTCTGCTGGTAATTCAAGGTTCTGCATCATCCATTTGCTTACTTGCTGCCGCAATTTTCCCATAAAAAAACCCCCTCTCTCTATTTTTATGAGAGAAGGGGGCAAACTATCACTTTATTTCTTTGTTTTGCTTTCAGTTACATTCGTTTTTGCAATGCTTTAGGCTTTGAAAGAATTTCTGACCATATAACTGCTTTTTGAAGTTCTTTTTGATCTGCTTTGAATGTTCCTAGGATAGCTTCTTCTTTATCCTGATAACGATTCGTGTTGCTTTTATGCTTTAAATCCTCATACCGTTTAGTGATTGCTTCTTTTCTATCGGGTCTCTTTTCCGACGAAATCGTAATCTCTCTTTCAGGCTGACTAACAGCTTCGCGCGGAAGGCCAAATGGAGAAGCTTGTTGTTTAGGCTGCTCATTCGTCCGCTTTGCAGGTGCAGGTATATTCGCATTCTTTGTATCGTTCATTCTTTTAAAGAAGCTGTATAACCCGCCAGCAATAATAACAACAAAAGCGATATTTGCAATCAGGATATCAATAATCGCTTCAATGATATTCATGATTACATTTTCCGTCCTTTATCATCGTTCTCTTTATCTGGATTAGAAGACTTACTGATCGATTCTCTCATGGTCGTATCTGCCATAATGTTCTTCATGTTCATGTAATCCATAAAGCCCATATTGCCTGAACGCAGAGCTTCGGCTAATGCCATCGGTACTTCTGCTTCTGCTTCCACAACTTTTGCTCTCATCTCCTGGACTCTTGCTTTCATTTCTTGTTCGTTCGCTACTGCCATCGCACGTCTTTCTTCTGCTTTTGCCTGTGCAATATTCTTATCTGCCATCGCTTGATCTGTTTGCAGTTCTGCACCGATATTCTTTCCGATATCAATATCCGCAATATCAATCGAAAGAATTTCGAAAGCTGTTCCTGCATCTAGACCTTTTGAAAGGACTGTTTGAGAAATCATATCGGGATTCTCAAGTACTTTTTTATGTGTTTCAGAAGAACCGATTGTACTGACTATTCCTTCACCAACACGAGCGATGATTGTTTCTTCACCAGCACCACCTACAAGACGGTCAATATTTGCTCTTACTGTAATTCTTGCTTTAGCTTTCACTTCAATACCATCCAAAGCTACACCAGCGATAAAAGGAGTTTCGATCACTTTTGGATTAACACTCATCTGTACAGCTTCAAGTACATCACGGCCTGCAAGATCGATTGCTGCCGCTCTTTCAAAGCTAAGTTCGATGTTAGCTCGGTGTGCAGCAATCAATGCATTTACTACACGGTCAACGTTTCCTCCTGCGAGATAGTGGCTCTCAAGCTGATTTGTACTTAATTCTAATCCCGCTTTTACTGCTTTAATCAATGGATTTACGACACGGTTTGGAATAACCCTTCTTAATCTCATTCCTACTAAGGTAAAGATGCCTACTCTTACTCCTGCAGCCAGTGCAGAAATCCAAAGCATTACAGGGACAAAAGTAAACAATACTGCCAAAGCAATTACTATAAGACCAATGATTACAATACTTGCAATTGAGCTAAGTTCTAACATTAACAACACACTCCATTCATTCTTTATTTTCGGCCAGCCTCACTACGACACGGCCTCCGCTAACTTTTACAATTTTAACTTTTTCATCTTTTCCAATAAAAGAACCTTCTGATACAACATCAATATACTCGTCATCAATTTTGACACTGCCAGCAGGTCGTAACGGTGTAGCAGTAATCCCCATCTTTCCGGTTAGATCAATACGTTCGCTGTGCGAAAGGTACCCTTTTTCAGAACTTGTTGAATCGAAGAGCACTAAACGTTTTAGCGGACCATTGTAACCAAACGAGCGGATGAAAAAGTATGAGCCAATAATTGTTACAATAATGGCTATCGCAATCGCGATCAGGATTCCTGATAAAGAACCACCTGCAAGTATCAAACCAGTTAGCATGGCTACCACCCCAATTATGCCCATAATACCTCCGGGCAAAAATATCTCCATTATGATTAAAATAAATCCTATCACGAACAAAATGATTGCTTCCCAGCCTGCTAAACCAGCTATCATATGACCATAGAAAAACAAGAATAATGACAGTGCGCCTATAGATCCTGCTATACCAAACCCTGGTGTATATAATTCAAGTACGAGTCCTAAGCTTCCTAAAGAAAGCAGTATCGGCACGATAACTGGATTTGTTACAAAACGGGCTATTTTATCGGCAAAAGTAGGTTCCGATTCTAAAATCTTAGCATCTTCCAGGTCTAAATAGGCTAATAGTTCCTGTCGATCCTCTGCAATCTTTTCAGCATAACCCACTTTTAAAGCTTCACTTGCAGTTAATGTCAGAAGATCACCTTTCTTTAACTCAAGCTCAGGAATTTTAACATCAGGGTCGACCATTGCCTCTGCATATAATGGATCACGATCGTTAAGTTCTGCTGCGGCCAGCATCTCTGCCTTCCATGCTGATTCTGCCTTTTGTCCTGCTGTATTTCCCTGGCTGTCTATAACAGCGGCTGAACCAATCGTAGTAGAAGGTTTCATAACGATGTCATCAGCATTTAAAGCTATATAAGCACCTGCAGAAAAAGCATTTTTCACAACGTACGCAGTAATTGGTATGTCTGTTTCCCTCATCAGTTTTGCTATATGTATTGCTGCGTCTACCCGTCCGCCTGGAGTATAGATCTCGAGTACGATATGGTCAGTACCATCCTCTTCAGCTTTTTTAATATTTCTTTCTAAAAAAGCCTCAAGACCTCTTTCAACTTCATGCTCAACAGGAATAAATGTTACGGTTTTCCCTTGACCAGCTGAAAAAACTTGCTGGGTTGATAATAAACCGTAAATTCCCCATATAAAACATATGCTATAGATCAGCAATCGGGTCCTTTTCACTAAAATCCCCCCTTCTTCTTCTATTTTACGTTAATTTGTGGGAAAAGTTTCAATTAAATGTTGATTAAATAGTCTTTGTAGTTATTTAACAAAGGCTATTTCCGTAACCTTTGTTGCTTTTGGAAGTGGTTGATTTCCGCTCCAGGATGCTCGCTTTCCGCGGGGCGAGCGGTGAGCCTCTTCGGCAAAATACTGCCTGCGGGATCTCACCTGACCGCTAGTCCCGCAGGAGTCTGGCACCTTACGCTCCAATCAACTAGTCGAAGAAGCGTACTCCACAAAAATGGTCAAAATCAAACATTTTTTTAGAAATAAGCCTTAACAAAAATGGTCATGAATAAAAAAAATCTTTAAAAAAAGTCCCAGAAAATAAGAAAACGCCCTGTATAAATACAGAGCGTTTGTCAATTTCAATTATGATAATTGTTGCTGCACTATACGGTTAACGAGACCGCCATCGGCTTTCCCTTTAACTTTAGGCATAAGTGCACCCATAACTTTACCCATGTCAGCTTTAGAAGCAGCCCCAGTTTCTGAAATTGTTTGAGCAACAATTTCATGTAGTTCTTCTTCAGTCAACTGTTTAGGAAGATATGGCGTAAGAACAGCAATTTCATCTTGAAGACCAGCGACTAAATCTTCGCGGCCAGCTTTTTCGAATTCTTGGAGGGAGTCTTTTCTTTGTTTCATCTCGCGTGCAAGCACAGTGAGCTCTTCTTCCTCATTTAATTCGCGTCCATGTTTGATGGCCTCATTTTGAAGAGATGCCTTCAACATACGAATTACAGAAAGCTTTTGCTTATCTTTGTTCTTCATCGCTTGCTTCATGTCTTGATTTAATGTATCAAGAAGACTCATATCTTACACCTCTCTTAGAACTTACGCTTTCTTGCTGCCTCAGCCTTCTTCTTTCGCTTTACGCTTGGCTTTTCATAATGCTTGCGCTTTTTAACTTCAGCCAATGTTCCATCTTTGGAAACGGATCTTTTAAAACGACGAAGAGCATCATCAATGGATTCGTTCTTGCGAACACGTGTTTCTGCCATTTGTATTTCCCTCCCTCCAGACCACCCTTACAAAAAACGTAAGAATGCGTCACATATCTTTTGCCATTATAATATATCCTTGTTATGCGGTCAACTTAATTTGTACAGGCTGGTTTAGGAGAGTAAAATTAATTATTTTTAGTCTCGGCTTAGTAATCAGAAGTAGACGTTCCGCCTTCAACAATAGCAATCCCTGCACTAGCTCCAATACGCGTTGCACCAGCTTCGATCATTGCTAAGGCTGTCTCGCGGTCTCTGACTGCTCCAGAAGCTTTTACACCAATGTTTGGTCCGACAGTTTCACGCATAAGTTTAATATCTTCTGCTGTAGCTCCGCCAGTTGAGAAGCCAGTTGATGTTTTAACAAAGTCAATTCCAGCTTTTACAGCGATCTCACACGCTTTCACTTTTTCTTCGTCAGTTAAAAGAGCAGTTTCAATAATTGCCTTTGTTAATGCCTTGCCTTTTGCAGCTTCAACAACAGCACGAACGTCTTGTTCAACAAGCTCGTAGTTGCCATCTTTTAAAGCGCCGATGTTAATTACCATATCAACTTCAGTCGCACCATTTTCAATAGCATTTTTAGTTTCGAATGCTTTTACTTCAGGAGTGTTTGCACCAAGAGGAAAACCGATAACAGTACATACTGCTACATCAGAATCTTTTAGTTGTTCGAAAGCTGTATATACCCAAGTTGGGTTAACACATACAGAAAAGAAATTATATTTTTTAGCTTCTTCACAAAGAGTCAAAATTTCTTTCTTTGTAGTTTCTGCTTTTAAAGCTGTGTGATCAATCATTCTTGCAACGTTTAAATTGCTCATAAAAACAATCCTTTCTGAACTTAAAAATTAAATACCGTAGTATCATACCAAATTATTTGACATAAATCGAGCAGCATTTATATGGCCCGATAAAAAACATCCTGAAATGAATTTCAGGATGTTAGCTTGATACAGCTTGCTTTAACACTTCTTCCATTTCTTGTTTAACAAATATACCTTTATTATAAGGATACCCAGCTTCTGTGATTTTCACTTTCACTAATTTCCCAATCATGTCTTCATTACCTTCGAAGACAACCTTTAAGTAGTTTGGCGTATATCCTACAAATAAATTCTTGCCTTGTTCATCCTTAAACTCTTCTTCCGGAATTACTTCAACTACTTTATCTTCATAATTTGATGCGTATTCTTTTGCTAATTGATCAGATAGAGAGATTAATTTATGAACACGTTCGTTCTTTATGTCTTCAGGAACCTGATCTTCCATTTTTGCCGCAGGTGTACCAGTCCGTTTTGAATAAGGGAACACATGAAGTTCCATAAATTTATGGTTTTCAATAAAACGATAAGTTTCCATAAATTCTTCTTCTGTTTCTCCGGGAAAACCTACAATGACATCAGATGTAATTGCAAGTCCTGGCAAAGCTTCTTTTAACCTGTCAAGACGTTCACCGAACATTTCCATAGAATACTTTCTTCTCATGCGCTGAAGAACCGTATTTGAACCTGATTGTAAAGGGATATGCAGGTGAGGAACGATTTTTTCAGAATTACCCATAACTTCAATTACTTCGTCTGTGATCTGGCTCGCCTCAATAGATGAAATACGTATACGTTTAAGTCCTGTAACATTTTTATCTAAATCACGGAGCAATTTGGCAAAAGAATAATCTTTCATATCTTCACCATAACCAGCAGTGTGGATTCCCGTCAGAACGATTTCTTTATAGCCTGAATCCACTAATTGCTGTGCTTGAGACAGAACATCTTCTGGTTTTCTTGAACGCAATAACCCTCTTGCCCAAGGAATGATACAGAATGTACAGAAGTTATTGCAGCCTTCCTGAATCTTTAAAGATGCTCTAGTTCTGTCAGTAAAAGCTGGTACGTCTAATTCTTCATATACTCTAGCCTTCATAATGTTGGATACACCATTAATAGGCATTCTTTCTTCCTGATATTGCTGAATGTACATAAGCATCTTGGACCGATCTTGTGTACCGACAACAACATCTACTCCAGGAATAGCCATGATCTCAGCAGGTGATGTTTGTGCATAGCATCCCGTAACACAAATGACTGCATCAGGGTTTTTTCGTATTGCACGTCTAATTACCTGCCGGCTTTTTTTATCCCCTGTATTTGTAACCGTACATGTATTAATAACATAAACATCCGCCGAATTGTCAAAGTCAGTTCTTTCATAGCCTTCTGACTGGAACAGCTGCCAGATTGCTTCTGTTTCGTAATGATTGACTTTACAGCCTAAAGTATGAAATGCAACAGATGGCATTTTCATCACCCCTTTAATTCAAAATGATAAGAAATAGCAGATAAAATATATAATGGAGCTGTTTCGGTCCTTAAGATTCTTGGACCCAGTCCGCATAATTCAAATCCATGTTCTTTAAGGACCATCGCTTCTTTTTCGCTTATCCCGCCTTCTGGACCGATAACGCAAAGAAGTTTATCTCCTCTTGCAATCTTTTTTAAAGCAGAAGAAAAACGGCTGTATTCTTGCTGTTTAGCTTCTTCTTCATATGCAACGATTTTTATATTAAACTGTTCTGCTAATTTTAGCAAATCGGAAAAAGACCCAGGATTCATAATCTCTGGAATCTTGCTTCTATGCGATTGTTCAGCTGCTTCTTTAGCTATTTTTTCTAAACGATCCTTCTTTTTTGCTGCTTTTTTATCGTCCCATTTCGCAACTGAACGGTCCGCTGAGAAAGGAAAAAAAGTTGAAGCTCCAAGCTCAGTCCCTTTTTGAACAATGTATTCAAGCTTATCTGCTTTTGGAAGGCCCTGTGCAATGGTGATCAAAACAGGCATCTCAGAATCTGATTCCAGCTCATTTACAGCCTGCACTTCTACAATGTTCCCGCCTAGGTCTAATATTTCACAAACCGCAGACCTGCCATTATTGTCACAGCATATAATGTTGTCTCCCGGCTGCATTCTCATAACCTTAGAAATATGTTTCGCATCTTCATCTTTTATGAAAACACGGTCATTTTCCCAGCTTTCAGCGGGAACAAAATACCTTTGCATTTCGAGCACTTCCTGTTCTTATTTCTGATTTTGAGCGACGATTGCCACCCAATCTTCCATCTCCAAGATTTCAACAATCCGGAACCCTTGCTGTTCTAACTTCGCTTTAACATCACGTTTCTTTCCTTGAATGATGCCTGAAGTAATGAAATAGCCGCCTGGTTTTAATACTTTGGCTGCATCTTCGACGAATAGGAGAATGATTTCTGCAAGAAGATTGCCGACAATAAGGTCTGCAGGACCTGTTATCCCTTTCAGTAAATCATTTTGATCAACATGAACTTTATTATGCACTTTATTCAGCTTTACATTTAAACGGGCACTGTTAACTGCAACTTCATCCAGATCATAGGCATCCACCTTGCCTGCACCGAGCATTGCAGATGCAATACTTAAAACTCCGGATCCTGTTCCTACGTCAATTACAGTATCGCCTTCTTGAATATATTTTTCGATAGCCTGCAAGCTCATAACGGTAGTGGGATGAGTTCCGGTTCCAAATGCCATGCCAGGATCTAATTCAATAATTAACTCGTCAGAATGGACAGGTACGTACTCCTCCCAGGTCGGGGTAATCGTAATCCGCTTTGATATTTTGACTGGCTTATAGTATTTTTTCCAGGCAGTCGCCCATTCTTCTTCGTTAACTTCAGATATTGAAATGGTATTTGCACCAATATCGATATCGTATTTCACAAGGTTTGTAATGGCCTGCTTAATCTCTTCAACGGTCTCTCCTAAAAAACTATTTACAGGAAGGTATGCTTTTAAAATGACACCTTCAGAAGGATAGTCAGAAGGATTAAGCTGATAAATTTCACCAAATACGGATTGGCGCTCTTTTGAGAGGTCATCCACATCCTCAATCACAACTCCGCTTGCTCCTGCTTCATGTAAAATATTTGATACTGGTTCAACAGCTTCCTGAGTAGTGTGGATGCTAATTTCTGACCATTTCATCATATCAACTCCGTTTTTAAGATTAAGAAGGCTTTTTTACTCACCTTTAAAAGCACGTTTTACTTTATCAAAAAATCCATCTTGCTGTTCATCGGGCAGACTTCCGCTTATTTCAGAGAAATCTCGAAGCAGCTGCTTTTGTTTTTCTGTTAAATTTTTCGGTGTAACAACTTTTACTTGTATGTGCTGATCTCCCTGACCGCGTCCATGAACATTCTTCACGCCTTTTCCTCTCAGCCTGAAGTGTGTTCCAGTTTGGGTACCAGCAGGAATCTTCAGCTTTACTTTTCCGTACAGAGTAGGCACTTCTATTTCATCACCTAACGCTGCCTGAACAAATGTTAAAGGCATTTCACAATAGATATCGTCCCCGTCACGCTCGAAAAATTCGTGCTCAGCCACTTGGAAAACAACATAAAGGTCACCAGCAGGACCGCCATTCACTCCTGGTTCACCATGTCCTGACATACGGATCTGCTGACCATTATCTACACCAGCAGGAACTTTTACGGAAAGTTTTTTATTCTTGCGTACCTTTCCTGCTCCGTGACATGTATTACATTTTTCTTTAATAATTTTCCCTTTACCGCTGCAATGATTACATACTCTTCTGTTAACGATGCGTCCAAATGGAGTGTTTTGCTCAACATTCAGCTGGCCGCTGCCATTACAGTGTGAACATGTTTCTGGTTTTGTGCCTGGCTTAGCCCCAGAACCATGACATGTACCGCATGTTTCTTCAGTTGGAATCTGAATCTCAGTTTCCTTACCAAATACCGCTTCTTCAAATGAAAGCCGAAGCCCATATTGAAGGTCGTTTCCTTGTCGCGGTGCGTTTGGATTACGTCTTCCGCCGCCACCGCCAAAGAACATATCAAATATATCACCGAATCCTTCAAAGCCAGCTCCTGCTCCACCGAATCCCTGATTAGGGTCAGTATGTCCAAACTGGTCGTAGTGTGCTTTTTTCTGTGGATCGCTTAACGTTTCATATGCTTCTTTAACTTCTTTAAACTTTGTTTCCGCATCTGCCTCTTTGTTCACATCAGGGTGATACTGTCTGGCAAGCTTACGGTATGCTTTTTTCACCTCATCATTGGAGGCGTTCTTATCTAATCCAAGTACTTCGTAATAATCTCTTTTACTCATAATAGGACACTCCCGAATTCTCACATAAAAGTTATCTTACCATTGAATATCACCTGACTCAAGACGAAACTGCAAACACCAGCGAGTCAAGAGTCTGTATAAAAATCATTGCTTTTCAGGCTCTTCTCTAAAAAATTATTGCTTTCGGCTCATTTTTTTCTCTTCATTGACAAGTTGATTGGAGTGCAAGGTGCGAGACTCCTGCGGGATTAGCGGGACAGGTGAGACTTCTAATGGCGCAAAGCGCCGAGAAGGCTCACCGCACGCCCCGCGGAAAGCGAGCATCCTGTAACGGAAATCAACCACTTCCAAGAGCATCAGAGTTTGCGAAAACAGCCTTTCAGAAAAAAAGTCAAAGTCAAGATATCCTGACTTTGACTTTTTATTGCTTGATCTTATTTTTTATCGTCGTTCACTTCTTCATAATCAGCATCTACGATATTATCATCATTTTTGCCTTCTGCATCACCTTGTTGAGCTTGTGCTTGTTGTGCCGCTTGCTCATATAGTTTAACAGATAGCTGCTGTACGATTTCACTTAATGCTTCTTTTTCTTTCTTAATTGCTTCGATGTCGCTGCCTTCAAGTGCTTTCTTCAAGCTCTCTTTAGCTTCTTCTGCCTTTTTAACTTCAGCTTCATCTACTTTGCCTTCAAGGTCTTTCAATGTTTTATCAACTGTAAATACAAGCTGATCTGCTTCGTTTCTTGTGTCAATCTCTTCACGTTTCTTCTTGTCAGCTTCAGCATTTTCCTCAGCGTCTTTTACCATGCGTTCGATCTCATCATCAGAAAGTCCAGTAGAAGACTTAATCGTGATTGATTGCTCTTTATTCGTACCAAGATCTTTCGCACGTACGTTAACGATACCATTTGCATCGATATCAAAGCTTACTTCGATTTGAGGTACGCCGCGTGGTGCCGGAGGAATCTCAGATAATTGGAATCTTCCAAGAGTCTTGTTGTGTGCAGCCATCTCACGCTCACCTTGTAGGACATGGATGTCTACAGATGTCTGGTTGTCAGCAGCTGTTGAAAACACTTGTGATTTTGATGTAGGGATCGTTGTGTTTCTGTCGATCAATCTTGTGAATACGCCACCCATCGTTTCAATACCAAGTGAAAGCGGTGTAACGTCAAGAAGAACTACATCTTTAACATCTCCAGCTAGAACTCCGCCTTGAATAGCAGCTCCAAGTGCTACTACCTCATCCGGATTAACCCCTTTATGAGGCTCTTTTCCAGTAAACTTTTTGATTGCTTCTTGAACTGCAGGGATACGAGTTGATCCACCTACAAGAATAACTTTATCAATGTCAGATGGTGACATTCCAGCATCGTTTAATGCCTGGCGTGTAGGTGCCATCGTACGCTCAACTAGATCAGAAGATAAGTCTTCAAATTTAGCACGTGATAAGTTTAACTCTAAGTGCTTCGGTCCAGATGCATCAGCTGTGATAAACGGTAAAGAAATCTGTGTAGAATTTACACCAGAAAGATCTTTTTTCGCTTTTTCAGCTGCATCTTTTAAACGTTGAAGAGCCATTTTATCTTGAGAAAGATCAATACCGTTCTCTTTCTTGAATTCACTTACTAAATAATCAATGATTACTTGGTCAAAATCATCTCCACCAAGTTTGTTGTCGCCAGAAGTTGACTTAACTTCGAAGAAACCATCACCTAGTTCAAGGATTGATACGTCGAACGTACCTCCCCCAAGGTCAAATACAAGAATTGTTTGGTCTTCATCTTTTTCAAGTCCATAAGCTAACGCTGCAGCAGTAGGCTCGTTAACAATACGCTCAACTTGAAGACCAGCAATCTGTCCAGCATCTTTAGTTGCTTGACGCTGAGCATCATTGAAATAAGCTGGAACTGTAATAACAGCTTTCTCAACTTTTTCGCCAAGATAATCTTCTGCATGTGATTTAAGTTTTTGAAGGATGATAGCTGAAATCTCTTGAGGAGTATAATCTTTTCCTTCAATCGTTTCTTTGTGGTCTGTACCCATATAACGCTTGATAGACATGATTGTGTTTGGATTTGTAACAGCTTGACGCTTCGCTACTTCCCCAACAGAACGATCTCCATCTTTAAAAGCTACAACAGACGGTGTTGTACGGTTTCCTTCCGGGTTAGGAATAACTACCGCTTCTCCGCCTTCCATAACAGCAATACAAGAGTTTGTTGTACCTAAGTCAATACCGATGATTTTACTCATGTTTTTTCCCTCCATAAAAAATATGTAGTTTTATGCGTTTACTTTTACCATAGCAGGACGTATAACACGGTCCTTTAACATATAGCCTTTTTGCAATTCTTCGATAACAGTGTTGGATTCGTATTCTGAATCTTCTACTTGCATCACAGCTTGGTGCATATTCGGATCAAACTTTTCACCAACTGTTGGTACTTCTGTTAGACCTTCTTGCTTTAACGCATCAGCTAACTGGCGATAAACCATTTCCATTCCTTGAATCAATGTTTGGGTTTGTTCGTTCGTAGCTTCAGTCTTCAAAGCACGCTCAAAGTTATCTAGAGCAGGTAATAATTGTTCAAGCAGACTCTGAGATTTATATTTAAGGCTTGCTGCCTGTTCTTCTCTTGTACGGCGGCGGAAATTATCGTAATCCGCTTGCAGACGAAGGTTCTTTTGGCTAGCTTCTTCAAGCTTTAACTCCAACTCCTGAATTCTCTGCTGTTCTTCTGTTAGTATTTCTTCAACAGATTCTTCAGTAATGTTATCTTCTTGAACTTCTTCTTCCACTGCAGTATCTACTGTTTCTTCATTTAATTCAGCCTCTGTTTGGTTCTGAGTTGTTTCCTCTTTGTTCATGCTTTCACCTCCCTAAAATGCATTACTTAGAAAAATCATTTAAGCGGTTCGTCATTTCCCTGGATAAGGAATCCAGTAAAGATATCACTCTTTTGTATTCCATTCTTGTCGGACCGATTAAAGAAATCGTACCGAGATGTTTCCCATGCATCGTGTATGAAGCATTAATGACACTGCAATTCTTCATCGCTTCATGCTCGTTCTCAGTCCCGATTTTAACCGTTACACCTTTTTCTGTCGATGAAACAAGCTTCTCCATCAAGTCGCGTGTTTCCAAAAAGTCTAGAAGCGGCCGTACCTTATCCAGATCTCTAAACTCTGGCTGGGAAAGCATATTTGTTTTCCCGCCGTAAAACAGCTTTTCCTTTTTGCTCCACAAAAGAAGCTGATCCAGGAAAACGCTCATATTTTGATAATCCTTCAGATGCTTTTTAAATACAGCTGACAGTTCCATCTGAATTCTGCTGTTCAGCTCTATTAATCTGACACCTGCAAGTCTTTCATTCAGAATATTAACAAGCTTCTCCAAATCAGACGGCTCAATTGAATTTGGCAGCACGATCTGTCTGTTTTCAACATGGCCAGTATTCGTTACAAATATTGCCACCGCCATCTGTGAAGACAATGGAATGATTTGCATGTGCCGAAGTTTCATATCAAGAGCGTTCGGACCTAGAACAACAGACGTATAGTTCGTTAAATCTGATAAGATTCTTGCTGATTGGTCAAATAACGCTTCAGCTTCTTGAACCTTTTCAGTAGACAAAAGTTCAGTTCTGTCCGTTTCGTTCGATGAAACAGACAATGAAGGCAGCAGGTGATCCACATAGAATCGATAGCCTTTTTCAGACGGAATTCTTCCAGAAGAAGTATGGGTTTTCTCTAAGAATCCAAGATCCTCAAGATCTGCCAGTTCATTGCGAATCGTGGCAGGACTGTAGGTAATGTCTTCTCTTTTAGAGATTGTACGGGAACCTACAGGCTCAACATGCTTAATGTAATCATCTATTAAAACACGTAAGATATAGAGTTGCCGTTCCGTTAACATCCCATCACCCCATTTGTTAGCACTCATCAGAAGCGAGTGCTAAATCTATAATATAAGTTACCAAAAGGTAGTCTTCGTTGTCAATCTAAAACTACACCAATAAATTCTTGGAATACTTCATTCCCGAGAGGTCTTCCATCTTTTGTGAGGAAGAGCCTTCCTTCATGTTTATCAAGCCAGCCTTTTTGAATCATTCTTTGAATGGGTTCTTTATATATTTCGAACATCGAACGGCCATACCGATCAATAAAATCTTGATCTGAGACTCCTTCTTGTTTACGAAGGCCCATAAACATTTCTTCTTCCATCTTTTCTGTAATCGGAACAGGATGTTCTTCTATATAAGGAAAACCATGTTCTTCTATCAAGCTCATATACTGCTTTAAAGGACCAGCATTCCTTCTTCTAGTACCCTCAACATAACTGTGTGCTCCTGCTCCAATCCCAAAATATTCGTTATTGTTCCAGTATTGGAGATTATGCTTGCTCTCAAACCCGGGAATCGCAAAATTGCTGATCTCATATTGCTTGTACCCCTTTTTATCAAGAGTTTCAATTAAATATTCGTACATAGCGGCTTCAAGCTCTTGCTCTGGCAAGATGAGCTTACCTTTTTGGGCTAAATTATAAAAAACGGTTTTCTTTTCAATCTGCAATGAGTAAGACGATATGTGCGGAACATCTAAGGATAGCGCTTCTTCCACTGACTCCTTGAACATATCCATCGTTTGTCCTGGCAAACCAAACATCAAATCAATCGACATATTGTGTATTCCTGCTGCTTTAGCTTCAGCAACAGTTGAATACACATCTTCCCTGTTATGTGTTCGGCCTAATTTTTTTAACAAAGATGATTGAAATGCTTGTACGCCTATACTCAGCCTGTTAACCCCGTTATCTTTTAGAACTGCGATTTTTTCTTTTGTTGTTTGTTCAGGATTCGCCTCAACTGTGAATTCTTTTACGGATTTGTTTCCTAACACTTCGTTTACATCATTTAAAAAGGTATTCAGTTGATTTTCACTTAAAGAAGTGGGGGTGCCCCCTCCTACAAAAATCGTCTCCATTTCATAGCTCTTAAACCTGGACGTCGTATTCAACATCTCTTTTTTCATGGACGCTAAATACTCATCTACTGGCTGCTGATGAATGAAAATCTTGTTAAAATCACAATAGTGACAAATTTGAACACAGAATGGTATATGAAGATATGCCGCTTTAAGCACGATGTTCACCGCCTTTTATTCTCATAAATTAGGAAAGACCGCTAAAATTGCCTTCGCGGTCTTATAATGGTTTTTATTTATTGTTATTAGTATCATCCATACGAAGAACGGCCATAAACGCTTCTTGTGGTACATCTACCCGACCAATTGTCTTCATTCGCTTCTTACCTTCTTTTTGCTTATCTAATAGCTTACGTTTACGTGAGATATCCCCGCCATAACATTTTGCTAAAACGTTCTTTCTTAATGCCTTGATGTTAGAACGAGCGACAATCTTCTGACCAATTGCAGCTTGGATTGGCACTTCAAACTGTTGACGCGGAATCAGTTCTTTTAGCTTTTCAACGACAACTTTACCACGCTCATATGCGAAGTCTTTATGAACAATAACAGACAATGCATCAATCTTTTCATTGTTCAGCAATATTTCCATTTTAACCAGCTTTGAAGGTTTATAACCAATCAACTCATAGTCAAGAGATGCGTACCCTTTTGTACTTGATTTTAACTGATCAAAGAAATCATACACGATCTCAGAAAGCGGAATCTCGTAAAGAACGTTTACGCGATTGTTTTCTAAATAATCCATCGTCATGAAGATACCGCGTTTCTTTTGGCAGATTTCCATAATCGTCCCGACATAATCGTTCGGTGTCATGATTGAAGCTTTTACATATGGTTCTTCAACGACAGAAATCTTCTGTGCTTCAGGCATATTAGCAGGGTTATCGACGACGATTTTTTCCCCATCCGTCATCGTAACGTTATAAATAACGCTTGGTGCTGTTGCGATTAGATCGATGTTAAATTCACGTTCGATACGTTCTTGAATGATCTCCATATGAAGAAGTCCTAAGAATCCGCATCGGAATCCAAATCCAAGGGCTTGAGATGTCTCTGGCTCATATTGAAGAGCAGAATCATTCAATACAAGTCGTTCTAATGCTTCACGAAGATCGTTATACTTTGCCGTGTCTACTGGATATAGTCCGCAATATACCATTGGGTTCATTTTTCTATAACCTGGAAGTGGCTCTGTTGCCCCTTTTACGGCGCTAGTAATCGTATCACCGACTTGTGTATCGCCAACGTTTTTGATGGATGCCGTTAAGAAACCAACATCACCAACCGTTAAAAAGTCTTTCTGAACCGCTTTTGGAGTAAACACTCCTAGTTCAAGTACTTCAAACTCTTTACCAGTTGCCATCATTTTGATCTTATCGCCGACCTTAACAGTTCCTTCTGCCACTCGAATATACGTAACTACGCCTCTATATGGATCATATAAAGAGTCGAAGATAAGCGCTTTAAGCGGACCTTCAGGATCACCTTGAGGAGCTGGCACTTTTGCTACAATCTGCTCTAGGATGTCTTGAATACCAATGCCTGCTTTCGCTGAAGCAAGTACTGCTTCTGATGCATCCAGTCCGATAACATCTTCAATCTCCTGGCGCACTCGTTCTGGCTCAGCACTCGGCAGGTCGATCTTGTTAATAACTGGCAATATCTCTAGATCATTCTCAAGAGCTAAATACACGTTCGCTAACGTTTGTGCTTCAATTCCTTGAGCAGCATCTACGATAAGCAACGCTCCCTCACAAGCTGCTAAGCTTCTGGACACCTCGTATGTAAAGTCTACGTGTCCTGGGGTATCAATCAAGTGGAACGTATAAATCTCACCATCTTTTGCTTTATATTGAAGCTGAACGGCATTTAATTTAATCGTTATTCCACGTTCACGTTCTAAGTCCATTGAGTCTAACAGCTGTTCTTTCATCTCACGCTGTGTTAGAGCACTTGTTTCTTCCAAAATTCTGTCAGCTAAAGTAGATTTCCCATGGTCAATATGTGCAATGATGGAAAAGTTTCTGATCTTAGCTTGTCTTTTTAATTTTTCTTCTCTGTTCATTTTACGTTCACTCCTACAATTTTAGGAAAAGTCACTAGCTTTGATTATAGCAATACAAGATACCTCTTTCAATCACAACCTGTAAAAATAGGGATTTGAACAAAAAAGAACCTTTAAAGATCTGCCCTTTAAAGGTTCTTATGGAGAGAATACATCAAGCATCTCTTGAATAATGATGCCTAGCACTGAAATCATGACACTGAAAGCTGATGAGATCCATGAAGTGAGCTTTTGTCCTAAAGCAGAAAAAACATTAAACGAATCAATCTTATTTAAAGTTTCCTGTTTCGCTTGTATATCATGGCTAGATGTTTTATCAACATCTTCATTTTCTGGAGAAAAACTATCATTCATTGATTCTATGCTCTCTTTATTAGAAGCACCTTTCAGTTCATTCATCTCAAAATGTGCTTTTTGAATACCAAATAAAACACCGAACAAAAGCAAGGCTGTAATTCCAAAACACTTTAACATAAATTTCGTCATTGGTTTTCCCCCTTGTTTACGAGGATGTACGATTCAAATTTATGCAGCAGCTTGTCCAAACATGACTGTTTATTTAAACTCTGTTGCTATTAGGAGCGGTTGATTTCCGCTCCAGGATGCTCCAATCAACTTGTCAACGGAGAGGCTTCACAAAACAAAAAAAACAATCTTTTAGAAACTAGCCTTTTTTAATGTGTATACGAAGAAGTGTTTCCTTGATCAATCTGCCCGTGAAGTGCAGTATTCAGACCGTTTGCTAAAACGTTCGCCATATCTTCAATAAACACATCTACTTCTTTAGGAGTAACCATTAGATTATGCCCGATCGGCGCCAATACCTCACGTATTAACCGCAGCTTTTCATCATCCTCCAACACCCCCACAATTCCTAAAAACGACTTTCTGTGTTCGTCTTTTGGCATATCCTCATCTGTTAATATTTTCTTTTCTCCAAATGTCAAACCAGCAGGAAGGAGCGACTTAGAGGGCTTGTCTTTTTCGTTCATCTCCCGGCCGAAGTGCTTTAAAATAAAATCGATTGTATCACTTGTAATGGTAGCCGCATCAACAACAGTAGGGATTCCGATTGAAATCACAGGAATACCGAGCGTCTCTTTACTCAATTCTTTACGCTTATTTCCGACTCCGGAACCTGGGTGAATACCAGTATTCGATACTTGAATCGTTGCATTCACTCTTTCGATTGACCTGGAAGCTAATGCGTCAATCGCTATTACAAAGTCTGGATTAACTCTTTTTACAATCCCGTCGATGATATCACTAGTTTCGATTCCCGTGATTCCCATTACCCCCGGAGAGATTGCACAGACTGGCCTGAAACCTTCTTCTACATTCTCAGGTGCCAGCTCGAAAAGATGCTTCGTTATCGTTAAGTTTTCTACCACGAGCGGTCCAAGTGAATCAGGCGTTACATTCCAGTTTCCTAATCCAACTACTAGACATGTATCATCTTGCTTCACGCCTTCTTCTTTTAAAAATTGATGAAAATCTCTCGCGAAAACTTCCTGTACTTGCTGCTGAAGTTTTGAGTCTTTTTCACGGATTCCCTGAACTTCAAAAGTTAAATATAATCCTGGTTTTTTACCAGTAGTTTCTGCGCCTTTTTCATCGATTTCTACTCTCACACACTTAATTCCATCTTTGTTTGTTTCATTTATAATGACACCTTCAAGAGTGCTTTTATTTACAACTTCATCTTCTTTTAATAACATATCGTGTGCTTCAATAGCTAAATCCGTACGAACTGAATATGCCTGAAGGTTTAAATCTTTACCCATAATCTGCCACCGTCCTTTTGTATTATTTTTGCCGCAACTGTTCCTTTTCATTCTTGTATTGCATTTAAATCACGATTTTGATAGAATACTTTGTGTCCTATTTTTTGCAACGGATAGCAATTTTGTTGCATCATGGTTCATTTAGGGAGGTGAATGAATTGGCTAATATTAAATCAGCGATTAAACGTGTAAAAACAAACGAAAAGCGTCGTGCTCACAACGCTTCACTAAAGTCTGGCATGCGTACTGCGATCAAAAACTTTGAAGCACTTGCAGCTTCAAACAATGCAGAAGGTGCTCAAGCGGCATTTGTTACTGCTTCTAAGAAGATTGACAAAGCAGCAAACAAAGGACTTATCCACAAAAATGCAGCTTCTCGCCAAAAGTCTCGTCTAGCGAAGGCTTTAAACGGTGTTAACGCATAAATTTAAGGATGAAACCTGAAAAACGGCCTTACACCAATAGGTCGTTTTTTTATTTGGCTGTTTTCGCAATCTTTGTTGCTCATGGAAGTGGTTGATTTCCGTTACAGCATGCTCGCTTTCCGCGGGGCGTGCGGTGAGCCTTCTCGTCGCATGCCTAACGAGAAGCTTCTCAAGTGATAGGCACGCACCTTGCACTCCAATCACCTTGTCAATGAAGAGAATGAAAAAATGAACCAAAAGCAACAATCTTTTAGAAAACAGCCTTTTATTTTGTATTTAATCGGGAAATTAAATAAACCAGCCCCCTTATACGAGGGAGCTGGTTTTTTGTGCTTGTGAAAGTTTGATAATTTCCATTTCTAAAAGCAGTGACTTATCCATTTGACCTGTTTTCATCTTATAATCTGTTTCCGCAAAATCATCGAGGCAATTTCTTAAAAACCTCTCATCAAATTGACTGGCATGCTTACCAGCTAATTTTACAGCATATGGATGCAATTTTAGCGCAGAAGCAATCTGCTTCTCTCCATAACCCTTTTTTTGAAGTTCTTTCACTCCATTTATTATTCGGAACTGACGCGTAATTAAAGCATGTATTTGAATTGGTTCCTGATTTTGTTTCATCAAATCATAAAAGCTTCTTAACGCTTGCTCTGTACGTTTATGTACAACGTGATCCACGAGCCCGAAAACATCATCTTCTAAAGTTCTGGCAACTAACTCATCCACAGTTTCTTTTGTAATGTTACCGTTCTCACCGACATACAAGGCCATTTTCTCAATTTCTTTTGCTAAAACAGACATTTTCGTGCCTAATCTAGAAAGGAGAAGTTCAATTGCATCCGTTTCAATTGAAACATTCAAGGATTGTGCTTCCTTAAAGAGCCACTTTTCTGCAGTTTCATTGCTTAATTGAGATACTTGAATGATTTCAGCCTGTGATTTTAATTGTTTAACTATTTTTTTTCGTTCATCAAGTTTCTCATACGGGACGACGATAACAAGCGTTGTATAATCTGCTGGATTTTGTATGTATTGTTCGAACACTTTAAAATCATGTTCTAATTTAGCCTTATCTTTAGCCGCTGTAAGAAAAGCAGCATTTTTCATGACAACAATCCGGCGGTCACCTAAAAAAGGCATCGTTTCGGCATCTTCCATAACTTCCTGCACCGAAATTTCATCCAGGTTATGTATGCTTAGATTGAAGTCTCTTTCATCTGGAGCCAACAAGGAAGAAATCGCTTGTATGGCTTCCTCAGCTAAGTAAAGTTCGGTTCCCCATATTAAGTAAATAGGAGAAGTGTTTTTATTTTTTATGTTTTTTTTCAATGCATCGACTGTAAGCACCTTTTTCACCTCCCTTTAATCCTATGGTGTATAGAAGTGTTTTGCAAGCAAAAGAAGGAACAGAGCTATAGCCCGTTCCTTCATTTATGATAAACACCAACACCTGAACTTTTACAGCTCACGAGCCGGCTTTAATTAGGATATCCTATGCGCAAAATTTTTATTGGTTACAACGAATAGGCAATCTTTGTTGCTCTTGTAAGTGGTTGATTTCCGTTCCAGGTGCTCGCTTTCCGCGGGGCGTGCGGTAAGCCTCCTCGGCGCATAGCGCACGCGTGGTCTCACCTGTCATGCTAAATCCCACAGGACAAGGAAAGCTTCGATAGCTTTACATCGCACGAAGAAAATGTGGTTTTCATTTTCGAGGAGTCTCGCACCTTGCACTCCAATCAACTTGTCAATGAAGAGATGTAACAAAATACTCAAAAGCAACAATCTTTTAGAAAAGAACCTTTTAATAAAAGAGTGAAAGAAAGCATTTTCAGTATGGATTTTTTGAAAATGATAACGTATACTAAGGATGGATTAGGAGGGTTGTCACATGAACCATTTCGAAAAAGATGTACAGAGCAAGCGTAACGACCTTATTGATTCCGGAGTTGGCTTTGTTGTAACATTTGGATTCTTTACAGTTATTTTTGCCATCGGAGTCATTCTTAAAGCTATTGCATAATACATAAAAAAGAGCCGAATACTTTTATTCGGTTCTTTTTTATTGAACTGTAGTTATCTTCAACCCTCTTTCTGCAGCTTCGAAAATAATATCTCCGTTTTCATCTGTCCTATAAATAGTCACTTTTTTCTTTTTTAATCTGGTAATAACATCTATAGCAGGATGTCCATAAATGTTATTTCTCCCTGAGCTTATTACTGCAAATTCAGGCGCTGCAAGCTCTAAAAATTGGTCCGTTGTAGAAGTGCGGCTTCCATGATGTGCAACTTTCAATACATCAACATTTAGCCGAGAAAAATTATTAATGATTTCATGTTCTGCTTCCTTTTCTATGTCACCTGTTAATAAAAACGACGTATTGTAAAGCTTTATCCAAAGAACAACCGATCTATTGTTTGATGATGTATCTTTTTCGCTCGGATGCAGAACTAAAAATTGAGAATTACCAATGCTCCACTGCATACCCTTTCTCAAATTTTTCACATGAATTCCCTTTTGTTTCCCTGATTCAATAATTTCCGTTTCGAGTTCGCTAAGATTATTATTTTTAGGCATATAAATGGTTTCGATCGGAAAGTTGTTTATTAAAAAAACAGTTCCGCCAGCATGATCCATATCAGGATGACTTAATATCAAACCATCAATCTTTCTAATCCCTCTTCCTTTTAAATATGGAAGAACAGCTTTTTTTGTAACATCATATTCTTCATTACGCTCTTCCCATTTTTCTTTTTTAAAAGGAATTGCCCCTCCCGTATCGATTAGATAGACCGCTCTCCGGAAAGGCAGTTCAATCAGAACGCTATCCCCTTGACCAACATTAATAAAGGAAACTTTAGCAGAGGGATTCAGATATGGGATACAAGCTTGCACCATAATGATAAACATAAAGGGTAAGCAAAAACGAAGATGGATACGGTCATTTCTCTCCCATTCATAAAATAAATAAAGTATGGCTAAGAAATAGAATAAAAAAAGCCATGAGGAAGGACGTCCAAGCAGAAGCATTCCGTTGAATTTCTGAGCTATTTCTAAAAAAGAAGCAGAACACTCAAAAAGAATTTGAACCGGAAGTTTCAGCAAATATACAGCACTGGGAGTTAATTGAATGACAGTGAACACAAATAAAGAAACAGGAAATAAAACAAGGGATACAACAGGAATATATAATATGTTAATCGGAAGTGACCAAAGAGAGAATTCAAAAAAATGATACAGAATGATAGGGAATGAAAATAGAGAGCACATAAAAGAGGTGATAATGAGCAGTTGAATGTTCGATCTGGATTTAAACAGAGAAAATGATGTTATCAGAACAAATGTCATTAAGAAGGAAAGCTGAAAACCAAGATCAAAAGCGTACAGCGGATTCCAGGACAGCATTATGATACAAACAATTGATAACAGCATTGCTGGGTTTATCTTTTTCCGAAAAACTATAAAGCATAATGCCAGCATCCCCATAATTCCTGCCCGCACTATTGAACTTTCACCGCCTGTTAATACTATGTAAATGGGGAGAAAAATCACGATTAATACATAAGCCAGTTCTTTCACAATTCCCATTCTTACGAATAATAAATATAAGAAATATGAAACGATGCCTACATTAAAGCCTGAGACAGCTAAAAGATGTGTCAGTCCTAATTTCTGGTAGGATTCCAGTGTCTCGATTTCAATCTTTTCACGGTATCCAAAAATAAGAGCATTCATTAATCCTGCAGTATTTTGTGAAAACTGAGTTTCTAATTGTTTAATACTTTTGCTTCTCCATATTTTTATTCTGGAAATTAGATTTTCCTTTTTATCCTTGACACAACTCTCTCCATCAACCTGAGAAGGTTCAAGAATCCAATGAATGTTTTTGTTATGCAGAAATTCGCGATAGTTCATACCAAAGTAATGAGATTGTGGTTGAGGATCTTCAAGTGTTCCATTAAAAAAACAATGCATGCCAATTTCAAGTTTTTCCAAGCTACGTTTTTCATCAGCTGAGTTCATTTTGTATCGGACAACAAGAATTTCTCCTGAGCTTTTATATTGAAATGAGATCATATTGCCGTCAATCTTTGGGATCGTTTCAATTGTGCCTTGAAAATCAGTAGTATGCGGAGGAAATAAGGAGATATTTTTTAGTTCATACCATTGGGAATAAAAAAAGAAAAGAGGAAGAAACATGAGAACAACAAAAGTTTTCCTTTTTAACTGAAAGAAGATTACGATAACCAGGAAAGTGATTAGAACGATCCCAGTTACCGTTATCATTTTTGAAAGCCATACACCTGTCAATGCAAAGAGCGCACTTAGAACAGCAAGCCTAGGATTCATAAATCAGCTTGGTATAAATGCTGATGGAGGTATAGTCATTTCAACTTTCTCAACAGTCACTCCAGCTTCTTTAAATTGTTCTATACTATATGGATGGTTTTTGTAATCTTCACCGTAGTAAATTTTCTTTATACCACTTTGGATTATGGATCTGCAGCAGTGCAGACAGGGAAAATGCGTAACATACATTTCAGCTCCATCAGTCGGCACGCCGAACTTCGCACATTGAAGGAGAGCATTCATCTCAGCGTGAATGGTTCTTACACAATGCCCATCAATTACATAACAACCTTCATCTATACAATGAACGCCGCCAGATATTGAACCGTTATACCCTCCGGCGATTATCCGTTTATCTCTTACAATCGTAGCACCTACTGCTAAGCGGGTGCACGTACTGCGCAAAGCAAGCAGCTGGCTTTGTGCCATAAAATATTCATTCCAGGAAATTCGTTTCAAATCTTATCCCCTCCTTATTCTATAATGTATAGTGTAGACTCAGCAAAAAAGCGGGTCAATAAAAACCATTACCTGAACTTAATTTTATCTTTCCATTCTTCAATCGTTTTTTCACCAATTCCCCGAACTTCTAACAGCTGGTCAACTGATTTGAACGGACCAAATTCCTCACGGTAGGAAATAATACTTTGAGTTTTAGAGGGACCAACACCGCTAAGTGTCTGCAGTTCAGATAAATCAGCAGAATTAATATTTAATAATTCTTCTTTTTCCATATTAGAAGATAAGGAATGAATCTCTTCCCCCTTAGCAGCAACATAAATAATCATTTCATCAGCAATTTTTTCCGCCTGGTTTACCGATCTCGCTTCTGCCTCCTCTAAAAAACCACCCGCTTTTTTAATCACGTCTATCACGCGATCACCATTATTCATTTCATACACACCTGGCTTTTTAACACTTCCTTGAACATCAACCATTATAGGGTCTGAGGAATCTGCTTTGCCCTCATTTTTTTCGGTTCCAGAGTTAATCGATTCATCTTTTATCATAGGCATTTGTTCGGGTGAAATCACCGTCTCAGGATGGCTGTTTATATTTTTGAAAATGAACAGACCCAACAAAATTAAAAGTAACAAACCTGCTCCGAGCACCAAGTTAATACGTTTTTTTAGCTGAATCATAAAAGTCTACTCCTTTTTCTGTGAAGGTGGAACCTTACAAAATCATAAACAAAACATTGAGCGCATAGATTTTAAGGTAGAGGAAGGAGGTTAAAGTATGAAGATCGGAATTATCGGAACCGGGAATATGGGAAGCGTTCTCGTTGCTTCTTTCATAGAATCTTCAGCCATTTCCCCATCACGGTTGATGGTTACTAACCGCACCCTGTCCAAAGCGGAAAGGCTGCAGCACGCCTACCCAAAAATTAAGATAGGGAATACACCAGAAGAAGTATTTCGGTTCGCTGATATCGTATTTATTTGTGTTAAACCCCATGAATTTTATTCTTTGCTTTCGACTAATAAAAACTATATCTCTAAACATCAGCTGCTTGTATCTATTACAAGTCCTATTTCATGTGAACAGCTTGAAGACCTTCTTGACTGCAATATAGCAAGAGCCATTCCAAGCATTAATAATCGAGCCTTGTCTGGATCATCTCTTATATCGTTTGGAAGCCGCTGCCACTCTGATTACAGAGAAAAACTGCTTACTCTGATGTCTTTCATTTCAACCCCTTTAATTATCGACGAAAACATTACTCGAGTGTCTTCTGATATTGCAAGCTGCGGACCTGCCTTTATCGGCTACGTACTGCAATGTTTTATAAATAGTGCTGTTAATCAAACCGATATAACGAAAGCGCAAGCAACTCAGCTAGCCAGCGACATGATCATTGGAATGGGTAAACTACTTGAAAAAGAAGTCTATACGCTGCCTACACTTATACAAAAAGTATGCGTTAAAGGTGGTATTACTGGTGAAGGAATTAAGATCTTAAGCAGTGAAATGGATGAAGTATTCGATCATGTCATACAGCGGACACATGAAAAATATCACGAAGAATGCGAAAAAGTTAGTCAGCAATTCGAGGTAAAGGAAGAACTAAAGTAATTTTTCTTATGCAGTTCAGTATAAAAGACTTTAAAGAAAAAAGCCGGAATGAATATCCGGCTTTTTATAATTCATCAAATCCATTTTCGTCAGAAACCTTAGTGTACTGTCTCGATTTCTGTTCAAAAAAATCACTTTTTCCTGAATTAACATCAGAATATGCTTTTATCCAAGGAAGAGGATTTTTCTTATATTCGGGATATAACTTTTCAAATCCTAGTTCGTTTAATCTTTTATTCGCCATAAACTTGATATAGTCTTCCAAGTCGGTCTTATTAATTCCTTCGAATGAATCTCCAATAATATATTTACTCCATTTGATTTCCAGCTCAACGGCAGTTTTAAACGTTTCCCTTGCAAATTGATGCAGTTCTTCTTTATCAATTTCCGGAAAATCTTTAAGTACAGCCTTGAATATATTGCAAAACAAGTACACGTGAAGCTGTTCATCTCTGTTTATATAATTGATCATCGTTGATGTGGATACCATCTTTTGATTTCTTGCTAAGTTATAAAAGAAACTGAAACCAGAATAAAAATTTAATCCTTCTAAGATCACATCATAAATAATTGATTTTATGAAAGTTTCCGGGTTAGGGTTCTTTATAAATTCCTCATAGCCTTTTGCGATAAAATCATTTCTCTCAAGCAGTACTTGATCTGTTTTCCAATATTCAAAAATTTCATCTTGTTTCCACTTTGGAACGAGTGATGATAATACGTAAGAATACGATTGATTATGAACAACCTCTTGAAAGGAGAGGGTTGCCATAAGCGCTGAAAGACTCGAGTCTGTTAAATAAGCCGAAACTCTGCTTGAATAATCAGTTTGTACACTATCTAAAAACGCGAGAAGCCCGATTATTTTATTAAATGTATCCTTCTCTTTCTCAGATAGATTAACATATTGTTTACTGTCACTGGACATATTGATCTCAAATGGCGTCCAAAAGTTTGACAGCATGTTTTTATATAATGGGTAAGCCCACGGAAAACGGACGTCGTCCCAATTCAGGATGTTGGAGCTATGTCCATTAATAACACTTGTAGAAGCATTTGGTGCACTGGTATCATATATTTTTCTTTCTTGTAATTTTGTGTTCACTTTAACTTTCACAGCTTTCACACCCTTCAAGTTCGATTGAAGTTGATCTTGTGTAATAAGTTGTTTTAAGTCCTTTTTCAAAACTAAGCAGATGAAGGTCCAGCAGCTCTTTTGCTTTTATGTTGTGAGTTACATAAAGGTTAAATGATATAGACTGATCAACATGTCTCTGCCTAGCTGCATTCTGTACTATGCTCCACCTTTGATCAATATGAAAAGCTGATTTATAGAACCATGTGGTCTCTGCGTTCAAATCAGGAGCAGTTACAGGTATTTTATAATTTTTCTTTTCTTCCGAATAAAACTTTTTAAAGATTGGATCTACACTAGGCGTTGAATTAGCAATGATTGAGGTTGATGAATTTGGTGCAACTGCAATCAGATAACCGTTCCGTATTCCTTGGCTTCTTACTTTTTCTCTTAAATAGCGCCATTCTTCAGCTTCATAATTTCTTTTTGCAAAATAGTCTCCAGAATGCCAATCTGAACCTGAAAAAGCAGGGTATTTACCTTTTGCTTTCGCCAAATCACTGCTCGCACTTATGACGTAATAATTAATCTTTTCATAAAGTTTGTCTGCAAAAGTGACGGCTTCTTCACTTTCCCATTTGATCCCCTCTTTTGCAAGAAGATGATGCCAGCCAAACGTTCCGACACCTATTGCTCTATATTTTTTATTCGTAAGAACTGCCTGCGGAACATCTATGGAGTTAAGATCAATTACGTTATCGAGCATTCTGACTTGAATATCAATCACTCTTTTCAACACATTATCTCCAACTACTTTTGCCAACGAGAGAGATGATAGGTTACAGACAACAAAGTCTCCTGGAGTTTTTCGAATGATGATCTCTCCATCTTCAGTTTCTTCTGATTGAACTGTGGTTGCAGACATGTTCTGCATAATTTCGGTACATAGATTAGATGCATAAACCATACCTTGATGCGGATTAGGATTAAGTCTATTAACAGTATCTCGATAAAACATAAATGGTGTGCCTGTTTCAAGCTGAGACTTCATTATTCTTTTCATTACTTCTATCGCAGGAATACATTTTTTTGATATTCTTTCATCGATTAAGCACTCTGTATATTTTTCCCTGAAACTGCCGTTTCCTTTTTGCTCATCATATGAATCCTCCAGCGAATAGCCTTTGAAGCGTCTCACTTCATGCGGATCAAATAAATACCAGTCATCACGCTTTTCTACTTTTTCCATAAATAAATCCGGAATACAGACCCCTGTAAAAAGATCATGGGTCCTCATTCTTTCATCGCCATTGTTTAATTTTGCATCTAAAAATTCCAATATATCTTTATGCCACACATCCAGATAAACTGCAATTGCCCCTTGCCTCTGTCCAAGCTGATCTACGGAAACGGCTGTATTGTTCAATTGTTTCATCCATGGTATAACTCCGGAAGAATTGCCTTTAAATCCTCTTATATCAGAACCTCTTGAACGGATTTTGCCGAGGTAAATTCCAAGTCCTCCTCCTCCTTTTGATACAGTCGCCGCATCAGTATTTGAATCAAAAATACCGCGAAGACTATCGTCGATTGTATCAATGAAACAAGAACTAAGCTGTCCATAGCTCTTACCTGCATTCGCTAAAGTTGGAGTAGCGACAGTCATGTACTGATTTGAAAGTGCCCAATATGCTTCTTTTACAAGCTCCATCCGATGTTTACGATCCTCATCTTTCATTAAGAAAAGAGCAATCACCATCCAGCGTTCTTGCGGCAGTTCATATAACTCATGGTTAAATCCTTTAGCGAGATATCTGTCAGCTAGAGTCTTTAACCCGATATATGTAAAAAGTTCATCTTTTTCAGGTTCAATCCACTTCTCTGCTTCTTTAATTTCTTGAGCACTATAAGAAGAGAGAATCGTAGCATCATAGATTTCCAGGTCTACTAAATGCTCAATAAGCCCGTATAAATTAGAATATGGTGGTTTCTCACCAGCTCCTTTATTTAATTGCACTTCTTCATACAGCTGCTTTAAATAGAGGCGTGCTGCTACAAATGTCCATTGTGGTTCTTCCATACTTAAACAATTTAAAGCCTCCATGATTAACTGCCTGAATACCGCAGAACGATTGTTATTTTTTAATTCTAAGTCTTCAGCTCTTTTCAAAAACAGTTCTCCCTGAAGTTCAGGAAATGATGCAACACAATCCCGCAGCCATTCCCCGAGAGACGATTTCGCTACTGTATTTTCCATTTACGGTCCACTCCTTAGTAAAATATAAAAAACCCCTCTTCATCAGGAAGAGGGGTAAGGAACGTATAGAAAACTTACAAGACTATAGCTTGAGTTAAATACCGTTCTTTCTCCCAATCCCCGAGGAAAAGAAAACAAGAGATTCAGGCAGGTCTACTGGCTTATGCTTCATCCTACTTTGGGCCTTCCCATACAGCAGCCATTTTCATAGCTAATCTGTACAGTGGCAGTTCCATTTCGTCCACAATTACAGTTGCGGGGACAGCTTCGGCATTTCACCGAATTCCCTTTTAAGCCGGACAATCACCGGCACCTGAAATCTCCATATATAGGTTTGTATCATTTACTTTGACACCAAATATAGTAATTGTCAATGAAAAAGTATTTTCAAAGACTCCTATTATTGTGCCACATAACCTCCATCAATTACAATCGCTTGGCCAGTAACACCTTTTGCTTTTTCACTTGAGAGAAAAATCGTATAATCAGCAATTTCCTGCACATCTAATAAGCGTTTCTGAGGAACTAAAGGATAGATGACTTCTTCTAAAACTTTTTCAAGTTCCACTTTACGTGTTTTTGCAAGGTCTTGAAGCTGACCTCTAACAAGTGGAGTATCTACATAACCAGGACAAACAGCATTTACCGTTATGCCATATTCTGCTCCTTCTAAAGCGGCTACTTTCGTTAAACCGATAACGCCGTGTTTAGCACTGTTGTAAGCTGCTTTTCCGGCGAATCCTACTAGTCCATTAATAGACGCCATATTGATAATACGTCCGAACCCTTGTTTTTTCATGATTGGGAACACGTGCTTCGTTGCCATAAATGGAGCAGTAAGCATTACACTTATCAACTGCTGAAATTTTTCAGTTGGAAACTCTTCTAGCGGTGATACAAATTGCAGTCCAGCATTATTGATCAATACATCAATCCGATTATAGTGCTGAAGTGTTTCATCGAGTGCACCCCTCAAATCGTCTTCATCTGTTACATTGCAGCCTAATCCTAAACAATTATATCCTTTATTGTTAAGTTCATCCGCAGCATTCTTTGCTTTATCACCATTCAGATCACTTATTACAACTATTGCCCCGTTCTGAGCAAATGATTTAGCTAACTCAAGACCGATTCCGCTTGCTGCCCCTGTAATAAAAACAACTTTTTCTTTTACGAACGACTCCACAGATATCCGCTCCTTAACTTAAATGACTTATACGATCCCGAACATGTAATATAATCCTATAATAACAAAAACAGCTGCTGTTTTAATAAGGGTCATTGCAAAGATATCGATATACGCCTGCTTATGAGTGAGACCTGTTACCGCTAAAAGGGTAATTACAGCACCGTTGTGAGGCAAAGTATCCATGCCGCCACTCGCCATAGATGCAACACGGTGAAGAACTTCTGTATCGATTCCAAGCTTGTTTGCTTGTTCGACATAGGTTTCACTCATCGTTGCCAGTGCAATACTCATACCGCCTGAAGCTGAACCTGTAATACCCGCTAGCGTAGTGGTTGTAACAGCTTCGTTTACTAATGGGTCTTTAATCGTATTTGACATAGCATTATTTACAGCTGTAAAACCTGGGAGTGCTGCGATAACACCGCCAAATCCATATTCTGACGCAGTGTTTAGAGTAGCAAGCAGTGCACCGCCGATGGATAAATTGATTCCTTTGTTAAAGTTGTTCTTGATTCTTTTAAAAGAAAACAGCAGTACTGTGATAATCCCAATAACTAGAGCTCCTTCAACAGCCCATACAGCTGCAAGTGTTGGAATTTGGATCTCCGGTACATTTTTCATACCAATTGCTGAGAAATCAAATGTCTTTCCATAATATTTTGGTATAAGAACCGTAAACCATTTATTAAAAACACCTACTAAAATAAGGGGCAAGATCGCGATAAAAGCATTTGGAAGCTCCTCAGATTCGAGTTTCTCAGGTTCGTTGCTATGGCCTGTACCATACCCTTCACCTTTAGCTGCTGCCTGTCTTCTTCTCCATTCTAAGTAAACCATCCCAAGAACAAAAACGAACAAACCTCCGATAAATCCTAACCAAGGTGCAGCCCACGTGGTTGTTCCGAAGAATGATGTCGGAATAATATTTTGTATCTGCGGACTTCCTGGAAAAGCATCCATCGTAAATGTAAAGGCACCAAGTGCAATTGTTCCGGGAATAAGCCTCTTTGGAATATCTGCAAGCTTAAATAATTCGGCAGCAAATGGATAAAGTGCAAATGCCACAACGAAAAGTGAAACCCCGCCATAAGTAAGAATAGCTCCTACTAGTACAATTGCAAGCATTGCACGAGACGGTCCGATTAGTTTGATCACAAACTGAGTGATAGATTTTGCAAATCCAGACATCTCGACGACTTTACCAAAAATTGCTCCCAGCAAGAAGACCGGAAAGTATAACTTAATAAAGCCAACCATTTTCTCCATAAATACACCTGAGAAAAACGGAAGTACATGGCCAGGTTCTGTTAGCAAAACAGCAAACAAGGCAGCGATCGGTGCGAATAAGATGACACTAAAACCACGATAAGCTACAAACATCAGGAAAAATAATGATAATAAAATAATAATAATGTCCAATTTTCTCTCCCCCATTTCTAAAATGAAAATTTCAATTTCTTAAAAGCGCTTACATTTTTAAAAAAGTAATCTCCTTTCCACTTATATACTTCCCCCTATACTATTGCAAGTTTTGTGCCAATTACAAACCAACAAATTAAAGGGATCCATCTGTTATTTTTCCGAAAAATCGGAAAAATAAAATAGATAAATACTTACATTCTATGTTTTTTCATTTTTTTCTCTATACAAGCAAGCAAAAGTTAATAAAATGAATAATTCCGAAAAAACGGAATGAATTTCCGTTTTTTCGGAATATGGAATTAATTCATATGTTATACTTTTTTATTTTATCGTACAAATTTGTTTTTCCGATACCAAGGGCATTAGCTACAGCCTTAATGTCCCCATCCATCTTTTTTAAATAAGATGAAATTACTTTTTTCTCCGTTTCATGAACATAATCTTTTAATGATTTTTGAGCTTCATGAACTTTCAGCTTCTCTCGAAGAAAATCCGGGAAAGCGTCAAGTGAAATTTGGTCACTTTGTGTCAGCTGAATAGCGGCCTCTACAAAATTTTTCAGCTCTCTCGTATTTCCTGGCCAAGTGTATTGAAGAAAAGCTTCTTTAACATCATCATCAATTTTCACAATCCTTTTCCCCGTCTCCCTGCAATTAGAACGAATGAAGCTCTCAGCTAAAGGCCATATATCTTCTTTCCTCTCTCGAAGCGGCGGTATTTGAATCTGTAAAACATTGATTCTGTAAAACAAGTCTTCTCGAAACTTATTATTTTCTATAAGCTGCTCTAAAGGCCGGTTAGTTGCTGCAATTACCCTAACATTCACTTTTTGGGAATTTAGTGAACCCACAGGCTCCACTTCTTTTTCCTGAAGTACACGCAGCAGTTTAATTTGCATATTTTGAGGAAGATCTCCAATTTCATCTAAAAATAATGTACCGCCGTCAGCCAGCTGAAACTTTCCTGGTTTTCCGCCTCTTTTCGCCCCAGTAAAGGCGCCTTCAGAATAGCCGAAAAGCTCAGATTCAAATAGATGTTCCGGTACTGCACCGCAATTTATTTTAATAAATGGCTTGGCGCTTCTTTCACTCAGCTGATGTATGCTATGTGCCAGCAATTCTTTTCCTGTGCCGCTTTCACCGCGAATTAATACTGACAAATCACCACTTGCTATGTTTTTTACACGATCTTTGATTTTTTCAGCCTCACGGGATATTCCTATAAAATCATTGAGAGTATAGGTTGCTCCATTTATTTCATGCCACTCTTTTTTATAAAAATCGAGTTCATGCAAAAGCGCTTTAATATGGGAATTCATTTTCTTCCATTGTTCTGTATCTCTGAAGATTACTGTTCCTACTGCACCGATAACTTTTCCTTCATGAAGAATAGGAATTCGGTTTGCAATCATATAATTACCCCTGATAAACTGCAAATCAGCGATCTCAACTTTTCCTTGAAGAACAGCTTTATGCATCCTTGTATTCTCGATCACATTTGTTACATGCTTACCTATTACTTCTCTTGGATTTTCACCTAAAAACTCACAATAAGTTTTGTTCATGTATTGTACGATACCTTCGTGATCAACTACAACAATCCATTCGTAAGCACTGTCAATAATCGTCTCTAAAATATTGTGTTTTAACAAAGGGTCATTATTCAACATAGCATCCTATACCTCGTTCCTAAAAAACGTACTGCTTTTATTTGTAACCTATTGTACCGTACAAAGAATATTTCTTCATATGGAAAAAGGGGCTGTCCCAAAAGTAAGGTAAACTTACCTTTGGCAGCCCCAATTTTTTATTTTTACAAAACAAAAAATAAATAACATCTCAGATTCCTGTTATCCAATCAAAGATTTCACGGGGAACTATCCTCTTGACAGTTGATTGGAGTGTAAGATGCGAGACTCCTGCGGGAGTAGCGTGACAGGTGAGACACTGTAGCCGCAAAGCGACAAAGTGGCTCACCCCACGCCCCGCGGAAAGCGAGTATCTGAAACGGAAATCAAACACTTTCAAGAGCAACAATGCCAAAACAATCATTACCCCAAAATATACTTTTGAGTCATCCTTTAAGATTTCTTAGCAATAAACAATATTCTTTCACTTTGTTCATTTGGGTTCTGATCTTCAAAATCTGCCGTAATACTTAATACTTCAAATTGACATTCTTTAAGCCATCTAGAATAGTCTTCTACTGAAAACGTTCTTTGAATGTGTAATTCATCGTATCGTTCATAGTTATCTTTGTTTAGAATGAAAAAAGATAAATCGTGCTCTACACTGTTATCGTGTTCACCTTGATAACATTGCCAGATGTATGAAAGCTCTTCATTATTACTGCCAAAAGTGCTGCCAATAAAAATATTATTGATCTTATGTAAGGAATGAACATCAAAAAGAAGCAAACCATTTGGTTCTAAATGATTCCATACTGAAAGAAAGGTTTGTTTTATGTCTTCTTCCGTTAAAATATAATTTAGAGAATCGCATAAAATTGTTACGCAATCATATGCTCCCAAGCCTTCTAGTTCTCTCATGTCCTGCTGAAAAAGTGAAAGTTCAACATTTTCATTTTCTGCTTTTTCTTTTGCAACCATAAGCATATCTGAAGAAAGATCAACGCCAGTAACTTCAAATCCTTCTTTTGCCAGCAAGATTGGCATCGAACCGGTTCCACAGCCAACGTCTAATAATCTGATGATATTCGGGTGATAAGCAGATACAGCATTTTTAATAAATGACAGCCACTTCGAATATGGTGCATCTGCCATTAATTCATCATAAAGATAAGCGAACTGCTGATAACTCATTACATATTTTCTTGGGGTGCAAGAATTGCGTCAACATCTACAGAATTTGCATCTCCCCATAACTTCTCTAGATTATAATAGCTGCGGTCATCACGGTGAAAGACATGTACGACTACATTTCCTAAATCAATCAATACCCAGCGAGCATGGTCATAACCTTCCATCCTGCGCAATTGAATATCGTTTTCTAGAGCTACATCTTTTAGTTCTTTTGAAATTGCCTGAACTTGTTTTTCTGAATTACCATGGCAGATTACGAAATAATCTGCAACTAAAGAAATTCCTTCCATGTCTAAAACAGCAATGTTTTCCGCCCTTTTATCATCTACTGTTTTAACAACTAATTCCATAAGGTCTTTAACATTCATCCAATGCACTCCTCCTATTTTTTATTCTGAGTCTCATCCATTAGACCATTATAAGTTTCAAGAGTTAACGGATAGATCTTTTGGTTTTGCTTCATCAAAAAATTAATAGTGTTTTTCACAGCCATTAAACAGGCTTTGTTTAAATCTTTTTCAGCTTCTTCTCTTACTTCTTCTACTCCTGGGAAATGACGGTTTGGCTCAATATAATCGGCCAAAAAAATGACTTTTTCTAATGTGTTCATATTACCATTACCCGTTGTATGATAATAAATGGCACTTAACACTTCTTCATCTTGTATTCCAATTTCCTTTTCTACTAAAAAAGCACCTACTGGAGCATGCAGCACTTCACTTCCAAAAAGCAAAAGATCTTGCGGAAGATTTTCATTTTTAACGATCTCTCTCATTTCATCTTTGGGACGAAATTTAGCGTAATCATGAAAGATGGCTGCAGTTTCAGTTTTATCCAAATCACCGCCATACAGTTCCGCTAATTTCAAACTCGTTTCTAACACACCTAATGTGTGTACATATCTGTGTTCAGTTAAATGTTTTTTAACTATTTCAAGTGCTTTATTTCTATCCATAAAGCAAGTGCTCCTTAATATACTTCCAGACGTCATCTGCAACAAAATAACGAATATTACCGTTCTCTTTTGCCCTTAAACGAATAAATGTAGACGATATCCCGATATTAGGTATTTCTACAAGTTTTACGTTATACCTTTCCCAATGTTCATCAACCGGAAAGCCTTCACGGCCGACTCCTGCAAATTGGACAAGGTCTTTCAGCTGGTCGATTTGATGCCAGCTGCCAAGAGAGTGAACCATATCTCCGCCCATAATAAAAGTAAATTCCTTATTTGGAAACTTCTCTTTCAACAGCCGGATTGTATCAATAGTATATGAAGGACCGCTTCTCTCAAATTCAAGTAAAGAAAGGGAGAATTGATTATTGTTTCCAATCGTTTTCTTAACCATCTCTATGCGATGTCTGTCTGAAACATCTTCCACTTTCTTCTTATGAGGAGGATTTGAAGCAGGCATCCACCACACTTCATCTAATTTCAGCTGCTTCAATGCTTCCTGTGCAATAATTAAATGCCCAATGTGCGGCGGATTAAACGTTCCTCCAAAAAGACCGATATGTTTTTCCAAGGCACTCACTCCTTATGGGAGTTCAATACGTTTTTGATTCTTAGATTCTTTATAAAGCACGATCGTACTTCCGATCACCTGTACCAACTCAGCTTTTGATCCAGTGGACAGTTCTTCTGCAACTGTATCTTTATCATCTTCACAATTTTGAAGCACACTCACTTTAATCAATTCTCGTGCTTCGAGCGCTTCCTCTACTTGCTTAACTAAGTTAGAGTTCACTCCGCCTTTTCCTACCTGAAAGATGGGCTGAATATGATGTGCTTTTGAACGTAAAAATCGTTTTTGTTTTCCTGTTAGCATAATTACCTCCTGAGCTGTTCAATGACTGCTTTTTTCATTTTATTTGTATCCGGAAAAGTGCCTGTCCATTTTTCAAATGCCATCGCACCTTGCATGACAAGCATTGAAACGCCGTTATCTATAATGGCCCCTTTACATTTTGCTGTTTGCAGCCACTTTGTCTGAAGCGGATTATAGACAATATCACAAACAACAGTATCATGTTTTATTTGAGCTAATTGTATAGGCATTGTTTCAATACTAGGATGCATACCTGCATTCGTAGTATTAATCAATACATCAAAGCGGGACAGCTCACTCTCCGCTTTCTTTAACGATAAGGGCTCTACACATGTATTATTTAAATCATTTACTAAATGGGTTAATCTTTCTGCTGAACGGTTTGCAATAAACAGCTTTTCTGGATTTTCTTTTAATAGGGCATAAGCAATCGATCTCGCAGCTCCTCCTGCCCCAATTAAAAGAAGATTCATTTCACTAATTGGCCTGCTGATTTTTTCTTTCAGCCCCAATAAAAAGCCTTTTCCATCGGTGTTGTACCCGATCAGTTTTCCATTTTTATTAACAACGGTGTTAACCGCTCCTATTTTTTCAGCTTCTGGATCAATCTCGTCTAAAAAAGGAATAACTTCAACCTTATGCGGAATGGTAACATTGCAGCCCGCGTAATCACTCTCTTTTAAATATTGTATAAAAGAAGGCAAGTCGTCTGAAGTCACCCTCATTTTTTCATACGATCCTTGTATTCCTGCTTGTTTAAAGGCTTCGTTATGCATCACAGGCGATAACGAATGTTCTATTGGATCTCCGATAACCATTGCTTTTATCATCTAAAAAAATCCTCCTTAAATTAAGGATTTTCGAATTGTTACTGATACACCTTCTGGAGCGTAGAAAGCCACTTTAGCACCTGCTTCAGGGAAGGTAACCCATCCTAATCCTGAAATAACCACATCGGTTTTGCTTTCCTTTATCATCCATTCATAGCGTTTCAATTCTGGAAAATTAGCTGTATCTTCTGGCGGCGCCAGCATTTCACCAAGATGCTTTTCATATAGTTCATCTGCTTTTTCAGTCTTCGTTCGATGGATGTTTAAATGATTAGAAAAATGACAAACAAAGGATTGTTTACCACCTTTCAAATAATCCATTCTTGCAAGTCCGCCAAAGAATAAAGTCTGCATTTCATTTAACTGGAACACCATTGGTTTGATTTCTTTTTTGGGCATTATGATACTTAGTTCCTTTTTAGAAACATAATGGGCCATTTGGTGATGATTAATGATTCCAGGTGTATCGTACATATGACTTCTTGCATCAAGGGGAATATCAATTAAGTCCAGCGTTGTTCCAGGAAAATGAGACGTCGTAATAAAGTCGGAAGTTTCCTCTCCAAACTGCTTTATCAATCTGTTTATAAACGTAGATTTACCTGTGTTTGTACAGCCTACTACATAAACATCTCTGCCTTGCCTGTAATGGTCAATGCTATCTGCTAATTCTTCAATCCCGTATCCCTTTTCAGCAGAAATAAGCTGAACATCGATCGGCTTCAGCCCGAGCTCTTTCGCTTCTTTTTTCATCCAATGAATAACTTTGTTAGGATTTACTGATTTCGGCAGGAGATCCAGCTTATTACCTACAAGTAAGATAGGGTTTTTACCAGCATAGCGGTGAAGACCAGGCAGCCAGCTTCCATTGAAATCAAAAATATCTATAATCTTTACAACGAGTGCATCTTCGTCTCCAATACTGGAGACAATTTTGCGATAATCGTCATCAGACAAATTCACATCGTGTATTTCATTATAGTGCTTTAAACGAAAACAGCGCTGGCAAATAGGCAGCTCTTTCGTTAATGCCGAAAGAGGTGCGTATCCAAGCGCTTCTTTGTCCTCGGTTTGTATGGAAATGCCGCAGCCCACACACTTGATTTGTTCCAAACTTATTCCTCCCAATGAATCATGCCTTTTCTTTTCATCCAAGACAATATAATACGTTCAATTTTACGGTTAAACCTTGTCCAAAACCCGTCACTGCTCGCTACAGGAACAACAAGGATCGTATGTAATCCTATTCTGTTTCCTCCAAGTACATCTGTCAGCAACTGATCGCCGATTACAACGACTTCTTGATTTTTTAACTTCATATCTTTCAGCGCTCTCTTGAAAGCCTTTGTCATCGGTTTTCTTGCACTATAGATAAATGGAATCCCTACAGGATCAGAAAAACTTTTCACTCTATGTTGAGTATTATTTGAAACTATCGTTATTAAAATGCCCTTTTCCTTAATAGAAGTGAACCATTTAATTAATTCAGGAGTTGCTTCGGGCCTGTCCCATTCTACAAGCGTATTATCCAAATCTGTGATAATCCCCTTCACTCCACGTTCCACTAACATTTCCGGTGTAATGTCCAATATATTTTGAACATGCTGATCCGGCAAAAAATGTTTTAACATTCTAGCACCTCTTCACATTTCCTAATGAACGTTTCTATTTTACCAGTAATGTAAGGAAGAACAAACGGTTTTTCAACTTAATTAGACAAAAGGACTTCTTTTTCACTATTGTTAAAAAAGTTTTCGACAAATTGTTCCCCTGCTCTACAATGTGGATAATCTTATTCACATTATCCACCTAGTATTTAGTTACCTTTTGTAAAGATGTTAACACTTTACCCACAACTTATCCACCAAACACTGTGGATAAACGAACGATTGTTCTATTTTACAATACATGGTAAGCTTCATTTACATAAAACATTAACTTATCATTTTATGAACCCCATAGCATTTTAGAATGCTCAAATTGAAGATTTACAATGAAAAAACAGGAGGTGACCAAGCCGCTTAAAAAACGGCTCGATTATGGAAAAACTCTCGGACGACCTGTTAATTGAATCTTACCTGAAAGCTAGAGAACTTAAACTTAGCAAAGACTTTATTTTACTTATAAAAAAAGAAATTGATAGAAGATCACTGCATGTCAGATTGCAGCAGGTTCTAATGTAGTACTAATTAAGAGCGTAAATTACGCTCTTTTTTTTGTTCGCAGCAATTGTTCCGCTTTACGATAATCATTAGGGGTAAATGTTACCTCAACGGGAATCTTCCATTTTTCCTCCCAGTACTCTTTGTATTGTTTGCTTAATTCTTCTGCCTTCTTCTGATGATAAGCCTTTATTTTTATTGCCACTACATATTTTTTGTCCTGCTTTATTACTATTGCATGTTTTACTAAAGCGTCTTTTGTAATCTCATTTTTCATTTCTTCAGCAAGGGAGGACCCAGTAAATACACCTGTTTCAGAGAAGCTTATATGTTTTCTGTAATACTCTCTCGGCTGAAAAACAGGACTGTCTTTGTCTTTTTTATAGACAGAATCATTAAAACAGCCTGTTAATTGAAACATAATGATAAGTAATCCGTATGTAATTAGAAGTCTCATTTACAATCACCTCTCAAATAGGTTAGGTATTTTTTGGGAAGGATATTCAAGAGTTCAATGAAAACCTTATTTTGAGAGTGTTTTTTACAGTAAATGATTTGCTAAATCGGAAAGGTTTTGCTTACAATGTAATGGACAAATGACGAATATTTTTAGGTTTTAAGGAGGTTTACCGGTTTTTATGCTGCATTTTTACATACTGCTTCCTTTTTTAGCAGCTCTTCTGATAGGTTTGTCTGCAAAAAAAGTGAACCGGATACATACTGGATGGCTAGTATTGCCTGTTCCAGCTGTTCTATTTATTATTTTTTGTTCTAAATTACCTGTTTTAGCGAAAGGAAAAATCGTACAAAGCACTGCCGATTGGATTCCATCTTTGGATATCCAGTTAAGCTTTTATTTGGACGGACTAAGCATGCTGTTCTCGCTATTAATCACTGGAATTGGTTCACTCGTTGTACTCTATTCCATTTTTTATTTATCGCGGAAAGAGCAGCTAGTACATTTTTATGTTTACTTGCTTTTATTCATGGGTTCCATGCTCGGAGTTGTATTGTCGGATAATGTATTTGTTCTCTATACGTTTTGGGAATTTACGAGTATTTCATCGTTTTTGTTAATCGGTTTTTGGTTTTACCGTGAACGTTCAACTTACGGTGCACAGAAATCAATGCTTGTAACAGTGTTTGGCGGATTATCGATGCTTGGTGCTCTTATTCTACTTTCTATTACAGCAGAGACTAACAGCATTCGCATGATGATCGCTAACCGGTCAGATATATTAGAAAGTGACCTGTTTATCCCTATTCTAATTTTGTTATTGCTTGGTGCATTTACTAAATCAGCACAATTCCCATTCCACAGCTGGCTTCCTGATGCAATGGAAGCTCCTACACCTGTCAGCGCTTATTTGCATTCTGCGACAATGGTTAAAGCTGGGCTATATTTAGTAGCCCGTTTCTCGTTAATCTTCAGTGGAACAGATGAGTTTTTTGTTATCGTTTCAGGTATTGGTCTGATTACACTTTGTTTGGGTTCATTTTTAGCTTCCAGACAAACCGATTTAAAGGGTATTTTGGCTTACTCCACAATCAGTCAGCTGGGAATGATTATGGCGATGCTTGGTTTTGGAACTGGTGTGGCTATTCTTGCTGCTATCTTTCATATTTTTAATCATGCTACATTTAAAGGCAGTCTGTTTATGATTGCAGGTATTGTAGATCATGAAACAGGAACGAGAGATATAAGAAGACTAGGCGGACTATATACCATTATGCCGATTTCTGCTACGCTTGCGTTTATTGGAGCATTTTCAATGGCTGGTGTTCCCCTGCCGATCTTTAATGGGTTTTTAAGTAAAGAAATGTTCTTTGATTCTTCACTTAAATTAGAGCAATCAACCGGACTTGCTGGGACTTTTGCAGAATGGATACCTATTTTCGCTGTTTTAGGCAGCATTTTCACGTTTGTCTATTCCATGTATTTGGTATTTGGAACATTCCTCGGTAAACAAAAAACAGATCAATTAGAGAAAAAACCCCATGAGGCTCCAATGGGTATGCTTTTATCACCAATCATTCTAATTATTTTTGTTGTTGCTGTTGGTCTGATTCCAAATCTTATTAATGAGCCATTACTTGCTCCGGCTGCTGCTGCAGTAACAGGAGATCTGCCTCATACACACCTGGCTTTCTGGCATGGTCTGAACACACCGTTCTATATGTCTTTAATAGTAGTAGGTGTTGGTGCGTTACTGGCATATACGTTAAAGAGATGGCAGCCTGTCTATAATAAGATTCCAGGGAAATTTTCATCTGATCTTTGGTATCAGACAATCGTTAATGGATTGTTAAGATCTTCTAAATCTATTACTGAGTTTTATATGACAGGATCATTACGTCTGTATTTCTCTATCATTTTAGTATTTCTGGTTGTATCGACTTCCATTTTTATGTACTTTACGGACGGATTTACAATTTCTCTTGATGATTTGGCACCTATTACTTGGCCAGAAGTACTCGTAGGCTTCGTGATGGCTGCAGCCGCAATTGCTACCATTTGGATGAATCAGCGAATTGCTGCAATTATTGTAATCGGAGTGGTAGGTTACGGACTTTCCTTGTTATTTGTATTCTTCAGAGCGCCTGATCTCGCATTAACACAGCTTATCGTTGAGACAATAACCGTAGCCTTATTCTTATTATGTTTTGCTCATCTGCCGAAACTTAAGAAATCAGATAAAAGTATCTCTGAAAAACTTATCGATTTAATTATTGCCGTTTCAACAGGCGCATTGCTTACAATAGTAGCTATTGCTTCACATAGCTCAAAATCGTTCGATAGCATCGCAAAATATTTTGTTGATAATTCTTATAAGCTTGGCGGCGGAGATAATATCGTAAACGTAATACTAGTTGACTTCCGCGGCTTGGATACACTTTTTGAAATTGCAGTTCTTGGACTAGCTGCGCTTGGCATTTTTGCCATGATAAAATACCGGGATAAAGGAGACATGAATCAATAATGGAAATTGTAATGTCTATACTTGCCGGAACTTTATTTGCGGCCGGCGTCTATCTTTTGCTTCAAAAACAGCTTTTAAAAATTGTTCTGGGAACGGCGCTGCTTTCTCACGGTGCACATCTCTTTATATTGACTATGGGGAAATTAAACCGCGGTGCTCCGCCTATTTTGGAAAAAGGAATCACCGAGTATACGGATCCTCTTCCTCAAGCGCTAATATTGACTTCAATCGTAATCAGTTTCGGTGTGACCAGCTTCTTGCTGGTGCTTGCGTACCGGACATACCAGAGCAATAAGACCGACATGATGGATCAGCTAAGGGGAACGGATGATGAGTAATTTAGTATTTTTGCCAATCTTTATTCCATTGTTCGTTGGTGCTCTTCTCGTTTTCTTTAATAAAAAGCATCAGCTGACAATGAAAATTTCATATTTGACCGTATTTCTAAATTTAGGGGTATCTATTTACTTAAGCTATTATGTGTTTAATAATAATCCGCTGATTCTTGAAACAGGAGGATGGAAAGCACCTTATGGAATCATCCTTGTAGCAGATAAGCTTTCAGTTATTATGATACTTTCTGTAAATGTTATTGCTTTATCTGCAGTAATCTTTGCATACTCATCTGTTACAAGCAAGATGGTGCAGCATTATTTTTATCCCCTTTTCTTTCTATTGATCGCTGGGGTGAGCGGTGCTTTCTTGACAGGTGACCTATTCAACCTGTTTGTATTTTTCGAAGTTCTATTGATGGCTTCATATGGGCTAATCATTATTGGGGGATCAAAACAGCAATTTCGCGAATCAGTAAAATATATATTGTTAAACTTATTTTCTTCCATTCTATTTGTAACTACAGTTGCTTTTCTTTACTCAGTAACCGGTACTGTTAACATGGCGCAGCTCGGTGAGCGTGTAGCAGAGGTTGAGCAGCAAGGAATATTAACCGGAATAGCCATATTGTTATTTGTTGTATTTGCAACCAAAGGGGCTTTGTTTCCGCTGTACTTTTGGCTGCCGAAGTCATATATCGTTCCATCCCCTGTTGTATCTGCTTTGTTTGGAGCTCTGCTGACTAAGGTTGGCGTATATTCTATGCTTAGAGTTTATACACTTATTTTTTCTCACAAACTCGAGCTGACGCATACCTTCTTCATCTGGGTTGCGACGATTACGATGCTGATCGGGGTAATAGGAGCTTTATCTACTTCAAATGTAAAGCTGATTATCGCCTACAACATTATGCCGTCGATTGGTTTCATGCTGCTTGGGATTGGAACATTCTCAGCTGAATCACTTGCTGGGACGATTTATTATCTTGTGCATGATATGGCAATAAAAGCTGCATTGTTCTTCCTTGCAGGTTTACTTGTGTGGCATGCAGGCACTTCCAATTTGAATAAGATGGGCGGATATATTAAAACATCCCCCCTTTTAGGCTGGATGTTTTTCATCGCTGCCCTCGTACTTGCAGGAATTCCTCCTTTTAGCGGCTTTATCGGCAAGTACCTTCTCTTAAGAGGTGCTTTTGACGAAGAACATTATATGGCTGCTGGGATCGGACTTTTATCCAGTCTGTTAATCTTGTTTTCAGTAATCCGAATCTTTATTGGAGCATTCTGGGGTGAGATTAAAGGAGAGCCTAAGGAAAAAGTTAGACGCTCCGGGCTAGCCGCTTCTGGATTATTAATCGCGATCTCAATTCTGCTTGGGGTTGGAGCTGAATGGTTCTATCCATATATCCAATCTGCAGCTGATAGTCTTATCGACCCTCAAATCTATATTGATTTTGTTTTAAAGGAGTAGTTCGATGACATTTCAACTTATCTTAAATTTGCTGATCGGCGTCATTTGGATGTTCTTATCTGAGAGCTACTCATTCGCAAGTTTTTTGGTAGGATTTGTGATTGGGGCGGCGCTGCTGTTTCTGCTTAATCGTTTCATACCTGATTCCTATTACTTTAAACATGTTAAAGCGATCGGATATTTAATCTTTCTTTTTTTAAAAGAATTAATCTTAGCCAACATTGAAGTATTAAAGTGGGTATACAAGCCCAGACTTGATTTCAAGCCAGGCATTATCGCATTGCCGATTGATGTTAAAAAGAACTGGGAAATCACTTTGCTCGCTAACTTAATTACCCTAACTCCAGGAACACTTTCTGTAGATGTTTCAAGGGACCAGCGTTATATTTATATTCACGCTATAGACCTGCCTGACGTAAATCAAACGATCGTTGGAATTAAAGATACTTTTGAAAAAGCAATAAGGGAGGTAACACGATGACAGATTGGTTCTCTATGGTTGTCTATATTTGTTTATTCGTGATAACCATCTCTATTCTACTTCTTTTATATAGAGCAGTTGTCGGCCCTTCGAACCCTGACCGTGTTGTAGCACTTGATACGATTGGTATTAATCTGATTGCGATTACCGGGTTAATGGCGATCCTATTAGATACGGTTCAATTGAACGATATTATACTGCTTATCGGAATATTGACTTTTATTGCAACTGTAGCTGTTGCAAAATTCTTGGAAAAGGGTGTTATCATTGATCAAGATCGTGATTAGTTTTTTCCTTATCATTGGCACCTTTTTTATATTATCAGGAACGTTAGGCGTACTTCGTTTTCCAGATGTTTATTCTAGGCTTCATGCAGCAACTAAAAGTTCAACATTAGGTGTTTCCGGAGTCCTTATCGGCTCTGCTATTTATGTCTATTCAGATATGAATGTATTCAGCGGAAAACTGATCTTAGGAATTCTGTTTGTCCTCCTGACAGCACCAGTTGCAGGTCATATGATTTCTAGAGCTGCCTACCGGACAGGTGTGCCATTATCCGAAAAGACCGTTTATAATCACCTGGAAGAAAATAACAACATCAGGGAATCATAAACTTTTTGCTCTTTCAAACAGTGTCTAATTGGCATATAATGAATAAAATGGTTATATACTTTTAAGCAACTAACCGTAGCAGGATATATTTATATCCTGCTTCTGTTCCATTTGAGGAGTGATCGAATGTTTATGATCGAAAGAGAGCGCATTGATTCAACTGTTAAGAAAGTGAAGGGACAAACTGCAAACTTCTTAACATTGATCAACTTATCACTTGGCGCCTTAGCTTTGTTATTTATGATGAATGGTGATTTGAAAATCGGATTTATTTTAATCTTTTTAGCTGGTTTGTTTGATCGTTTTGACGGAATGGTTGCGAGAAAGCTTAATATTGAATCTGAGTTTGGTAAACAACTGGATTCACTTTGTGATTTAATTTCCTTTGGTATCGCACCGGCATTTTTGATTTATCAAGCTGTTCTTCATCAGTTTGGTGTTCCTGGCATTATATTCACGATAATATTTATCGTATGCGGAGCAATTCGTCTAGCACGATTTAACATTACAGAATTCACAGGATCATTTGTAGGGGTGCCAATTACGGTTGCTGGGTGTTTAATGGCTGCCGCTTATCTGGCAATTAACTTCCTGCCAGGATTCTTCTATATGTTCTTGACAATCGGTTTAGCAATATTAATGATCAGTACCATATCAATTGAAAAAAGATAAAAAATAAACCGCAGAATCTGCGGTTTATTTTTTTTGCAATTTTAGTGGATTTTGTTGCTATTTGAAAGGGTTGATTTCCGCTCCAGGATGCTCGCTTTCCGCGGGGCGTGCGGTGATCCCGCAGGAGTCTCGCACCTTGCGCTCCAATCAACTTCACAACGAGGTCTTTAAAAAACGATTTAAAACAACAATCTTTTATAAAACAGCCGATTTAATATTAGTGTTGAGTCAATTCAAGGAATTCTTCTACATCAGCGGCTGCTAATTCGATTCCTTTTAACCAGAAATCTTGCTTCGTAATATCGATTCCTAAATGCTTTTGTGCTAATTCCTCTACTTCCATCTTTCCTGTGTCTTGTAAAAGCGCAATGTATTTCTCTTCGAATGAAGGTCCTTCTTCTTTCGCTTTTGCGTAAATTCCAGCAGAGAACAAATATCCGAATGTATACGGGAAATTATAGAACGGTACATCTGTAATATAGAAGTGAAGCTTAGATGCCCAGAAATAAGGATGATACTCAACTAGAGCCCCGTTAAATGCTTCCTTTTGAGCTTCTTCCATCAATTCACACAGACGCTCCACTGACAATTGACCGTTCTTTCTTTCTTCGTACATTCTTGTTTCAAACAAGAAACGTGCATGAATGTTCATAAAGAAGGCTACAGAACGCTGAGCTTTATCTTCTAAAAGAGCAATCTTTTCTTCTTTTGTTTTCGCGTTTGTAACAGCAGCATCTGCTACGATCATTTCAGCAAAAGTCGATGCTGTTTCAGCAACGTTCATCGCATAATTCGTTGCATAATAAGGTAATTCTTTCAATACATCTGAATGGAATGCGTGGCCTAGTTCATGTGCTAATGTAGAAACATTGCTCGGTGTTCCAGAGAACGTCATAAAAATACGCGTTTCTTTCTTAGTCGGGAAACCTGTACAGAAACCTCCAGGTCTTTTTCCAGCACGGTCTTCTGCTTCAATCCATCCTTTAAGAAAAGCTTTCTCTGAGAAATCAGCCATTTTAGGAGCCAGCGAACGGAAATGTTCAACGATAAACTGAGCCGATTCATCATAGCTCATTTTGCTGTTTGCTGAAGAAAGCGGTGCATCAACATCGTACCAGCTTAGTTTTTCTAACCCGAGTAATTCTGCTTTACGATTTAGATATTTAACAAAAATATCTTTTTGAGATGAAATAGCGTCCCACATAGCCGTAAGTGTTTCTTCTTTCATGCGGTTGATTGCAAGAGGCTCTTTTAACGTTTCTTTCCACCCTCTATGTTTATAAATCTCATTTCTAAACCCAGCGATGTGATTTAGTGATGCTGCGCAAAATTCTCCCTCGTTATCCCATGCCTCAACGAACTTTTCGAATGTATCTTTTCTTATTTTACGATCAGGATTAGAATATTTATTTTCTGCTTGGCCAACAGACAATTCTTCTTCTTTTCCGTCGATTTCAACTTTAATATTAATTCTTCCTACAACTAAATCATACAGTGTGGACCATGCATGGTATCCATCAACAGCAAGATCATTGATTAAAGATTCTTCAGAAATGCCCAGTTTTTCTTTAGCTTGCATTCTTCTCTCGTTAAGTGTGAATGCGATATCTTTAAACTCCTGCATGCTGACTACGTCTTTCCATGTATCTTCGGAGATTTCCATCAACTGCTTATCAAGTGCTGATCCCACATTAGAAAAAGAAGCATATACAGATTCTAATCGTCCCCGAAGTGCCATCGCTTTTTTATCTTTAACATCTTGAGCAATCAAACAACCAACAAATGATCCTGTTGTGGAAAGCCTTTCAGAAAAAGCTTGCATTTCTGAAATTAAGTTTACAAAGCTTTCATTTGAAAAAGTAAATTTATCTATTTTTTGTGCGAGAACCTTAACTTCCTCTTCCGCCCATTTTATTTCTGCTAATAGCTCTTTTGACTCACTGCCGCCAGGAAAAACAGAATCAAGTTCCCATGTTTGCCTTAAATCTTGTAATAGCATATTCTTCCCCCTATTATGTACGTATTTTACACTCTTTTCTTATTATAAAAAATATTCAAACAAAAATCGACTATGAAGTTTATTTTTATTCATTTTTTATTTTTTTCCATAAAAAAACTCCCCGAATTTGGAGAGAATCTTTATTATTCTGCGATTGCCGCATAAATAAAATAGGCTAACATCACTACGAATGATCCGTATAAAACAGCTTCCTGCATCTTAACGCCTCCTGTTTTTACCTATTCTATTCCCTGTTTTTACGATTTAAACACCATTATTTCATTTTTTGTTTAACGGGCTTGTTTACCAAGGTTTGCTTTTGCTTGCTGAATAAGTTCTTTAACCATTCTGCCGCCAATTTGCCCCCCTACACGCCCTGCATCTTTTGAAGTGATCGTACCATTATAGCCCTTGCCAAGCTGTACACCCATATCTTTAGCGACTTCATACTTCACATCATCAGGAGATTGTTCAGAAACGTTATATCCTGCTTCTCTCATTACTTTTGCTTTTAACTTATCTAGTCCTTCGCGTGCCTCTGGAACGATCGGTTGTCTTTTTCTTCTTGCCATTTCAAAAACTCCTTTTTTTTTTTAGTTTGCCCGAAGCAAAAAATAAAAAGGCTGTAAATGTTACCAGCCTTTTGTTTTCTTATATTATCGTTCAGATTGCTGACGGCTTCTGTAGAATTCATGAAACAGCTTCATGAGCGCTCGCTTTTCAATTCGTGAAACATAGCTTCTTGATATACCGAGTTGCTTGGCGATTTCTCTTTGTGTTTTTTCTTTTTGCAGATCGAGACCAAAACGGCCAACGATAACTTCTTTTTCCCGGTCATCCAATACATGAATATAATCGTAAATTTTCTTTTTTTGCATTTTTAATTGAATCGCATCAACTACATCTTCAGTTTCAGCTTTTAAAACATCGATGAGCGTAATCTCATTTCCTTCTTTGTCAGTTCCAATTGGGTCGTGAAGTGAGACATCTTTTTTCGTTTTCTTTAATGCACGAAGATGCATGAGGATTTCATTTTCTATACACCGCGCTGCATACGTCGCAAGCTTAGTACCCTTCCCTCGCGAATAACTCTCTATGGCTTTGATCAAACCAATTGTACCGATAGAAATCAAATCTTCCGTATCTTCCCCGGTATTTTCGAATTTTTTGACGATATGAGCAACAAGACGCAAGTTATGTTCAATCAACAGACCTCTAGCATGTTCATCACCGTTTGCCATATCTTTTAAGTACTGCTTCTCTTCATTCTCAGACAGTGGCTGGGGAAATGCATTGTTTTTTACGTATGATACAAAAAGCATGACTTCTTTAAAAAAATAGGCCAACACACCTACTAATGACATAACAGCACCTCCAAGACAATTCTTACTCCTTTATCTTTATGCGAAACTGGGCTTGGGTGTGTCTGTACATTAAAAATGGAACCTTTTTATTTCATTGGCGTAATAGTAATAAATGGTTTTCAAGAATTGGGATTACATCTATAATTAGGCTTGAATGGGGTGAAAACATGAATAAAACAAAGAAACTTATTGCAGGTGTTTCATCTGCTTCTGTAGCGGTTATGCTTTCTGGCTGTAATGATCAAGCTCAGGAGCTTCCACCAGAACCTACTGATACTGAATGCCAGGATTGGGAATGGGATGAAGATGACGGCGTCTATGAATGTGACGATACCAATTCCCGTTATTTCGGCTATTACTTCTTTGGCGGCAGATATTTCAGCGGAGCGAGCAGTTTGTTGAAAAACTCGAAATATAAAGCTTACAAAAAAAGTTCAAGCTTCAAAGGCGGAAGTACTGGATTCGGGAGCAGTAAAGGCTTTGGAGGATAAAAATTAAGGAGTTGTAATGATGAATTTATTTATTAATTTTGCGTTATATGCGGCTACCGGCCTCGGACTTTTATTTGCAGGATTTATTATCTTTGAATTATCAACAAAAACAAAGGAACTTCAGTTGATCAGCAAAGGTAATACTGCAGCTGCTCTATCGCTTGGCGGAAGACTTTTTGGTCTTGCTTTTGTAATCGGCTCTTCAATAGCTAACTCTTTAAGCATTATTGATCTGCTTATCTGGGGAGCAGTAGGGATCATTGCTCAGATTGCAGCGCTTTTCGTTGCAGAACATCTGGCCATTCGTTCAAGTATTTCAAAAGCCATAGATGCTGATAACAAAGCGATCGGGTTGCTCGTAATGTTTCTAAGCCTCTCTGTTGGATGGGTTATCGCACAATGTCTTACATATTAAAATAGGGCTCTTTTCTAAAAGATTGTTGTATTTCGTTACCTATCTTCATTGATAAATTGATTGGAGTGCAAGATACGAGACTCCTCGAAAATGAAAATCAACATTTTCTTCGTGCGATGTAATGCTGTTGAAGCCTTCCTTGTCCTGCGGGAGAAGCGGGACAGGTGAGACTCTGTAAGCGCAAAGCGCTGAGGAGGCTCACCGCACGCCTCGCGGAAAGCGAGCATTCTGGAACGGAAATCAACCACTTCCAAGAGCAACAATGATAGCAAAAACAGCCTAAATATAAGCATGCAGCTATTGCCGCATGCTTATATTTTTTCTCCTACATACATGACATAAACAGCACGGTCTTCATCCAGTTCTGCTGAATCTCTTAAAAATTGACCTTGCCTTGGAATCTCTACTACATCCTTTAAAAGATACCTCATCACATCCCAATGGCTGTTTAATGCCTGGACATGTAATAAGGGCATATCACCTGTATTTTGATATTGCCTGAACTCTAAAAAGATTCCTCTTCCTTTGTAGCTTGTCTCATCTGAGAAACGTCTGGCAGGACCTTTTTCCTTTACGATTAAAATCTCTTCGCTTCCTTTCATTTCATTCGATTGAAGTTCATATTCTTTTTGGCCCGTAACGAAAAATTCACATAACTGTCTCGCATATTTTTCATCATTTTGCATATTTTCAGGTATTTTATATGTTAAGAAAGGTTCATATCCATCTGATTTTTCTATGTAATAAGTTAATTCCATTATTCTCATCCCTTTTATTATTTGTTATCTTTATGATATCAGTTTTTATGAATGTATGTGTTGCCGGAGGTTTTTATTATTATGGGCTATATTGATGAAAGAAAAAATTTTTATGAGAAGATTCCTGAGTTTTGGGCAGATATGTATGGGCAAGAGTATGCGTTATTTAAGCCGCTCTTTATTGAAAAAGAAGAAGCTGATTCAGTTGAGGAGTTTGGGTACAAAGTGAGTCAAATTCTTTTTAAAACAGCAGCACTTCTTCAATCACAAAGCCTGGACGATGATATTTTAAGCCTTTTAGGTTTTCCGGATTCACTGTTTCCGTTCCTCCGGTTTCTTACACCGCTCCCAAAAACAGTGATCGGCAGAATTGACTCCATTGAAACTCTTGATGGACATAAAGTTATGGAGTTTAACAGTGATACACCTACGTTTATCTATGAGTGCTTTAAAGTAAACGGGCTGATTTCGGGACATTTTGGCGGTGATGACCCTAATGCAGGTTCTGAAAAGGAACTGAAACGTGCGGTTCGATCAGCGATTCTTACTTCCTATCGAGAATTAATAACTTCACATTCTCCAAACATTGTATTTACATCACATGATGACAATATAGAAGATAAAGAAACCGTCCTTTATTTGAAAAAGCTATGCGGTTTTCCTTCTCAATACATACCGTTAGACCAGCTTATTATCAGAAAAAATGAAGGTCTTTATGATACAGAAGGGAAAAAGATTGATGTCTTGTACCGGCAGACATTTCCGATAGAATTACTTATACAGGATAAAGATATAGCGACAGATGAGGAAATCGGACTGCAGCTGACTGATCTTGTTATCAAAAAAAAGCTTGCTATTGTAAATCCTCCATCTGCATTTTTATTGCAGAGCAAAGCTGTACTTGCCGTCATTTGGGGCATGCATGAAGAGCGTGCATCCTATTTTACAGAGGAAGAACACGAATGGATCGGCCAATATTTTTTACCAACCTATTTAGAACCTGATCTTTTCCTGAAAAATAAGGAGATGTTTGTGCAAAAGCCAGTATTTGGCCGTGAAGGTGATACGGTCCGAATATATGATGAAAAAGGAATGCTGCTCGATCAGGACAAACATACAACATATGAACATTACGTTAGTGTTTATCAGAAGTACGTTCCCCTTCCAAAAATGAAGTTCGAATCACAAAAAGGAACGATTGAAGGACATCGTATGACAGGTACATTTGTCATTAACGGTAAACCAAGTGCTTTCGGTTACCGTGTAGGAAACCGTATTACAGATAACCTTTCTTACTTTCTTCCCTCTTGTATAAAATAAAAAGCGCCTTTCCACTTTATTGTGGAGGGCGCTGATTTTTTATTAAAGCATTGAAGATATATTATATGATGCCTTTTCTTTAGCCCGATCATATAGAGATTTTACTCTCTTATCATAAATGTATTGTTCTTCTGATCTATGGACTCTTTTAATTGAAAAGGTAATCGTTACAAAAAACAAATGTAATGTAAACATATTGTTATTCACTCCAAATTCATTATTTTATTTTTTCGGTTAGGTTGAGTCTTTCTCCGTTAACAGCCAAGTAAGCAGTGTAATTCCTACCATAATCATTGCAATCTCCTCCTTTAAATTATTATATAAAAAACACCGCAGGAATCCCTGCGGTGCAAAAATGGTCATAAAAAAACCGCAGGCATTCGACCCGCGGTGTCCTTTAAACATAATTAAATAGACATACTGCTCCATTTGGCGGTCGAACGTAAGTTTTTATTCAATTTCATTGTTGTACGTAACTTTAAAATCATGTTGTTCAACCTCCTTTTTGTAATTTTACTTTCCTTAGCAAATCATACACAATTTACCATGTGTTGTAAAGGATTTTATTGGCCATTAAAAGGATATTCATTTTGCTCAGAAAGTTTCCTGCTTTTTTTAAAATTGGGTATTATTTAAGAAAGTTATTTATGTGTACACTTTCACAAACTTTTATTATAATAATAATCGTAAAGGGGGAAACACAAATGATACATCCTAAGGTCATTTTCGCTTCTACAAGACCTTTTTCATTAACGGCGTCAGTTATACCTGTTATATTTGGAACGATTTTAGCTTTGCAATGGACAAGCATCAATTGGACTGCATTCTTACTTACACTTTTTGGAGCTGTATTTTTGCAATGCGGCACAAACCTTGTAAATGATTATTTTGATCATGTTAAAGGAGCAGATATTCCTGGTTCGTTAAGCCCGTCTGGTGTTATAGACCGAAAAGAAATGACACCTCGACAAGTATACATTACAGGACTTATTTTCTTTAGCCTGAGTATTATTATTGGATTAATTTTAACAGCATTAACTGGACCGATAGTTCTTTATATTGGTATTCCTTCACTATTGGTAGGATACTTTTACACAGCTACACGTTATGCATTAGCTTATAACGGATTAGGTGAAGTAGCTTCAGGAAGTACTCTTGGAATTTTAGCGGTCGTTGGATCTTTTTATACCCAAACACTTAATTTGAATTTGGAAGTCTTTTTGGCAGCAATACCAAATGCTCTTCTTGTAATGGCTATTCTGCATGCAAATAATTTAAGAGACTTTGATACAGATAAACAAATCGGAAAAACAACAATTGCGGGACTGATCGGCAGGAAAGCCTCCCGTATAGAGTACTATATTCTAATGCTTGGAACGTACGTTAGTTTAATTGCTTTAGTCTTTTTAAATATTTTACCTGTTTGGAGTTTGATTGCTGCTATTACCCTTCCTATTGCATTAAAAGGGCTGCAGATTGCAGTATCCACTTGGGAAGCCAAGCAGCTTAACAAAGCTCTAGGATTAACAGCCATGCTTCATATGGCTTTTGGGATTCTATTATGTATTGGAACACTGACAGGTATTCTGTTATAACAAGGCTGTTTCCGTAAACTTTGTAAGAGGTTAATTTCCGCTTCAGGTTGCTGCTTTCCATGGGGCGTGCGGTGAGCCTCCTGCCGCTTTGCGCCTTAGGAGTCTCCACCTGACCGCTCGTCCCATAGGAGTCTCGCACCTTCCGCTTCAATCAACTTGCATAGGAAGAAAAAAAGAAAACATCCAAAAAGCAACAATCTTTTAGAAAAGAGCCTAAAAAAACACGTCCTCCTGAATTGGAGGACGTGTTTTTTAGCCTTTTCCTGCTTGAAATCCCGGGTACAGCGTCATTCCGCCATCAGCAATCAATGTTAACCCTGTTACATAACTTGCTTGGTTTGATGCAAGCCAAACAGCAGTTGCAGCAATTTCTTCCGGTTCCCCTATGTAACCCATCGGAATTAGTTTCAAAACTCCTTCTTTAAGCTTTGGATCCGAAAATTTTTCTGCGTTGATAGGTGTATTGATTGCACCTGGTGCTATGCTGTTAATTCTAATCTTTTTAGGCGCATATTCTAATGCAAGAGTTTGCGTCATTAATTTAATACCGCCCTTACTTGCTGCGTAGTGCACAAAGTGAGGCCATGGTATAATTTCGTGAACACTCGACATATTTACGATTGATCCCTGAATATCATTCTCAAGAAAATAATCAAGAGCTTCCCGGCATCCAAGAAATTGACCAGTCAAATTAGTAGAGATGACTTTGTTCCAATCTTCTAAAGTAAGTTCGTGAGATGGTACTTCATTTTCAATTCCGGCATTGTTAATCATAACATCAAGCGATCCGAATTCTTCTACCGCTTTATTTATCAAGTTTTTGATATCCTCTTCTTTTGTTACATCCCCTTGAACAGCGATTGCCTTCCCGCCGTGTTGTTCAATTTCTTCAATGATTTTTTCAGTTTCCTTTACTTGCTTATCAGAATGAAAATTAATTATCACATTTGCTTTTTCTTGTCCAAATCGTATGGCACAAGCTTTCCCAATTCCAGTAGCTGCTCCTGTGATGATTACCGTTTTACCTTCAAGATCTGGATACATCCAATCCGCTCCTCTTTCTATGATTTCGTAAATCCTAGCATCACACCGCCAAGGATGATCAATACACATCCTGAAATGACCCATATAATTTCTTTTTTACTTCGTTTTTCACCTAAAATAAATATCCCGCCAAGTGTTGAAATAATTATCCCTGTTTGTGATAAAGAAAAACTTGTCGCGATACCGATAAGCGGCAATGCAAGAAGTAAAGTTAAGTTTCCCGTACTCCAGATCAAACCTGTCAAAATATTTCTCACTGAATATTTATTAAATGGTTTGTGTTTAAGTGACATCACTAGTGCTCCCAAAAACATTCCTATGGCCTGAGGGAGAATAGCCTGCCATCCGTTTACTTCAAACCATCTTATTATAACGACATATGTAACATATCCAACTGTTGAAATTAAAAGGATTGTAATTCCTTTTTTGAAATTTTGATTATCTTTCTCGTTCCCCTTCTTGCTGCGCCGGGAAGTCAGCAATGCCCCTGCTACTATCGCGCAGATCGCAGCAAGTCCGATCATAATCTCTGTTGTTGTTTTCCATTCATGAAAAACCAGTACTCCAAACAGCGTTGTACCAAACAATTGCATTCCTGTTGATAATGGAACAATTTTAGATACGCCTAAATAATCAACACTTGCAAATTGATTACGCTGTCCAATTACCCAGAAAATCCCTGAAACCACACCAATGGCAAACACCGCCATGTTAAGGTCAGGCTGAACAATAAAGAACGCAACAAGTGAAAATAGCAATGCCCCAAGTGTCATTCCAAAGGTTTGGCTATGAAAGTCACCACCAAGCTTTTCACTGACTAATACGATACTTCCCCAGCAAACTGCTGTAATAAGTGCCCATATGATACCCAAAAAACCACTTCTCTCTTTTCTTGAAATTGTTAAAACTTATTATGACCTTTTATGGTTATTCAGTATTCATACCCCTATTTCCGATTCATAAAAACAAAAATACCGCCCCTTTTTAAGGGACGGTACGTGAAATTAATTTTTAAATTTTATTTTGTAATTTCCTGTAATTGCACTTTGCACTTTCTAACAACATTGTACATAAGTGCGGTAAAGCCTAAACATGTTAGTGAAGCTATACCTAAAGTAATCGATTGGATAAAGTTTTTGTCTTCCACTGGAAGAACTAATCCTAAATAGAAGAATGTGCTTACTGCCAACAAAATAAAGCCAAAGCGCTGGTAGTCAGCCATCTTTTTTTGTAATTCTTTCTCAATTTTGTTTTTCATGAGCTTCTACCTCCTAACTTCTATTAACAGGATAACATAGGTAAGTAAGCTACCTGCCAAGCACTTTTTGACAATCTAGTGAAAAAACTATGGCTAAATATTGATCAAAAAAATGAGCAAACGCATCAGCGCCTGCTCATTAAAACTAGTTGTTTAATGCATTTTTCAAATCTTCAATAAGGTCCTCTGCATCTTCAATCCCTACAGAAATTCGAATTAAGCCATCTGTGATTCCAAGTTCTGCTCTGCGATCTGCTGGAATAGAAGCATGTGTCATTCTTGCTGGTACTGAGATCAGGCTTTCAACTGCTCCTAAACTTTCAGCCAGTGTGAAATACTTCACTTTTTTCAGGACTGCATCTGCGTTTTTTTCGCTGCCTACATCAAACGATACCATGCCGCCAAACCCGCCAGATTGTTTTTTGGCGATATCATGCTGAGGGTGATCTTCTAGACCTGGATAGTATATTTTTTCAACAGACGGATGCTCTTTTAAGAACTCAACAATTTTTTTCGTGTTGCTTTCATGAGCTTCCATTCTTAAACCTAGTGTTTTGATACCACGGATTAAAAGCCAAGAATCCTGTGGCCCGAGAACGCCCCCTGTTGAGTTTTGTACGAAATGTAAGTCTTCGCCCAAGTTATCGTCATTTACTACGACAAGGCCTGCTACAACGTCACTGTGGCCGCCAATATATTTTGTAGCTGAATGTAGTACGATGTCAGCACCAAGTTCGATTGGATTTTGCCAGTAAGGTGTATTAAACGTATTATCTACCATAAAGAGAAGATTTTTAGATTTAGCCCATTTAGCTGCTGCTTCAATGTCTGTAACTTTTAATAAGGGGTTTGTTGGTGTTTCAACATAAAGAGCTTTTGTATTTGGCTTTAAAGCTGCTTCAATCTGATTGATATCAGTTGTATCTACAAAAGTTGACTCGATGCCGAGGCGGTTTAGTACTTTTGACATCACACGGTAAGTTCCCCCGTATACATCATCCGTTAAAATTACGTGATCTCCTGAATCAAACAGCATCATAACAGCAGTAATAGCTGCCATGCCTGAACCAAAAGCAAATCCGCGTTTTCCGCCTTCAAGATCTTTAATTAATTCCTCAAGTGCATGACGTGTAGGGTTTCCCGTTCTGGAATACTCGAATCCTTTATGAACCCCAACATCATCTTGCTTGTATGTGCTTACCTGATAGATCGGATAGACAACCGCTCCTGTATTTTTATCAGAAGGAATGCCTCCGTGGATTAATTGTGTTTTTCTTTTCATATCAGATGCCTCCCTCATATATTTTTTTGCTTAGATAACGCTCTGAGCTGTCAGCAAAAACGGTTACGATTATTCCTCCGTCTTTTGCGGATTGTGCTTCAATTAATGAAGCATGAAGTGCTGCTCCGGAAGAGCTGCCAACCAGCAGACCTTCTTTTTTTGCAAGTTCTGCTACACGATTAAAGGCGTCGACATCTGTTACCGTGTGAATGCTGTTGAAATAGGAAGGATCCATATAGTCTGGAAGAAACTCCATTCCGATGCCTTCGGTTTTATGCGGACCAGATTCTCCGCCATTTAAGATGGATCCTTCTGGCTCGACAATAACTGTTTTCACATCAGGATTCTTTTCTTTCAAGTACCGTGCTGTTCCCATGAATGTCCCGCCAGTGCCAGCACCCGCTACAAAAATGTCTACTTTTCCATCTAGATCATTCCAGATTTCCGGTCCTAACGTTTTGTAATATGTGTTAGGATTGTCTGGATTTGAGAATTGGGAAGGTGAGAACGAGTTCGGCATCTCAATTAAGAGTTCTTTCGTTTTCTTTATGGCACCTTTTATTCCTTCTGAAGTTGGAGTATGAATAATTTTAGCACCAAGAGCTTTCATGAGCTCCTGTTTTTCAATACTGAACTTTTCAGGGATAACAAAACAAACATTGATTCCTTTATTGATTGCAGCAAGTGCAAGGCCAATTCCTGTATTGCCTGCAGTTGGTTCAATAACTGTCCCGCCAGGTTTAAGCAGTCCAGAAGAAAGGGCGCATTCTAAAAGTTCCATTCCTAATCTGTCTTTAACACTGCCGCCTGGATTCATCAACTCTAATTTTGCAAAAAGGCGTACTCCTTTTGGAAGAGAAAACTGCGTAATCTCCATCATAGGAGTATTGCCGATCAATTCATGCACATTTTTATAATAGTTCATCCTACCGCCCTCTATTCAGCGAAAACAACGTGCCACTCGGCTTTTTTAGAAAGCATCTTGCGTGCGATCTCTTTAGCACCTTCAAGGCTATGATTTGCTGCCCAGCCGCATTGTACTTCATTACAAGCAGGTACTTCAGTCGCTTCTAAAACATCGTTAAGAGTTTTTTCTAAAACTTCTAGAATTTCATCATAGTTATCATGGTTAATAACAGATAAATAAAAGCCTGTTTGGCAACCCATCGGGCTGATATCTACAACAGTAGAATGGTGGTTGCGGATATTTTCTGCCATCAAGTGCTCAATTGAGTGAAGACCTTCCATTGGCATGTGATCTTTGTTCGGCTGGCAGAAACGAATGTCGTATTTATGAATTACATCTCCGTTAGCTCCAGTAGTCGTACCTGCTAAACGGATGTATGGCGCAACTACTTTTGTATGATCAAGATTAAAACTTTCAACGTTCATTTTTTTCGTCATTATGATTTCAGCTCCTCTACGATTTTTTGTACAAGTTCTGCGGAATTCTTTGATGCAGTTTTCAAAAACTGGTCATACGATACACGGGCATCTTTACCGGCAATGTCTGATAATGACCGGATAATAACAAAAGGTACTTTAAACTGATAGCATGTTTGTGCAATTGCTGCAGCTTCCATCTCAGCTGCATACAATCCTGGAAATTTCTTGCGTATTTCTTCTACCCTCTCATGATCACTCATAAACGAATCTCCGGATGCAATTAATCCTTTTGCAACCTGAATGTTTTCAACACGAGCACCTGCTTTAACAGCTGCTTCCACAAGTTTTTGGTCAGGCATATAATTGGCAGGCATTTGAGGAACTTGCCCATATTCGTATCCGAAAATTGTTGCATCTACATCATGGTGTCGAACTTCAGTGGATATTACAACATCGCCTACGTTTAGATCAGTATGAAATCCGCCTGCAGATCCCGTATTTAAAATTACATCAGGTTCATACAGCTGAATCATGAGTGTAGTTCCAATCGCGGCATTTACTTTTCCGATTCCGGATTTCAACAGAACGACTTCCTGATCATTTAAAAATCCTTGATAGAATTCACATCCTGCAAGTTTATTTTCCTGAAGGTCTGACAGCTGCTCTCTTAATAGCACAACCTCTTCTTCCATTGCACCAATAATTCCAATTCTCTTCATGTTGATTCTCCAATATCTATTTTTTTACCGCTTCCATAAGCCAGACATATTCATTTAGTTTTTCAAATGAGATATCAAAATCATGTTTTTTGAAAATATCTTCGAGAACACCAAGAGTTGTATAATATTCCGTCTGCAAGTCTCTTAAAAGATTTAGGTATCCTTGTTTTTTGACTTTTTCATGGCGTTCTTTTTTATCTGATTCATGAAGGAATGCGGTATCTGCAAAAACAATTTTACCATCTTTTTTAAGCAGCTGGCTATAGTGTCCGACTGCGGCGTCTTTTTCATCATCTGTTAGGTGATGAAAAGCATACGTACTGACAATCGTATCAATCTCTTTGTCTAATTTGGGAAAAGATAAAAAGTCTCCATCATGCAGCACTAGTTTTGGATTTCGTTTTAATGCTTTTTCTCGCATTCCTTTTGAAGGTTCGATTCCAATAACCGTTTTACCTTTTAAAAGCAGCTTTTCACTTAAGTTTCCTGTCCCTACGCCAAATTCTAAAACCACATTACCTGATTTATTCACCACAGTTTCTAGGATATGATCATATTTATGAAAAACTTCCTTGTATTCTAGGCTCTCACCAGCCACTGTTTCATCATATGAAGAAGACCATTCATCAAAAAGTTCAATAAACTCTCGTCCCATTTTTTTCACTCCAAATTTTATTAAAATATATTATTCCTATCAATATACTATGAATTAAATGTTTACAGGTTCCAAATTAACATAATTGCGTGAGTTTTTCAAATGTATGAACCTGTTAAACATTCATTTATTTTATTATAAATCATGCTTTTTTCTAAAAGATTGTTACTTTTAGTTTCGCAATCTTTGTTGCTCTTGGAAGTGGTTGATTTCCGCTCCAGGTGCTCGCTTTCCGCGGGGCGTGCGGTGAGCCTCCTCGGCGCTTTGCACCATTAGGAGTCTCACCTGTCCCGCTGATCCCGCAGGAGTCTCGCACCTTGCACTCCAACCAACTTGTCAATGAAGAGAATAAAAACAGCCATAAATAATTAAAAAACACAAAAAACTCTGAAAATACATTCAGAGTCATGTTCAAATTGATTTTTTTGCAAAAATTGAACTAATCGCTAACATAACAAATGAAAACAGAGTAAGGAAAAAAGATAAAACCAGCGCTGTTTGTTCATCTCCTAAAAGAACATGATCATATATTGCAAGCGGAGCGGTTTGGGTGATACCCGGAATATTCCCCGCAATCATAAGAGTTGCACCGAATTCCCCAATCGCCCTTAAAAAAGAAAGCATTACAGCTGCAATCACTCCATGCCTCGCTAAAGGAATGGCTACATTCCAAAAGATGTTCCAACTGGATCCATCCAGCCGGGCAGCATCAAGTATGTTATCATCTAAATTTCCAAAGGAAGCTTTGGCTGTGCGAAAAAACAAAGGAAAAGCAACGATTGTTGCCGCTAGAACAGCAGCTTTCCAAGTGAACACCCATTGAATACCAAATCTGCCTAAACCATCTTTTCCTAACAGCAGCAATAATATATACCCCACTACGGAAGGAGGCAGAATTAATGGAAGGCTAAAGATTGTTTCAAAGATTGTTTTTCCTCTAAAAGACAAACGAGCAAACAGATAGGATAGAGGCAATCCTGCTGCCAATACAAAAATCGTTGCAATAACAGCAGTTTCTAAAGATAGTACCAGTGAATGAATCAATTGTTAACACTCTCTCTAAAATTATATTTCTTTAAGACTTTCTGTCCTTCTTTTGATCTAACATATGTCATAAATTGTTTAGCAGCTTTCTTTTCGGTGATTGAATATAAAGGATATTGAATAGCTGGATACCAATTAGAAGGTATATTTTTTATGATGTTAATCCGTTGATTTTCAAGCGCATCTGTCCGATACATGATGGCATATTCTACAGCTCCTGTTTCAATTAATCCCTTTAAGTGTACTGCATTTTGGCTGTATATGATTTTAACCTTGCTATGATTAACTTTTTGAAGCGCTTTTTTTGCATAATAACCTGCAGGAACCATATCAGGATTCCCGATACCGAGTTTTGCCGTTGAAGGTATATCTTCAATAGAGTCAACCGGTGAGTCCACCTTCATTCCAGAAACAAAGACAAGCTCGTTAGATGCAATAATTTCTTCTTTTTTAATATCAATTTTATCATCGTCAGAAATAAACCTCCGAATTGACTGCGCTGAAAACATTAAATCAGCTGGTGCGCCGTTTTTTATTTGATTGATTAAGATTCCTGACGCACCAAAGTTCGTCTTAATCTCGATATCTTTATGTGTTTTTTCAAACCGTTCCTTCCACTCGGTAACAGGTTTTTTCAGACTGGAGGCAGCAGATATATAAACAACCGTTTTTTGCTGGCTGTTTGCGCCGCAAGATGACAATAAGACTGCAAGAAATAAGATTCCAATAATATAGTTTGTTTTCTTCATATTTACTCCTAATCATTTCTTATCCCTATTGAAGCATTAACAATAAAGAATGAAAAGAAAAAAGACAACCAGCTAATGAGCAGATTGTCTAATTAATCATTATTGTACTTGTGTTACACTTATCGGCTGCCATCCTTTTTCAGGAATCCACTGCAGAACTACATCATACTTTATCTTTTCAGTCTTGGATTGTACGGTGCCTTTGGATAAATCAGGACCACCGCCATTTCCAAGCCAGAAAATTGTCATTTGGTCTTCTGGAATATTTGTCGCGTACGAAAGTGCTCGGATCATCTCTTTCCAGTCTTGAGACTGGTCGTCGTACGACTTCTGATGAGGCTCTGCTTGAGAAGTTCCAATTGGTTCCCATGGGCCTTCAGGACCTCCGCCTTCAGGGTTATCAGACTGTGTTTCCTCATCCGGGTTAGTCTCTGTATCATCTGATTGATTTTCGGATTCGTCAGATGAACGATCCTCATTCTGATTATCTTTATCGGATTCCATTTCAATCGAAGAATCGTCTTTCGTTACGTTCTTGCTTTCAGTTTGTTCATTTTCTGATGTCGACGCCGTCTCGTTTTCATCACCAGAGAAAAGATTGAACGCAACCACAACAATCAGCAAAAACACCAAGCCAATTGCTATGTTTAAAAAACGATTTTGTTTTCGCTTTTCTAATCTCGTTTCATAACGTTGATTTCGTTTCATGTTATCCTCCCCAGTAAATAAGCTCAATTCATTTTACCATGAGCATAGTGTTCGAGGACACATTTTCCTTCTTACTATTTCATTATTACTCTTCTCTGTCTGAAATCTCCATTACTACTTTTGCAATATCGGCATAAACAGAGGTTGTCCTGTTTACTGTATCGTGTTTCATATCAACTACTACTAAAGCGAATTTGGGGTTGTCTGCGGGAAAATAACCTGCAAACCATTTAATATAAACATTCGCTTCTTCTCCCTTTTGAGCTGTACCTGTCTTGCCGGCTACCTGAAAAGGAAGTGATTGCAAAGCATGCCCTGTCCCATTTTCATCTTTTACTACGTTCACCAGCAAGGATTGAAGTCTCATCATCGTATAGGGAGATAACGATTCTTTCTTGCCGTTATGATCTTTAAATTCTACTAATTCTGTTCCATTTGCAAAATTCACTGATTTAGCAGCTTTTACTTCTGACCAGGTACCGCCCCTCGCAATTGTTGCCATCATATTGGCTGCGGCCAGAGGAGTGATCCTTACATCAAGCTGACCGATTGCAGTCTGCGAAATGGCGAGCGGTGATTGATAATCCTGCATCTTTTTGTTAGGATTTCTTATTTGTCCTTGTTCTTCTTGATAGAAATGTGAAAAGTTATCAAAATGATAAACTTGTCCTCTCCAGCCGTTAAACTCTAGAAGACCTAGCTTTTCAGCATATTCCTCTATAATGTTATTATTTTCAGCCACTAGTTCGTTTGCGAGGTCTCCAAACGTTTTATTGCAGCTTCGAGAGAAACTTTCCTCGAAATTAAGCATGCCTAATTGTCTTTCATCTTGCTTGCCATAAATATTTACATTACAGTCGTATCGTTTATCATTCTGAACTTTGTTTTCTTCTATTGCAGCAGCAGCAGTAACGATTTTGAAAATCGAACCCGGAATTTGATGGGTGGTCATCTTGTTTTCATGTTTATAGATCGTCTTACTATTAAATACAGGCCTGCTTGCCATAGCCAGCAGTTCATTTGTTTCTACGTCAATCAAGACAGCTCCGCCCGCTTCCACCTGATGAATACTTAAGTATCTCTCAACAGCTTCCTGCATTTTTTTATCAATAGTAGTCTTAACATGCAAAGGATATAGCGGATTCGTCTGAGTACGATATTTTACATCGAGCCCAAATAAGGGATTCCCTTGCCGGTCCACATGATAGATAAACTGAGTTTCTCCTTCAGATATTAAAAAAGGATCAAACGTGTATTGCATTCCGTTTTTCCCCGTTTTAGTAGCGATGCTTACTGTTCCCTTATCGAGTTTATCTTTATATTTTTGCTTTATTAGATCTGGGTCTTCTCCAACTGCTCCGATAATATGATTTGCAAATGGAAGGGGCTTTCTTCTTGTTACAAGCTGTGCATACAGACCCGGGATTTCCAGTTCATTGATTCGATTCATCTGCTGCAGAGTTAGCTCTGCTGGCAATAAAAGTGCTGAAGGTTTTTTCAGCTGATAGATCATTTCTTCTATTTTTTGTGGTGGCAGCTGAAGAATTTCTGAAATGGTGACTATCGGCCAATCCTTTTTATAGAGGTTAGGGAACACAACTATTTGAGGTTTTACATCTGTAGACAGAAGTTCACCATTGCGGTCCAGAAAATAACCTCTTCCATCATTAATTGTAAAACGGTGAGTTCGCTGGTTTACACTCTCTTGTATTAAATTAACGTTATTTTTCGAGAAAGATTTTGTCGAAATCAGCTGTATATCTGCTAAGCGGTACATCAGACAGAGAATAAGCAATAAAATGCTAACACCTGCAGCTATTGTTCTTTTTCGAGATAACAATGCGGTCACCACCCTAACCACATTTTCGCCTCATCTCAGTCTTCTTAAACAAAAAAGAAGACTTGCCGCAGCAAGCCTTCTTTCTGTTGTACTTATTTAACTTCTAAAATTACTACGCTGATTTCTCCGCCTGGTGTTTGAACAGAAACCTTGTCTCCTGGTTTCTTGCCTAATAAACTTTTAGCCATTGGAGAATCATTGGAGATTTTCCCTTCGAATGGATCTGCTTCAGCACTTCCAACGATTACATATGTTTCTTCATCACCATCAGGGAGCTCTTGAAATTTAACTGTTTTCCCGATGGAAACGTTATCAGATTGATCTTTATTGTCTTCAATAATTACTGAATCACGAATCATCTTTTCTAATTGAACGATACGCGCCTCAACAAACGCCTGCTCGTCCTTTGCAGCATCATACTCAGAGTTCTCAGATAGATCTCCAAAGCTTCGTGCTACTTTAATTCTTTCAACTACTTCTTTTCTGCGTTCTGTTTTTAAAAATTCTAACTCGTTTTCTAACTTTTGCTTACCCTCTAGGGTCATATAGTGTTTTTTCTCGTCTGCCATGTTTATTCACTCCTTCAATAATCAGTACCCTTGTTACGTTATATGATAATTCCGGCAGGGTATGTATAAAAAATAGGACAATAGTTGAATGCCATGCTGTTTTAAAGCAAAGATTGTCCAAGTATACCGAAAAAATGAGGAAAGTTCCTCATTTTTTCAATAATGCTTTGTCTTCTAAAATGGTCTTAATTTTTGTAACCATTAAATCAATTGCAACGCGGTTTTGACCGCCTTCTGGAATAATAATATCCGCGTACCTTTTTGTAGGTTCTATAAACTGATTATGCATAGGACGCACTACTGAAGTATATTGATCGATTACTGATTCTAAAGTTCTGCCGCGGTCACGTATATCACGAACCATTCTTCTTATGATTCGTACATCAGCATCTGTGTCGACAAATAACTTAATATCCATTAAATCACGTAAACGTTCATCTTCAAGTATAAGAATACCTTCCAATATAATGACATCTTTAGCATCAACTGGGATAATTTTATCACTTCTTGTATGCGCTGTATAGTCGTACACTGGTTTTTCAACGGATTCATAAGCTTGAAGTGACTTGATATGCTGGATTAACAGATCATTATCAAAAGCAAGAGGGTGATCATAATTTGTTTTTAATCGCTCTTCCATGGATTTTTCAGATTGATCTTTATAATAAGCGTCTTGCTCAATAATAAGAATCGACTGATTTGCAAACTGCCTGTAAATTTCTTTAGCTACCGTTGTTTTACCTGAACCGGAACCACCTGCAACCCCAATTACGATAGGTTTTTGTGCCATTTTTATTACTCCTCCAAACTGCTTACCTTTAGGTTTTTCGAATGCTCACCATCATACCATCTCCCACCGGCAGGATTGAAGAATAATAATCTGGATGCTGTATGATATATTCATTAAAATTTCTAATTTTTTTAACAAGAGAACGCAGCCTTCTGCTCTCTAAGCCGCTTTCATCCGCGACATACCCTCTAAAGAGAACGTTATCAGTAATGATCATGCCGTCTTGTGACAGCATTGCGGAATAATGATCAAAAAAGTTTTGATATTGTCCTTTAGCTGCATCAATAAAAATAAAGTCGTATGGGGCATATTGTTCTACTTGACTCTGTAATTCATTCGCATCCCCGAGCAATAATGTAATTCTATCGTTGAGGTTTAGTACTTTAACATTTTCTTTTGCTATATTGTACCGTTCTTCATCTCTTTCAATACTTACAATTTCGGTTGTCTCATTCGCGAGAGCCATTCTTATCGCAGAGTACCCGATGGCTGTACCAACTTCTAAAATACGTTTAGGACTTTTTAATCTGACATAAGTCAAAAGGGTCTCCATACCCGATAATTCCATGATTGGTACATCATGCTGCCTAGCATACTGCTCCATTTTCAAAATATGTTCAGAGCGTGCAGGGATTAAATTTTCGATGTATTCGTTTACTTCATTTGAGACCAAAGTAACACGCCTCCTTCACACTAACCGGTATATTGTAACATAATCTTTTTATGAAGGCGAGAGTCTGTATATTTCAATCTATTATGAATGTTTCTTAATCGTTTATAACAGTAATAAAAAAAGGATACTGTAATTTAGTATCCTCAGAAAATATCATTGCTGCTCTTGCCATACCTTCCATTCATCTCTGTATTTTCTGTATACGGCATTGTGTTCTTGCAATGTTTTTGTATATATAACTTCTCCGTTCGGTCTTGCATAAAAGAATAATTCGTCCATTTTTACCGGTTTTAGTGCTGCTTCAATCGATTTTTCCCCTGGAGATGTGATGGGACCGATTGGAATTCCTTTGTAGCGATACGTATTATAAGGAGAATCAACTTCTAAATGCTCATATAATACTTGTACATCAAAATCTTTTCTAGCATATTTGACCGTTGGATCTGAATCCAATTTCATGTCCTTTTCAAGTCTATTATAAAAAACGCCAGAGATTTTTTTCCGATCCTCTTCACGCTGAGACTCTTCTTCAATTAGTGAGGCTAAGGTGATCATCTCGAACATTGAATATCCGCTCTTTTTTATGTCATTCTCATATTTGGCAATAACAGTCGAGGACTGCTCTACCATTTTATCCACAATCTCTTTCAGCTCAGGCTTCTTTTTATCAAATTCATATGTTGCCGGGAAAAGAAATCCTTCCAGCGGATAATAAAGACCTTCTTTGTAAATATCATCCGGTATATTCTTATATTTGTTCTGAAGTTCTTTTAGAAATGCCTTATCGGTCATTACTTTTAATATTTCTTCTTTTTCATAGCCAGTACTCGCACTGATCTCTCCGGCAATTTGAGGAACATTGAACCCTTCTGGAATTGTTAAAGTCAGTTCTGGTTTTTTAAATAGTTTCCCCTCTTTAAGAGCAGCGATTATTTCAGTAAGATTCATGGATGGAGACAATTGATAAACTCCTGCTTGAAAATCCCCTTCTCCCTTTACACGCGTATAAAGTTTAAAGAATTGACCGCTGTTAATGATTCCTTTATCTTCAAGCTCTTTTCCGATATTCGCTGTTGAAGAGCCGATCGGGATCTCAACAGTAAAATTTTCTTGATTTGCTGAATCAAAAGCTCCGATATTTTTATTGAAATAAAAATATAGTGTGCCAGCAGCAAGAACAATTACCGCTAAAAATAAAGCAATTATCGTTAATATGATGGATTTTGTGCGTTTCTTTTTCTTATTTTGTATGTAATTCCCAGACGACTGGAGTTGTATCATCCCTTTTCCCCCTTCCATCTGTTTAATTATACTTTTGCTAGCAGAAATTGTCGAGATTAGCAGTAATAACAAAAATAGGATGACTCCCTCAAGAGTCATCCTTACATTTTTAACAGTTTTAACCATATTGAAACAGTTTTTGGCAGTGCTGCGAGAAACCAATCCAAAAGTTTTAGTCGTGAATCCACAAAATACAGGGTTGATTCCACAAGATTTGTACCGTAATCAAAAAGTTTTGCCCTTTTATCCACAAGTTTGCATTTACAGACATGGTTCGACATTAGAGGATATTCTTGAAAGTAGTTGATTTCCATTCCAGGTTGCTTCGCTTTCCGCGGGGCGTGCGGTGAGCCCCCTCGCCGCTTTGCGCCTTTGAGTGGTCTCACCTGACCGCTCGTCCCGCAGGAGTCTCGCACCTTCCACTCCAATCAACTTGTCAGTGAAAGAAATGAACAAAATTACTTAAAAACAACAATCTTTTAGAAAAGCGCGTTTTTAAAAAAAGAGGCTGCCAAAAGTAAGGCAGCCCCATTAAGATTATTCTGTTTCGTACTCGTCATCTTGGAATGTATTTAACATTTCCTCGATCATATCCCACTCTTCATCTGTTTCAAGAGGGAACAAAGCAAGATCATCATCTGCTTCTCCCTTTTCTTCATAGCGGAAAGGGAATACTTCTACTTCATCCGTATCGTCATCTTCTGAATCCGCTACAGGTATTGTTACCATGTATGATTTCCCAGTTTGATCAACATCGAATTTGAATAAAACTTCAAATAGATTTTCGTCACCGTTCTCATCTGGAATAATAATGCGCTCGCGTTCTTCTTTTGCCATAATAGGCTCACCTCAATTTTTATTTTTTTGGCTGTCCATATATCCTTGCAGAATGATGACAGCAGCAAGTTTATCAATAACCTGCTTGCGTTTTTTTCTGCTTACATCTGCGGATATAAGTGTACGTTCAGCTGCCGTTGTCGTCAGCCTCTCATCCCATAGGATAACCGAAAGGCCAGTAAGACTTTCAAGTTCTTTTGCAAAGTTTTGACAAGCCTCACCGCTCGGACCGATCGACCCGTTCATATTTTTAGGCAAGCCGACAACAACCTCGCCGATTTCATATTGAGAAATCAGCTCTTTAATTCTGTTAAAATCTTCTTCAGGATGGTTAGGACGCCGTCTAATTGTTTCAACGCCTTGTGCTGTCCAGCCAAGTAAATCAGATACGGCAACACCAATCGTTTTTGTCCCGACGTCCAATCCAAGTATTCTTGTCATTAACGGCTTCCTTCTTTTTGATTTAAAAGGTACGATTTTACGAGCTCTTCGATAAGCTCGTCCCGCTCAAGTTTACGAATCATACTTCTCGCATCATTATGGCGCGGAATATATGCCGGGTCACCTGAGAGCAAATAACCAACAATCTGGTTGATCGGATTGTAGCCTTTATCCTGCAGGGCGTCATAAACAGAAAACAGGACAGTTTCAACATTCGTCTTATAAGCATCATCCTCGTTGAAATTAAACTTCATCGTTTTGTCCATAGAACTCACTTGCGAACACCTCTTTCTGAAGATCTCCCTTAAGGGACAAATTAGTTATTTTCTCTATTGTACATGATAGAGGAACTCTTAGGAAACCGTTTTAATCAATTCAACTGCAGAATCTATGCCTTCTTCTAACTTTTCAGGGTCTTTTCCGCCTGCCTGAGCCATGTCTGGACGGCCTCCGCCGCCTCCGCCGCAGCGAACCGCAACTTCTTTAACAAGGTTGCCCGCATGGTATCCTTTTGACACTAAATCCTTTGTAACACCTGCTACAATATTTACTTTCCCTTGGCTTTCAGCACCTAAAATAACAATCCCGCTCTGAAGCTTGTTCTTTAAGTCGTCTACGATTGAACGCAGCCCGTTCATATCAGAAGCATTTACTTTTTTAGCGATAACAGATACTCCATTAATCGTTTGTACTTCGTCAACAAGACTTCCTGCTTCCAGGTTCCCAAGTTTTGAAGCTAATGATTCCTTTTCTTTTTGCAGTTCACGAATTTGATCGTTCAGTGCATCAATACGCTGAGGAACATCCTTAAGATTAGTTTTTAATTTTGCTGCAGTATCTTTTAACAGCTGAACTTGACCATTCATTAACCGGTAAGCTGCTTCACCAGTAACAGCTTCAATACGTCTTGTACCAGCACCAATTCCTGATTCTGATACAATTTTAAACAATCCGATCTCAGCCGTATTGTTCACATGACATCCTCCGCATAATTCCAGGCTGTAATCTCCAACTTTTACTACACGGACTGTTTCACCATATTTTTCACCGAAAAGAGCCATAGCTCCCATAGCTTTTGCCTCAGCAATATTTTTCACCATTTTTTCAACCGGAATATTTTCCCATACTTTTTCGTTTACGATCTCTTCAATCTTCTCAAGTTCTTCTGAAGAGATGCTTCCAAAATGCGTAAAGTCAAATCGCAGTCGGTCTTCCTGAACAAGTGAGCCCGCCTGATTAACGTGTGTGCCTAGAACATCTTTTAAAGCCTGATGAAGCAAATGTGTTGCTGTATGATTTTTTACTACTTTTGCGCGTGTTTCTCTGTCAACTTGTACAGAGACTTGCATGTTATTTTCCAAAACACCTTTTTCGACAATTACTGTATGCAAATTTTGTCCATTTGGAGCTTTTTGCACATCTTTTACTTGTAACTGAAGGTTGTTTCCTGTAATTGTTCCCTGGTCAGCAATCTGACCTCCGCTTTCAGCATAAAATGGCGTTTCATCAAGAATAACCTGAGCCTCATCCCCTACTGATACCATGGAAACACGCTCTCCGTTTTGCAGAACTTCAAGAATTCTTGCTTCCCCGCTCAAGCTGTCATAACCTGAAAACTCACTTTTTACAGTAATGTCTGAAAGAACGCCGCCTTGTACCTGCATGCTGTCAACTTCTTGTCTAGCAGCACGTGCACGTTCACGCTGAGCTTTCATTTCGGATTCAAAGCCTTCCAGGTCAACTTCCATTCCATTTTCTGCTGCATACTCTTGTGTTAATTCAAATGGGAAACCGAATGTATCATACAGTTTAAATGCGTCTTTACCGGAAATAATTTTATTGTTTACTGATTTTTCTTTAGTGATCACATCTTCCAGGATAGCTAATCCTTCGTTAATCGTTTCATGGAATCTTTCTTCTTCTGTCTTTACAACTTTTTGGATAAAAGGTACTTTTTCTTTCACTTCTGGATAGAAATCAACCATGATATCAGCAACAGTAGGCACTAATTCATACATGAAAGGCTTATTGATATTGATCTTTTTAGCAAAACGGATCGCTCTTCTAATCAACCGTCTTAAGATGTAGCCTCTTCCCTCATTAGAAGGCAGTGCGTTATCACCAATCGCAAAGCTTACAGTACGAATATGGTCTGCGATAACTTTGAAAGCTGTATCACTTTCTGCACTGTGCCCATAAGACGTATTTGAAAGCTTCTCCGTTTCCTTAATGATTGGCAGGAAAAGGTCAGTCTCAAAGTTTGTCTTCGTATCTTGAATAACAGATACCATTCTTTCAAGCCCCATGCCTGTATCGATATTTTTCTTAGGCAGTGGTGTATATGTGCCGTCTGGATTATGGTTGAACTGAGAAAACACTAGATTCCATACTTCAAGATATCTTTCATTCTCACCGCCAGGATATAATTCAGGGTCTGAAGTGTCATTTCCATAAGACTCACCGCGATCATAAAAGATCTCAGTGTTAGGTCCGCTTGGGCCTTCTCCGATATCCCAGAAGTTCCCCTCTAAACGAATGATTCGTTCTTCAGGCAATCCTACTTGTTTTGTCCAAATATCAAAAGCTTCATCATCTTCAGGGTGGATCGTAACAGAAAGTTTTTCTGGATCAAATCCGATCCATTCTTCACTCGTTAAAAACTCCCAAGCCCAGAGAATTGCTTCCACTTTAAAATAGTCACCGATCGAGAAATTGCCTAGCATTTCAAAGAAAGTATGGTGTCTTGCTGTAATCCCAACGTTCTCAATATCATTTGTACGGATAGATTTTTGTGCATTCGTAATACGCGGATTCTCTGGAATCACACGGCCGTCAAAATACTTTTTGAGCGTAGCTACCCCACTGTTGATCCAAAGCAAAGTTGGGTCTTCGTGCGGAACAAGAGAAGCACTTGGCTCTACACGATGGCCTTTCTCTTGGAAAAAATCGAGGAACATTTGTCTAACTTGAGCTGAAGTCAAAGTTTTCATTGTTTCATTCTCCTTTTTACTTAATTAGATAATCGTTAAAGATTAATACTTTAAACATTTTTGTGGAGTACGCTTCATTGACTAGTTGATTGGAGCGCAAGGTGCGAGACTCCAGCGGGATTAGCGGGACAGGTGAGACCACGACAGGCTTGATAAGCCTAGGGGGCTCACCGCACGCCCCGCGGAAAGCGAGCATCCTGGAGCGGAAATCAACTGCTCCTATTAACTACAAATGTTTTAATAAATAATCTTTAGATAAAATAAAAAACTCCCATCCCAAAAAACAGGGACGAGAGTTTGAATTCACGCGGTACCACCCTGGTTACATGTAAAAACATGTCACCTTGATTACAGCCTTAACGCGGCTTAACGGCAGATTTTCCTTCTGCACTCCAGAGTAGCTTTCCGTTTCCTTCTTTCTGAAACACCTTTCAGCCGGTGGATGTTTCTCTCTTTAGAAAGGACTAAACGTACTTATCTCTTTCAACGATTTTTGTTCTTCTAGCGTTAGTATACGTTTATTTATTCTGACTTGTCAATCGGATGTTGTCTTAATCGGTGTTCCCGAATATGAATAACAATAACTTTGATTACGCTAAATACCGGAACAGCTAAGATCATTCCCGGCACTCCCGCGAGTTCACTGCCTAAAAGGAGCGAAAAGATGATAAAAACAGGATGGATATGGACGTTTCTACCCACAATAAATGGTCCAAGAATATTCCCTTCAATAAACTGCAATACAAGCATTATTCCTACTGTTATCCATACCATCTTCCAAGAGATCGTCAAAGCAATAAGAATGACAGGAATAGCCCCTAAAATCGGACCAAAATAAGGAATGATATCAGTAACCGCAATCACAATTCCTAATAGAATCGGATAAGGCATACCGACAATCCAAAGGGCAATCATCGCTGCAGCACCTAGAATAGCTCCTACAAACAGCTGTCCTCTAATATAGCCTCCCAGTGATTTATCTACATCTTCTATAAGATGCTTACCTTCATGGCGGAATCTGCGTGGTGTAATATACCACACAGCTTTTTTTATTTTTTCAAAATCGTTCAGAAAATAAAAAACTAAAAAAGGAACTACGATAATTACAAAGAAATAATCAACAATTTTTCTTAAAGAAAAAATTGCATTCGTTAGAATGTTCTGTGCGCTTATTTCCATTTTGACAATATATTGTTCAATTTTTGAATGAACCGAATAAGGGAGGGCTGAAGTTCCTTTATCGACTCTGGATAAAAGCTCTTTGTAATCTTTTGCAAGAGCTGGCACATTTTCTAACAGCTGTTTTAATTGAACTACAAAATAAGGAAAACCTTTAACGATGGTATAGCCTAACCCTCCAAAGAACAATAGGTATATCGTTAAAATTGCAACAAATCGCGGAACACCTTTCTCATGCACATACTCTACTAACGGATGAAGCAGATATGTAATTAGAGCGGCGAGAAAGAAAGGCAAAAATACACCTTGCAGCGCCTTTAAAAATGGGTGGTACAAAGGATTTAACTTCATAAGAAGGAATAAGCATAAAAACAGCAATAAAAGAAGGGCCAGCCGATAAATCCACTTCATTCGATTTTCCTTTGTCATACTTCCTCACCCTTTTTTTAAAAAACCCCGTCTTAAATAGACGGGGAATACATTTAATAAATGGCTTTTGCGATTCTTTTTCGGATTTTCTTTGCACGTCTCGAAGTCCAAAGGTCACCGATATCCGAAAAATTCATGTTCATCCTGGACATTCTTGACATCCTTCTGTTTCTCATCGCATATGTTGCCGCTCCAATACCAAGTGCGAAAAGAGAACTCATCGTCCTATTCATGCTTTATCACCTCGACATCAGAGTAATAAAAACTTACGAAGTACTTTCCCTATAAGTCAGGTCATGATCTTCAAACAAGTCGTCAAGTGATGTTAATGAGCCGTCTTCTTCCACTTGATGAAGGGACAGTCTTCCTTTTTCAATGGAAAGCTCAATAAAACAGTTCCAGCAATAATACTGGTTCACCCCGATTTTCCCAATATCTTTACGGCTGCAGTTCGGACATTCCACTTGCTCTCTCTCCTTTAAATTTACTTTTACAAGGGTGTCCTGAAACTTAATAAATTATACGCCAGAATTGGATTTGAAGTATCGTGCTGCCTATAGATATGAAAAAAGAAATGTCCGATAAGATGCTTTTTCGTCATCCTCCGAACATTTCTAGTTTGTTTCGTTAAAGAGCGTATCATTCATAAAATCTTTTTCCAGTAAGGTTTCTTGCAGCCGAAGCTTAAGGCCCGAATACCTTTCTGATTCGTCAGAGCGCTGTACTGCCCAAGAAAATGCCTCTTGTTCTCCGCATAAAATAAGATATTCTTTACTTCTCGTAATAGCTGTATAAATCAGGTTGCGTTTAAGCATTCTATAATAGCTTTTCACAATGGGAAGAATGACAATCGGATATTCACTGCCTTGAGATTTATGTATGGAACAGCAAAAAGCGTGTGTGAAATTGTGAAATTCACTTCTTTCATACGTTACTTCAATTTCATCAAAGCAAATCACAATCTGATCTTCTTTGTCTGTATTCTCCCTCGCATAAATAACTGCAACGATTTCCCCTATATCCCCGTTAAAAACGTTATCTTCAGGCTGATTTACAAGCTGCAGCACCTTATCCCCTTTTCGGTAAAATACATTAGCAACTTGCAGCTGCCGCTGTTTTTGCTTTTCTGGATTAAATAAACGCTGCAGTTCCATATTTAACCGGTCGATTCCTACTGGACCTTTATACATAGGGGCAAGCACTTGAATATCTCTCGAAGTATACCCTTTTTTTATCGCATTTTCACAAACTTGAATGATGGCTTGAAAAACCTGCTCTCCTGAACAAGAAAAAAAGCGCCTGTCTTTTTGAGGAATCAGCAAGTCTTGCGGAAGATTCCCCTTTTTCATCTCATGTGCTAAACGAATAATTGAAGAACCTTCAGACTGTCTGTAAATATCAATCAATCGTGTTTGCGGAATGTGTTCTGATTCGAGGAGATCCTTTAACACTTGACCTGGTCCTACAGAAGGAAGCTGATCTTCATCTCCCACAAAAATAATTTGGATATGCTCAGGAAGTGCTTTTGAAAGTGAGTAGGCAAGCCAAATATCAACCATCGACATTTCATCTACAATTAACAGCTTTCCTTCTATTGGCACATCTTCATTTTTTTCAAAGTGTCCTGCGCCTCTCCATCCCAAAAGACGGTGAATAGTATGAGCCGGAATACCTGTGGATTCAGTCATGCGTTTTGCAGCACGACCTGTTGGCGCAACAAGCAATACAGGAAATGGTTCCTTTTTTCCGCGATAATCTTCTATGTTTAGACTTACTCCATGTATTTCACTATAAAGTTCTACGATTCCCTTGATTACGGTGGTTTTACCTGTACCGGGACCGCCAGTGAGCACCATAACTGAGGAAGTTAACGCTTTTTTAATGGCTTGCTTTTGACTGTTAGCATATTTGATATTCAGCCTTTTTTCTAATTTTTCAAGTTCGTTTTCAATTTGCTCAACTGGGATATCATAATCTGTTTTTTGGCTTTGCAATAAATGATTGATTTTTTGAGCAAATCCTCGTTCAGCAAAATAAAGAGAAGGCAAATAGACAACATTTTCTTTTAATATCAGCCGCTTATCAGCTTCCATGTCTTGAATTTCCCTGAAAATACTCATCTCATCAACAGTATTTTTCCCATCAGCCAAAAGCTTTCTGACCCCTGCTAGAAGTTCCTCAACTGGTAGATAAGAATGTCCCAGATCAGTACCTTGATCTCTTAAAAGAAATTGACAGGCTGCCTGAATCCGTTCAGGATGATTTACTTGCATGCCATTGCCTTTTGCGATTTCATCTGCCCTGTAAAAGCCAATACCCGGTATATCTTCAATAAGCCGGTAAGGTTCGCCTTTAACAACAGAGACTGCTTCATCCTGGTATGTTTGAAAGATCTTTAAAGCAAGCTGAGGACCGATTCCATATGGCTGGACAGCCATCATAACCTGATCCAATCCTCTGTTTTGAAGCAGTGCTTCATGCAAATTTTTAGCTTGTTCTTCTGTTAACTTTGGTATCTGGCTGATGTATTCTGGAGATTCTAAGAGCTTCGTGATCGCATCGTCACCCATAACCTCTACGATATGCTCAGCAGTTTTCTTGCCGATTCCTTTAAACAAGTCGCTTGATAAATATTGAATCGTCGCTTCCTTGGATTGCGGCATTTCTTTATTAAAATATTCAACCTCATACTGCTTCCCATATTTGGGGTGGTCTTTAAATCTGCCATAAAACAGGTAGAGTTCATCCTCCCTTAACGGAGGAAGTATGCCTGTTATCATGACTTCTTTTTCATCATAATTTTCATTTGTCTCTTTAATTCTCACCCTTGCTACTGTATAAAGGCTTTCAGATTGATGATATACGGTGGAAATCAATGTCCCTTTTATATAACGGGATGATTGAGACGTTTCATCCTCTAAGTTAAAGGAAGGCTGCTGTGCCATAAAGCATCCCCTTTTAATGTTTTATATTCTTATTTTCGACATTCCTTTTGCCATTCCCTGCCAAATAATGATCAGGCTGAATATCTAAAGCTTTTTCAAATGCATCAAGAGCTTCTTCGTTACGGTCAAAAAAGCTCAAAGAAACACCTAGGTTATACCATGCATCTGCATGCATTTCATCTCGCTCTGTTACTTTTTCGAATGTACTCAAAGCAGACTTAACATCGCCAATTCTTCCCTGGCATAGCCCAAACTGGAAAAGTGCCTCATTGTCATTAACGTTCAATTCAGTTGCTCTCATTAAGTAAGGAAATGCTAGTTTGTTTTCCCCAAGCGATACGAACGACATACCCGCCATAAAATACGTATCAACATCTTGAAGACCACCTTTAATTGCTTCTTGGAAGAGCTTAGCTGCTTTCGTAAACTGTTCGAGATGATAGCAGGCAATGCCTGTACCATAAAGAGCAGCTGCAGCATTCTCATCAAGTGATAATGCCTTGTCAAAAAAATGTATCGCTTTCTCATGTTCATGAACGGCAGAAAGCAGATTTCCAAAATTAATATAATGAACCGGATTTTGAGGATCGGCTTCAATCATTGCTTCAAGGCTTTTTGCCGCTTCTTCAAATTTTCCTTTTTTTAAGTATTCAAGTCCTTTTGAAGGCTCCATTTCTATACCCCCATCTTTATTCCTACCAAAGTATATCAAATCAGGCTGAAAATCGCACAGAGTTTCTGGCTTAATTATAGTAAATCATAAATCTCGGATGGCGATCATAAATGCCGCTGGATGATCTTCTTATAGCAAAAAAAGCTGACGTTCGGAGTTATTCCAACCGATTCGCCAGCTTTTTCGCTTATTTTATTATAGATAAGTGATAGCTTCGCCGTTTTTATAAACAGTATCAATCGTTGCTCCGCCTAAACAAACATCGCCATCGTAAAATACTACAGCTTGTCCTGGCGTGATCGCTCTTTGCGGTTCATCAAAGACAACGTTAAGCGTTTCGTCCTCCATCACATGCACGGTAACACCCATGTCAGGCTGGCGGTATCTGAACTTTGCTGTACATTTGAATTCAGCAGGTGCAGGTTTATCAGAAACAAAACTCGGCTTTACTGCCTTCAAGCTGTCTGAATAAAGCTTGTCGTTATGGAATCCTTGTTCAACGTACAGCACGTTGTCTTTTAAATTCTTCCCGATAACAAACCAAGGATCTCCGCTTCCGCCGATTCCTAAACCATGACGCTGACCGATCGTATGATACATTAAACCGTCATGCTTTCCTTTGACTTCCCCGTCCAGTGTTTGCATCTCGCCAGGTTTTGCGGGCAAGTACTGGCTTAAGAACTCTTTAAAGTCTTTTTCACCAATAAAACAAATGCCAGTGGAATCTTTTTTCTTGGCAGTAGCAAGACCTGCTTCTTCAGCAATCTTACGAATTTCAGGCTTCTTTAATTCACCGATCGGGAATAAGACTCTTTTAAGCTGCTCTTGTGAAAGTTGGTTTAGAAAATAGGTTTGGTCCTTATTTTCATCCACCCCGCGAAGCATCTTCACTTCTCCATCTATTTCAGCCACACGTGCATAGTGGCCTGTAGCTACGTAATCTGCACCTAAGTTCATGGCGTGGTCTAAGAAGGCCTTGAATTTGATCTCCTTGTTGCACATCACATCAGGATTAGGTGTTCTTCCTGCTTTATATTCTTCCAAAAAGTACGTGAATACTTTATCCCAGTATTCTTTTTCAAAATTCACAGCGTAATATGGAATGCCAATCTGATTGCAGACCGCTATCACATCGTTGTAATCTTCTGTTGCTGTGCAGACGCCATTTTCATCGGTATCATCCCAGTTTTTCATAAAGATTCCGATAACGTCATAGCCTTGCTCTTTTAGTAAAAGTGCGGCAACTGAAGAATCCACACCGCCACTCATTCCAATAACTACTCGTGTATCTTGAGGTGCCTTTTTGTTTGATTCAGTTTGCATGCTGTCCACCTCATTTCTTCATATGACAAACATTGTAACTTATTTTGCTAAACGTTTCACTATTTTTGCTGTCTCGCGGGCAGCATATTCAATATCTTCCAATTCATTGCCTAACCCAAAGCTGAAACGAACAGATGATTTCGTACGTTCATCTTCTCCAAACATGGCAGCCAATACGTGCGAAGGCTCATGAGATCCAGCTGTACAAGCGGATCCGCTCGAAGCTGCGATACCAGCTATATCTAGATTAACTAAGAGCACTTCAGTCTTTACTCCAGGAAAACTGACATTTAAGATATGCGGCAAAAAGTATTCGTTACTGCCATTCTCTAAATATTGAATACTCTCTTCATCCCATATTTTTTTCATCGTATCCCGATAATTCATGTATTGTGCGAAGCGTTCATCCCGCTCTTTCATTGCTAACGCGGCTGCTTTATTCAATGCGGCGATTCCCGCGACATTCTCTGTACCTGCACGGCGTTTGCGCTCTTGCTCACCGCCGAAGCCTTGGGGAAGAAAAGGTACCGATTCTTTTACATATAGAAAGCCTGTCCCTTTTGGACTGTTGATCTTATGTCCAGACGCACTCAATAAATCGACGTTCAGTTCTGCAACATCTATAGGTATCAGACCATATGCCTGAACAGCGTCCGTATGAAATATAATATTCTTCTCTTTTAATAAGCTTCCGATCTCTTTAATGTCTTGTGTTGTCCCCGTTTCATTGTTGCAATACATTATAGAAACAAGAATCGTTTCTTCTCTCAGCGACGCTTTTAATTCATCAAGGGAGATCCTGCCATTCTTATCGACTGATAAATAAGTAACTTTAAAGCCTCTCTTTTCTAGCTCATGAAAGGTATGGAGAACGGCATGATGCTCAACTCTTGTCGTTATAACATGTTTTCCTTTTTCCATTAAAGCTGAAGCTGTGCCCAGTATTGCCAGATTATCACTTTCTGTTCCCCCGCTAGTAAATATAATTTCATTGCGGGCAGCATTAATAGAAGAGGCTATAGTAGTACGAGCATCATCAAGAACTTTGCGTGCACGTCTTCCGAATTGATGTATGCTAGAAGGATTTCCAAAATGTTCCGTTAAATATGGGATCATCTCTTCGATCACTTCAGGATGAACAGGTGATGTTGCAGCGTGATCCAAATAAACGTTTTTCATGATCAGATTCCTTCCTATATATAAAACATGTAGGCGTCCTGTGTGCCTTCGTCTTCATAGTTCGCTAGATCTTCTAATGTTGTAGAATCAAGCACATCCTTTACAGCATCACGAATCTTTATCCATAGATTGCGCTTTGCTGGTTCCTCATCATCCATCACTTCTACGGGTGAAATTGGTCCTTCAAGTACACGGATTATGTCACCTGCAGTTATAGTGGAAGCTTCTTTAGCTAAAATATAACCACCGTATGCACCTCTTATACTTTTTACCAAACCTGCGTTTCTTAATGGTGCGATAAGCTGCTCAAGATAATGTTCTGATAAACTGTGCTCTTTAGCAATCAGTTTTAAAGCGATAGGACCTTCACCTGATCTCTTCGCTAATGCCATCATGATGGTTAATCCGTATCTGCCCTTTGTTGATATTTTCATAATGTTCACTCCGTTCTAAAACAAACTTTACTGCTTTTTGACATAAAGGCAATGTTTTGCCTACGATTGCGCCAATAGTGACACAAAATAGAATAGTCCCATAAGAGATAGGCCCATGCAGAACCCAGCCGAAAAAAAGAACAAACAACTCCATGAATAAACGAATTCTGGAAACTTTCATTCCTGACTTTTCTGTTAAAGCCAGCATCAGACTATCCCGTGGTCCTGCTCCTCGATTAGAGGAGATATACAGACCGATTCCAAATCCTAAGATTAGTATTCCGATTATAAGGTAAAACCATTTCCCTGCTAAAGTTATTGGGTTATGGAAAAAAGGAAGCCATAAATAAAAATCGATAAACAGTCCGACAAATATCATATTTAAAAAAGCTCCTGTTTGAGGAAACTTCTTTGTCAGCATCGCAGTTGCTAAAATAACGAAAAAGCCCATAATAATCGACCAGGTTCCTATCGTTAATCCAAACTGTGAAAACAGACCAATGTGAAGAACATCCCATGGGGCACTGCCCAGTTCAGCTTTGATCATGAGAGCAATTCCGAAGGCCATTATAAATAAGCCCACAAAAAAAACAGACCACTCAAACAAAAATTTGCCCGGTCTTGATTGCTTTTGGTGTTTCATTTTCCAAAATCCTTCCTGCCTGCAGCTCTTAACGCAACCTAAAATAATAAATCTAAAGCTTATTATAGCACGAAATAGTTTCGCCTTGCATGAAGGACTGATGTATAGTATTGTCATATGACAATTAAGAACAAGTGTACGGAAGGATGAACATATATGGACTTGTTTTCCTATAAAGATGAAAGTTCTCATTCATTAAAACGCCCCCTTGCCAATCGTATGCGTCCGCGAAAGATTCAAGAGTTTATCGGTCAGGAACATATTGCTGGAAAAGGCAAGCTTTTAAGAAGAGCTATTGAAGCTGACCAGCTGACTCCTATGATATTCTTTGGTCCGCCTGGAACGGGAAAGACTACTTTGGCCAGAATCATAGCAAATTCCACATCAGCATGGTTCGAACAATTAAATGCCGTAACTTCTGGAGTTGCTGACTTAAAAGCTGTAATGAATGCAGCAAAAGAACGGCTTTTATTAGAGGATAAAAAAACAGTGTTATTTATTGATGAGATCCATCGATTTAACAAGAATCAACAAGATGCCCTTCTTCCTTTTGTAGAAGATGGAACAGTAATATTAATCGGCGCCACAACCGAAAGCCCGATGTTTGAAATCAATCCAGCACTTTTGTCGAGATCCAGGCTGTTCCGTTTTGAACCATTGACAGACGACCATATCGCGAAAATCATTGAGCAAGCAATGCATGATAAAGAAAGAGGATATGGAAAGCACCCCGTTAAGATGGAAAAAGAAGCATTGAATCACATCGTTTCTATTGCAAACGGAGATGCCCGGACTGCACTTAATGCTGTGGAACTCGCTGTGCTTACGACAAATCCGGATAAGAATGGTGATATCAACATCACACTGGAAATTGCAGAAGAATCTATCCAGCAAAGAGTTCTTCAATATGATAAAAAAGGAGACAACCATTATGATACAGTCTCTGCATTTATTAAGAGCATTCGCGGTTCAGATCCTGATGCTGCCCTATACTGGCTTGCCAAAATGATTTATGCAGGCGAAGATCCACGTTTTATTGCACGCCGTCTAATGGTTCATGCAGCAGAGGATATTGGCCTGGCTGACCCTAATGCATTACTGGTTGCACAGGCTGCCAGCTATGCAGCTGACTTTATAGGAATGCCAGAAGCAAGAATACCGCTTGCAGAAGCAACGCTTTATTTAGCAACCGCTCCAAAAAGCAACAAAGTTATTTTAGGAATTGATAAAGCATTGGAAGCCGTAAAAAAAGAAAAAACTGGTCTTGTACCAATTCATCTTCGTGATGCTCATTATAAAGGTGCCAAAGAATTGAACCATGGTGCTGACTATAAATATCCTCATAATTTTGAGGATGGCTATGTACCGCAAGAATTTTTACCGCAGCACATGCTTGGAAAATCATTTTATGAACCGACGGAACGGGGCTATGAAAAAAATATTAAAAGAAGATTGGATTATTTTAATGACCGTAAGAAAAAAGGTGAGTAAATCTATCATTCTTTTAACTGTCTTATCAAACTAGCAAAATTTTTGTTCCTAAGTGTATAGGATTTTCTCTCTTTGGTAAACATGAAAATATTAAACGATATTTTAAAGGCTCTTTTTGCAAAACTTTGTTGCTCTTGAAAGTGGTTGATTTCCGTTCCAGGATGCTCGCTTTCCGCGGGGCGTGCGGTGATCCCGCAGGAATCTCGCACCTTGCACTCCAATCAACTTATCAACGATGAGAATGAAAAAAAGCAACAATCTTTCAGAGAAAGGCCTTATAAAAGCTAAGGAGAGGATTTACGTGTCAAAAATCAGACAGGACGCTTGGTCAGAAGAAGACGATTTGCTCTTGGCCGAAACGGTTTTACGCCATGTCCGTGAAGGAAGTACACAGCTTCATGCCTTTGAAGAGGTTGGAGATAAATTAGAACGGACGGGTGCTGCAGTTGGTTTTAGGTGGAATGCAATCGTCAGGAAGAAATATGAACAAGCTTTAAAGATTGCTAAAAAGCAAAGAAAAGAACGGCAGCGTGCTCTAGCTAAGTCACAGCAGCAGTCGCCGCAGTCCAAAACTGTAACGAAGCCTGCCATTCAGCCCGTACAAACACCGCAGATGCATGATGATGAAACCTATCATCCTGAGGAATTCTTTAAAACTCCTTATACGTATGATAGAGGAGCAGCTACATCTTCAAATGTATATGACGCACAGCCTGCTTCACCTACTGTAAACAATATACCAGCTGCATCTGCCAATTCTACTTATCAGGCGCCGCAACCTAGTAAACAAGAAGAATTAACGTTGGATGAAGTAATAGACTTCCTTAGCGGCTTAAAAAGAAACGGAATGTCGAGTGGAAAACTTGTACAGGAAAACATGGAGCTTCGTTTGCAGATGAACGAATTGCTTCAGCAGAACAAAGTAATGAAAGAACAGCTTTCTGTCCTTGAGAAAGAACATCAGACTGTTCAAGAAGATTATCAAGCTCTTATTCAAATTATGGACCGAGCACGAAAGATGGTTCTGTTTCAGGATGAAGAATCAAATCAAAGCTTCCGTATGGATAAAAACGGAAACTTAGAGAAGATGGCTAAATAAAATAGGGCTAAACTCAGATGATGGATTGTTTGAGTTTAGCCTTTACTTATTTAAGTGTATATCTCCACTTCCTTGAAATTTGACCTAGAAAGGAAATCACTACTTTCAAAAAAGCTCTTTCCAAAAAAATTCTACATTGAATAGTTAATTGGAGCGGAAGGGCGAGACTCCTGCAGGATGAGTGGGACAGGTGAGACCATTCAATGACGCGAAGCGGCGAATAGGCTCACCGCACACCCTGCGGAAAGCGAGTCCTGCAGCGGAAATTAGCATCTTTCAAAAACAACAAAGTTTACGAAAATAGCCTTTTTTTTCAACAAAAAAGCTGCCGTTAAAGTACATTCAGACATGTACTCTACAGTCAGCTTTCTAATTTTATCGGATTCGTTCCACTTTAATGTTATTCTTCTCGATAATTTTATTAATTACATACCCAGCCATGTACAATCCTGATACGGATGGAACAAATGCGTTGGATGATGGGGGCATTTTCGCTTTACGGATTCCTGGTGCATTCTCAGGAACGATTTCCTTCCTGATCTCCTCACGAATCTGAATCGGTTTTTCGTCTGAGAATACAACTGGAATACCTCTCGTAATTCCTTCTTTCCTTAAACGCTGGCGAATAACCTTAGCGATTGGGTCATAGCTGGTTTTAGAGATATCAGCAATTTGGAGTTTTGTAGGATCCATCTTATTTGCTACACCCATGCTTGAGATGATCGGAATCTTTCGGTTAAGACATTCCTTCATTAAATGAATTTTATAAGAAATAGTGTCTGATGCATCAACTACAAAATCCAAGCCGTATTCAAAGATTTGTTCATAAGTTTCTTCTGTATAGAACATCTTTAGGGCGATAACTTCACACTCTGGATTAATTAAAGCAATCCTTTCCTTCATTAAATCCACTTTTGGCTGTCCTACTGTAGTAACTAGAGCATGTATTTGACGATTGACATTGGTGATGTCTACATCGTCTTTATCTATAAGAATTAAACGTCCGACACCTGATCGGGCAAGTGCTTCTGCTGAAAAGGAACCCACTCCTCCGATTCCCAATACAGCAACCGTGGTATTTTTCAGAACGTTTATCCCATCTTTTCCAATAGCAAGTTCATTTCTTGAAAATTGATAAAGCATAACTATTTGAAATCTCCTTTCAAAGTGCATATGAATAAAGAAAATGCATCTTTATCAGCATATCCACTTTTCAAAACAAAATCAATATGCTTACTCGGTTTAACTTAGACGCACAAAAAATGAGCCCCAAAAATGCCGTCTTCCCTTAGTTTTGAACCTGCTCTCGCAGGTGGGTGTCCTGCTCCCCATTTTGTCCGTCCCCTATCTTTCAGGGCGTGGACGCTGTGAGAAAACACAAACTCCCTAATACTTAATGTTGGCTCAAAACTTTCGGGTTGTTAACGGTCATCATAGGACCCATCGTTTAAATAAATACTATCATAGGAAATCATCATTTACAAGACAAAATGTGTCTTTGTAAAAAACAATTCTTATTTTTCTAAATTTTCATTAATTTGACTCTTGCTTTACTTTTAAACCTAAATGAAGCTCATCCAATTGCTTCTCATTAACAGGTGATGGAGCATTTGTCAGTAGACATGATGCGGATGCAGTTTTAGGGAAAGCAATGGTGTCTCTTAAGTTAGTTCTTCCAGCAAGCAGCATCACCATACGGTCTAATCCAAGTGCTATACCGCCATGTGGAGGTGTACCATATTCAAAAGCATCAAGAAGGAAACCAAATTCCTCGCGAGCACCTTCCTCACTAAATCCTAATGTTTTAAACATTTTTTCCTGTACATCACGTTCGTAAATACGCTGTGACCCTCCGCCTAGCTCATATCCGTTAAGAACTAGATCATATGCTTGTGCTCTAACTTCTGATGGATTTGAATCCATTAAATGAAGATCTTCAGTCTTTGGCATTGTAAAAGGATGGTGCAAGGCAACATAGCGCTCTGCATCTTCATCATACTCAACAAGCGGGAAGTCAACGACCCATAAGAAGTTGAATTTTAACTGATCAATTAATCCCAGGTCTTTTCCTAATTTTTGACGAAGAGCTCCAAGACTATCTGCTACAACAGAAGACTTATCCGCTACAAACAGAAGCAGATCTCCTTCTTCAGCATTCAATACATTAATAAGATTAGCTGCATCTTCTTCGTTAAAGAATTTGGAGATTGGACCTTTCAACCCGGAAGCTTCCACTTTCATCCATGCAAGACCTTTAGCTCCGTATCGAGCCGTAAACTCAGTAAGACCATCTATGTCCTTTCTGGAATAATCAGCAGCTTTTCCTTTTACATTGATCGCTTTAACTTCTCCGCCGTTTTCAACAGCAGCAGCAAATACTTTAAAACCAGATTGCTTTACAACATCAGAAACATTGATGAGTTCAAGTCCAAAACGAGTATCAGGCTTATCTGAACCATAACGGTCCATCGCTTCTTTGTAAGTCATTCTTGGGAAAGGTTTTGGAATATCCGCACCTTTCACTTTTTTAACTAATCCTGTCATCATTTCTTCCATCATAGACAAAAGTGCTTCTTGGCCCATGAAAGATGTTTCGATATCGACTTGAGTAAATTCAGGCTGACGGTCTGCACGCAGATCCTCATCTCTAAAACAGCGTACGATTTGATAATATTTTTCAAACCCTGAAACCATTAAAAGCTGTTTAAATAGTTGAGGTGATTGCGGCAAAGCATAAAATTCTCCAGGATGTACACGGCTTGGCACAAGATAGTCACGTGCTCCTTCAGGCGTGCTTTTCGTAAGCATCGGTGTTTCCATTTCCATGAATTCTTCTGTTTCAAGGAAGTTTCGGATAAAACGAGTAACTTCGTGTCTCATTTTCAAAGTTTCCTGCATCACTGGACGGCGAAGGTCTAAATAACGGTATTTCAAACGGATATCTTCGTTTATTTCAATATCTTCACTAATAGAAAAAGGAGGCGTCTTCGCACTATTTAAGATTTTAATTTCTTCTCCTGAAATTTCAATCTTACCTGTATTCATCGCAGGGTTTACCGTACTTTGATCTCTTTCAAGAACTGTCCCTGTAACTGTAAGTACATATTCACTTCTTACCTTTTCAGCTGTTTCCAAAGCTTCAGCAGAAACTTCAGGCGAAAATACGATTTGCACGATCCCTGATCGGTCACGGAGGTCGATAAAGATCAGTCCGCCAAGATCACGTCTTTTCTGAACCCAGCCAGTTATTGTTACTTTTTCACCAATATATTGTTCAGTAATTTTTCCGCATTGATGTGTGCGATATTCCATAAGATGTATCCTCCTTATTTTCCTTGCTTAACAAAAGTGCTCAATTCTTCTATACGAACCTCTTTTTGTTCCCCGGATTCCATATTCTTCACGTTGATAATTCCTTTAGATAGTTCCTCTTCCCCTAAAATGGCAACAAATCTAGCTTTTAAACGATCCGCTGCTTTAAACTGTGCTTTCATTTTTTTATCTAAGTAATCTTTATCACTTTTTATTCCAGCATTTCGAAGGTCATTTAAGATAGAAATTGACTTTTTCTTTGCCTCGTCTCCCAGTGCAACAACATAACAATCAAGGTCTTCCTCAGTTTCTAATGTGATACCTTCAGCCTCAAGCGCTAAGAGAAGACGTTCAAGACTCATCGCGAAACCGATACTTGGCGTTGCAGGGCCGCCTAAGTCTTCAACAAGACCATTGTATCTTCCGCCGCCGCTCAAAGTTGTAATTGCACCAAAGCCCTCGGCTTCACTCATAATTTCAAATGCTGTGTGATTGTAGTAATCTAGACCCCTTACTAGTGTTGGATCGATAACATATTGAATGTTCATATCATCTAATGATGTTTTTACTTGATCAAAATAGTTTTTAGATTCTTCATTTAAATACTCTAAAATAGAAGGTGCCGTCTTCATAAGGTCGTGATCACGGTCCTTTTTGCAGTCAAGAATACGAAGCGGATTTTTTGTTAAACGGTTTTGACAATCAGAACAAAACTCTTCAATTCTTGGTTCAAAGTGTGCAATTAATGCATCTTTATGAGCCTTTCTGCTCTCTGCATCACCAAGTGTATTGATCACTAATCGAAGTTTCTTCAATCCGAGTTCTTGATAAACCGTCATAGCGAGGGAAATAACCTCTGCGTCTATCGCTGGATCAGCTGAACCCATTGCCTCAATCCCAAATTGGACGAACTGGCGGTAGCGTCCTGCCTGTGGTCTTTCATAGCGGAACATCGGCTGGATGTAATAAAGCTTTACAGGCTGGCCTGGAAGTCCGAACATCTTATTTTCAACGTAAGATCGTGTAACTGGTGCCGTTCCTTCTGGACGAAGAGTTAAGCTTCTTTCTCCTCTGTCCGTGAACGTATACATTTCTTTTTGTACGATATCTGTTGAATCCCCAACTCCTCTTTGAAACAAATCAGTATGCTCAAAAACAGGTGTGCGGATTTCTTTATAATTAAATCTTGCAGATACTTCTTTCGCTTTTCCTTCAATGATCTGCCACTTTTCTACTTCTCCTGGGAGAATATCCTTCGTTCCCCTTGGAATATTAATACTCATTTCGTTTCATCCTCCCGAATGTTAATTAAAATTAATTAAAAATAAAAGGCTGTTTTCGCAAACTTTGTTGCTCTTGGAAGTGGTTGACTTCCGTTCCAGGATGCTCGCTTTCCGCGGGGCGGGCGGTGAGCATCCTTGCGCTTTGCGCCATTAGGAGTCTCACCTGTCCGCTTCAGGGAAGTATTCTTGCTCCTGCGTCTACAAGTAAATGCTACCGATGTGAGCTTCCTCGTCGCATGCCTAGCGAAAAGCTTCTCATGTGGTAGGCACGCAGCTTGCACTCCAGTCAACTTGTCAAGGAAGATATAAAAAATATCCAAAAAAACAATCTTTTAGATAAGAGCCAAATAAAAAAACTCCCATCCCTCATGAAATCAACGATTTCATAAGGGACGGGAGTTCCCGCGGTGCCACCCTGCTTCGAAGCCAAAAAAAGCTTCCTCATTATGCAAGTAACGATTGCCCACGTGTAACTCTACTGAGGTTTAAACTAACCGTTCGAATTAAAACCTATGAAGTGTCTTTCACTTTATCATCAGGGAGAAATGCTTTCAGCCGAGGCATTCCCTCTCTAACCCTATGGGGTAAAGATACTTTTCTTCGTCATCAGTTTTATCATTTTGGAATTGTAGATTATCATACTTTTCAAAAGGGCTATATGTCAATAGTTTTCTCGTTTTATTTTTTTCTTTAGCTGATTGACCTGATAAAGGTCCAACCCGAATTCTTCAGCAAGCTCCATATTGTTTGCCGATTTTTCTAAAGAAATAAAATCATGAAAACTTACCTGTTTCCATTGTGATACTCCTTCAATGCCCTTGCGATTCTGTCTCATAAAAAAATTCCTCCGCCTTTTTTGGTTAGTCTGTCCATCAAGGCGAAGGTTTCATTCATTTCTTTTTCCTAAACTCTAGAATCCATGATTAGGGTCACTGGACCGTCATTGGTGAATTCGACATCCATCATCGCACCAAAAACACCCGTTTGGACATGAACTCCTAATGTCTTTATCTTTTCGTTGAAATAATCATAAATCTGTTTAGCATGGTCCGGCTTAGCAGCTTCCATGAAATTCGGTCTTCTGCCTTTTTTCGTATCCCCATATAACGTAAATTGTGAGATCGAGAGGATACTGCCTTCTGTATCTTTTAATGACAAATTCATCTTGCCGTTTTCATCTTCAAAGATCCGCAAATTAATAATTTTTTCAGCTAAATAATCAGCGTCTTTTTCTGTATCTTCATGTGTGACGCCTACTAAAAGCATCAAACCTCTGTCTATTTGCCCTTTTATTTCAGCATCTACAGAAACAGCTGCATTTTTGGCTCGCTGAAGTACTATTTTCATTTTGAAGTCACTTCCCTATACCTACCTATTGCATAATACGCCTTACTGCATAAATGTCAGGGATCCGCTTAATACGTTCAACTACTTTTTGCAGATGACTAACATTGTGAATTGAAATTGACATACTGATTGTTGCCATCTTATTTCGGTCAGATTTTCCGCTTACAGCTGTAATGTTTGTCTTTGTTTCAGCAACAGCATGAAGGACCTCATTAAGCAGGCCGCGTCTGTCGAATCCATTAATCTCAATGTCAACATTATAATTCTTCGGCTGTTCGAGATTGCCTTCCCATTCAACAGGAAGCAATCGGACTTGGGCATCTTCATTGTGGACGTTGACACAATCTTCTCGATGGACAGAAACGCCGCGTCCTTTTGTTATATATCCGACAATATCATCACCCGGTACCGGATTACAGCATTTAGATAGACGAATCAGCATGTTATCGATGCCTTTAACAACGATACCTGAGTCAGTTCTTCGTTTTACTTCGGGCTTATCTGCGGAATCCCTGATTGCGTCCATGAGTTCGGAATTATCAGGATCCTGCTCTTTTTTACGTCTGACTTTATCGGTTAAACGCGTAGCGATTTGTGCTGCAGTAATGCCATTATAGCCGACAGCAGCGTACATATCTTCCTCGCCTGCAAAGTTATATTTTTGAGCTACATATTGCAGGTTTTCAGTTGTGAAAATTTCTTTTAAATCATAGCCGCGGTTCTTGATTTCTTTTTCAACAAGCTCTTTCCCTTTAGCTACGTTTTCTTCTCTTTTCTCACGTTTAAACCATTGGCGGATCTTATTCTTCGCATGAGAACTTTGCGTAATCTTAAGCCAATCCTGGCTGGGACCGTAGGAATGTTTGCTCGTTAAAATCTCAATAATATCTCCGGTTTTCAAGCGGTAATCAAGTGTAACCATCTTTCCGTTTACTTTTGCACCAATACACCTGTTTCCGATCTCGGTATGAATGCGGTAAGCAAAGTCAATCGGTACAGACCCAGACGGCAGTTCATAAACATCCCCTTTAGGGGTGAAAACAAAGACCATGTCTGAGAATAGGTCCACTTTTAACGATTCCATAAACTCTTCTGCATCAACAACATCGTTCTGCCATTCTAAAATTTCACGGAACCAAGTCAGTTTATTTTCAAAAGAGCTAACAGGAGCCTTTGTAGCTCCCTCTTTATAAGCCCAGTGTGCAGCAATCCCGTATTCTGCTACACGATGCATATCTGAAGTACGGATCTGAACTTCCAGAGGATCGCCTTTAGGTCCGATTACAGTTGTATGCAATGACTGATACATATTTGCTTTAGGCATTGCTATATAATCTTTAAATCGTCCAGGCATCGGCTTGTAGCATGTATGAATAATACCCAGTGCCGCATAGCAGTCTTTAATATTCTGCACGATAATCCGAACAGCGAGAAGATCATAGATCTCATTAAACTGTTTACCTTGCTTCGCCATCTTTCTATAAATGCTGTATATGTGCTTCGGTCTTCCAGAAATATCAACGGTAATCTGGACTTCCTTCAGCTTGGATTTCATCTCGTCCATAACTTGCTGAACATACTCTTCACGCTCAGCCCGTTTTTGCTGCATCAAGTTTACAATCCTATAATATTGCTGAGGATTTAGGTATCTCAAAGAAACATCTTCTAACTCCCACTTAATCGTCGAAATACCTAGACGATGAGCGAGCGGAGCGAAGATTTCCAAAGTTTCGTTCGCTTTTTGTATCTGTTTTTCTTTTGGCATATGTTTTAGCGTACGCATGTTATGAAGCCGGTCAGCGAGCTTAATTAAAATACAGCGTATATCCTGTGCCATCGCAACAAACATTTTTCTATGATTCTCTGCTTGCTGCTCTTCTTTGGACTTAAACTTAATCTTTTTAAGTTTTGTAACACCATCAACCAGCATTGCCACTTCTTCGTTAAATTGATTAGAAATGTCCTTTAATGTGATGGACGTGTCCTCAACAACATCATGAAGAAACCCTGCTGCTACAGTTACAGGATCCATTTGCAGGTTCACCAGAATACCCGCTACTTCAACAGGATGGTGGATATACGGCTCTCCGGATTTACGGAATTGTCCTTCGTGCGCACTTTTTGCGTATTCATAAGCCTTTGTTATAAAAGCGATATCGTCTTTAGACAGATAGCTTTCCGCTTTATGCAACACTTGCTCAATCGTCATGGAATCACCTTACGTTGTCATTGTATATTGCTTCTATTATCGTTAAATTGAACCCTCATGTAAAGCGAAAAACGAAATTTGTCGAATGAATGGGCAATTTTTGTGACAGGAATGTAAAAAAGAGCACAAAACTAGTGCTCTTTCTCTTTAACCTTAGTATTGGGTTAATGTGAAAATATCATAACCATTAAGCTTGCTGCGGCCATCTAAATATGTTAATTCAATCATGAATGCAATCCCTGCAACAATTCCGCCAAGCTCTTCAACAAGCTTGATCGTTGCTTCGATCGTTCCGCCAGTTGCCAGCAAGTCGTCAGTGATTAAAACTTTTTGTCCTGGCTTGATAGCATCCTTATGCATGGTAAGCACATCCTTGCCATACTCCAGGCCATAATCAACTTTGATCACTTCACGCGGAAGCTTGCCTTCTTTACGAACTGGAACAAATCCTAATCCAAGCGTGTATGCCACTGGACAGCCTACAATAAATCCTCGTGCTTCAGGTCCGACAATAACATCAACATTTTTTTCTTTTGCATATTCTGCAATATCGTCCATCGCTTTTTTATATACAGCTCCATCTGACATAAGAGATGTAATATCTTTGAAGCGAATACCTTCGATCGGAAAATCATTTACTACTGAAATATACGGCTTATAATCCATGAATCTTTGCCTCCTGAAAATTACAAACTCGCCTTTGGCCGAGCTTGTTCTGCAAACCAGCTTTTTAATGAATGATAGGAAGAATAAACGAGCCGATTTTCTATATCTGCCTGTTCAAACTTTTTCTGATAAGTTTCAGAGCTATCAAGTTCTCTTTTACCTGGTTCACTATTTATTGTAATTACACCATCGTCTATTGTAACAAAATCCAGCTCAAAAAACACCTGTGACATAAAATCTATTGTTTTTTTAGACCAGCCTTTCCATCTTGCCAGTTCTGTACCATCTTTCTGAACATCGAATTTTTTTCTTTTAGCCAAGAAACCGTAGTACCATTTAAAATGCTCTCTTGTCGGCAATGTTGTAAAAAAGTGATCTGTGCTTTGGTGAAAAACGGCATAGATCCTAGCAGGTTCACCTTTTTTTTCAAGTATTTCAGCAAACTCCGCAAGTGAGTAAGGAACATCTAAAAAGACAATATACTTATTTTGAAAACTGTCATTTGGGAGTTCTGCTAATTCTTTTCCATTTATTGTTTGCGAAGACAAGCTCTCCAATCCCAGTTCTGTCAGAGTATTATCGTTAAATGTTATATATTGTGTTTTTGCTTTTGGAAGATCCTTCAGCCTTTTTCCTGCATCTTTTAAACCGCGATAATCAAACAGCTGAAAATGTGAAACCGAAAGATCTTCCAGCAGCATTTGAGGTTTTCTATATCCGTTCCATTCATTAAGCTGTATTTGACCAACAAGTGAAAGTATGGAGTAAGGCGTCATCTCATCAAGTAAATTGCCTTTTTGAAATCCGATACAATCCAGGACAGACATCTCGCCATTTCCAACTTGTAATTTCAGATGGTTAGACTGACTTCCTATTTTTTTCATCTCCCGGATCGGCACTTGATCAATAAGCACCCGCGGTGAAGGATTTCCAATACCAAAAGGAGCCAGCGTACTAAGCATTTCCACCGTATCTAAAGAAATCTCATTTAAAGAAGCTGTTAGGTCGATCATCGTCACTGGCAAGAAATCTTCTGGTTTTAGAATTTCTTTCGCCTGCTTTACTAACCGCTCTCTGAGAATGCCAACATCATCAAGTGCCAATGTCATACCTGCTGCCATCGGATGTCCTCCAAAGTGAGGAAGGATGTCGCGGGACTCAGAAAGATTTTCAAACATATCAAAGCCTTGTATGCTTCGTGCTGACCCTTTTGCCGTTCCTTTTTCCTGGTCTAAACACAACACGATGGTCGGCCGGTAAAATTTTTCTACTAGACGCGAAGCAACAATACCGATTACCCCTGGATTCCAGCCTTCTTTCGCAAGAACAAGCACTTCATTCTCTTCAGGAGGAAAACGCTCTTCTACCATGGCAATTGCTTCTTTCGTTATTTCATTTACGATCGCCTGGCGTTCTTTATTAACAGAATCGATCTCTTCAGCGAGCATGGCTGATTGCTCACGGTCATTTGAAGTAAACAATTCAACTACCGGCATCGCTGATCCGAGTCTGCCTGCAGCATTCACTCGAGGACCAACAGCAAAACCAACATCTTCTGCTGTTAATTCTTTTTCATAAAGCCCTGCAACTTTTAAAAGTTCCTGCAAGCCTATTTTGTCTGTTTTTGATAAAGCTTCTATTCCAAGCTTAGCTATGATTCTATTTTCATCTACCAAAGGAACAAGATCTGCAATTGTTCCTATACAAGCATAATCTAGCAAGTGCATTGGCGGGTTTCCATGTAATGCATGAGCTACTTTAAACGCAACGCCAACACCTGCAAGACCAGAAAATGGATATGTACATCCAGGTTTTTTAGGGTTGATGATGCTATAGGCGTCTGGCAGTACAGGCGGGGCCTCGTGATGGTCAGTAATAATGAAATCAAGCCCAATCTCTTTTGCAACTGCTGCTTCATGAACAGCTGAAATTCCAGTATCCACTGTAACCACAAGTGTATATCCGTCTTCCTTCGCTTTTCTTAACGCTGGCTCATTTGGACCATAGCCTTCAGTGAACCGGTTTGGAATATAATAATCGAAATCTGCATCTAATTCTTTAAGTGCATAATACATAACCGTTGTACTGCTTACTCCGTCTGCATCATAGTCACCAAAAATAAGAATCTTTTCATTCGATTCAACCGCTTTATGTATCCGATCAACACTCTCTTTCATGCCATCTAATAAAAATGGATCATGAAATTGATTTGTATCTATTTTTAAAAAAGCTTGAGCTTTCTCTAAAGAATCTATTCCTCGTATCGCTAATAGATTTGCAATCAATAGAGGAATATCCAATTCTTGCGACAACCATTTTGCCTTTTCTTCCGAAGTTTCTTGAATCTTCCACCTCGTTCTTGGCTCCAGCATAAAAATCACCTCTTAACCTATTCATTATACAAAACAGGATAAGAGGTGACAATTTATGAATCGATATTTAATTTAGATTTCTGGTTCCGCTTCAACAGGACGCGTCTTTTTATTTTTCAATTGACGTGCCTTTAAAACATACCAAAGTTGTGAAGCAATAAAAATTGAGGAGTAAGCACCAAATGTTAATCCAATCAATAGTGCAATTGAGAAATTCCGTATTGAATCCGCACCGAATATCAATAATGCTACGGCTGCAATAACAACTGTTAGAACAGTATTTATTGAACGGCCTAGCGTTTCGCGAATACTTCTGTTTACTATCTCAGCAAGCTTTTCTTGTGTTTTAACTTTTTCAAGTCGCATGTTCTCACGTATACGGTCAAACGTTACGATCGTATCGTTAATGGAATAACCTACGATTGTCAATACAGCGGCAATAAACGGCAAATCCACCTCAAGTCGAAGGATGCTGAACACTGCTATTATCATGAATGCATCATGAAGCAATGCAGTTACTGCTGATATTGCCATCGACCACTCAAATCGGAAAGCAACGTAAATGATAATACCTACTGATGCAATCAACACAGCGATTAGCGCATTTTGAGCAAGTTCACGCCCGACTGTCGGCGTAACGGTGCTGACACTTGGTGTCTCTCCGTATTTTTCTTCAAAATGTGTATTCAGTTTTGCAATTTCTTCTTTTGATAAAACGCCTTTAAAAGCAACATTGGCTTGATCATTCTTTCCTGCAAGCACAACGGATTCAGGTTCAATACCCAATGACTTAAACTCTTCTTCTACACTTTCGTTTGTAAGTGTCTCATTTGCTTGAATGTTTACACGCGATCCGCTTTCAAAATCAATTCCAAGTTTCAGACCAATTGTTAACAAAAAGATAATTCCCGCAACAGTCAGGAGAGCAGAGATAATAAAGTAAAGGTTTCTGTTTTTTACAAAGTCGTAATTAAAGCTCACGGATGTCACTCTCCTTTACACCGAACAAACCTGGCTTTTTATCCATTAAACGTGACTGTACCCATAAACCAAGGAACAGTCTTGTTCCGAATACAGCAGTGATAAAACTTGCCAGTACAGAAATGATTAATACTAAAGCAAATCCTTTTACTGAACTTGTCCCATATGCAAATAACACAGCTGCTGCAAGTATTGTTGTAATATTCGCATCAAAAATGGTTGTAAACGAACGGCGGTTACCAGCTTTAAAGGCACTTAAAACTGATTTTCCGCTTCTTAACTCTTCCTTAATTCGTTCATATGTGATGATATTTGCATCAACAGCCATACCTACACCCAAGATAAGAGCGGCGATACCTGGCAGAGTTAATACCCCATTCATCAAATAGAAGATAGCTAAAATCAAGTAGATATAAATGGTTAATGTTAATACTGCAATAATTCCTGGTACGCGATAGAAAATCAGCATGAACAAGAAGATAGCAGCTATACCGATAAAGCCTGCAAAGATTGTTTCATCCAATGCCTTTTCTCCAAATTTAGCACCAACAGACGTGGAATAGATCTCATCAAGTTTAACAGGAAGTGCACCAGCGTTTAAAATCTTAGCAAGACTCTGTGCTTCTTCAACTGAAAATTCACCTGTTATCGTAACATCTTCCTGAGTTAGAACTTCATTAACATAAGGAGCAGAAATATATTTTGGCTCTTTTCCTGCCATCTCTTTTTGAACTTCATCTTTAAATGAATCGCCTTTTTCATAATCCAGCCAGATGACTAAGCGGTTCTCTCCTTGCGGCTGACGGTTTAGGATTTCTTCTGTTACTTGAGCAAATTTATCAGCATCTTTAAGCTTTAAGGAAACGATTGGCTTATTGCTATTAGGCTCAAATGTTTGTTTTGCTCCGTTCCCTTTGAGATCGGAACCATCTAGGAGCACTTTATCATCTACATCACGAAATGTTAATTCAGCTTGTGTAGACAACAGTTCACGGGCTTTGTTCTGATCAGAAACACCAGCCAGCTGGACCCGAATCCGATTATCACCCTCAATTTGAATTTCAGGTTCTGAAACTCCAAGGACATTGATACGGCTGTTTAATGCTTCGACAGTACTCTTTAACGTATCTTCTGTAACCTTTTGACCTTTTTTGACTGGTTTTACTTCATAAAGCACTTCAAACCCGCCTTGAAGGTCCAGTCCGAGCTTTGTTCCCTTTACAATCTTTTCTGTTGTTAGTCCTATAAGTGCTGCAAACATAAGAAGCACCACAAAAAAGATAACAATCTTACTCCGTTTTACCACTTCAAGAAACCTCCTTCATGCTGCATCAAAAAACAACACTATGTATAAGTACAAATACTAATCCTTCCCATTATAGCGATTGTTGTTTTTTTCTGTCAATTTGTCCTGGGAATATTCATAAATAAAACAAAAAATGGATGGCTAGAAGCATAACTTTTTAGGTCATGCCTCTGTTGCTCTTGTAAGTAGTTGATTTCCGCTCCAGGATGCTCGCTTTCCGCGGGGCGTGCGGTGAGCCTCCTCTGCGCTATGCGCCCTTAGGAGTCTCACCTGTCCCGCTGATCCCGCCAGAGTCTCGCACCTTGCGCTCCAATCAACTTGTCAAAGAAGAGAATGAAAAATACCTCAAAAGCACCAATCTTTAGAGAGATGAGGTATTTATTCAATGAGGATAATTTGACCTAAAAATCTTTATAAGATAGCTGGAATCCGAGAATTTATATATTTTTATTTTGTAAAAATAAAAAATTGGGCTGCCAAAAGGAAGTTTACCTTACTTTTAGAAAGCCCCTTTTATTACTTTACGTCCTCTTTATAGGACTGGATTGTCAGCCAAGTCATAAAATCATTTAGTGAAAGAGACAAAATATAGTCCACTAGTGTATGCAGCCGAGGTTCTTCTTTCTTTTTCTTCAATCTGGCCAAAACACAATTCCAAATTTCTTCCTCTGTAACACTTTCATAACCCATATAATGAAATTCCTCTTTTTTACTTTTAACTGCAGGCCGGACTTCGTCTTTCCATTCCGTAAAATGTATATTTTCCATATTCGCTTCCCCCTTCAATATGAAACAAGCTGTCATGACGGTTCACTTATCGTGCATATAGTTAAATATGAGATTGTCCCAGAAAGGACAGGTTACAATGACCAAACAAACACTCGTTCAAGGAACATTATTGCTTATTTTAGCTGGACTTATTACGCGAATTCTCGGATTCGTGAACCGGATTGTAATGGCCAGGGTAATGGGACACGAAGGTGTCGGACTCTACATGATGGCGGTCCCGACTTTTTTGCTTGCTGTCACGCTGACACGGCTAGGGCTTCCGATCGCTATCTCTAAGCTAGTCGCTGAAGCCGACGCAACAGGAGATCGATCAAAAGTAAGAAAAATTTTAATCGTTTCTTTAGCGATAACAGGAGTGTTAAGCTTTGTTATTACAATAGGGTTATTTATTGCTGCTCCATTATTAGCCGAGCACTTTTTTACAGACGATCGAACGATATGGCCATTACTTGCTATTGCACCCGTTGTTCCAGTTGTTGCGGTTTCATCCGTTTTGCGTGGGTATTTTCAGGGTCTTCAGAATATGCGGCCATCCGCTTATTCACAAGTAATTGAACAAGTTGTAAGAATCGCACTGGTAGCGCTGCTTACAGGATTGTTCCTGCCATACGGTGTACATTTCGCTGCAGCTGGAGCTATGATATCCGTCATCATTGGCGAACTTGCTTCTCTTCTATACATGTTTTCCATGTTTAAGATTAAGAAGAAGATGCGTATCCGAAAAGGTTTTTTCAAACAATTAAAACAAGGTCATCAGACACTAAAGGATTTATTGAATATCGCACTTCCTACAACAGGAAGTCAACTGATCGGATCGGTCTCATACTTTTTTGAACCTATCGTTGTTGCTAATAGTTTAGCGATCGCAGGTGTTACTACTGCTGTCGCAACTGCACAATATGGCGAGCTGGCAGGTTACGTTATCCCTTTATTATTTTTGCCAACGTTTATAACCTATTCGCTTTCTGTTTCTTTAGTCCCTGCAATAAGTGAAGCGAACGCACAAAAAAAATACCATCTTATCGAGCATAGACTGAATCAGGCATTAAAATTGTCAATGCTCTCTGGTGGTATTGCAGTTGTTATCTTATATGTTTTTGCGGTGCCGATCATGGATTTAATGTACAATTCTCCGGCATCTGCTTCATATGTAAAAATCATGACACCTTTTTTCTTTTTTCTTTATTTTCAAGGACCTCTTCAAGCCGTTCTTCAAGCACTAGATCTTGCAAGATCCGCTATGATTAACAGCCTAATTGGTGCTTTAGTAAAGCTCTCAGCTATTTTTGCACTTGCCACCCGTCCTGAATTCGGCATAATGGGTGCTGCGTTGGCTATTGTCATTAGCATTGTTGTAGTAACATTGCTTCATTTTGCTACCGTTATTAAAGCGATAAGTTATACGGTTGTAGTTAAGGACTTTGCGTATTCTCTGTTTTCAATATTTATTACAGGAGCAGGTGCAGTCTATCTATACCGCTTCATGATGCCGAAGTTCCCTCCTGTCCAAGGGCTCGCAATATGCGTTATAGCTACTTGCGGAATTTATTTATTCACACTCATCTTCTTTAGGCTTTTAGGTAAAGATGATCTTAAGCATATTCCTGTTATTAAAAGGTGGGTTTAAAACAGCCAATTTTGCTGTTTCTCACAGATTTTTGCACTCAGGTCATTTAGTGAATCCTCTTCATTGACAAGTTGATAGGAGTGTAAGATGCGAGACTCCTGCGTGTCAGTCACCTGAGTATACTTCTCGCAAGGAATGCGGCGAGGAACAAACTTCGTCGAGATTTCCTTGCAGACGCAGGAGCACATATACTTCCTTGAAGGTGATACTCCTAATGGTGCATAGCGACAAGGTGGCTCACCGCACGCCCCGCGGAAAGGGAGCATCTGAAACGGAAATCAACCACTTTCAAGCGCAACAATGATTGCGAAAACAGTCTATTTTTTTTCATTCTTTTCATCGACGTATAAAGAACCATCTTCATTTAAGGTACAAAATGAAATACCTTTTATATCTTTAAATCCAGCTTTCTTAAGTTCCTGCCTTAGCCAAAACGCCGTTTTATCAACTTTTTCCAAGTTGTCTTCTAATACTTTTCCGTCCAGGACAAGTGGAAGTATCATCTGTAAAGGACTTCTTTCCGTATCCTCATTCTTTTTAATGACGGATAATTTACCTGTCGTTTCTAACACGCCAAATTCTACTTCATTCAGGCTTCTAATATTATTTTCCCGTAATTGCGTTAACAGATCATCGAAATTATATCGCTGTTTTCGCATTTCTTGTTCGTCTACTTTTCCTTCTTTAATAATGACAGATGGTTTTCCGTCCACAAGTTCTCTCATTTTTCGGCTCTTCATTGAAATGATTGCCAGAATAAGCTGAATCCCCAGCAAGACAAATATGGAAATAAGGGAATTTATCATTGGAATCTTTGGATCCTCAATAGAAATTACAGCAAGTTCCGCAATCATTATCGAGACTACAAAGTCAATAACTGATAATTTTCCTATTTCTCGTTTACCCATCATACGAAATACGACAACAATCATGAAATATATAAAAAGCGTCCTAAAGATAATCGTATATAACTCCATAAATTCCCCTCCTTCCATATTATTTTCTTTGTTAGTGTGGCACAGATATTAAAAATCATGATACGCAGGTTTTGCCAAGTATTGAAATTATGGAAAGTAGAGGTAAAATCAATTGCTTGTACTTCTATTTCTAATTAAAGATGAATAAGGTATATAGAAAGCTTGCAGGATAAGGAGGATCAAAATGGGGATGAAACATATGTTTTCTTCAATGGGACGCGGTTTGGCAGCAATTCTTCTTATGATTATGGTTTGCAGTTTAGTTCTTTCACTTTTATTGCGATTTACTGGCCTGACAGAGTCTTCATTAAAATGGGTAACAATTGGATTATCTTTTTTATCTTTATTTATCGGGGGATTTATTTCAGGGAAAAAGGGACAAAGCAAAGGCTGGCTGCTCGGAGGTGGAACAAGTCTTCTGTTTTCATTTCTAGTTTTTCTTATACAATATTTAGGATATCAAAGCACATTTAACTCATCGCAATATATGTATCATGCTCTATTCCTTTTATTAGCGATGATCGGGGGAATAATGGGTGTTAATTTAAGCAGCCATAAACAATCATATAAATAAATAAGACCCGTCGATCGACGGGTCTTATTTTTTCGTTATAGTGCAGCTTCTTCTTTTACTTCACGGATAGCGTTACGGTCAAATGTTAATTTTGCTCCATCATTTGAACGAATTACTGCGATCGTATCATCAATACTCTCTAGTGTTCCGTGTAAACCGCCAATTGTTACAACTTTGTCACCTTTTTTCAGGTTAGACTGCATATCTTTAACAGCTTTTTGTCTCTTTTGCTGTGGACGGATTAGCAGGAAATAAAAAATTGCAAACATAAAAATAATCGGCAATAAACTTTTAATTGCATCCATTCTTCTTCACCCCTTTCTATAGGTTAAAAGTTACGAGCATTCGGTTTGTTAAATCCATACTTTTCAAAAAATTCATTTCTAAAATCAAGAAGTCTGTCTTCCATGATCGCTTGTCTGACTTGCTTCATTAAGTTTACCAAAAAATAAAGATTATGGTAACTTGTTAATCTAAAACCAAAAGTTTCGTTTGCTTTCACAAGGTGACGGATATACGCTCTCGAGTATGTACGGCATACGTGACAGTCACAATTTTCATCGATCGGACGGAAATCACGTGCATATTTTGCATTTCGCACGACAAGCCTTCCTTCACTTGTCATACATGTTCCATTTCTCGCAATCCGTGTTGGCAACACACAATCAAACATGTCTATCCCCCGAATAGCTCCGTCGATTAATGAATCTGGAGACCCAACACCCATCAGGTAACGCGGTTTGTTTTCAGGCAAGTGCGGCGTTGTGAAATCCAAAACACGATTCATCACATCTTTCGGTTCCCCAACAGACAAACCTCCAACTGCATAACCAGGGAAATCTAAGGAAACAAGATCACGGGCGCTCTGTTTTCGAAGTTCTTCGTATTCTCCGCCCTGAACGATGCCGAATAACGCTTGATCCTGTGGTCGGGCATGTCCTTTTAAACAGCGTTCTGCCCATCGGCTAGTTCGTTCTACTGAGGCCTTCATATATTCAAATTCAGCCGGATAAGGAGGACATTCATCAAAAGCCATCATTATATCAGAACCTAAAGCATTTTGAATTTCCATCGCCCCTTCAGGACTCAGGAATAGCTTTTCACCGCTAAGGTGGTTTCTGAAATGAACGCCTTCTTCTTTTATTTCTCTTAGATCACTTAAAGAAAAGACTTGAAAGCCTCCTGAATCGGTAAGGATCGGACGGTCCCAGTTCATAAAAGTATGCAGTCCGCCGGCTTCCTTAACAATATCATGACCTGGTCTTAGCCATAGATGATACGTATTGCTTAAGATAATCTCAGCACCAAGTTCTTTTAACTCTTCGGGACTCATTGTTTTAACAGTGGCTAACGTGCCGACTGGCATAAAGATAGGTGTTTCAAACGAGCCATGAGGTGTGTGAACTTTTCCAAGTCTTGCACCTGACTGTTTGCATGTTTTTATTAATTCATAGGTTACAGCTGGTTTCATCTAAAGATTATCCCCCTTAAAGTATAAGCATCGCATCACCGAAACTGAAAAAACGATACTTTTCTTCAACGGCTTCATTGTATGCTTCCATAACAAACTCTTTACTTGCAAATGCACTTACCAGCATGATTAAAGTTGATTTTGGCAAGTGGAAATTCGTAATCAATCCATCAATGGCTTTAAATTCATACCCTGGATATATAAAAATATCTGTCCATCCAGCATCTTCTTCAAACTTTCCATCGAATTTATTTGCAACGGTCTCTAAAGTGCGCGTACTTGTAGTACCAACCGTTATAATTCTTCCGCCTGTTTCACGGACATGATTTAACAGTTCAGCTGTACCTTTAGTTATTTGATAAAACTCTGCATGCATATCATGCTCAAGAATATCATCTACACTTACAGGCCTGAATGTTCCAAGACCTACATGAAGCGTAATAAAAGTTACATGAACTCCAGACGCTTTGATTTCTTCAATCAGTTCTTCAGTAAAATGCAAACCTGCAGTAGGAGCTGCAGCAGAACCTTGATGAACAGCATACACGGTCTGATACCGATCTTTTTCTTCAAGCTGTTCTTTGATATAAGGAGGCAGAGGCATCTGACCGAGATCATCTAAAAGTTCATAAAAAATCCCTGAGTAAATAAATTTAAGATGCCTTCCTCCATGATCACTTTCGCCTACACAAACGGCTTTTAACCTTCCATCACCAAACGTGATCTCCGTTCCTGGTTTTACCCTTTTAGCTGGTTTAACTAGCGTTTCCCAAGTATCCTGACCTTCTTCTTTTAAAAGCAGAATTTCAACTTTAGCTCCAGTATCCGTCTTTTGGCCAAAAAGTCTGGCTGGAAGAACACGTGTATCATTTAATACAAGGCAGTCTCCCTTTTTTAAATGGTTCTTCAAATCGTAAAAATGCTCATGTTCTATACTTTTGTTTTCTTTATCTAAAACCATCAGCCTTGATGAAGTTCTGTTCTCTAGTGGTGTTTGAGCAATCAGTTCTTCTGGCAGATGAAAATCAAAATCATTTACTTTCATTGATATAACTCCTGCTTTCTATTTAAATCGTCCAATAATCATAAAGATAAGGGAAAGTACAACACTAATGATAATAGAGGTCATTATTGGAAAGTAAACAGTCGTGTTTCCTTTTTTCCACATCAAATCTCCAGGGAGTTTCCCGATAAACGTACCTATTAATCCTATAATAATCAGGACAATTCCTGCAATAATAAAAAGCCGGTTCATTCAGTGGACGCCTCCAGTCCAAAATATTGATAGGCCTGTCCAGTAACCATTCGCCCTCTAGGAGTCCGCTGCAAAAAACCAATCTGAAGAAGGTATGGTTCATATACGTCTTCAATCGTCATGGATTCTTCACCGATCGTTGCAGATATGGTTTCCAGACCTACAGGACCACCTTTGTATGTATGAATGATCCCTAGTAATAATTTATGGTCAATATGATCCAAACCTAAACGGTCAACTTGAAGCAGCTCCAATGCTTTTTGGCAAATTGGAAGAGAAATCATATCCTTGCCCTCGACTTGAACAAAATCCCGCACTCTTCTTAAAAGCCTATTTGCAATCCTTGGTGTCCCTCTCGATCTTCTAGCTATTTCTTCAGCTGATAGATCATCAACTTTTATTCCAAACACATCACCGGTACGTCTCACGATCTCAGAAAGTTCATCTGGTTTATAATACTCTAGTCTTGCCATCACTCCAAAACGATCTCTAAGTGGCGCAGATAAAGAACCAGCTCTTGTCGTTGCACCGATAAGCGTAAATGGCGGCAGATCCAAACGAACAGATCTGGCTACTTCACCTTTTCCAATAACAATGTCTAAACAAAAGTCTTCCATCGCAGAATACAAGATCTCTTCTATCGCACGTGAAAGCCTGTGGATTTCATCAATAAAGAGCACATCTCCTGGTTCAAGAGATGTCAGTATGGCAGCAAGGTCCCCTGGCCGCTCGATAGCGGGACCGCTTGTCGTACGAAGGTTAACTTCCATTTCATTCGCGATAATTGAAGCAAGGGTCGTCTTTCCAAGGCCAGGAGGACCATAAAGAAGCACATGGTCTAACGGCTCATTCCTCAGTCTTGCAGCTTTAATAAATACCTTAAGGTTATCCTTGACTGATGTTTGACCGATGTATTCATCCAGAGCCTCTGGACGCAGACTTAGTTCCATGACCGCTTCATCCCGGCGTTCTTCTGAAGAAACTATTCTTTCTTCCATCCATCCTCACGTCCTTATGCATTCATTAACTTTTTTAAAGCTGCTTTTACATACTCATTCGCAGACATTTTTTCTTTCTTTAGCTCTGGCAAAACTTTTTGGATTTCTTTTCTTCCGTATCCCAAAACTGTAAGAGCTTCTATTGCCTCATCGAGTTCATCACCGTTTGTCTCAACCTCTGCAAAAAGACCTTCTGTTATATCAGCATCAGCAAAAATAGACAATTTCCCTTTCAAATCTAATATCATTTGGCGAGCCGTCTTTTTGCCAACACCCGGAAACTTAGTCAGAAATTTTTCATCTTCATGTTCGATAGCATTTACAACTTGTTCCGGCTGTCCAAATGCTACAATAGCTAAAGCGCCTTTTGGACCGATCCCGGAAACATTTAAAAGTTTTAAAAACAGGTCCCGTTCTTTTCTATTAATAAATCCATATAAAGCAAGTACATCTTCTCTGACATAATGATAAGTGTAAACACTTTTTTGTTCGTTCATTTTATATATAAATGGGTTCGGACAAATTATTTTATATCCGATACCGTTATTGTTTATGACGATGTATTCCGCTGTTATGTAATCTACATTTCCTGTAATGCTTTCTATCAACTTTTTCTCCCCTTTAACTCTTTAACCCGAGCGTATGTTTCTATTTCTTATTGTAACATAGCTCACCCCTTAATTCCTTATCAATGAACAAAAAAAGAGAACAGCGAACTGTTCCCTTAATATAACTAACGATTATTCTCGAAAGGACGTTTTATCGCATTCCCAAGGTTGCTGCCTGCATCTACAATGTCTCCCATGATTCCGCGTACATCGGTTTCTACTTCCGTGTAGGCACGGCCATCACGCAGATCATTATCGACATTTTCAATACGGTCAACAATCTCTTGATCCGAAACAACTTTTACATCACGATCGGGTGCCATCTTAGCTGCGGTTTCCCTGACTTTTTTCGTCAGTTCTTCCTTTTTGTTTTCCTTCGTGTCTACTCCTACAATGACGTTGTTATCCTCAAGAATAACGTGAGCATCGTCTACACCACGAATGTCATTCACCTTATTGGCGATACGTTCAGCAAGGGCACCATCATAATCCTCGTGATATGTTGAGGTATGGTCTTTTGTATCTCGATCTGCCATATCGGAAATGAATCCACTTCCACGGTCAAGATCACCGCGATTATCACCCTCATTTGTATAATATCCAATTGGGCGAACATCATTGTCATTCCTGTCCTGAGATTCATTTACACCGTTACAGCCCACAAGACCTCCAGCGAGGATTGTAAAAGCGAGCGTTTTCGCTATTGTTTTCAATGGAAAAACCTCCTTTCACCTATTAGGGTGGCAAGAGGAGGCTTGAAATAATCTGTTAAATGTAGGATAGAGTCAATTTATCCGGTCTATAATTCTATCCACGAATTTTTTTCTGTGCGAAAAATCACGGAGCGTAAACTTTTCTACACCTTCAATCATATCTTGATCTCCAGATTTCAGAGCTCGGTTCCACTCTCTGTATAAATCAGTGGGAAAGACCAAACAAATTACGAACCACTTTTTGCTAAACCATTTCAGATAATCCTGATTTCCCATTTCTTCCATTTTTGAATAAGACCAATACCAAAAAGGAAGTATCCGATTTGCATACTGAAGCCAGTCATAGGCTTGCGGCACAGCTGCAAAAAGATCAAAATCGATTAGATATGCTTCTTTTGACTTTTCTTTATTCAGCACAAAATTATGTGGCGCAACATCACCATGTGTGATTTCCCTTCTTTTATATGCTTTTTGTTCCAGGGAATCCACCGCAGAGTGATCAAAATGTTCCAGGCACCATTTTCCCCACATAAGGATATCTGGTATCAAAGGCTGCATTTCTTTGCTCCATCGAGCTTTTTTGGCATAATATTTAAATGCTTCGTATCTTTCACTCCATTTTTTATAGAGTGAATAAGATGAAAGACTGTTGTATACATCAGACGGAAGATTTTTTGAAAAGGAATGAAACCTGCTTATAGCGTTCATTCCAGCTATAACGTCTTTCTGATTACCGAAATGAAGACCTTCACCTTTATAAAATGGCATAATTGCCCAAACGTATTCTCCAAATTCTATATACCGTTTATCGTTTGGGAACACGGTATACGTACCCATAATCCGCGGTTTCTGGCCTTTATATAATTTTGAGATCTTCAATTGTTTTCTGCACGTTTCTTCACGGCGAAATCCTTTTAAAACATACTTCCCTTCTAATGTTTTTATCCATATTACATTTTCACGAAAAAAGCCAAAATCAACAATGTCGAAACCTACCTCTTTCATTTTTTTTAAAAAAAGACGATCTCCATGGAAACCGTCTCTATTATCCCTATTCATTTTCTTCCGATTCCTCTGCATCACCTTGTTCAGAATCACGGTATTGTGCTTGAGAATAAGGGTTTGGCATATTAACCATACCTTGGCCTTGTGGCATCATTCCCATTTGACCCATCTGCGGCATTCCGCCGTTTTGAGGAATTCCCATCTGGCCCATTTGAGGCATACTTGGCATCATACCCATTGGCGACCCGCCATTCTGCTGCGGCATCATACCCATTTGACCCATTTGAGGCATTCCTGGCATCATACCCATCTGGCTCGCTTGAGGCATTCCTGGCATCATACCCATCTGGCCCATTTGAGGCATTCCTGGCATCATACCCATCTGGTCCATTTGAGGCATTCCCGGCATCATGCCCATCTGGCCCATTTGAGGCATTCCCGGCATCATGCCCATCTGGCCCATTTGAGGCATTCCCGGCATCATACCCATCTGACCCATCTGTGGCATTTCAGGCATCATACCCATTGGCTGCATTCCCATTTGACCCATTTGTGACATATCACCGCCTGGCATACCCATTTGCTGCATTCCCATCGGCATACCTTGCTGGGATTGCTGTCCCCATGGGGTATATTCACCAGCTGGCATTAGATCCATATCGGAGTCTGGAAATTCACCAAAAGGCATTCCGCCCTGCTGCATTCCTGTACCTTGCTGACCACCCTGAGGGTATCCGCCGCCATACAGTTGCGGCATTCCGCTGAATCCTTGCGGAGGCATCATTCCATAGCCTTGCGGAATAGGTGAATATGTTTGCGGTTTAGGAAACATCGGCGGCATTGAACCATACATATTTTGCATCATTCCTGAAGATTCTTCCATCAAAAATGGATGTTTATTCGGTTGATAGCTGTCTTTCCCGGAAGGATATAAACCATGCTTACCTGAAACATTCGGCTGATTTGCAATGTTTGGCTGATTTGCTATATTTGGCTGATTTGCTATGTTTGGCTGATTTGCTATGTTTGGCTGATTCGCAATGTTTGGCTGGTTAGCCATATTAGGCTGGTTAGCCATATTAGGCTGGTTTGCTGCATTAGGATAGCCCATTGGAACATAATGACCAAGGTTTGAAGATTCCATCATTCCTGCAAAATCTTTATCATGCAAAGGAGCCATTGGCGCTTTCATTGGAGCAGTATAGGTATCTTTTTTCATTGGAGCATCTTTATATTCCATCTTTGGTGATGGTTTCATAGGTGCAGGCTTCATTTCTTTTTTTGCCGGTGCTGGCTTCATTGGCGCCGGCTTCATTTCTTTCTTTGCTGGTGCTGGCTTCATTGGCGCCGGCTTCATTTCTTTCTTTGCTGGTGCTGGTTTCATTGGCGCTGGTTTTACCGGCGCAGGCTTTGGTTTTTCCTGAACAGGTGCAACAGGTGCCTCTTGAACAGGAGCCATAGGTTTAGGCTGTTCCTTAATAGGTGCTTCTTTCTTTACTCCCGGCATTTTTATAGGGATCTTAATCTTTTCCCCCCGCTCGATTACATCCGTTCTAGAAAAACCAGGATTTGCTTTTCTTAGTTCATTCACAGGAACATCATATTTTTCAGCTATTTTGTCAAGTGTGTCCCCTTTTTGCACAATGTGAATTCTCACGCTGCAAAACTCCCTCCTGCCAAATTTCCTTACAGTATATGAACATTTGGGCATATTGCTACATCTTATTGAAGTGTCAATATTTATTCCTTTATCACTTTATGCCTGTTAAAAGGAGGATATGACAGGAGGTGATTCCATTACATCATGCGGTTTAAAGCGATTTTTGCATACTTTTTCGTTTTCTCATCTACAGAAATAATATTTTGAGGATTTCCTTCAATGATATTTTCTAAGGACCATAGCAAATGTGCCAGATCAATACGATTCATCGTTAGACACGGACAAAGATTCGGATTAAGCGATACAATTTCCTTATCAGTGAATTGTGCTGCAAGCCGGTTAACGAGATTCATTTCTGTCCCCACAGCCCATTTCGTTCCAGGGCTTGCATTTTTAATGGTTTCAATAATGTAATGAGTGGAACCGTTGTAGTCACTGGCTCTTACAACTTCGTGAGTACATTCTGGATGTACAATGATTTGAAACTCTGAGTGATTTTGTCTAAATTCTGCAATTTGTTCAACTGTAAACTTTTCATGTACAGAACAGTGGCCTTTCCATAAAATCACTTTGATTTCTTCCAAATCAGATCCTTCAAAGATTAGTTTGTTTTGGATGGGATCCCATACAGCCATGTCTTGAAGATTAATACCAAGATCAAAAGCTGTATTTCTGCCCAAGTGCTGATCAGGTAAAAAGAGAAGTCTTTTCTTTTGTTGAAATGCCCATTTGACCATGGATTTAGCATTAGAGGAAGTAACTGTCGCCCCCCCATTTTTACCGCAAAACGCCTTTATCTCAGCCGTTGAATTGACATAGGTTAAAGGAAGAATGGTATTCCCAAATAGTTTAGTTAATTCAATCCATGCTCTTTCCGTTTGATGAATATCTGCCATATCAGCCATTGAACAACCTGCTTTCAAATCAGGAAGAATGACAGTCTGATTGGGATGACTTAACATATCTGCCGTTTCAGCCATAAAATGAACACCGCAAAACACAATATAATCTGCGTCTCTATTTTCTGCTGAAATTTTGGCTAATTGCAGAGAATCACCTGTAACATCAGCAAATTGAACGACTTCATCTTTTTGATAATGATGGGCAGGTAAAAATAATTTATCATTTAATTGAGCTTTTATTTCACGGATCCTCAACTCCATTTCTGAAGGAGTCATGCTGGAGTAATGATCAGGGATGGAAGCAGCAGTCTTAATAAATGATCCTAGAATAGTCATGCTTTTACGGCTCCTTTAACATTTAAGCTAATATCAAGCGCTTTGTTTGAGTGTGTGAGAAAACCTAGAGATATATATTGAACTCCAGTCCGGGAATATACATCTATCGATTCAAGAGTAATACCACCCGAAGCTTCTGTTACAATTCCTTGCGGCACATGTTTTAGTCTTTGAGTTATTTCTTCAGGTGTACAATTATCGAACATTATGATATCTGCACCTGCTGAAACAGCTTCTAACACTTGCTTTTCTGTCTCGGTTTCTACTTCAATTTTTATTGTGTGGCCTAATTTTTCACGAGCAGTATCTATCGCTTCTTGGATAGAGGTAAACCCTGCAAGGTGATTATCTTTTAACATAACAGTGTCATACAGCCCAAATCGATGATTATATCCGCCGCCGCAGCGCACAGCATATTTTTCAAGCATCCTTAAACCTGGAGTTGTCTTTCTGGTATCACAAATGCGTGTTCTTCCATTAGCAAGTGAAACTGCTTGGGAAGTGACAGTAGCAATTCCAGAAAGACGCTGCATTAAATTTAATAATACTCTCTCACCTGTCAAGATACTTTTTCTTCTGCCTCTGATTTCTGCCAATATCATTCCTCGTTCTATATATTCACCGTCTTTAATATAAAGCTTTGATTTAATATTTGAATCAATTAATTCATATCCGAAGGTCAGAACTTGAGACCCCGCGAATATTCCATTCTCTTTTGCTATTATGGAAGCTGAGATCTCTGTTTCATCTTCAAAAAGAGCTGCTGATAAGTCACCAGTCCCTATGTCTTCAATTAAAAATTCCTGCAGCTGTTTTTTTAGCAATAAGTGATTCATCACGCAGCACACTCCTTATTATCTTTTTTTGTTCCCACTCTTTTAGTGCGAAAGGAAAATCTCTTCGATAATGACTGCCTCTGCTCTCCTTACGATTAAGGCAGCTTGTTACCGTTAACCAAGCCATTGTCTGCATATTTAATCTTTTGATTAAAGCCATGGGCTGATCAAGCAGAGAGGGATTGAAATTCCTGAGCTGCAATTTATCTTTAGCCTTTTTCAAACCCTCTTCATCCCTGCAAATTCCGGCATGTTTATCCATTATTTCTTGGATATCATTTATTTCAAGCAGTGTATAGTTTAAACAGTTCCCAGCAGGTAAGGATTCTTGTAATAATGACAAGGAGAATGGGAATGTCCTTTCATGCTTTTCAGAAAGAATATATTGAGCGGTCTGTTTAGCAAAGACTGCACCTTCCAGCAAAGAATTGCTCGCAAGTCTGTTCGCTCCATGCACACCTGTGTTTGCACACTCTCCAATCGCATACAAACCTCGCAGAGATGTTCTTCCAAAAAGGTCAGTTTTAATTCCTCCCATCGTAAAATGTGCACCTGGAGCTACCGGGATTAAACCGGCATCTAGAGATATTCCAGCATTTTCACACAATTTTGTTACACCGGGAAATTTATTTTCGAAATCAGATATACCTTTTATATTCAAAAAAACAGATACTCTTTGATTATGAATCTCATCAAATATTCTTCTGGAAACAATATCTCTTGGTGCAAGGTCCTTCAACGGATGTACCCCATCCATAATAGGAGAGCCGTTTGAGTTTACAAGAACTCCGCCTTCACCTCTTACAGCTTCAGTAATCAAACCGCTTATTTTTTCGCTTTTTAACAATGTAGGATGGAATTGAACAAATTCTAAGTCTGCAAGTTCAGCACCAGCACTGTAAGCCATACAGATTGCGCTTCCGTCAGATCCATATGCATTTGATGTTGCAGAATAGATTCCTGCATATCCACCTCCCGCTAAAATGGTATGAGTTGATTTGTATAACGTGAGACTGCCATCATCATCTTTACAATAAACGCCATAACAAATGCCGTTTGCTGCCAGCAATTCAACGGCATATTTACCTGTTTCAATTCTAACTTTGTCACTAACACGGCGAATTAAGGCTTCCATGACTTTCTTTCCTGTCTGATCCCCGCCTGCGTGTACTATTCGATTACGATGATGGCCCCCTTCTTTTCCTAACATAAATTGCCCGCTTAGATTACGGTCAAACGGAACTCCCCAACAGGAAAGAGAATCTATAACATTACTTCCTTCTTTCACAAGAAACTCAGTCATTTCCGGTTCGTTATGAAAATGTCCCGCTTGAAGGGTATCCATATAATGTTCTTGCCATGTATCGTTCTTATCAATAACAGCTGAGATTCCGCCTTGAGCCAAATATGAATTTGAATGCTTGATATCAGACTTTGTGATAACTATCACATTCTTATGCAAACTTAAATATTCAGCAGTCATTAAACCAGCTATGCCGCCTCCGATTATTAAAACTTCAGCTTCAACTATATCCAATCATAAACACCTCAACTTTACATGTGTCTTGACACCTATATTTACATAGAATTAAACTTGTTACAAGAATTTTATTATTTTATGAGGTGAACGCCTTGATATATTTGGATTATGCAGCTACTACTCCTATGTCACAAAATGCGATTGAAGCTTATATCCATACTTCAAGAAATTACTTTGCAAATACAGAGAGTCTTCACGATAGAGGACTAGATGCGAAGGAACTATTAGAACATGCACGTACTGCTTTCGCAAAGGTGGTTGGCAAAAATTCTAACGGAATATATTTTACGGGTGGAGGATCAGATGGAAACTTTTTAGCTGTCACATCTTTAGCTTTTGGGTCAAAACAAAATGGAAGACATATCATCACATCTAATGTTGAGCATCCATCTGTCGATTACGCTCTCAAGTTTTTAGAGACCCAAGGGTTTGAAGTCACTCGGGTTCCTGTAGATTCATCAGGTAAAATTTGCATTGAACGAATAAAGGGAAATTTAAGACCTGATACTATATTAGCAACGATACAGCATGTAAACAGTGAAACGGGCATTACCCAAGATCTTAAATGCATGAGTGATTATTTTAAAAGAAACGATATTTTGTTTCACAGTGACTGTGTTCAATCTTTTTCAAAAATAGACAAAGACTATTTTAATTCCATAAACATAGATTCTTTTACTGTTTCAGCTCACAAAATCTATGGACCTAAAGGAACAGGAGCGGTATATATATCACCGGCAATCCACATATCCCCTCTTCTTTCTGGGGTCACTCATGAACGCGGATTTAGACCCGGAACAGTTGATCTCCCGTCTATCGTTTCTTTTGTGACAGCTGTTGAAGAATCTACTAATAATCAATCATCACATTATGTTCAAGTAGCAGAAATGCGAAAACTGTTTATTTCGCTTATACTTAATAATAAAGAGATAATTTTAGAAGGAAGTTTGGAAGGTTCGCCCTATATACTCCCATTCAGAGTTAGAGGAATGGAAGGACAAATCGTGATGCAGGAACTAAGCAGGAGAAAGATTGCTGTTTCAACAGGATCAGCCTGCAAGAATGGACTGCAATCCCCTTCTAGAACCTTGCTTGCTCTTGGCCGGACTGTAAGTGAGGCACATGGTCTTGTACGAGTTTCGTTAAGTCACCTTACAACTACAGACGATATTTACACGCTCTGTAAAGCGTTGGATGAGATAACAAATCAATTTTCATCAGTTAGAGAGGTTGCATTAAAATGAATAAGGCAGAAAAATTAAAAGGCGATGATAGAAGAACACAGCTTATGAGTTGGCTAAAAGAATCTTCTGAGCCCTTGAGCGGCTCAGCACTAGCCGGAAAGACGAATGTCAGCAGACAAGTAATTGTGCAGGATATGTCCCTCTTAAAGGCGAGCGGTGAACCGATAATGGCAACTGCTCAAGGATATATTTACATGAAACCTGATAAGGGGCATTCATTCACTTGTGTTGTTGCAGCTATTCATTCTCCTGAAGAAACCATCGAAGAATTGTACACAATCGTAGATCATGGAGTAACTGTTGAAGATGTAACCGTTGATCACCCTGTTTACGGTGATATTAAAGCATCACTTAAGCTGTCAAATCGTAACGATGTAGAGGATTTAATGAATCGTCTAAAGGAAACGAAAGCTCCTCTTTTAAGTGAACTTACAGACGGGATACACATGCACACCTTATCTGCAGATTCTACAGAAAAATTAGACAAAGCATGCTTTGCATTGCGCAAAAAAGGATATTTATTATAAAGCCAAACGAACAGAAACCAGCAGCTTTACATCTGCTGGTTTCTTAAAATTAAGCTCCTGTTCCTACCACTTCAACTCTTTCAACAGTTTCCATTCGATTTAATGTTGCTAGTAAGTCTTTAATATCTCCTTGCAGCATATTCGTTTCGATCGTCAATGTAATGTGCGCGCGTCCTTGCAGGGGAATCGTTTGATTAATGGTCAATACATTGCATCCTTGTGAGGCAACGACAGTTAGAAGACTTGAGAGAGCACCGGATCTGTCTTCAAGATGGAGGGACAGTGTAATAATTTTTTCTTTCACCATCGTATGAAACGGAAAAATTCCATCGCGATACTTATAAAAGGCACTGCGGCTTAATCCAACTTTTTCAGCAGCTTCAGCTACAGTTTTTACTTTACCGCGATCTAATAAAGATTTAGCCTCTAACGCTTTTTGCATGGATTCTGATAATACATCTTCTCTTACCATATAGTACTGTTTATCATTTTTCATAAGAATTTCCTCCGGTGTAAATCTTACACTTATTATAATAAATACAAAAGAAAATGTCTATTCCACATGGACATATAAACAAAAGGAGAATTGTTGTTCTTTGATAAACTTCTTGCAAGCGATTAGTTGATCGGAGTGGAAGATGCGACTCCTGCATGCCAGACACCTGAATAACTTCTTGCAAGGCATACGACGAGGAACAAGCTTCGTAAGAATTGTTTGTAGACGCAGGAGCACACAAACTTCCTTAAATGTGAGACCTCTCATGGTACAAAAAGCACCGAGGGGCTTACCACAAGCCAACGAAAAGCGAGTATCTTGTAGCGGAAATCTACCCTACTCTCACATGATTGGATTCTTTTTCAACCGCTCATTTACTAAATGATTTAGCTTTTGAACATTTTTTAAGTAAGCTTCTTCGCATGGTTGACCGGAGTGCAAGGTGCGAGACTCCTGCGGGATTAGCGGGACAGGTGAGACCCCTCATGGTGCAAAAAGCACCGAGGGGGCTCACCGCACGCCCCGCGGAAAGCGAGTACCTGGAACGGAGATCAACCCTTCTAGAGAACAACCTAAAAGAAAAACAGCCCTAGATGAGGGCTGTCTTTTTTAATCAATAAATTCAAATTCATATTTGAGAATTCGTACAACATCACCATGTTCTGCACCGCGATCTCTCAGTGCCTGGTCAACACCTAGCGTACGCATTTGACGCGCAAAACGCTTAGTTGCTTCTTCTCTCGAGAAATCTGTCATCTTAAACAATTTCTCAATCTTCGGCCCATTAATAACAAATATTCCAGCAGGATCACGAGTAATATAGAAACCTGCATCTTCTTTTTCGTGCTTATAAAGAACACGCTGCTGTTCAACCCCATCATCATGGATAAGAGGGAACTCAGGAGTAACTTCAAGAATATCTGCAGTTGTAAATAATACTTCACGAATTCCTTGGCGAGTAATGGCTGAAATAGGGAAAACTTTAACGTCGTCTCCTGCTTTTTCCTTAAATGCCTCTAGGTTTTCTTCCGCTCCAGGAATGTCCATCTTATTGGCAATCACAATCTGCGGACGTTCCATCAATCTCATGTTGTATTGATTAAGCTCTTCATTGATCTTCACAAAATCCTCATATGGGTCTCTGCCTTCCATACCGGACATATCGATAACGTGAAGAATTACGCGTGTTCTTTCAATATGACGCAGGAACTGATGTCCAAGTCCTACACCTTCATGAGCTCCTTCGATTAATCCCGGCAGATCAGCCATAACAAAGCTTCTGCCGTCCTCAACTGGTACAACTCCTAAATTAGGTGTGATTGTTGTAAAGTGATAAGCCGCAATTTTGGGTTTTGCTGCAGAAACGATAGATAAGAAAGTTGATTTTCCTACGCTAGGGAACCCAACAAGTCCAACGTCTGCTAAAACCTTTAATTCTAATGTTACTTCACGTTCTTCACCTGGTTCCCCATTTTCAGCAATTTCAGGTGCTGGGTTTGCAGGAGTCGCGAAACGAGTGTTGCCCCGGCCGCCTCGGCCGCCTTTTGCAATAATTGCTTGCTGCTTGTGATGTACTAAGTCAGCAATTGTTTCTCCCGTATTTGCATCCGTTACAACTGTTCCAGGAGGAACCTTTACGATCATATCGTTAGCCTTTTTTCCATGCATGCCTTTAGACATTCCATGTTCGCCTCGAGGTGCTTTAAAATGGCGGTTATAACGAAAATCCATCAGTGTACGAAGTCCTTCTTCCACTTCAAAGATAACGTTCGCGCCTTTTCCCCCATCACCACCGGCAGGACCGCCGTCTGGCACATATTTTTCGCGGCGGAATGCAACCATCCCATTACCGCCGTCACCAGCTTTTAAATAAATTTTGACCTGATCGACAAACATTTAATTCTCCTCCTTTCATTAGGAAGTTAACTGAAATTCAAAATAACACTTATTCTCCTGAATATAGCTTTCGATGAGTGCCATGCTTTTATGTGTTGAAAAAATATTCTTCATTTTTTCGAGTGTATTCTCCTGATCGGAGAGATTACCCACAAATGTATAACTAACACGATGATCTTCAGGTTCGAATGTAACAGTAAGTGAGTATTCCTCATATCCCGAAATCGAATTGTTCAGCACATCGCATAACTCATCCGTTGTATGTAACAATTCATCTTCAAATAAACTAAAATCTCCGCTTTCACCTTTAACTTTTCCATACAATTTTACCGGATGCTTCAGCCAATTATAGGTTAGTAAGTACTCTGATAAATTCGGGGTCTTCAGGTTAGAGATTCTGGATTCTTCCCGGGATAATTCAATAACTTCATTCATTATCTCTTTTGCCCGCTCAGTGCGATCAAGAGACAGATTTGCTTTAATAAGCTGAAGCTGGTTTAGCCAGTCATGCCTGGCATGGCGCAAAAGATCGACAGTCGTCCATTTTTTTGACATCATCGCACTTCCAGCCTTTCCTTTTAATATGGCTATACCTTACACCAACAAATTTAGCGCAGTACTCAAACTTTTGTAAATGCTAAAGAAAACTTGGCTTACTTTGCTATAATGCAAAGAAAAAACCCTAACCAATCTGGTTAGAGTTTTTATCTCCCTCTTACGCTTCTTGCGCGATTGGGTAAACACTTACCTTTTTGCGGTCACGGCCATAACGCTCGAAACGAACGATTCCGTCAACCTTAGCAAATAGAGTGTCATCTCCGCCTTTACCAACGTTTGTACCAGGATAGATCTTAGTACCGCGTTGACGGTAAAGAATTGAACCACCAGAAACGAATTGTCCATCAGCACGCTTAGCGCCTAAACGCTTAGACTGTGAATCACGACCATTCTTTGTGCTACCTACCCCTTTTTTAGAGGCAAAGTATTGAAGGTTTAATTTAAGCATTCGTTGCACCTCCTTCATGTTCAGTCAATTTTATATACTCACTGTATCCTTCTTCAATCGAAGCAAGAGATACAATCATGCCTTCCAAAAGCAATTGCGTTTTTTGATAGGTCGAATCATCTAGATTATTCGGTACTTTGCACTTTAAAAATCCACCATCTTCATGAGTGGTCACTTCAGGCTCATAGCCGCAAAGTTTTTCAATAGCATTAATTGTACCGAACGACACGGCTGTTGCGGCTGCACAAACCAAATCCTGGCCATGTGGAGCAAAATCAGCGTGTCCATCCATCGAAAACGAAAGTATGTTTTGATTACTGTTTCTGAAAATAGAAACTGAAATCATGAGAATTACCCGTTAATCTTGTCAATCACAACTTTTGTGTATGGTTGACGGTGTCCTTGCTTACGGCGATAGTTCTTCTTCGCCTTAAACTTGTAGACAACGACCTTCTCGCCACGGCCATGTTTTTCAACTTTTGCCGTAACTGTAGCACCTTCAACTAAAGGAGCTCCTACTTTCAAGCTGTCTCCACCGACCATCAATACATCTTCGAATGTTACTGTTTCACCAGCTTCAACATCTAGTTTCTCAACATAGATTGCTTGACCTTCTTCAACTCGAACTTGCTTACCACCAGTTTGAATAATTGCGTACATCAACGTGCACCTCCTCTTATACTCAGACTCGCCATCCTAGGTGTATATAAAATACTTAAAACCTAGTCTGTGCGGTTGGAGCGGGTGCTCCAAACACTAACGAAAAAAGTTTACCATGTTTGGGACTGCTGTGTCAATCTGAAAATCGCTTTTTTAAATCATTCGCAGCGCCTGTCTGCCTAACAATAATTTCACGATTTATCGAACCAGGAGTCACAAATATCATGCTTCCGTACCTTTTCTCGATATAGGAGAGCTTGTCCGGATGATTTTGGAGCCATTCAGCAAAATATGGCGGAACTTCTAGCCAAATTGCTTCATCATCGTGATACTCATATTCCATAGCTATTCTTTCAAGCTCATAATAAAAGGTTTCCGGCCGCAGCTGGTGACTGTCCATAATATCGCTTCTTGGTTTTTCGGTAAGCGTTTCTAATAACGATGGCCGCTCTTTTTTTCTGGTTAGTTCAAAAAGCCCCATTTTTGTGAAGCCATACAAATTAATTGTTGAAGAATCTTTTTTGATTTCTTCTTTTAACGCAGAGAAGATCATGTCTTTGTCTGAATTTGTCTGCATAGTGATAAAGTCAATCACAATCATTCCCGCTAAATTGCGCAGCCGCAGCTGCTTCATAATTTCTTTAGCAGCTAAAGCATTTGTCTCTGCCACGGTTTTTGACCGGTCTTTTTTTCCGGTAAATTTTCCAGTGTTCACATCAACAACTGTTAAAGCTTCTGTAACATTGAAATAAAGTGAAGCACCATTTTTTAGCCAAATATGAGGCAACAAGCTTTTTTGAATTTCTAAATCAATACCATACTTTTTAAAAATCGGTTCTTTTTCGTTATATAGCTTAACTTGAAAAGGTGTACGATACGTAGCTGCGTACTCTTTAATGTGTGAATAAGTGTCATGATCATCTACAATGATCTCTTCAACATTTGAATTAAGCCATCTTTCTAAAAAAGTATAATAAAATGACGGCCGGATAATTAAGCTTGGTGCTTTTACCCCCTCAGCCATTTTCAAGGCTTCTGAAAATTGTCTCTTTAAGCTTTTTAATTCCAGATTCATTTCGTTTTCAGGAAAAGTTTCGCAGTCAGTCCGGATAACCATTCCTTCTCTTTCACTGACTTGTTCGGAACCCCACTTTAATAAAGTCTCACGCTCAGATTCTTTTATTTTTTTTGAAACCCCAATATGCGGAGTGTACGGGAAATATACGAGGAGATGTCCTGTAAAAGATAGGAGGGCCGTAAGTTTCGCACCCTTATCGCCGCTTTCTTCTTTTGCTATTTGAACGAGGACAGATTCTCCTTCTTTAATCAAGCTAGAAATTGATATTTTCTTCTTATCTTCATTGGATAGCATCTGGAATGCAGGCAAATCATCTCTATGCAGAAATCCGTTCTTTTCCGTTCCTATATCTACAAAAACAGCCTGCATGCCTGGAAGCACTTTTTGGACTCTTCCTTTATATATACTCCCTGTTGAAGGCTTTTCATCTGGTCTCTGATAAGCGCATTCTACAAGTTTTCCGTTTTGAAGGAGCGCCGTTCTTTTTTCCAGGCCAGCCGCATTGATCACTACTTGTTGCATATTTATTACACATCTCCCTGTCCATGCTTCATTTCTTTATTTTAACGAAAAACCTGGCCAATTGCACATTCAGGAGAATGATTATAAAAATAAGCTTCTAATAGTTCTTTTTCTTCTAAAGTAACCGGGTTATGATCTTTAACAATTATGGAGTGTGAGATTCCTTTTATTAATCTGCTAGTGACATTGGATAATGGCATTGTTGGGGGTACGATCAGTGTACGAGTTCGTTTTGAGGGATTCTGCTGCATTTTGCTTAATAAAAAACGTATAAACACATAATGTCTTCTTTTCCATTCTAAAATATGCGCAACTAATAAAAAGGCACAAATAACCCAGAGGTTTAAATGATTCGGCTGCAGATAGAGCTGCCATGCTCCCCCAGCTATTAAAAGGAATGCTGAGCAGATCAGAAATTGACGCTGTGCAAATTTAAAGGGCATCCACTTCGTAAATAACGCAAATGCAATCTTGCCGCCATCCAATGGCCAAATAGGCAATAAGTTAAAAGTGAATAAGGTGAAATTCAAAAGAAGGAACCAAGTAAAATCCTCAGGAGATATAATCCCCGTACTGTTAAGCATTAAAGCCAATCCAGTCATCCATACATGCTGCAGCGGCCCAAGTACAGCTACCCAAATCTCCTCATGAAAGGGCCGTGTGCCGTGTTCTTCTACAACGGCAGCTCCACCAAAAGGAAGCAGATCAATTCTGGAAATTCTCCATTTAAAAAGATGGGCACCGGCAAAATGACCCATCTCATGTATAAGCACGACGGAAAACCATACGATAATTTCTCTAAAATGTCCTGTTAAAACAGCGCCGAAAATAACAATCCAAAATGCCGGATTAACCTTTATTTTTCGGATAAATTGTACAATCAGGTTAATCAATATCAATCACCTTGCTTGGATCAATGAAGCTCTTGTCTTTTTTTATTGCGAAATAAAACTTCCCTGTTTTACCACCGTCATTTTCTGAAACTTTCCCAAGCCGTGTTCCGCTTTCTACATAGTTATAAAGTTTAATGGAATTATCGATTTCTTTCAGATCACCGTACCAGGATTCTTGTTCATCAGAATGCTGAATAATAACGGTATACCCGAGATCTTCTTTTTTACCCGCAAAAACAATGTATCCGTCTTTTGCAGTTTCCACTGACTCTTCTTTGCTTCCTGTCTCTATCCATATTCCTTTACCATTAGAACTGAATGATTCATAAACTTTCCCATCAGCAGGAACAGCGTACACCTCACTTGTTTGTTCTGGTTCATTTTTAATCAATTTATCTTTTGGCAGCAAGGCTAGTGGTTTTCCAAATTGATTTTCATACCAGTCTTTTGCGGCTGCAAAATGAAACTCGTCTTCATACACATGCTTGATAAAATTTTGAGCTTTAGCCGTTTGTTCACCATTATTTTTAAAGATAATCCCAACGATTAAGAATAAAATAATAGAAAACATCACTTGCATCAGTAAGGCATGACGGTTAAATAGAGGATGATTTTTCTCCGAGTCATCTCTGTTAATAGACACACTTTTTTCTTTTGAAGATCCTTTTTTGGATAAGTTTCCATACTTTTTTCGGATTTCATCTGCTCTATTTTTCATACCCGTTCCTCCATTTTTTCTCATATATATGTACATCCTATGACTTGTCCGCTGAAGTTATGAGTAAAATGAAATCTTAATGAGCGATTATTAGAGGAAGGCTGTTCCGTAAACTTTCTTGTGGTTTGAATAACAGAAGGAGTTGATTTCCTCTCCAGGATGCTCGCTTTCCGCGGGGCGTGCGATGAGCCAGGCGAAAGATATATAAAGTGCTGCTCCTGCGTCTACAAGAAAATCCTGCGAAGCAAGCATTCTCGTCGCATGCCATGCGAGACGAATACTTGGTAGCTGGCACGCTAGTCCCGCAGGACAAGGAAGGCTTCGACAGTGTTACATCGCACGAAGAAAATGTGATATTCATTTTCGAGGAGTCTCGCACCTTACGATCAAATAAATTTGTCAATGAAGAATAAGTACTATCCCAAAACAGCCATTTGAGACTAAAAGAAAAAGCACTAGCCTAAGCCAATGCTTTATTTCATACCTAATAGTGTTTTAATCTTGCCAAAGAATCCTTTTTCTTCCTCTAAAGACAAAAGAGGAACTGATTCTCCTAAAATTCTTCTAGCGATATTACGGTAGGCAATTGAAGCCTTAGAATCCGGTTGCATTACTACCGGCTCGCCTTTATTTGCAGCCTTAATTACGTTTTCATCATCAATGACTACTCCTAAAAGCTCTATGGAAAGTACTGATACGATCTCGTCAACATCGAGCATATCACCGCTTTTTGCAAGGTGATTACGCAATCTGTTTACGATTAGTTTTGGTGCTTCAACTTCTTCTTGTTCTAGTAAACCGATAATACGGTCAGCATCACGAACAGATGAAATTTCTGGATTTGTTACGACAATCGATTTATCTGCTCCTGCTATAGCATTTTTAAAGCCTTGTTCAATGCCTGCTGGACAGTCAATAATAACATAATCATAATCTTGCTTTAATTCCTGTACAATTTTTTTAACTTGTTCAGGCTGAATAGAAGACTTATCTTTTGTTTGAGCTGCTGGCAGCAAATACAAACATTCAAAGCGTTTATCTTTAATTAAGGCTTGATTAAGTTTGCAGCGTTCTTCTGCTACATCTACCAGATCGTAAATGATCCTGTTCTCAAGTCCCATTAATACATCAAGGTTACGCAACCCAATATCGGTATCTACAAGACATACTTTTTTCCCAGAAAGAGCTAGAGCAGTCCCTATATTGGCTGAAGTCGTCGTTTTCCCGACTCCACCTTTCCCAGACGTGATGACAATCGCTTCTCCCATGCTTCATTCCCCTTTCTATACCAAGCTGTTCAACGTCGGTCTAAGTCGGTGAACAGTACTGATCCGATCGATCCGAATCTGTTGTTCCTCTTTGGATATGTAAGCAAACTCCATCTCATTCCCCAAATCAGGATAAGAGTCTGGTGCTCTATTAATATGATGTGCAATCCTTAGCTGAGAAGGTTTCATAACAGAAGCAGCAATGATCGCTTCTTCATTCCCTTTGCTTCCGCAATGAGCGATTCCTTTTAAGGCACCCAGAATATAAATGTTACCGGTAGCGATTACAGTTCCACCCGGGTTTACATCACCTACAAGAAGCAAATCACCCTGAATATCTAATACCTGTCCGGATCTAACAATCTTTGAAACGGTCACTACCTGTGCATCTTTTCTCAGTTCCTCAGCTTCTGCTTTGGTGATAACATCTGATTCAATATGTTCTAAGATCAGATTCTCCTTTTGTTTTAAAACTTCCCGCAATTTCTCTTCTTGTTCAGCAGTAACATATCTCGTTCCTGCTTTCACTTTAACAGAAATAACTGGACCATTGAGCAGCTGTCCACTGTTTGCAGTTAATTTATCATGGAGTTCCTCAATAATTTTTTCGAAGGAACATTTATCATCCAACAACAAAATGAGGCCGTCTTTTGTACCTTTTATTGTTACGTTGTGCTGCAGTTTCTGTACCATTGCCATTGTTCACCTCAACGTACTAACATTCGACAGCTAGGTCTAAATTCCTCTTTGCTGGAGTTAGTTTTCTTTTAGAGTATCCTTCAGCAGGTTTAGCTGCTTCACATATGGATAATAAATGAGTATCGCAAAGAAACCGTTTAAGATGAGGGTAGGCAACAATCTTTTATAGAGAAACATATCTATCATTTGATAGCTGATCCCAATAAGACTGTTTAAACCATAAACAAAAAACTCTAGGATAGCTACACCAACAATGGAAAGAAGCAGTGTAACGATAAGGTTTCCGAACAGATATCTTGAGAAAACAGATGTAATATAGGCGGTTGCAGCCATTGAAAATAAGTATACACCAATAATATCTGTATAAAGCAAATCAGTAAGGAGTCCAAATCCTAGTCCATAGACCAGTCCATACGTCGAATTTAAATATATAGCAATAAATAAAATCATTACCATAGAGAAACGAGGAATAAATTGCCATTCCATATTGTTCTCCTGCGGCAATAAAGCTTGCATCAAGGAACTCTCACTAATAAATGCTAAATAGATAAGAAAAGGAAGAAGGATTTTTTTCATCATTCTTCCTCCTTTTCTTTTAAACTTTCATCTACTGCAGGCATCTCTCTTTCGAGAACCATCACATGATCCAAATCATACAAATCAGCAGAAGGTTTTAAATAAGCAGTCTGAGTTAAACCGACTTCATCTGGTTCAATATCAATAACTTCCCCGATTAGAAGATTAGGAGGAAAAACATCTCCTAGGCCTGAAGTAATAACTTTTTGACCTTTTTTAATCTTCGCATCCACCGGAATCTTTTTAAACAGCAAAGCCTGTCGTTTCGTATCGTATCCTTCTATCGTTCCAAAAATATTTCTTTCTCCTTGAACAATTGCAGAAAAACGGTTTGTCCGGTCATTATCACTTATAAGCTGAACAGTGGATTGAAACAGAGAAACATTCGTCACTTTACCTATAAAACCCTGGGGCGAAATAACTGCCATCTTTGGCTTAATTCCGTCTTTTTCCCCTTTGTTGATATAAATAAATTGATTCCATTGATCAGGAGACCTGCCGATCACAGTTGCTTCGCGCACCTTGAAGTCAGTTAGATCTTCTTCTTTATCAAGCTGTGCTTTTAACGTTTCATTCGTTTTCTTAACTTCCTGGTACTGTACATATAATTTTGCGTACTCATCTAACCTTGCTTTTAACATTTGATTCTCTTTGTAAAGCTGTTTCATTTCAGCTAAATTCTCAAAGAAACCCGCTATTGTATTAGCGGGTTTATAGAAAATCGTTTGTGTTAGTCCTGCAGAATCTTTTAAAAACTGCTCAGGTAAGGTTAGGCTTTCCCTTTTTTTCATCGAAAAACCGATCAAAGCTACTAGAATAATAATACTGACTAGCAGAATGATAAGCCGTTTATTCGAAAAAAAATGTGGCATGAAAATACACCTACTTACTTGGATTTAGATCTAGAAGTAATACCAGCTTTGGATTTGAAAAGATGCAGATTTTCAAGCGCTCGGCCAGTTCCTACTGCTACACAATCCAATGCGTTTTCCGCCACGATAACAGGCATTTTTGTCTCTTCACTTATCACTTTATCCAAGTTTCTCAATAAAGCTCCTCCGCCAGTAAGAACGATACCGCGATCCATAATGTCAGCAGCAAGCTCTGGGGGCGTTTTTTCAAGAGTTACTTTTACAGCATCCATAATGCTATTAACCGTATCACGCAACGCGCTGGAAACTTCTTCCGCAGTAATCGTAATCGTTTTTGGGAGACCTGTCAATAAATCTCGTCCACGAATATCCATGTCTTCAATACCTTCAGGTGTTCCAGCAGATCCGATTTCAAGTTTAAGAGTTTCTGCAGTTCTTTCACCAATCATTAAGTTATAAGTCTTTTTAATGTAAGCGATGATTGCATCATCCATCTCATCACCTGCGATACGAATTGACTGACTCGTTACGATACCTCCAAGAGAGATAATAGCAACTTCTGTCGTACCTCCGCCAATGTCAACAACCATGCTTCCAGTTGGCTCCCATACAGGAAGATCAGCTCCGATTGCTGCCGCAAACGGCTCTTCAATCGTATAAGCTTCACGTGCACCAGCTTGCTTTGTAGCATCCTCAACAGCACGTTTTTCCACAGCTGTTATACCAGACGGTACGCAAACCATTACATATGGCTTGCGCGCGAAAACAGAACGGTTTTTTTGTGCTTGCTGAATAAAATACTTCATCATAGTAGCAGTTGTTTCAAAATCCGCAATAACCCCGTCCTTCATAGGTCTTACAGCTACAATATTCCCCGGTGTACGGCCGATCATATTTTTTGCAGCATTACCTACTGCCTCAATTGACCCTGTGTCAGTACGCAAAGCAACAACGGAAGGTTCACGCACAACAACACCCTTGCCCTTCACGTAAACAAGTGTGTTTGCAGTTCCTAAATCAATTCCTAAATCTCTTGAAAATCCACCAAACATTTATGTAAACTCCTTTCATCAAGCAAAACTCATACGTTTGATTATACGCTATAAAAGAATCAAAAGACAATGTTAAACATATCCTTTTTCTTTTAAACTTACGTATTTTTGATCACCTATAATAATGTGATCCAGCACTTCGATTCCCAGCATTTTTCCACACTCTACTAACCTTTTAGTAACTTCAATATCTTCCCTGCTTGGAGCGGGATCTCCACTGGGATGATTGTGAAAACAAATAATCGAAGCACTCGATCGCTTCAAACCCTCTTTGAACACCTCACGCGGATGAACGATAGAAGTATTCAGACTGCCAATAAAGACTGTCTTCTTATGAAGTACTTGATTTTTAGTATTCAAATACAAACATACAAAGTGTTCCTGGTGCAAAAAGCGCAGTTCATCCATTAAGTATCTTGCACCATCTTCTGGGGACCGGATTGTATATCTCTCTTCAAATTGAAGCCGGCTGATCCGTTTGCCGATTTCAATAGCAGCAATTAGTTCTACCGCTTTGGCAGGCCCAATGCCGTTGATTTCTTTCAGCTCGCCAATCGAAGCATCTTTCAAATGTCTTAATCCTTCAAAATGCTGAATAATATGGTGTGAAAGCTGTATGGCAGACATCTGTTTTGTTCCTGTACGTAAAAGGATGGCTAATAATTCATAGTTGGACAGGGTATCAGGACCGTCTTGCAACAGCCTTTCCCTTGGTCTTTCCTGTAATGGATAATCTTTAATCATAAGCGGTTTTGTTGCCACTTACGTTCCTCCCTCGTTCATTCAGTCTATCTGACTGACCCGGTGAAAGAAAATCCGAATTCACTTAGTGTTCTTACCACTCTGGATACCGGCAAACCTACAACACTAAAATAATCACCATGAATTTTTTCTACGAGTAAAGAACCTGAACCTTGAATGCCATAGCTTCCTGCTTTGTCAAAAGGCTCACCAGTGCTGATGTACCAGCAAATCGTTTCTTCGCTAAGCGGATAAAATGTCACACTTGTCTTTACTGAAAATAAACGTTTCTTTTCTTGATCCATAATACAAACACCAGTGTAAACATCATGTGTCTGACCAGACAGCATCCTGAGCGTTTCGACAGCTTCTTTTTCATTTTGAGGTTTCCCAAGCCGTTTGTTTCCATAAGCAACAATTGTATCAGCACCTAAAATAACATCATTTGGTTTATATGTAAGAACATCTGATGCTTTTTGTTCTGCAAGTGATTGTACCAATTGACTTGGAGTAAGATTGGGATCCATTTTTTCTTCAAGTGTACTAGGATATGTTTCAAATGGAAGAAGCGTTAATGACAGAAGTTCATATCTTCGAGGTGAAGAAGAGGCTAAAATGAGGTGTTTCATGTAATCACCTTTCAATTCGTTCATTGATGTTAAATTTACACAGTTTTACAATAACAAACTTGTAAAAAAAAGACAAACGACGCCAAAAACTTACTTCTATTAGTTTTTCGGCATTTTCGCCTTTTTTATGTGGGCAAATGGAAACATTCATAGACGATTTTTGACAAATTTCTCGAAAGTGCTTAAAAAGGCAGACTCGGCAGTTGCATTTATAGAATTCAAGACATCCATGATAGGAAAACAGACAGACTAAGCCGTTGATTTCCGCTCCAGAGTGCTCTCTTTCCGCGGGGCGTGCGGTGAGCCATGGTGAAAGATTTAAAATGCTGCTCCTGTGTCTACAAGAAAAACAACAGCGAAGCGAGCTTCCTCGTCGCATGCCTTGCGAGAAGAATACTCAGGTAGCTGGCACGCTAATCCCGCAGGAGTCTCGCACCTTACGCTTCAATCAACTAGTCAAAGAAGCCTTTCACAAAACCTTCAAAAACAAAAAAATTATATAGTAGTGCTTTGTTTACAAGAAAAGTACAGATAGAAAAGCAGAGAAAGGGGAGGCTTCTCTGCTTTTCTTAAAAGGTTTTTCTATTTTAATGTCTGAAGCAATTGTTTATAAGATTGAAGACTGTCCATAGCCTTTTGCTGAAATGCCCAGTTAAGTTCACCTTTCTTTGTATCTTTCAAAGCTAGAAAAGCACCTTCTAGCTGTTTTTCGAAGACTGATGCAGCATTAGCTGTTTCGTCCTTCCAGTTTTTCTTTTGTTTCTGTCCGTATTGTTTCCATTTATTAAAATCACTTAAAGTTTGATCAAGTCCAGATTCCTTTGTGCCAGGCATTTGTGAAAGGGTTAATACATTTTGCAGAAGAATCTGGCCATTAGTGAAATATGTTTCGTCTAAATTGCTCGGTGTTTTTAGGTCGTCGAATGAGAAAGACAGTGTTTTAACGAGTGGTTTTTCCATTTCCTTTTGATAGCTTTCACCATAGCTTTCTAGTTGGTGTTTTTCATTTGCTATCCCTACAATTACGGCAGATTTTTCATCACCAGCGGAGATGATTACTGCGGAAAATCCTTTATCTTCAATGGATTTTACAACGTCTTCAGCTCTTTCTTTTGTTGAAAATACGCCAGCCTGCAGGGCTGAAAATTCTAGGTTTATAGGAGGCAATGAAACAAGTTTTTTTCCAGATGGAGACTTTTCTTTTTGAACCGGAGCAGTTTCAGGTTTTAGATTTCCAGCTTCTGTGATATCTGTTGAAAATACCATCAAAACCATGATTCCTAAAACGGTTCCAGTTACTATTGCTGCCATAACTGCTGCTAAGATCTGCTTCGGCAATGATTTGCCTTTTTGAGGAAGATAAAAGCCTGTCCTTCTTTTAGAAAACAAATTCATTTTCTTTCTTTTAAATGATATTTCATTTTTCTTTAAAGGTTCTGCAAGCACCATGAAATTATCTCTATCTAATACTTCAATAGCTGCTGCTATTTCATTGCTTGATTTCTCTTGCTCTTTGTTGGATTCACTTTCACTATATCGTTTTTCCTTACCATTTATTAATATCGAAATCTCCTGTTTCAAGTCCATCCGCTCCTCTCTAGCATCTACTAAATCATATGCAAATTGTTATTTAATAGAACTGAAAAAGCAGATTCAAATTCAAAATTAAAGTCGGTTTTCGTAAAGTAGGTTGCTTTAGAATGAGGTTGATTTCCGTTGCAGGGCTTGCTTTCCGCAGGGTGTGCGGTAAGCCCATTCATCGCAATGCGACTTTGAATGGTCTCACCTGTCCCACTCATCCTGCAGGACAAGGAAGGCTCCGGCAGCTTAACACGCACGAAGAAAATGTGAAGTTCATTTTCGAGGAGTCTCGCCCTTCCACTTCAATTAACTTTTCAATGAAGGACTGATAAAAAATCTTACTATAGCAACAATCTTTAAAAAAATGCCAAATTAAAAGACCCCAGATGAATTCCTGAGGTCTTTCGGGACTATCCTATATAAGCTGCCACTTTATTGCGGCCTTGTTGTTTTGCACCTGTATACATTGCTCTGTCGGCATTTCTTACTAGTGTTAATGGGTCTTCTCCTTGATGAGGAGCAGTAGCTACCCCAATACTCGCAGTTATGTATATCTTATGTTTACACTTATCGGTTAAATCATTGTGTATTTCAAATCCGTTGTCCGAAATTACAGAACGAAGCTCTTCAGCTATTTCTAAACATTCTTTCCCGCCAGATTCAGGCAGAAGAATAATAAATTCTTCCCCGCCATATCGGGCTACTGTCCCGCGTTCTCCAATAAAATCCTCCAGCCTTCTAGCAAGCATTATGAGTACATCATTGCCGCTTTGATGACCGTAAGAATCATTTACTGCTTTGAAATGATCGATATCTAGCAATATAACAGAGAATTGTTTTCTGAAATATTCGTAGTTGTTATACATACTAGCCAGAAGATCCTCAAAGTACCTGTAATTATATAGACCAGTTAATGGACACTGCTCACTTTTGAGCTTTGTGGATTCATAGTTTCTAGCATTATCAATGGCAACCGCTAAATAGTTTGCTAAAATCTCTAAAATAATCAGATGGTGCTTTTGGTATGCATGTTTCTTCTTAGAAGCAAAAGTAATAATTCCGACGATTTTTTGATTTCGAATCATAGGAACGGCTACTACAGATTCTGCTTTACCCTGAAAGAAAGTTTCAGATATTTCCCGCCACGCTTTCAACTTGCAGTACCTGATACTTTTTCCGGTAGACCATACTTTTCCGCTGATCGCTTCATGCTTTTTAATAGGAACAGAAGCCAGAATGCCTTCTTCACTTTCATACTTTCTAATGATTTTTAAATGTTCACCAGCATCTGCGTCATATATAAAGGCAAAATCAACAAACATAAATGCAATGAGTTTTTCAATAAAAACATCTAAAATATGATTTACTTTTAAATGCTCCGAAAGCTGCTGACCAATCTCGCTCGCTTTTTGCAAGGAAACATTTATCTGTTCGCTAGAATGATAGAGTTTAATAATGATTGAAAGTGATATAAACGGAAGCCCTACATAAAAAATAGCAGGCTGCCCTAATTGGGAATATAGAACGTACAGCATTAGTCCAACTGGTATAGCAAGAACTTCTGAAACTAGATCCCATAACGCATCCCATTCAATAAAACGACTGGATTCCTCATAAAGAACAGTAATAATGAAGTACAATCCGACATGATTCAGTACTAACCCTGTTAAAACATACCCAAAAACAGGTATTAAATTAATCGGTTCATTTAAATCAAATGCACCTGTTACTCCACCGAGCTGATAAAAAACACTCGCCTCACAAATAATGAGCCAGGAAAACATAAGGGTATTAGCCATATATCTGTAATACTCTTTGAAAACATTAACTTTAAGCGAAAAAAACATGGCCATTACAGATAGCAGCGTCATAGATAAAGCAACTGTTAAACCATAGTATAAAAAGACAGCTAAATTTATACCCGACATAAAAGAAATATTCGTATTAAGAACCTTAATAGGAAACAAAGAAACGATAATCGCTAAAAGCGAAATAATACCCAAGTCGATTAAATTTAAATCCGGCTGGTTATTTGTCATTTGCACGGCAGTCCACAACGCCAGAGGGAATAAAATCAGCCATGCCACTACTAGATATTTGCGTTTTCTCATATTATTCATCTGTGAACTCACGGCTTCCCCCCCTATTAATGTTCTATATACACATCTATTTTACTAGTACATTTATCTTATCTTTTTATTTTATCAAAAGTTCAAAAAATTACAATAAATGTTATTCCATATTTTGAAAACTTTTTCTAACTTCTGAAATAAAGTAAAGAGATCCAGTGATGACAAGGACATCCTCTTCTTTTAATTTTTTCATTGCCTCTTTTAAAGCATCCTTCCAGGAAGAGATGGCACACGACTTTTGAAAAGGGCTTTCAGCTAATAACTGCTCTGCTGATGCTGCTCTTGGAAAGTCAAAGGTAGTGAAATATGCCTCATCTATAATATTCTCTAGCTCTTTCATCATGTTTTTATAAGCTTTATCATGCAATGCGGCAAACAGCAAATAAACCTTTCTGCCCTTATAATGATTTTCTATCGTTAGTCTCAGTGCTTGGATTCCTTGATGATTATGAGCGCCATCAATGATTATATCGGGTGATGATGAAACTTTTTCAAACCTGCCCGCCCAATTTGCACGAAATAATCCGGTTTTAATTTTTTCTGGATCAATTCTGTAAAAACCCTTTCTTGTCAAATATTCAACGGCAGCCAGAGCAAGTCCGGCATTTTTTACTTGATGGATGCCTTTCATCGATAATTCTGCTGAAATATTTGAATTTTCAAGCCCTGTGTATAAAAACTCTTCTCCATTGTCGGAACTCTTCTTATGCAAAACAGAAAAATCCCTGCCAAGAATATAAGTGTCGGAATGTACTGTATTAGCCTTCTTCTCTATCACATTTAAAGCTTCAATCTGTTCAACAGTTGTGATTACCGAAACCTCTTTTTTTATGATCCCAGCTTTTTGAAATGCAATTTCTTCAATGGTGTCCCCTAAAATTCCCATATGGTCATATCCAATATTTGAAATCAGACTTAATATTGGTGAAATTACATTTGTTGAATCATATAAACCGCCTAATCCTGTTTCATAAATAACGATATCCGGCTGCTTTTTTGCAAAATATAGCAATGAAATGACAGTGATCACTTCAAACTCTGTCGGACTGCCTAAAGAAGTTTCAGTCAGTTCATCAACCAACGGTTTTAGCAATTTTGCATATTCCAGCAATTCATCGTTTTTAATAGGTTCTTTATTAATTGAAACTCTTTCATTAAAAGTAATGAGATATGGAGAAGTAAAGGTTCCAACATTGTAGCCAGCTTCATTAAAAATACTCCGTAAATACTCAACAGTAGATCCTTTTCCGTTTGTTCCGGCAATATGTATACATTTAATTTTTTTCTCCGGGTTCCCTGTTCTTTGCAGCAGCCATTCCACTCTCTTCAATCCTGGCTTTATACCAAACTTCAATAAACCATGTATCCATGTTAATGTTTCATTATAGGAATTCAAACTTAAGCCCGCCTTTCATAACGTAAAAGAAGGCGAATCCTGCATAAAAGGATCCGCCTCATAATCGTAAACTGTTAGCTTTGAAGCTCTTTTATACGTGCTTGAACGTTATCATATTTTTCCTGATAATCACTTTCTTTTGCACGCTCTTCAGCAATAACCTTTTCAGGTGCTTTTTTCATAAAACCTTCGTTGCTTAATTTTTTCTGTACACGTTCTACTTCTTTCGCATATTTTTCCGCTTCTTTTTCAAGACGCTTGATCTCTTCTTCAATATTCAGCAATCCTTCAAGAGGAAGATACATTTCAAGCCCAGTTAAAACGGTGCTCATGCTCTTTTCTGGTGCTGAGATTTCATCAGAAATCAAAAGTTCGCTCGGGTTGCAAAAACGTACTAAATAGTTGCGGTTTGTTTCCAGAGCTTTTAAAATCTCTTTATTTTTCGGCTTGATTTGGAGTTCGATCGGCTTGCTCGGTGCAACGTTCATTTCTGAGCGGATGTTACGAACAGAGCGGATCACTTCAGTTACAAGAGCAAATTCATTTGCAGCTTCTGGGAAATGAAGGTCATCTCGTTTTACCGGCCAAGAGGCAACAGTGATAGATTCACCTTCGTGAGGCAGATGCTGCCAGATTTCTTCTGTAATAAACGGCATGAACGGGTGAAGCAATCGAAGTGTCTGGTCCAGTACATAAGCCAAAACAGAACGAGTTGTTTTCTTAGCTTCTTCATCTTCTCCATAAAGCGGCAGTTTTGCCATCTCGATATACCAGTCACAAAAATCATCCCAGATGAAGTTATAAAGAAGACGTCCAACTTCTCCAAATTCATAGGCATCAATCAGTCTTGTAATGTCTTCTGACGTTTCGTTAAGACGAGTCAGGATCCATTGGTCAGCAAGTGACTTTTTGCCGCTCAAATCAATCTCATCGTATTGCAAGCCATCCATATTCATAAGTGCAAAACGGGATGCGTTCCAAATTTTATTAGCAAAGTTCCAAGTAGACTCCACTTTTTCCCAATAGAATCGGAGGTCGTTTCCAGGAGAGCTTCCGGTAGTTAAGAAGAATCTTAGTGCATCCGCACCGTATTTCTCGATAACATCCATCGGATCTACACCGTTTCCAAGTGACTTACTCATCTTACGCCCTTCAGAATCTCGAACAAGTCCGTGAATCAATACATCATTAAATGGCTTTTGATCAGTGAACTCAAGCGATTGGAAAATCATTCTTGATACCCAGAATGAAATAATATCATATCCTGTTACAAGCACATTTCCAGGGAAGTAGCGTTTTAAATCAGCAGATTCTTCATCCGGCCATCCCATTGTTGAAAAAGGCCAAAGAGCTGACGAGAACCACGTATCAAGGACATCTGTATCCTGCTCCCAATTTTCAGGATCATTAGGTTCTGTTTTTCCAACGTAGATTTCACCTGTTTCTTTATGGAACCAAGCTGGAATACGGTGTCCCCACCATAGCTGGCGTGAAATACACCAGTCACGGATGTTTTCAATCCAGCGCAAATACGTGTTTTCAAAACGGTCTGGAACGAAATTGACTTTGTCTTCGCTGCTTTGAAGCTTGATTGCTTCTTCTGCAAGTGGCTTCATTTTTACGAACCATTGAGTAGATAGGTAAGGTTCTACTACAGCACCGCTTCTCTCAGAGTGCCCCACCGAATGCATGTGTTCTTCAATTTTAAATAGAACTCCTTGATCTTGGAGGTCTTTTACAATTTGTTTTCGGCACTCAAAACGATCAAGCCCTTGATATTTCCCGGCATTTTCGTTCATCTTTCCGCCTTCATCCATTACCAAGATACGTTCAAGGTTATGTCTGTTTCCGATCTCAAAGTCGTTAGGGTCATGAGCAGGTGTGATTTTTACAGCCCCTGAACCAAATTCCATATCTACGTAGTCATCACCTACGATCTCAATCTCACGTCCAACAATTGGCAAGATTGCCTTTTTACCGATTAGATGCTGATAGCGCTCATCTTTCGGATGTACTGCGATAGCCGTATCTCCAAGCATTGTTTCTGGACGAGTAGTAGCTACTTCAATATATCCTGAACCATCTGCCAGCGGATATTTCATATGATAGAAAGCACCCTGAACATCCTGGTGAATAACTTCTATATCAGAAAGTGCTGTTTTTGTTTGAGGATCCCAGTTGATGATATACTCGCCGCGATAGATCAAACCTTTTTCGTAGAGCGTTACGAATACCTCTTTTACCGCTTCTGAAAGCCCTTCGTCTAATGTAAAGCGTTCACGGGAGTAATCTAATCCAAGACCAAGTTTTGCCCATTGCTGGCGGATAAAATGAGCATATTCCTCTTTCCATTCCCATGATTTCTCGAGAAACTTTTCACGCCCAAGATCATAGCGGGAAATTCCCTCTTCACGAAGCTTCCCTTCAACCTTAGCTTGAGTTGCAATGCCTGCGTGATCCATTCCAGGCAGCCATAAAACATCAAAGCCTTGCATGCGTTTTGTACGTGTAAGAATATCCTGCAGTGCAGTATCCCAAGCATGACCAAGGTGAAGTTTTCCGGTTACGTTCGGCGGCGGAATAACAATTGTATATGGCTCTTTCTCTTTGTCGCCTTTTGCTTCAAAGAATTTTCCTTTCAGCCAGAATTCATAACGGTTTTCTTCTGTAGCCTTCGGATCATACTTTGTCGGCATCGTAAGTTCTTTCTGTTCGTTCGTCATCATTTCTCCTCCTTTTATTTCTAAAGGCTCTTCTCTAAAAGATTTTTGCTTTTAACTTTTTTGTTGATTCTCTTCATTGACAAGGTTGATTGGAGTGCAAGGTGCGAGACTCCTCGAAAATGAACTTCACATTTTCTTCGTGCGATTTAAAGCTGCCGAAGCCTTCCTTGTCCTGCGGGATCAGCGTGCCAGCCACCTGAGTATCCTTCTCGCAAGGCATGCGACGAGGAAACTCTCTTCGTTAGGAGTTGCTTGTAGACGCAGGAGCACACATGCTTCATTGAGACTCCTAATGGTGCGAAGCGCAAAGGAAGCTCACCGCACGCCCCGCGGAAAGCGAGCATCCTGGAACGGAAATCAACCACTTCAAGGAGCAACAAAGTTTGCGAAAACAACCTTTCTAAAAAACAAAAAAAGCCCAATCGTCTTAAAGGACGAAAGGACTTTTCCGCGGTACCACCTTAATTTACGGCAAGTTCAAATTAACTTGCTGTACTCTTCATCGATAACGGATTTACCGTCTTCTTCTACTTCATTGTTCAAAGAAGATGCTCAAGGGCGACTTCCAACCAACTAGCCTTAAGGATTCTTTCAGCAGATGAATCCTCTCTCTAAAAGGTGTTGCATTTGTACTATTCCCTGTCTACGCACAATATAGAATCTGATTATATTTTATACAAGAGTGCTAATTTTAGTCAATAGGATAACCTTAACTTGTAAAAGTTATTCTATGCACAAAAATAAATTTGGTGAAGCCCGTCTTTCACGTCTTTAAACACGATGCATAAGTTATATAAAATGGGCGAATGGGGGGCTTCTTCTTGGCTCGGAGATATTTTAGGAAAGCCCGCTTTCCTGGCTGGCTTCTAACCGTTAAAAATGCAATCGGGCAATTAACAGTGCCGCTTATTATCTTTCAGCTGATCCGCACTTTATTATTTCCCTCAGCTGTAGATTTTTTCATTATTTTGATTCTCCTTGCATTGCATTTTGGTATTGCTTATGAAATATTTTAGGATCAAACTAAACTAAACAAGAAGATCACATATATGGTGCTATATGTGATCTTCTTCATTATTTATATGAATTTTATTTGGTGCATTTTCCTCTAGAGCTGGCGGAGGAGCTATCATAATAGCATCACAAAAATCGCGTATCTTTTTCATGGCTCTTATTCTGCTCTCAAGCCTGTGCACCAATTCGATTTGAGAATATTGAGTTCTTTTGCTGCAGTATAGATCAACTGTATTAAATACCGGTTCCGGATATGATAAATAGCTGATTAATAATCCTCGTTCTTCATTTAAAAGCGGTACATGTTTCTCATATAAATCCAATAATAACTTACCTTCTTCAATCACCCAGTCTCTCTGATGTGCAGCTCTCCGGAAATATAAAGCCAAATCTCTTACAGGAGTGTCCAGCACAGCTTTTTCAAAGTTCAGAAGATGGGCTTCCCCTGTAGGATTAAATATCAAATGATTACGGGAAACTTTTCCATGGCACAGGACACTTCTATATCGCTTTTCACGCTGACAAGTATCGTACCATTCTTTTAATCTTCTTTTGGCTTCTTCAGTCATTCTCATTATTTGATGAAAATGGCTTAAATACGTTAATTCAAAAGGTGACATATACGTTTTTTGTTCAGCTTCTTCCGTAAACCTTTCCATTTCAAACTGCCGGTTTTCCCACCTGTTCATTAAATATTGATAAGAATGTTCGACGACTTCATTTGAAAAGTCTTGTTCTTTGAGTGTCAGAGCATGCACTTTGCCGAGATGATCAAGCAGCACCTCATCCTTTGCTCTTTCATTTCTCTCATCTGATGCAAACCATGGCATGAGGTAATAGGTTTTTGGTCCAAGCTGAACAGTATAGTCACCAAATTTGGTCGGATACAATGGTACTACCTGATGGAAACCAATTTCTGAAAGCCTTTGAATAACATGTGTGAACCAGCTTCGTTCTTCCTCGTTCATCTCTGCTTCTTTAAGTGCAAAAGTTCCTCTTTTCGTTATGACCTTCTTTACTTTTCCGTGACGTTCAAGCTTTTCAGGAAACAGATCATAATGAAAAAGGACGGGCCCGTAATTTAGTGTTTCCTTTTCCGTTGTCATAGGGCCACCTTCCTTCTGTTTTCATCAAACCATTCAGTAACCGTTTTAAGGAAAGTCCGGTTTACATCCCAAATGGCTTCGTACATGTTCATGCCTTCAACCATCTTTTCTAAATTGGTGTTGTCTAATCGATTCAGACAATCAGTTAGTTCCCATGGTGTTGTAATTTCGGCTAACAATAGCAACCCATGATCACCTTGTAATGGGAAGATACGATCAATTTCAGTCAGAAGCATTTTTAATGACAAAGGTGAATTGTGTTCCAGCCATTCGAATAAGAAATTTCGTATCGGCTTGTAACTTTGTACCGGTTTAGAATCACCACCTTGGTAAAATAAAAAGTGAAAGATTCTTTTTCCATTCGCAATTCTTATTTCTTTTTCCAAGATTGGAACTTCGGTGTTTTGAACTTTTTTATTAAGCGCCTCAGCGAATAGAAGTCTCTTGTTTGCTTCAGCTATACTTGTATTTAAAATTTGGAAACTTCCATCAGTGTATTTTTGAGCTAATTCCAAACAATGGCTAAAATCAAATACAGGGTGTTCAACAGATTGATCATTTTTATAGTTTCCTTGTACAGAAACCTTTAACAACTGACCAATAAATTGTCCCCACCGCTCTACTTCTTCGCAGCCAAACAGAGTATCAGCATAGTCATGAAGGGTAATCCAGTGCTTGCCGTCAAATACCGCTGCGTCTCCATCTCTTGTTCGAATCATTCTGTCAGGTACGGCGCCAGAGCCTTTTGAAGACTCATCGCGCCATCTGACATGCCATTTTAACATCTCTTCATCTTTCCAATACCTTAATCGTTTCTCTCCAAAATCGGTCATGATAATATGAGGCTCCTGCTTCCATCTCACCCCATATAAATCATATTCATTTTCTAAGAGGTTAATGAGCCCCATGGCAGCACCTCATTTTAGCGTGAACTTACAGGAATATAGATAATTTGCCCTTCAGATACTTCACCCTGCTGCAATTGATTCATGCGCATCAGCGTATTTAAGGAGATATCATATCTTTCACAGATGTGTTCTAAAGAATCTCCGCGCTGAAGAATATACATTCTCATTTTTGAGAAGCGGTCTTCTTTTCCTGAAAGCATCTTCGTTAAATACAAGGCATTTTCATCCTTGGGTTCCTCTTCCCGCTCTGCTTGCTGTTCTTCTTGTTCTTCATAGCTGCTGGCTTCTGCTTCATATTCATAAGATTGGTCTTGTTCTTCTGTATGCTGATAGCTTTGATCATCGTATTCTTGTTCATCATGATACGCTTGTTCTCCATACTCTCCTGCATCATATGGACGGTCTCCGTAATTTTGCGCCTGGTAATCCTGATAATTGTTTTCTTGCGCCGAGTAAGATTGCTGCTGATACGGATTATATTCATATGGTCTTTCTGGTTGTTGATAGGATTGCTGATTCTGATAAGCGTTCTGCTGATAGTTATAGGCATCTTGAGCCTGATAATTCTGCTCTGCATACGGCTGATCGTAACTCGCGTATTCCTGCTCTTCTGAATGGCTCTCATTAAATTTGAGCTCTTCTTGAGCGTCTTCATATTCCGGAAGGTAATGTTCCTCAGTTTCTGGTTCTTCTGTTTCTTCCTCATTATTCGAATTCCTCATATCCTCATCAGAGAAAGCAATTGACTTTAATGAATCAAAGGTCGCATCCATCGTTGTATCATCAATCTCTTCAAAATGAGGTTTGAACTCGTAAGCTGTTTTCTTCTCAGATTTAACTTCAGAAGCTTCCTCTCTAAAACTTGCTTGAAATTCATTTTGTTGCGGCTGAGAAGGTACGCCTCCGCTTTGGCGAGCTTCAAATTGGAAAGGAGTAAATATCTCTGACTTCTCATCATTCTGATCAGAACGTTCCTCGACAGCTGAGCGTACTATTTCTTTCGGCAGTTCAAAGGCCTGACTTTCCTGGCGCTGTTTTTCATCCTTTATTCCATAAATACAGATGGATGCTGAAAGTTCAAAGCAAGTCGAGTTAGGAAGTTCATATTCAAAAGACTCTACTTCAACCTTCACCTGGTTTGAATCTTCAACACGGTAGGACGGAATCGTAATGTCAACAGGAAAGCGATGGACCAGATCTGTAACTCCATCTTCTGCAACATTCAACTGGGTGAGTGAACGATATGAGACACCTTCAGATAAAGGGTTCCCTTCTAAATTTTGCCCATCTTGATCACCCTGTTTTTCTGCACGGTATTTACCGTTTAAAATAAGAGCTCCCTTGATATAAACCTGTCCGGCTTCCTCACTGATGTTTATTTCAGGAACAAGTGACATCGACAAAACTTCAGCTACTTCCTGTCCTTTCTTTAGCCAAACAGACTCCTCAATGGAGAAACGCAGCTTCGATTGACTCATGCCCTTCTCCTCCTTTCAATTGCATATAGTTATACAATATAGGTGTATGAGAGAACAGGACGAAATATGATTCCGAGTTCAATCGGCAAAAATAAAAATAGCGCCCGTTTTGATAAACGGACGCTATTTCGCATAAATTGTAGCTCTTGAAAGTAGTTGATTTCCGCTACGTTGCTCGCTTTCCACGGGGCGTGCGGTGAGCCTCCTGCCGCTTTGCGCCATTAGGATTCTCCACCTGACCGTTTTCATGGAAGTATCCTTGCTCCTGCGTCTACAGTTAAATACTACCGATGTGAGATTCCTCGTCGCATGCCTAGCGAGAAGCTTCTTATGTGGTAGGCACGCACCTTGCGCTCCTATCAACTTGCAATTGATGAGTACAGAAACAAACAAAAGCAACAATCTTTTAGAAAACAGCCTATTTCAATAATGAAAAAGCTTTTCTGAATGCATCAACTGTTTTGTTAATATCATCTTCAGTATGTGCAGTTGATAAGAATAATCCCTCAAATTGTGAAGGTGGAAGAGAAACCCCTTCATGCAGCATCGTGCGGAAACAAGAATTAAAATGATCTAAGTTTGATAACTTAGCTGTTTCATAATTAATTACATCTTGATTAGTAAAGAAGAAACCAATCATGCTTCCTGCACGGTTGATCGTATGGTCGATCCCGTAATGTTCTGCTGCTTCAGATATTCCGGAAGCAAGCTGATCACCAAGCTTTTTAAAATAATCGTAACTTTCTTTTGTTAGCTGAGATAGAGTAGCATAACCTGCAGCCATTGCTAATGGATTGCCAGACAATGTTCCTGCCTGATAAATAGGTCCGCTAGGTGCGATTTGCTGCATGATTTCACGCTTACCTCCATAAGCACCGACGGGAAGACCCCCGCCGATTACTTTCCCTAAACATGTAAGGTCAGGTGTGACACCGAAATACCCTTGAGCGCATTCATAATCCACACGGAATCCTGTCATAACTTCATCAAAGATTAATAGAGAGCCATGTTGTTCCGTCATTTTACGGATTCCCTCAAGGAACCCTTTTTGAGGTGGTACTACACCCATGTTCCCAGCCACTGGCTCAACGATTACACAGGCAATATCTTCTCCGAATTGATCGAATGCAACTTGGAGACTTTCAAGATCATTGTACGGAACCGTGATCGTATTTTGCGCTATCCCTTCAGGTACACCTGGAGAATCTGGCAGGCCAAGAGTCGCGACCCCTGACCCTGCTTTGATCAGCAATGAGTCGCCATGACCATGGTAACAGCCCTCGAATTTTACTATCTTGCTTCTCCCTGTATATCCGCGCGCAAGACGAAGCGCGCTCATCGTTGCCTCTGTTCCGGAGTTGACCATACGAACCACTTCTATAGAGGGAACACGGTCAATTACAAGTTTCGCCAGTTTCGTTTCCATCTCGTTAGGAGCTCCAAAACTAGTTCCACGTTCAGCAGTCTCTTTAAGAGCTTTTACCACTGCTTCATCTGCATGGCCTAAAATTAATGGACCCCATGATAAAACATAATCAATATATTCATTTCCATCGATATCATAAATTTTAGATCCTTTGCCGCGCTCCATAAATACAGGATCCATATTCACTGATTTAAAAGCACGTACAGGACTGTTTACGCCGCCAGGCATATATTCCTTCGCTTCTTTGAAAGCCGCGATTGATTTTTCAAAGTTTCTCATACTGAAACCCTCCCCCATTTATTGGTTCTCTTTCAGCCATCTTGCCGCATCTTTAGCAAAGTATGTGATGATGAGATCTGCTCCAGCTCTTTTCATAGAAATTAATTTTTCAAGGACGATACTTTTTTCATCTACCCAGCCATTTAAGGCTGCTGCTTTAATCATGGAATATTCTCCGCTCACATTATAAGCAACGAGCGGAAGAGGATATCTATCCTTTAATTCCCGAAGAATGTCCAGATAAGAAAGTGCTGGTTTAACCATTAAGAAGTCTGCTCCTTCAGCAATATCTGACTCTGCTTCGCGAAGAGCTTCCAGGCGGTTTGCCGGGTCCATCTGATAGGTTTTTCTATCACCAAACTGCGGTGTGCTGTGTGCAGCATCACGAAACGGACCGTAAAAGGATGAAGCATACTTAACAGCATAAGACATAATCGGAATTTCGGTATAACCCGCTTCATCCAATCCTTGTCTTATCGCAGCAACAAAACCGTCCATCATATTAGAAGGTGCTATAATATCAGCTCCTGCTTCTGCTTGAGAAACTGCTGTTTTTGCCAAAAGTTCAAGCGTTTCGTCGTTACGTACATAGCCGTTCTCAATAACACCGCAATGGCCATGATCTGTAAACTGACAAAGACAAGTATCTGCGATTACAGTTAGAGAGGGTGCGATCTCTTTAATTTGACGAATGGCTTTTTGTACGATTCCGTTATGGTCATAGGCAGAACTTCCGCATTCATCTTTCTCACCAGGTACACCGAAAACAATAATAGACTGAATACCTAAGCTTTCAACCTCTTTAATTTCTTCCTCCAATAAATCGAGTGAAATATGATAAACGCCTGGCATTGAAGGAACTTCTTTTTTAACATTCTCACCTTCCACAAAAAATAATGGATAAATGAAATCAGATACATGAAGATGTGTTTCTCGTACAAGTGAACGCATTGAGGCAGTTCTTCTTAAACGGCGGTGACGCTGGAAATTCATATTAGCTTCCTCCTTGAAAATAAATTGCAGCAAGTTTCACCATGTCCTCAGCTGTATATCTTTCTGGCATAAAAACATGTTGGAACCCTTTCTCGACCGCTGCTTTTTTTGTAGTCGGCCCAATACAAAAAGCAGGCGTTTTCAAAATCCTGCTGATTTGTTTCTTTTCATAATACGCAGTCATAAATGAGACAGCAGAAGGACTTAAGAAAAAGCAGCAATCTGCTTTTAAGGCTAAACCCCAGTCAAGGTCCTCGGCTGGTTTTGTCTCGTAGACTACTAGTTCTTCCACATCTGCTTTATCTTTTAGTTGATCTTTAATGTAAGAAGGAGCGAGATTTCCCTTTGGAAAAAGTACTTTCTCTCCATCTTTAACTTCTTTTTTTAATAGTTCAGCAAGTGCTTCAGCATCATAACGTTTCGGAACAAGGATTGAATGGATTCCCCGCTCCTGCATCGCTTGAGCAGTTTTCTCTCCAACTGCAGCAAATTTATGCTGGTCAAACGACAATTCCTTATCTTTGATTATCCGAAAAAAATGATCAACACCATTCTTGCTGGTGAAAATAATCCACTTATAGCTGGATAAGTGCTGTATCGAATACTCATCTAATGGTTTGTCCGTTCCTGTTATTGTCACAACCGGAAAAGGGAGCGGGATACCCCCTTCATCTTTGATTAGTGATAACAATGAATCAGCGTGTTCTATAGGTCGGGTAACAAGTACAGTTTTACCTGCTAATGGACCTTCTGGTGTCTTCATTAAATGTCCAGGTCCTTTTTCACATCATCAAGAATCTTTTTTGCACCGATTTCTTTTAATTCCTGAGCGAGTTCAACCCCTACCTGATGAGGGTCTTTTCCTGTTTTCATTTCTTTTAATACTTTTTTTCCAGACGGGTCTGCAACTAGTCCTGTTAATGTTACTTCATCATTCGTTAAAGTTGCATATGCAGCGATAGGTACTTGGCAGCCGCCTTCTAAAGTATCCAAGAAGGCACGCTCCGCCTGAACCGTCTGAAACGTATACGAGTCATTTAAAGTGGCTAATAACTCTTTTACTTCATCGTCCTCACTTCTGCATTCAATCGCCAGCGAACCTTGTCCTACTGCAGGTAAACAAAGATCTGTATCCAAAAATTCCGTTACAACATCCTTAGACCAGCCCATTCTCTCTAACCCAGCTGCAGCGAGAATAATAGCATCAAATTCACCGGATTTCAGCTTTTCCAATCGTGTATCAATATTTCCTCGAATGGACTTAATCGATAAATCAGGGCGGGTATGTAAAAGCTGTGCCGCTCTTCTTAAAGAACTTGTTCCAACAACAGCACCCTCTGGCAATTCACGTAAAGAAGAGTATTTTTCAGAAATAAGAGCATCTCGCGGATCCACACGTTTAGGCGTACATGCGATCTCAAGACCTTCTGGCAGAGCTGCAGGCATATCCTTCATACTATGAACAGCTATATCAATCTCTTTATCTAACATAGCCTGCTCAATTTCTTTAACAAAAAGACCTTTTCCGCCTACTTTAGATAAGGTAACGTTTAAGATGACATCACCTTTTGTTACAATCTCTTTCACTTCAAAATCAAAAGGAAGACCTTTTTTCTTTAACTGGTCGATTACCCAGTTCGTCTGAGTAAGAGCCAGTTTGCTTCTCCTTGAACCTACTATTATTTTTCTCATTTTATAAAACTCCTATCTCGTTACTTATACCAAAGATGAAACTCAGTAAATGTAGATGCTAAAAAGTAATTTATAAGGACTACAAGAAATGCTGCTGTGTTCCAGAGAGCAAGGGTTTTGCCTTGAACACCTCTGGCTACTTTTTGGTATAAGTAAGTGCTGTAAACCAAAAGTACGATAAACGATGAGATGACTTTCACATCGAGAAGTGTAAAGTTATTTATCTTCCAGAATGCCCATATCACACCTAATATTAAACTAAGCAGCAGGAGCGGGACACCCACTGTATTTAAACGGAACGAAAGCTTTTCAAGATAAGAAAGACTTCCGAAACGCTGCAGCCTTTTGCTCCACTTTTTCTTTTTAAGCATTCCGTGCTGAATTAAATACATAAAAGAAAAAATAAAAGATAATGAGAAAGCCCCATAAGATATAAAAGCCATCGTAATGTGAATGATTAATAGTTCTGAAATGAGCTGTTTTTCTATAACTGCACTTGCTTGCCCGGTTGGTGCAAATAAATGTATAGATACAAGCAAAAACCCAAGTACGTTTGTAAAGAATACGAGGAAATCCACTCTGAAAAATTTACTCATTACAACAGAAAAAGTAACGAGGATCCAAGCATAAAAAAACAGGCCTTCTGACGGTGTTAAGATTGGAAACCGCTGATCTTCCAGCATCCGTAACACAAAGAAGACCGTTTGCAGCACCCAGACAATAGAAAGCAACCAGAAAGCAAACTGATTCGCTTTCCGGTTGTTTTGAAGAAAATCTATAAAATAGCCCGTGATGCTTAGTGCATATAAGACAATTGTAAGATCATATATCCAATTCATTTTGCTCACACTCCATGAGCCCGAGGGAAACAATAAATTATGTTCTTGCCGTAAAAGGATTGACAGCCTCATCAGATAATGATGCTTTGTCTTCTCTGTTTCCAGCAAAACCTGTTTCCAACTGCTTTTGTTTATCCAAATAGTCTTCCAATGCAAAAATCTCTGTAAATAACTGCAGCTGCTCTTCTGCATCAGCTTGTCCTGCTATTTCTTTAGCTCTCGTAACAGGATCACGCAAAAGCTGATTTACAATGCTCTTTGTATGTTTGCTTAAGATCTTTTTCTCTCGATCCGTTAAATCAGGCAATTTGCGTTTTATACTCTGCATCGTTTCTGCTTGAATGTTCAATGCTTTTTCACGAAGTGCAGAAATTAAAGGTACTACACCAAGCATTGAGATCCAGGATTGGAAATCAACGATTTCTGATTCAATGAGAATCTCAATCTTTTCCGCTTCTTTTTTGCGCTCTGCCAAGTTTGATTCAACGATTCCTTCTAAATCATCAATATCATATAAGAAAACGCTGTCCAAATCATGCAATGCAGGATCTAAATCCCTCGGAACTGCAATATCCACCATAAAAAGCGGAAGCCCTTTCCGTTTCTTAATTGCAGGTGCAGCCATTTCTTTTGTGATGACAAAATCACTTGCTCCTGTGGACGAAATAACAATATCGGCTCTAACAAGTAATTTCTCTAAATCGTTAAAAGGGTGAGCGACGCCATGAAACTTTTCTGCTACTTCTTTTGCTTTTTCGAATGTACGGTTAATTACCAGCACTTCATTGCCGCCGCTGGCATGAAGGTGTTTAGCTGTTAACTCGCCCATTTTCCCTGCCCCAACGATTAGAATAGTCTTATTCTGCAGTCCGCCAAAGATTTTCTTTGCAAGTTCAACAGCCGCGTAGCTGACAGAAACTGCGTTTTCGCCAATATCAGTTTCGGAATGGCACTTTTTCGCAAATGTAATTGCCTGCTTCATTAATTTATTAAAGATGGTTCCTGTAGCTGATAGCTTTTGTGATTCAAGAAAGCTGTCTTTTACCTGGCCAAGAATTTGAGTCTCTCCAATTACCATTGAATCCAATCCAGCTGATACACGGAATAAATGCTCCACAGCTGCTTCTCCGTCTCTTATGCTTAAAAAAGGAGAAAGTTCTTCTTTGTCAATGTTAAACCAATCTGCTAAAAACGATTTGATGTAGTATCTTCCTGTATGAAGCTGATCGGCAACCGCATAAATTTCAGTACGGTTACATGTAGAAACGATTACACATTCAAGTATACTTTTTTGTTTGCGGAGTAAAGAGATCGCATCCTGTATTTCAGCGGGCTGAAACGCAACTTTTTCTCGGATTTCCACGGGAGCCGTTTTGTAATTAAGTCCTACCACTAAGATATGCATGCGCTCACCTCCTTTTTATGTATGTTTTCTGTGTTCATTATACCATGGACAAAAATACAAATTGCCGGTATATTGTGAACAGAATTTAAACGTTTATGCTATGATAGGGTTAATAATTTTATGGTATGTAACTGTCTTATGATTTCCTGAACTTCTAAAACTTAACACCATTATTTAAAATAACAAATTTCGACCAAATTAGCAAAGGTTATACGCAATATTGGAGGACTTATGAAACAACAAAGCAAATTCAGCGGATTTATTTTAATTGGAATTGGTTTATTCTTTTTCGCAATTCAAATGAACATTGAAGTGATTCAGCCTTATCTGACATGGCCAACATTGATTCTAATTATTGGACTGGCACTCCTTATGCAAGCAGGTTCAGGAAAAGATTCAGCAAGTCTGTTTTCAGGTGTTTTCCTTACTGGACTCGGCATACATTTTCATGCTGTTTCAAAGCTTCCTTCCTGGCCGGAGCCGCTGCAAATGATAACTCTGCTTACAGGGATAGCATTCTTAATACAGTATAAAAAGGCGAAAGACGGCCTTATACCCGGACTATTAATAACTAGTTTGTCACTTTGGCTTATCTTTTTTAACCATAATACCCCTTCTGTAGAAAATATATTTGCAAAAGCAGAAAGTTTCTGGCCGATCATCTTGATGGTATTAGGTGCCTATTTCATATTTTTCAAGAAAAAATAAAAGCAGTGTTCGATTTTGAACACTGCTTTTTTTCTTGGGCTCTTTTCTAAAGATTGTCTTCGCATACATTGTTGCTTTTGAAAGTAGTTGACCTGCGCTCCAGGCTGCTCGCTTTCCACGGGGCGTGCGGTGAGCCTCCTGCCGCTTTGCGCCATTAGGAGTCTCCACCTGACCGCTCGTCCCGTAGGAGTCTCGCCACCTTGCGCTCCAATCAACGTGCAAATGATGAGAATAGAAAAAGCCAAAAGCAACAATCCTTTAGAAAAGAGCCTTTCTAAAAGATTGTTGCTACTTAGAGATTCTCGCAAAATTCTTCGATGAAAAGTTAATTGGAGTGGAAGGGCTGCAGGACGAACGGGCTCACCGCACACCCTGCGGACAGCGAGTCCTGCAACGGAAATTAACCACTTCCAAGAGCAACAAAGCGTTCGAAATAAGCCTCTTATTTTGTTAAATAAGAGTTCAGCACTCCCCAAGCTTCGTCTTTCCCATGTCCTGTTTCAGAAGAAAAAAGAATGATCTTGTCTGTCGGATCCATGTTTAATGTTTCTTTAACTACCTTTTTGTGCTTATCCCATTTCCCTTTTGGAATCTTATCACTTTTTGTAGCCACAATGATAACCGGCAGTTCGTGATACTTAAGCCAATCATACATCAAACAATCATCCTTTGAAGGAGGATGTCTAAGATCGACAAGCTGAACAACGGCTTTCAGCTGATCCCTTTCAACAAGATATTGCTCGATCATCTTGCCCCAAGCTTCTCTTTCTGTTTTAGAAACTTTAGCAAATCCATAGCCTGGCACATCTACAAAATAAAAGCTTTCATTTAAAATATAAAAATTAAGAGTTTGCGTTTTTCCTGGCCTTGAAGAAGTACGCGCTAAATTTTTACGGTGGATCATCTTATTGATAAAGGAAGATTTCCCTACGTTTGAACGGCCTGCCAAAGCAATTTCCGGAAGATTGCCTTCCGGATATTGCTTTGGCCCTACGGCTGATATGACTATCTCTGCTGTATTTACTTTCACTTTTCATCACCTGCTAATGCTACTTTTAAGACTTCATCCAAGTGGGAGACTAGAATAAATGAAAGTCCTTCTTTTACAGTTTCCGGAATTTCTTCAATATCCTTTTCATTCTCTTTAGGAAGAATGATTGTCTTTATCCCCGCTCGGTGTGCGCTTAAAGATTTTTCTTTCAAACCGCCAATAGGCAGAACACGCCCTCTTAGCGTTATCTCACCTGTCATGCCAACATCACGCCTCACCGCTCTCTTTGTAAGGGCAGAAACAAGGGCTGTGGCAATTGTAATCCCCGCAGAAGGTCCATCTTTTGGAGTGGCACCTTCTGGGACATGAATATGAATATCTGTTTTCTCGTAAAAGTCTGGAGCAATCCCCAGTTCTTCTACTTTCGTTCGGACATAGCTTAATGCTGCTTGTGCAGACTCTTTCATCACATCGCCTAGTTTACCAGTTAAAATAAGCTTCCCTTTTCCAGGAGAAAGAGCTACTTCAATAGAAAGCGTATCTCCGCCTGCAGTCGTATAGGCAAGTCCTGTAGCGGCTCCAATCTGATCTTCAAGCTCCGCCTGACCATATCGAAAACGAGGCTTCCCAAGGTATTCTTCAATGTTCTTAGCAGACAAGATAACCTTTTTCTTTTCAGACGACACAATCTGTTTTGCAGCTTTTCTGCATAAACCAGCAATCTGACGCTCTAAATTACGCACACCAGCTTCACGTGTGTAATTACGGACGAGCTTTAAAATACAATCATCCTTGAACTGAATCTGGCTCTTCTTAAGACCATGCTCTTTTAATTGTTTAGGAATTAAGTGATTTTTGGAGATATGAAGTTTTTCAACTTCTGTATATCCAGCAATCGAAATTACTTCCATTCTGTCTAAGAGAGGTCCAGGAATTGTAGAAAGTGAGTTTGCGGTCGTAACGAACATAACTTTTGATAAATCATAAGGCTCTTCGATGTAGTGATCGCTGAATGTGCTGTTTTGCTCAGGATCTAACACTTCAAGCATAGCTGAAGATGGATCACCTCTAAAATCACTCGACATCTTATCGATCTCATCCAGCAAAAATACAGGATTTACTGTTCCTGCTTTCTTCATACCTTGAATCAATCTGCCTGGCATAGCACCTACATACGTTCTGCGGTGGCCTCTGATTTCTGCTTCATCCCTTACTCCGCCTAAGGAGATTCTCACAAAGTTGCGGCCGATGGCACGGGCAATCGAACGCGCTAAAGAAGTTTTACCAACTCCTGGCGGTCCTACAAGGCATAGAATAGGACCTTTTAATGAATTCGTCAGTTTTTGAACAGCTAAATATTCTAAAACGCGATCCTTCACTTTTTCAAGTCCATAATGGTCTTCATTAAGAACTGTTTCTGCATGTGGAATATCCAGATTATCTACAGTCTCTTGTTTCCATGGCAAGTTAACAAGCCATTCTATATAAGTCCGGATTACAGAACTTTCAGCAGAAGAATTAGGCATTTTTTCATATCGGTCCAATTCTTTTTTTGCTATCTCCATAACGTTTTCAGGCATATCAGACGCTTCAATACGTTCTTTTAATGAGCTGACTTCGCCAATCTTGCCTTCTTTATCGCCAAGTTCTTTCTGAATAGCCTTCATCTGTTCACGCAAATAATACTCTTTTTGCGTTTTTTCCATCGCCTTTTTAACCCGCTGGCCAATTTTCTTTTCAAGTCCCAGCACTTCTTTTTCGTTATTTAGAAGTGCCAGCAAGTGTTCAAGTCTTTCTTTAACATTAAAGATTTCTAGGATCTTTTGTTTTTCTTTAATCTTCAATGAAAGATGTGAAGAAATAACGTCAGCAAGTCTTCCAGGTTCTGTTATATCTTGAACAGAAGCTAAGGTTTCAGGAGTTACTTTTTTAGAAAGGTTTATGTATTGTTCGAACTGTGCCAAAACTGCTCGCATCAACGCTTCCGTTTCAGCCTCTTTCTCTTCCACATCATCTGTTAGCTCTATTTCTACTTCCACATGTGTTTTTTCATCCATAAAAGAAGTAATATTTCCACGCTGAATACCTTCTACCAATACTCTTATCGTGCCATTAGGCAGTTTAAGCATCTGATTGACTTTTGATAAAGTCCCAACATTGTAAATTTCCTCTTCAGCTGGATCTTCGATAGAAACTTCCTTTTGAGTTGAAAGAAAAATCATTTGATCATCGAGCATCACTTTTTCAAGTGCTTGAATCGACTTTTCTCTTCCAACATCCAAGTGAAGCACCATTGTCGGATAGACCAACAATCCGCGTAGAGGGAGGAGCGGAAGAACTCGTTTTTCCCCCATTAAAAACACCTCCGAAAACTACTGTGTAATCATTATTTATATGCATAGTCTTTGTACAATTCTACCGATAATGCTTAACTTTGTCTAATGTTAGCTATTCGGAAAACTTTTATTAAACAAAAAAGAAACCCCTTCTTCTCCTTAAACTGAAGAAGGAGGGGAATTTATAGCTGCAGCTGGAATCGATTCTTCAGAGCTGTCATCTAGAAAAACATATTGAAACACTTCTGAAAGTTTTTTCACCGGAATGATTTCTACATCTTCAATACTCTCAAAGATCTTTTGATTGTTCTCAAATGGAATAAGCACACGTTTCGCTCCAGCGTCCTTGGCAGCTAATATTTTTGCCATTACACCGCCAACTGGCTTTACTTTACCATGTATACTTATCTCACCTGTCATGGCTACCTCATGATCAACGCGAACTTTATGGATCGCAGAATAGATTGAAGAAGCAATCGCGATACCTGCTGATGGGCCATCCACTGGTCCGCCTCCAGGGAAATTCACATGAATGTCGTACATGGAAGCATCAACACCCATAAATCGAAGGACTGTTATAACATTCTCAACAGATCCTTTTGCCATACTTTTTCTTCGAATTGACTTAGACTGATTGCCGATGCTCTCTTCTTCAGCAATTCCTGTAATCGTAATCGATCCTTGCTTCTTAGCTGGAAGCACAGTTGTTTCTATTTCAAGAAGCGCACCGCTTGTAGGACCGTAAACAGCCAGTCCATTTACTAAACCAATTTTCGGTTTGCTGCCGATCTTTCTCTCGGGTCTTGGCGCCATTCTGCTTGAATGAGTAACCCATTCAACGTCTCCTTTTGTAATGTCCTTTCGCTGTTCAGTAATGGCTAATCCGGCAGCAATCTGAATCATATTAACTGCCTCACGTCCGTTTTTAGCGTACTGAGCCATATATTTTAGAGACTCATCGTCAATCCCAAGCTGAATTTTATCTGCAGCACGTTTGGCGATCTGCTCTATTTCCATAGGCTGAAGCTCTCTAAAAAAGACCTCCAGACATCTGGATCTGATTGCAGGCGGAATCTCGTCCGGCATACGAGTAGTGGCACCGATCATTCTAAAGTCAGCCGGAAGCCCATTTTGAAAAATATCATGAATATGGTGCGGTATGTTTGCATTTTCTTCTGAATAATAGGCACTTTCAAGATATACTTTGCGGTCTTCTAATACTTTTAATAGTTTGTTCATTTGAATAGGATGCAGTTCGCCAATTTCGTCAATAAAAAGAACACCGCCATGTGCATTCGTAACAGCACCTTGTTTAGGCTGTGGTATACCTGCTTGCCCCATGGCACCTGCACCTTGATAAATAGGGTCATGAACTGAACCAATCAGTGGATCAGCTATTCCGCGTTCATCAAAACGTGCTGTTGTTGCATCTAATTCAACAAATACTGCTGTTGAACGAAATGGTGACGTTTTATTCCTTTTTGCCTCTTCAAGAACCAACCTTGCTGCTGCAGTCTTACCAACCCCAGGCGGTCCATATACGATTACGTGCTGCGGGTTTGGACCGCACAAGGCTGCTTTTAATGCTTTGATGCCATCCTCCTGGCCAATAATATCTTCGAACTTTCCTGGGCGTACCCGCTCAGACAATGGTTCAGATAATGAGATAGATCGCAGTCTTTTTAATTGTTCCATCTCTTTTCTTGATTCTTTATCTACGCTTACTTTTTGAGACCTCTGGTTTCGCAGCAAGTTCCAAAAATACAGACCGATTATAATCCCAAAGAATAATTGAATGATTAACGCTATCCCTGTCCAGTTCATCGTTTTCCTCCCGATACATATGTAGTGATAACCATAGTATCTCCGAGGATATGAGGACCTAAACGGTAATAATGCCAAAACAAATATTGTTTATATGGAAGTTTGTGGGGGATGGAAATAGATTAGGCAGTTCAGAAGTAAAAAGGACAAGTTCATCCTATAAATTTCTATTTATAGGCCATCAAGGAAACTTATGTGCTTAAAAAAGTTTTATGGTCCTCCAAAAAATTTTATGAGCCTTCGTCCATTTTCATAAAGTTGTTTTGGCTTTGCAGATAAAAAAAGGAAAAAAGACTGACTCGTCAGCCGTTAATGATAACAGCTAATGAGCCAGCCTCTATTAAGCACTCTCTTTAGGAGTTTCTTTTGATTGTTCGATAACAGTACCATCTTCAAGTTCTAAAGTTGGTGGAACCTTATCAGAAATTGTTTCTTTTGTAACAATACATTTTACAACATCTTCACGAGAAGGAAGCTCAAACATTACATCAAGCATAACTCCTTCAATAATGGAACGGAGTCCTCGCGCACCTGTTTTGCGTTCAATGGCTTGGGCTGAGATTTCACGAAGCGCTTCATCTGTAAACTCAAGCTCTACTCCATCGATATCTAAAAGTTTTTGATATTGTTTTACCAATGCATTTTTAGGTTTTGTCAGGATTTCGATCAGCGCATCCTCATCCAATGGATTCAAGTTAGAGATTACTGGCAAACGGCCGATAAACTCTGGAATCAATCCAAAACGAAGTAAATCTTCAGGAAGTACTTTAGACAAGTATTCACCTGCTTTTAAATCCGCTTGTTTTGAATCTGAACTGAACCCAATAACTTTTTTACCTAAACGGCGTTTAATAATTTGTTCGATTCCATCGAATGCTCCGCCACAGATGAATAGAATATTCGTAGTATCGATTTGGATGAATTCTTGATGTGGGTGTTTTCTCCCGCCTTGCGGAGGAACACTCGCAACCGTGCCTTCTAAAATTTTAAGAAGGGCTTGCTGCACACCTTCACCAGAAACATCACGTGTAATTGATGGGTTTTCTGATTTACGTGCAATCTTATCGATCTCATCAATGTAAATAATCCCTTTTTCTGCTTTTTCAACATCATAATCAGCAGACTGAATTAATTTAAGAAGGATGTTTTCTACGTCCTCACCTACATAACCAGCTTCTGTTAAAGATGTAGCATCAGCAATAGCAAAAGGCACATTCAAAATTCGCGCTAAAGTCTGTGCAAGTAGCGTTTTACCGCTTCCTGTCGGTCCGATCATCGCGATATTACTTTTTGCCAGTTCAACTTCATCTGATTTTTGAGAAGAATTGATTCTCTTATAATGATTGTAAACGGCTACAGAAAGCGATTTCTTCGCCTGATCCTGACCGATTACATACTCATCAAGAATTTTACGGATTTCTACTGGTTTTGGGACTTCTTTTAGTTCTACATCCTCTTCTGTACCTAATTCTTCTTCTACAATTTCAGTACAGAGTTCGATACATTCATCACAAATATATACACCTGGTCCAGCAACCAGTTTTCTAACTTGATCTTGTGTTTTGCCACAGAAAGAACATTTTAATTGCCCTTTTTCATCATTAAATTTAAACAATGATATCACCCCTAAAACGATAATATGGATGAAACGCTTGACCTTTTTTTACAATTTCTATAGTAAAGGTCTGTATTTATTTCTACTGCTTAAGCATTCCGTTGATTATAATGGATTGTATCACACTTCCACAATAAAACGGAAATAAAAACCCTTATTAAATATGTATGGTATGGCTCTATATAAGTATGAACAATCCTGCGTGTTTTAAAACCTATTTTTCAAATAGCAGTAGAAAATACCTAAATAATGTTATGTATTGAAAAAAAAGGCACGATAGTAAGGATCGCGCCTTGTTTCATTTCATGCATTGATATAATTTTAATTAAACAGTTTTGCTGTTTTCAACAAGGAAGTCGATTGCTTTGCGAACTTTCAAGTCAGCAGCAACTGCATCGTTTCCACCTTGCATTGCAAGCATTTGCTTAATTTGTTCAACTTCCATCTTGTACATTTCAGCCATCTTATTAAGCTCTGCATCGATTTCCTCTTCAGAAACTTCAATGTTTTCTGCTTCAACAATCGCTTCTAATACAAGGTTTGTGCGAACACGCTTCTGAGCGTCTTCTTTCATTTGCTCACGAAGTGCTTCTTCACTTGTTCCAGAGAACTGGTAGTAAAGGTCAAGGTTCATGCCTTGCATTTGAAGGCGTTGACCAAACTCTTGAACCATACGGTCTAGCTCAGTATTAACCATAGCTTCTGGAATTTCTATTTCAGCATTTTCAGAAGCTTTTTCAATCACAGTTTCACGTGTTTGGTTTTCAGCTTCTTGTTTCTTGCTTTCTTCAAGCTTCGTACGAAGCTCTTTTTTCAAGTCTTCAAGTGTTTCAGCATCGCCTTCAGCTTCTTTTGCGAACTCATCGTTAAGTTCTGGAAGCTGTTTGGATTTGATGTCATGAATTTTCACTTTGAAAACTGCAGGCTTACCAGCTAATTCTTCAGCATGGTACTCTTCAGGGAAAGTAACGTTAACATCCTTTTCCGCTCCAGCTTTTTCACCAACAAGTTGGTCTTCAAAACCTGGAATGAATGAACCAGATCCAATTTCTAATGAATAGTTCTCTGCTTTTCCTCCTTCGAAAGCTTCTCCGTCAACAAATCCTTCGAAATCCAAGTTTACTGTGTCGCCATTTTCAATAGCGCCATCTTCTTTAACAACTAATTCAGCTTGTTGTTCTTGTAAACGAGTAAGTTCGCTTTGAACATCTTCATCAGTTACTTCAGTTTCAGTCTTTTCAACTTCAAGACCTTTGTACTCGCCAAGTTTAACTTCTGGCTTAACGATTACTTTAGCAGTGAATACAAGGCTGCTTCCTTGTTCCATTTTTTCGATATCAACTTCTGGACGATCTACAGGCTCGATTCCTGTTTCTTCAACTGCATCGCCATAAGCTTTTGGCAATAAAATGTCTAAAGCATCTTGATAAAGAGACTCTACACCAAAGCGTTGTTCAAAAAGTTTGCGCGGCATTTTCCCTTTACGGAAACCTGGCACATTTACCTTTTTAACCACTTTTTTAAACGCTTGGTCTAGCGCTGTATCTACTTCAGAAGCCTCAACTTCAACAGTTAAGACACCTTGATTGCCTTCTAACTTTTCCCATTTAGCACTCATTAATATATTCCCTCCAACATCGGTATTTCCATAAATATCATATAGATTACAACCATTCCATTATAGCATAGACATACTGTATTTCAACAAGTTACATCACTTTCTCATCAAGTCTGCAAATAAAATCTTTCCAGTTCGACCAGAAGCTTTACTGCTTTCTGTATTTCAGAGTCTTCATTTTCCATGTCTTCTTCAATTCCGCATAAGACAGAAGCAGCTATTATAGATGCTTCAAACCACAAAAGTTTATTTTCAGGCTGAGGAATGAATGGATAAAGCGCTAATGTGTAGTCCTTCCAGACAGCCAATGCTATATCAAGTAAAGACGGATTTTCTTGCTCCAATTCATCTTGAATTAAAGCTTTTACTTCCTTGTAAAAAGAATGTTCATTCCACTCGGCCAATTCTTGGATATTAACATCTTCAACCTGCCCATACTTTTCAAGCTTGACGATTTTATTAATTTGATTTTCTTTTAAATACTGGAGAATCAAACTCTTCACAGCTGGGTGTTTAGATTCATCAAGCAAAAAGGATTCAAATAAAGGCACCGTTAACTCGGGTCCTAGTTTTTTCAGCTGTTGAACCGCCATCCATTGGGAGTCCGCTCTTTCACTTTGGAGCATATCCTTTAAAGTACTTAAATTAGGATTTTCTTTTGAAACTGTTTCTTCAGGATTTATCTTTACTTCTGGAACTCCTTCTTGTTCGATGACCTTCCTGCTGAATTGAAGAAGCTGATAGAAAGTTTCTGCTTTATCAGCCGGAATTTTTTGTTCTTCTAAAACAGCTTCAATAACTGAAACGACCGTTATGTATTCTGATAATTGAACAAGTATGCTTAAATAGATTTGAAGGACGTCGTAATACTCCCCAATCCCCTCTTTAAGCATCCTGTCACAACGTGTTTTTGCTTCCTGCAATCTTCCTAACTCGACCAAACTTAAGACAAGTCCGAGATTCCCCTGTGAATGCAGCGGATCTGAATGCAGAAGCTGTTCAAAACAAGACAGCGATTCATCATATTGTTTGTTTTTTAAAGAATCCATACCTTTTTCTAAAAGCCGTCCTGTTAAATTTGGAAACCGAATGATATTGTTTTTGTTTTCCTTATCTTTTGTCATCACAATTCTCCGCTTCCGTTTAGATTTGACTAAAGAATATCAGTTTCGACTTAGGAACTCAAGAAAGGGATGGCTATTCCTAATTGCTCAGCCTCAAAAGAGCTATGATTTTTTTTGAGAAATACACGAAACTTACAGGTAATGAGCAATCACATAAAAGAGCCTATCATCACATAAAAAACTCAAGCTATCACATAAAAATTTATATTAATCATATTAAAATCACAATTCATCACATAAAATTTCTTTTACTGGAAAATTAAGGTCCACTTGAGAAGGACACCTACTATACCTCTTAACAGTAAAAAACTCTTAAAGGAGTAGGTACTCCTTTAAGAGTTCTTAATATCAGCTGATCCGTTTCATGTTAAGTTTGTCAGCCATACCTTTGTATTGTGACCATTTGTGAGGATCGACATTACCGCCGCTTATAATCACGCCTACTTTTTGATCTATAGCGAGTTGATTGTGGAAAAGTACAGCTGCAAGGCTCGCCGCTCCAGCTCCTTCAACTACAACTTTCTCACGCTCCAGCATGAACATCATCGCAAACGCAATCTGTTCTTCTGTTACAGTAACCATTTCATCTACATATTTAGAGATCAAAGGTACAGTAAGTTCTCCTGGTTTTTTCACCGCAATTCCATCAGCAATTGAAGAGCGAGACAATGTTTTTACATTCGCACCTGTGAATGCTTGATAAACCGCACTCGCATTTGCAGATTGAACACCAATGACTCTTACGTCCGGTCTCAGCCTTTTAACCGCTAGACTGATTCCAGCAAGAAGACCTCCTCCACCAACAGGAACGATGATCGTTTTCAATTCTGGCTTCTGCTGCAGCATTTCAAGCGCCACTGTACTTTGTCCTGCAATGACGTCATAATCGTCAAATGCATGAACAAACTTAGATCCGTTCGTTTGTTCTTCCCTTTTTGCAGCTTCAAAGGCAGCTTGATAGTTTTCACCTTGCAATACGATATCTGCTCCATAAGACTTTACTGCTTCTATTTTAGATAGGGGAGCGTTTTCCGGCATAAAGATTCTTGACTTAATGCCCCGCTTAGAACATGAAAGAGCCAAACCTTGCGCATGATTTCCTGCAGAAGCTGCTATTACACCTCGAGCAGCTTCAAAGTCGTTGAACGTAGAAACTTTGTAATAAGCGCCTCTTAATTTGAACGACCCTGTTTTTTGAAGGTTTTCTAATTTCATATAAACCTTGCCGCCCGTCCATTTGTTTAAAGTAGCAGATTGTTTTAAAGGTGTACGGTGTGCAATTTTTGAAACTTCCTCCATCGCATGAAATAACTTTTCATTCGTGACTGTTAAATCCCCATGTCAATTCACAATCCTTTCATATTCATATTTTTTAATTTTATCTTCATATTGAAGGGTTACTGAAATTTCGTCCCAGCCATTTAAGAGCATCTTTTTCCAATACGGATCAAATTCGAAATCAAACCGGTCACCGCGTTCATTCACAACTTGCTGGTTCTCCAAACTGACGGTTAAGTGATGGATAACAGCTGCGGAACGATTGGTATATAATTGTTGAATCTCATTTGCAGAAAGCCTAATAGGCAAGATGCCATTTTTTACACAGTTATTAAAGAAGATATCAGCAAAACTCTCAGCAATAATAATGTGAAAACCATAATCTTTTAGCGCCCAAGGGGCATGTTCTCTGGACGAACCGCATCCAAAGTTCTTACCTGTAATTAAAATAGAAGAATCTTTTGTTTCTTCTTTATTAAGGTCAAAATCCGGATTTTCTTGCCCTTGTGAATGATACCTCCAATCATAGAACAAAAATTCTCCATATCCCGCTTTATCAATTTTTTTCAAAAATTGCTTCGGAATAATTTGATCGGTATCCACGTGGTCCCTTTTTAGAGAAGCGGCTTTTCCCGTATGTGTTTTAAATCCCGACATATCGGTCCACCTCCGGATTTTTTGATTGCAGCATTGATCGGACATCCGTAAATTTACCGTTAATCGCAGCGGCTGCAGCCATAATGGGGCTAACGAGATGCGTTCTTGCTCCTTTTCCTTGTCTTCCGGCAAAATTCCGGTTTGAAGTAGATGCGCATCTTTCCCCTTCAGGAACAATGTCATCATTCATCCCTAAACACATGGAGCATCCAGAGTCCCGCCATTCAAAACCTGCATACTGGAAAACCTTATGAATCCCTAGACTTTCAGCTTCCCGTTTTACCGATTGTGACCCCGGTACAACGATAGCCCTCACATTAGGATGAACCTTTTGACCTTCAACGACAGCTGAAGCTTCTATTAAATCACTTAATCTGGAGTTCGTGCATGACCCGATAAAAACATGCTGTACCTCTACATCTTCTAACCTTTCATGGCCATGAAAACCCATATAAGAGAGCGCGCTCTCTATCGATTGCTTTTCTTCTATTGAAATAGAAGATTCTGCAGAGGGAATCTGCCCGCTTATCGGCAGGCACATAGATGGAGTAGTTCCCCATGTAATCATAGGTTCAATGTCAGAAGCATTAATTTCGATTACATGATCAAATACTGCATTACTATCTGAAACAAGCTTTTTCCAATCCTCGCATTTTTCGTTAAACTCACTTTCTTTTGGTGCATATGTTTTTCCCTGAATATAGTTGAACGTTTTTTCGTCCGGCGCAATAACAGAAGCCTTTGCACCTGCTTCAATTGACATATTACAAAGCGTCATTCTTTCTTCCATCGCAAAATCACGAACCGTACTCCCTGAAAATTCAATGATGTAGCCTGTTCCTGCATTTGTACCGTAATTGGCGATAAACCATAATATTACATCCTTTGCTGTAACCCCATAGCCCAGCTCTCCTTCAATCTTTACGTTCATCTGCTTTGGTTTGTTCTGCCAAAGCGTTTGCGTAGCCAGAACATGTTCTACTTCACTCGTGCCAATTCCAAAGGCAAGCGCTCCAAATGCTCCATGTGTAGAGGTATGGCTGTCACCGCAAACGATCGTTTTCCCTGGAAGAGTCAACCCCAGTTCAGGACCGATTACATGAACGATTCCTTGCTGAAGGGAATCAAGTCCTTCCAGTTTAATCTCAAATTCTTCACAGTTTTTTTCGAGCGTCTGAACTTGAAGGCGAGAGGTCTCATCTTTAATATTGAACCGGTCTACAGTCGGGATATTATGATCCATAGTGGCGAAACATAGATCTGGTCTTCTTACCTTCCTGTTCTTTTCTCTTAAACCGGCAAACGCCTGTGGAGAAGTGACTTCATGAAGCAGATGCAGATCAATATATAAGAGGTCGGGTTTATTCACTTCTTTTGCTACAACATGACTTTCCCATAATTTATCTATTATTGTTTTACCCAAGACTGAGGCCTCCCTTCTTACACATACACCTCAAGCAGTGTTGCGCTTGTTGAGTCTTCAATCATCCTGAAATGAATCTGATTAACCATCTCTTTCGTAGAAACAAGATTGCCCGTTCCATCATAAATATCTTGCGTCCGGTAACCTGCTTGCAATGTTTCAAAAACTGCCAGTTCCACAGCAGCAGCTTCTTTTTCGAGCTTGAACGAGTGGCGAAGCATCATGGCTGTACTTAAAATCATCCCAATAGGATTTGCTTTCCCGCTTCCTGCAATATCGGGTGCCGAACCGTGAATCGGTTCATACAGGCCAGGACCCTTTTGACTGATCGAAGCAGAAGGCATCATGCCAAGAGATCCTGGAATAACAGATGCTTCATCAGATAAAATGTCACCAAACATATTTTCAGTTACGACAACATCAAAACTTGAAGGACTGCTGATCATCCTCATTGCTGCGTAGTCAACTAGTAAATGCTCTGTTTCAACATCGCTGTATTTCTTTGCTGTTTCTTCAACGATTTCTCTCCACAGCTTACTAGTCTCCAGAACATTCGCTTTATCAACTGAAGTAACTTTTTTTCTTCTCACTCTCGCCAATTCATACGCTTTTTCAATAATTCTCGTGATCTCTTCTCTCGTATAAGAAAGCGTATCAACAGCATGTTTTTCGTCTCTTGTTTTCGGCTCTGAAAAGTAGATTCCGCCCGTTAATTCTCTTACAAATACAAAATCCGCACCTTTAACTCTGTTTGATTTAAGGGGAGATAGATTTTCAAGACCAGGAAAGACTGTAACAGGTCTTAAATTGGCAAACACATTCAATTCTTTTCTTAATGCCAAAAGTCCTTGTTCAGGTCTTACAGTTTGACTGTCCCATTTAGGTCCTCCAACTGCTCCTAACAGAACAGCATCACTATTTTTACAAGTTTCTAAAGTATCGTCAGGCAGAGGTTTGCCATCTTGGTCAATGGCTGTACCTCCAAACCGTTTTTCTGTTGTTTGAAATTCGTGGCCGAATCTTGCAGCAACACCTTCTAATACTTGCAGAGCACCCTTCATCACTTCAGGACCGATTCCGTCACCAGGCAAAACTGTTATCTTCTTTTTCATCTAACTTCCCTCCCTAAATTAAATGCTCATTCTTTCATAGTTTGTTTTATCTGAATGAAGTTGAAGTTTATTGAATGCATGAACATAAGCTTTAGCTGAAGCTTCCAGAACATCCTGCGCTGTTCCGCTTCCGTTGATTTCGTGGCCATCACAGACGATCTGCACAAACACTTGAGCAAGTGCATCCCTGCCGGCTCCAACAGATTGAATACGGTAATCATTCAGCTTCAGTGATGATGGAAGCATTTTTCCGAGAGTATTATAAATAGCTTCTACGCTTCCAGAACCTGTTGCAGCATCTTGAATCACCTTTCCATCCGGGGTCAAGAGTCTTAATGTCGCAGTAGGAATCTGGTTTGTTCCATAGTTCACCTGTAAATCTTTTAATTGATAAAGCGGAACTTCCGGCTGGATTCTATGATCAATTAAAAGTGCAAAAATATCTTCCTCAGTCATTTCTTTTTTCCTGTCAGCAAGTAATTTAAAATCTTCGAACAAAACCTTTATTTTGCTTTCTTCTGGCTGAAATCCTAGTTTGGCTAAATAATCTCTAAATGCATGACGGCCGGAATGCTTGCCAAGCACTAGCTGGTTAGAAGGCACTCCGACAAGCTCAGGTGTAATGATTTCATACGTCGATTTTTCTTTTAGCACACCATCTTGATGAATACCCGATTCATGAGCAAAAGCATTCTTGCCCACAACAGCTTTATTTGGCGGAACCGCTATACCTGTTAGACGGCTGACCAGCTGACTTGTACGGCTGATCTCCTTTAACTTCAGATTGGTTTTTGCCTGATAAAAGTCTTCCCGGATGGCTAATGCTACTGCAATCTCTTCTAAAGATGCATTTCCAGCTCTTTCTCCAATTCCATTGATCGTGCATTCAATCTGATTTGCTCCGTTCTCAACAGCTGAAAGGGAATTTGCCACTGCCATTCCGAGATCATCATGACAGTGAGCAGATAAAACAGCTTTTTGTATGTTCGGTACATTCTTTAATAGATAGCGAAATATTTTCCCGTATTCTTCTGGATTCGTGAATCCCACTGTATCAGGGATATTGATAATGCTCGCCCCTGCATCGATAACTTTTTCAACAATCCGTGCTAGGAAAACAAGATCTGACCTGCACGCATCTTCTGCAGACCATTGAACAACCGGGAATTTCTTCTTTGAATACTTAACCGCGTCAACTGCAGCTTCCACCACTTGATCAGGTGTTTTTTTCAATTTGTAAGTCATATGAATCGGGGACGTCGCGATAAATACATGCAGCCTCGGTTCTGCAGACTCTTTCAGTGCTTCCCATGCGTGATCGATATCCGATTGGTTTGATCTTGCCAATCCTGTCACAGAGGAATTCTTAATGATAGATGCTACCTTTTTTACTGCATCTAAATCTCCTTTAGAGGCTGCTGGAAAGCCAGCCTCCATAACATCTACACCTAATCGTTCAAGCCTTTTTGCGATCTCTATTTTTTCTTCTGTATTTAAATTAACACCTGCTGTTTGTTCTCCATCACGCAACGTCGTATCAAAGATTTCAATTGTTCGCACTGACGACAGCCTCCTTCTTTTGTTTTGCTTTAACAAACGGCATCATAGCACGTAATTCCCTCCCTACTTTTTCGATTGGGTGATTTTTTTCCTGATAATTCACTACATGGAAGACAGGACGATTCGCTTGGTTTTCCAAGATCCAATTCTTTGCAAACTCACCAGATTGAACATCTTTTAATACTTCCTTCATCGATTCTTTGACTCTGGCATCAATAACTCGGGGACCTGACTGGAAATCTCCCCATTGAGCGGTGTCAGAGATAGAATGTCTCATTCCTTCTAATCCACCTTCATACATAAGGTCAACGATGAGCTTTAACTCATGCAGACATTCGAAGTAAGCAACCTCTGGCTGATATCCTGCTTCTGTAAGTGTTTCAAACCCCGCTTTTACTAGTGAAGATAATCCGCCGCAAAGAACAGCCTGTTCTCCAAATAAATCTGTTTCGGTTTCTTCCTGAAAGCTTGTTTCCAAAACACCAGCACGAGCTGAACCAATGCCTTTTGCGTAAGAAAGAGCAGTTTCTCTAGCAGTTCCTGTAGCGTCTTGGTAAACCGCAAACAATGCAGGTACACCTTCACCCGCTTCAAAAGTCCTGCGTACTAGATGTCCCGGACCTTTAGGGGCAACCAAGAACACATCCACACCTTCAGGTGGTACAACTTGGTGATAATGAACATTGAATCCATGTGCAAATACGAGAGCATTTCCTGGAGAAAGCTCCGGCAATATTTCATTTTTATATACCTCAGGCTGTCTTTCATCCGGAAGCAATACCATAACAACGTCGGCTAGACGAGCAGCCTCGCGAACGGGATATACTTCAAATCCGTCTTTTACTGCTTCATCAAAAGATCTTCCTTCTCGGACACCAACTACAACATCATATCCGCTGTCTTTTAAGTTCAGTGCGTGTGCATGCCCTTGTGAACCATAACCAACTACTGCTACCTTCTTATTTTTTAATACATCATTTGATAGTTCGTTTTCGTAATATACTTTAGCCATTTTTAATAGTCTCCTTTACATAATAGAATAGGGGTGAAGCTCTAAAACTTTCTTTTGCGTTCCTCTTGGAATAGCTGTTATGCCAGTTCTTGAAATCTCTTTAATTCCATAAGGACGAAGCAGTTCTATCAGTGCATCTACTTTTTCACTGTCTCCGGTTACTTCGAGCGTAACGTTCTCTAATGAAACATCGAGAACTGTAGCCCTGAATGGTTCAATCAGCATTTTTATTTCACTTCGTGTATCCGGAGTGGTTAATACTTTAATAAGTGCCAGTTCTCTTGAAACAAGAGCCATATTTGTGAGATCACGGACTTTTAAAATATTGATCTGCTTATGAAGCTGTTTAACCAGCTGTTCGGCTTTTCTGTCATCCTCTACCCAAACTGTTAAAGTCACTTTTGAAACGGCAGGATCCTCCGTATGTCCGACTGTAATGTTTTCGATGTTAAATTGCCTTTTTGTAAGCAAACCGGTTAAGCGATTCAGAACACCGCTTTCGTTTAACACTGTTGCAGAAATAATACGCCTCATCCTCTCACTCCAATCATTTCGTGAAGTCCTTTTCCTGGAGCAATCATTGGATATACATTTTCATCAGCCGATACTGCGCAATCTAATACGAAAGGTTTGTTTGAAGAAAGTGCAGCCTCTAATGCCTCCCTTACCTCAGCTTCGTTTTCAGCACGCCTGCCTTCAATCCCATATGCTGATGCAAGTTTTACAAAATCAGGCTGAATATCAAGGAGAGAATGTGAGTATCTTTTTTCGTAAAAAATCTCCTGCCATTGCCGGACCATACCGAGTGATTTATTGTTAACAATTACTACAATTACAGGCAGTTCCCAATCCTGCAGAACACCCAATTCCTGCAGAGTCATCTGGAATCCTCCGTCTCCTACAACGGCGACTACTGGAAGATCTGGTCTTCCTACTTTTGCTCCTATTGCGGCTGGAAAGCCAAAGCCCATCGTTCCTAATCCTCCAGATGTAATCCATCTGTTTGAAGTTGAAAACGTATAATATTGTGCTGCCCACATCTGATGCTGTCCAACATCTGTCGAAACGATCGCAGCTCCTTTTGTAACTTCGTGTAAAATTTCCATTAATTTTTGGGGTTTTAATTCTTTATCATTAGTTTTATACATGAGTGGAAGCTCGCTTCGGTATTTTGAAAGCTGTATCACCCATTCGTTCGAATTGCCTTTTTCACCGCATGTCTGGTTTAAAGCAGTCAAGGTTTCTTTGGCACACCCTACAATAGGTAACTCTGTCGGTACATTTTTTCCGATCTCCGCGGGATCGATATCGATATGGGCAACCACCGCTTTTTTAGCAAAATGCTCTAGATTTCCAGTTAACCTGTCATCAAATCTAGCACCAACACCTATTAAAAGATCGCAATCATAGAGCGCCATATTTGCTGCATATGTGCCATGCATACCGGCCATTCCGTAGCATAAAGGATGATCTGCCGGGAAACCTCCAAGTCCAAGCAGTGTTTGAACAACAGGAATCTGATGATATTCCGCAAAGGCTAAAAGCTCTTCCTCGGCATTAGCAGCAAGTACACCTGCTCCTGTAAGGAGAACAGGTTTCTTAGACATCTGCAAAGCTTCGTTCAGCCTTTTTACTTGGAGGATGTTTGGCTTCAAAGTCGGCTGATAACCGGGCAGATGAATGTCTGAAACCTCTTTTAAAGGCGCTTTATTTACTGCGATGTCTTTTGGTATATCGATTAACACAGGTCCTTTTCTGCCAGTGTTCGCAATATGAAAGGCTTCTTTCATGATCCGAGGCAGATCTTCCGCCTTTTGCACTTGATAATTGTGCTTTGTGATCGGCATCGTAATCCCTACAATATCCGCTTCTTGAAAAGCATCAGTTCCAATTACTTTTGTAGCCACTTGCCCTGTAAAGATAACAAGAGGGATGGAATCAATCATGGCATCAGCAATGCCGGTTACAAGGTTGGTAGCACCTGGTCCTGAAGTC